>NZ_JBYSZK010000008.1:16177-301471 GCF_058787015.1 Roseateles sp. FW305-36 | reverse complement strand
GCCGACGCTGACGATGACGTTCAGCAACTACGGCATCACGCAATTCCAGGTCCAGTACTGGAACGGCACCGGGTGGGCGGATGTGCCGGGCGGCAACGTCGTGGGCAACAACAAGGTGTGGCGGCAGTTCACCTTCGCGCCCATCACGACGCCGCGCATCCGCGTGCTGGTAACCAGCTCGACCTACTACCTCTCGCGCATTGCCGAGGTGGAGGCCTGGACCGCATCGCAATAGTCAAGATGGCCGGGCCGTTGTAGGAGATCGATTGGATGCCCCAGCCGACACGGGGCATCGAACCGCCGACGAGGCTGGATCAGAGACCGCGCAATCGGCAGGAGGGCTTTGCTGGCCGTCGTTCAGGCGAGCCGGTAGTCTGGCGCATGACGGCGCAGCCACTGCTCCAGCATCATCAGGATCCAGACCATCTCGCCGTAGTAGCCGGCGTGCTCCTTGAGCCGCTGAGTCAGCAGGCTCTCGACGAACTCGGTCCGCACGATGCCCCGCGCGGCGACGCCGCGCAGCGATTCGGCGGCCAGCGCATTCAGCGCCGCATCCTTGACGGCCCAGGGGCCGAAGGGCAGACCGAAGCCGTGCTTCTTCTTGGTCAGGATCTCGTCCGGCAGGAAGCCGCGCAGGGCTTCCTTGAAGAACCAGCGCAGCTTGAAGCCGCGCAGCTTGTAGTTCGTCGGCAGCTTCAGCGAGAAATCGAGCAGGCGCGTGTCCAGCAGCGGGAAACCGACGTCGACGCCCGCCAGCGCCGTCGTGCCGACCACCTTGGGCAGGTCGTTCTCTGCCAGGGTGTAGCGCCAGTCGAAGGCCAGCATCTGGTTGACGAGGCTGGCGTCGTGCGGGCCGGCTGCCCAGGTGGCGCGCTGGTGGTCGCGGGGCGCGCCGGTGTCGACGGCAGCCAGGAAGGCCGGTGTCAGCACCTCCTGCAGGCCCAGCCGGTCCAGCAGGTTGTAGCTCTGCATGCGGTCCGGCATGGGCACGCGCGCCTGGCGGATGTAGCTGGTGCCTTTCTTCAGCAGCGGGATGCTGCCGGTGACGGGGTTCATGAACAGCGGGTTCAGCACGCCGGCGCGCAGCGGCGACGGGATCTGGCTGTAGACATGGAAGACGCGCTCCTTGGCATAGCGGGTGTTGCCGCCGAAGAGCTCGTCGCCGCCGTCGCCGGCCAGCATGCGGGTGTAGCCGTCGGCGCGCGCCTTGGCGGCGCAGTAGAAGGCCGGCACCGCCGAGGAGTTGCCGAAGGGCTGGTCGTAGTGGGCGGCGACGTCGGGAATGGCCTTCACGAGGTCGGCCGGCGTCACGTAGTACTCGTGATGGTCGGCGCCATAGGCCTTGGCCGCGATGCGCGCGTACTCCATCTCGTCATAGCCTTCGGAATCGAAGCCGATGGAATAGCTGGCCGGCGGCCGGTCGGTCGCTTCGCGCAGCAGGCCGCAGACGGTGGAGCTGTCGGTGCCGCCGGAGAGGAAGCAGGCGGTCCTGCCGTCGGCGCTGAGGCGCTCGCGGACCGCGCTGCGCAGGATGCCGCGGAACTCGTCGCGCAGGGTGTCGAAGTCCGGGCGGGCCAGTTCGTCGAAGCGGGCGACCCAGTAGGGCGCGACCGTCAGCTTGCCGTTCTGGAACAGCGCGTAGTGGGCGGGCGGCAGCCTGTGAATGCCGGCATAGATGGTGCGCGGCGACGGAATGCAGTGGTGAAAGAGATAGTTGAAGATGGCCTGGGTGTCGAGCTCGCGGATGCTCAAGCGCCGGGCCAGTTCATCGGCTCGCGTCGCGAAGTGCAGGCGACCGTCGTGCACCGCGTAGCAGAGGCTGTGCACGGCGAAGCGGTCGACGGCGAGGTAGGCCGCGTTGCCGGGCAGGGTCAGCGCGACGGCAAATTCGCCGCCCACGTCGGCGGCGCAGGCCGCGCCGCGCGCGGCAAAGGCCTGCTGCCAGGCGGCCAGGGCATCGGCGGCAGGCGCGGCGAAGCGGGGCTGGCCGGAGGCGAAGGGCGTGTCGGGCGGCAGGGCTTGGGCTTGCATGCGAGCTCGTGAATATCAGGACGCGGGATTGTCGGTGGGATGGGGGGTGTTTTGCTGCGCCTGCATGCGCCGCCAGACATTGCCGACGGTCTGGCGCGCCAGACCGATCAAGCCGCGCAGCGTCAAAGGGTCGTAGGCGACCAGCCCCAGGCGTTCGCGGCGCTGGCCCATCCATTCGGCCTTGTACGGGGCATCGCCGATCAGATAGTCCACCTCCTGCACACGCTCCAGGTCGAGGGCCCGCTCCATCAGCAGCGCGGTCAGCAGCGTACCTGGTGCGAGTGCCTTGTGATCCTGGTCGTAGGCCAGCTTGTAGATGTTGGCGCGGCCATTGGCGACGATCCAGATCTGCGCCGCCACCGGCTTGTCGTTCAACCAGGCCAGGCCCAGCCGCAGCCAGCCGCGGCGTGCGCACAGGCGGATCAGGCCTGGCACGAAGTCAGGGTAGGGCTCAGGCAGCTTCCAGCTGTGGGCGTAGACCTCGCGGTAGGCGGCCAGCGCGACCTCGAGGGCGTCGCCGTCACGCACGACCTCCAGCCGCCCGCCCTCGCCGGCGAACTTCTTGCCCATGCGCTTGACGGTGCTGCGCAGCTGACCGCTCCTGGCCTTCAGATACTCGGCCCAGCTCTGGCGCACCGGTTCATACCAGTTGCCGAAGGAGAAGTAGGCGTGCGTGCTGAGGCCCGCCAGCGTCAGGGCTTGCTTGAGCAGCGCGAATTCGCGCGAGTCCGGGTCCATCGGCGAGAAGCGGTAGGCCGCCGCGCCGCTGCCGGCCCGTCTCATGGCCCGCGTCAGCGGCAGCAGATCCTCGGCCTCGACATCTTCTTCCAGCGCCGGAGCGAAGATGGCCGTGTAGTAGTTGGACAGTGCACTGATTTCCCGGCCGAGGGCGCCGCTCTGCGCGACGGTCGGCAGCACGGCCAGCGCGCGGCCCTGGCGGCGCAGCACATGGATGCGCACCTGAGCCTGCGGCTCGCTGGCGTAGACGGTGTCGATCAGGTTGGCAAACCAGTCGGCACCCAGCTCGACGTGGCGCTGCTCGGCCTGCTGCATCAACGCCAGCGCATCCGCCGGCAGCTCGCGCACATGGACGTAGGTGTCGATGCTGGCGCCGCTGCGGCTCACCATGATCTCGGTGTCCATCGGCGGGTTGGCGCGGCCGTGCCAACGTCGCCAGCCGCGGCTGCCGCGTCTGAGCAGGCCATAAAGTGTGGGCAGCCCCAGGTGACGGTAGACGCTCACATGGTTGATCCAGCGCTGCGAAGTGGACCAGGCGAGCAGGTCGGCCTCGGCGTTCGTATAGAACTCGACGCAGCCACCCGGTGCGCGCGCGAACAGGTCTTCCAGCGTGCGCAGCAGCAGGATGCGGCCCGGCGCAAAGCGTTCGAACTGTTCGTGGAAGGCTGTCTTCAGCATGACGGCCATGCCGCCGCGCAACAGCAGCATGCGCGAGGCCAGCAGGTCCTCGCCCAGCCACAGCTCGTAGACCAGGGCTTCGCCACGCGTTGCGAAGCCCCGCATGACCTCGGCGTAGAAGCGCCCCTGCGGGTCGTCGCTGCTGATCGCTGTGCCCTCGCGCCCCTTCCAGCCACTGGACTCCAGCACTGCATAGCGTTCCACGGCAGCGGCCATGGCTTCAGGGTCTCCTATGACGGCCAGGCGTTCGCCGCTGGGCTCTGATTGCAGCCGGCGCAGATAGCGGCGCATGTTCTGGATCAGCTTGCGCGGCCGCTGCGCCCAGTAGTCGTCGAAGCTGCCCTTGAGGCTGACGCTCATGGTCAGCGCATGCGGCTGGCTTTGCACGGGCTTCTTCGGCAGTTCGCGCAGGTCGCCGAAGCGGGGGTCGTTGCACAGCAGGTCGAGCTCGCCCGCACGGCCGGGGAGGGCCGCCAGCAGACCGCCCAGTTCCAGCCCGGCCGGAATCAGGCTGGGGCCGATCTGCGTTTGCGAGGGCAGGAAGCTGGACCAGACCCCCAGACCGCGCGTCTGCGGGTTGAGCAGCAGCATGGCCACCGGTTCGCCGTCGCGATGGGCCGTGGCGAGAAGGGCCCCGCGCGCGCCGAAATGGCGCAGCAATGCATCGACGAAATCGCCGTCGAGCATGCCATGGCCAGCCATGAGCTGCTGGTTGAGGCGGTCCCACGCTGCGCGGTGCGAGCCGAGGCCTTGCGCCGCGGTCAGCGGGTGGAGCCGCCAGTCCAGTCCAGGCTTCATGGCGTGTCGAGCTTCAGGAAATGCGCACCGGGCGTCGCGCAGAGTTGCGCATGGCGTCGGATGCGGACGATCCCGGCCAGCACGCGCGAGGCGGCGAGCAGGCTGGCCAGGAAGGCCTTGAGGTCGTGGTTGGCGAGCAGCTCGGCCAGCGGCTGCACGACGCCGGCCGACAGCAGACGCAGCAATTGTCCGGGCAGGCTGCCGCCGGGGCGCTTGAGGTCCAGCAGCAGGGCCGAGCGCTTGCGCTGCGCACGGCTGGCGACCTGCTGGCCCCAGCTCTGCGCAGGCTGGGGTCCCTTCGCCCGCAGGTGCACGATGCGCGCTGCGGGCAGCAGGGCCGTGCGCAGGCCATGGTGGGCGAAGCGCTCGATGAGGTCGTCGTCCTCGCCATACATGAAGAACAGCGGATCGAAGCCGCCGACGCGGCGGAACACCTCGGCGCGCAGCATCCAGGCTGCCGCGTTGATGCCGCGGATGGCGTAATGCGGTTGAACCTGGCCCAGACAGGCGTCGGACAGGTAGGCGCTGGCATGGCGCTGCAGATAGGCGCTTTGCGTGTTGGGGTCGACGCGGCCGAGGTCCGGGCTGCAATGCAGCGGGCTGACGATGTCAAAGCCGGGTTCGGCGGCCAGGAAGGCCACCATCTGAGCGATGGATTCGGGCGTCACCCAGGCGTCCTGGTTGAGCAGGAAGACGGCATCCGCGCCGTCGGCCAGCGCGACTTCAATGCCCAGGTTGTTGCCGCGACCGAAGCCGAGGTTGGCGCCGGTTTCGACGAGGCGGGCTTCGGGGAAGTCGCGCCGCACGATGGCCACCGTGTCGTCGCCCGATGCGTTGTCGACGACGATGGGCTTGCAGGCATGGCTGCTCTCGCGCAGCGAGCGCAGCGCGCCGGCGATCCAGGCGGCGCCGTTGTAGGTGACGATGACGACAGCGACCTTCATGAGGTGGCGGCGCCGCTGCGGCGGCGGATGAGGGCGACGAGTTCGCCGTACAGCGGGTGGCCCAGCAGCCGCAGGCCCGCCAGCCACAGCAGGCCGGTCAACGCGGCAAGACCGAGCCAGATCGGCGGGGCCAGCGCGTTGCCTGCTGGGCGCAGCCAGGCAGCGGCCAGGGCCGAGGGCAGCAGGCAGATCAGCGCGAGCAGCGCATTGCGCGACAGCTCACGCGCGATGGCGCGGAAGTCGCTTGGCAGGCAGCGTTGCTTGAAGGCATAGAAATAGGGCACGGCGACGATGGCCATGGCAAGGAAGCCCAGGGCCAGCGGTTCGAGCGCGCGCCACCACCACAGCACGGCGACCAGCAGCAGGGCCTTGATGGGCTGGATGATGAGATCGGCCATGGCCACCAGCCTGGAATGTCCCGCGGCCAGCATGACGGTGGGCACCAGGCTGTTCAGCACGCTGACGGCGCCCGCCGCGCAATAGAGGGGCACCAAGGGCGCCGACGCATCCCACTGTGGCCCGAACATCAGGCGCAGCACCTCGAGCGAGAACAGGCCGACAAAGCCGTAGAAAGGCCAGGCCACGGCGCTGACGGCGGCCAGGCTCTGCACGTGACGCTGCTCCAGCGCGCCGCCTTCGCGGTGCGCCTTGGAGAAGGCGGGATAGGCCACCGAGCGCACAGTGCCCATGATGTCCCGTGCGAACAGATTCATCAGACCCTGGGCGCGACTGGCGATGGCGACCTGGCCGAAGTTCAGCATCTTGCCGACGGCGAGGTCGTTGATGTCCATGGACACCGAGGTGACGACGTTGGCGGCCGTGATCGGGCCCCCGAAGCCCAGGATGTCGCGCCAGCGGCTCAGCTGGGGCCGTGCGAGCCGCCCCCAGGCACCCGCCAGGCTGACACCGACGGCCATGGTCAAGCTGCTGGCGATCTCGCCCCAGGCCAGGCTGGCCGCGCCGACGCCGGCCCAGGCCAGTCCCAGCGTCGTGAAGCAGCCGACGGTGGCCGCGGCCACATTGATGCGCATCAGCGCATCGAAACGCATGTCGCGTCGCAGCAGTGCGATGGAGATGGAGTTGAAGGGCAGGATCAGGAAGTTGATCGAGATGATGCCGACGATGCGGGCGAGGCTGGCGTCGTCGTAGAACCCGGCGATCCACGGCGCGGCGGCATTGATGCCAGCGAAGAGGCCGCCGCCCAGCAGCAGCGACAGGCCCAGGGCGCTGCCGATGTCTTCGCTGCTGAGGTCCTTGCGCTGGATCAGATAGTTGGCCAGGCCGAAGTCGCGCACCACCTGGGCCATGCTGACCAGGGCCATGGAGACCGAGTACAGGCCGATCTGCTGCGGCGTCAGCAGCCGCGCCAGCAGCGTGAACGACAGCAGCTGCAGGGCGATGAGGAGATAGCGCTCCAGGAAGGCGAAGCCGAGGGAGCGGCGCACCGTGGTCATTGGTGCACCCCTCGGCCTGCGGCCTTGCCTGGCCGACAGCGCGGCCTGGCGTTCACCAGGCATGGGATGCCCTCAGGGCATCCCATGTCCGGGCTCACTCCCGCCAGGCGGGAGCGAGCTTGCTTGGGGCGGCCCGGCACTGCGCTCATCAGTACAGCCCCTGCTTCTTCTGCGAGTGGCGTTCTACCCAGGCTGCATAGGAGGCAGGGAACCACTGCGCCCGCCAGCGGCTTTGCACGCGGCCCCAGCTGCGCAGCAGGCGCAGCTCGCGCACGAATCGCTCGGCCACCGGTTCGCGCCGCAAGGGGCCGAGCAGCCAGCCTATGCCGTCCTGCAGCAGCTGCTGATACTGCCAGAGCGGCACGCCGGCGAATTCACGGCTGCCGGCGGGCCACCAGGAGGACAGGCCAGCCTTGAAGGCCCAGCGCCGGAAGTAGCGGCGGTTCAGCACGGCGGCATCCACGGGTGCGGTGATGCACAGCGTCGGCTCATAGGTCACCATCTCGCCGCGCGCCTGGCAGCGTTGGCCGAACTCGAGGTCCATGTGCCGGAAATGCAGCTCGGAGAAGGGGCCGACGCGCTCGAACAGCGCCGCACGGGCCACCAGGTTGGCGCCGGCCGGTGCGTAGTCCGGTGGCGTCGTCGCCATGCGCTTCAAGCCGAGATCAGCGCCGCCGACAACCGCGGCCATGCTGTCGTGATACCAGTCGGGTCGGCCCATCGGCGGCCATTGCGGCTCGGTGCGTCCACCCGCCAGCGCAGGACCATCGGATCCGAAGGCCGCATCGATGTGCTCCAGCCAGTCGGCCGGGAAGAGGATGTCATCGTCGGTGAAGGCCAGCACGTCGCAGCCCAGCTCGCGGGCGCGGGCGATGCCGGCATTCAGGGCGAACTGCTTGCCCTGGCGCGGCTCGAAGAGGGCGTGCAGGCGGCCCAGCGGCCATCCCGGCTGCAGGGCCTTCAACAGCGCCTGGGTGCCGTCGGCGGAGTTGTTGTCCACCACCAGCACTTCGACGGCCGTCTCGACGGGAGCCCGCATGGCGCCGAGCGAAGCCAGGGTGGTCTCCAGCAGGGCGGACCGGTTCCAGGTGCAGACGATGACGGCCAGCCGCTTCATCGCTGGGCGGCCACCTTGCGATAAACCTCCAGATGGCGGCGATAGCTCTCGGCCCAGCGAAAGCCCTGGGCCCAGTCGCGGGCCCGCGCGGCCTTGTCGGCGCGCAGCTCGGGCGGCAACGTCGCGGCCTCGTGCAGGGCCGCGGCCCAGGCGGCACCGTCCTCGGCGGGCACCAGCGACGTCAGCGGTCCGACCAGCTCGGCCAGGCTGCCCAGCGGGCTGAAGATGACCGGCGTGCCGGCGGCCTGGGCCTCGACGGCCGGGAAGCCGAAGCCCTCGTAGAGCGTCGGGTAGAGGACGGCGACGGCATCACGGTAGAGGGCCAGCAGTTCGGCGTCGGACAGAAACTCGGCAAACACGACCCGGCCCTGCAGCTCCTGCGGCAGGGCCTTGCGCGCCGCTTCGCGCGCATCGGCGCCGAAGCCGCAGGCGACCAGCTTCAGCGACGCATCCGGCTGGCTGGCCAGGGTCTGCAAGGCCCAGTCGAAGCGCTTGCGCTTCATGGGGCCGCCCAGGTAGACGGCAAAGCGTGCGCCGGCCAGGGCGTTGGTCAGCGAGGCTGGCAGCGTGCTGGTGGGCGGCTCGAAATAGGCGGACTCGATGCCGTGCGGGATGACGGTCAGCCTGGGCTCGAGATCGGGCCAGCGGGCCAGGATGTCGCGGCGCGACGATTCGCTGATGGTCACGACGGCCGCGCTGCGGCGGAAGGCGGCGGGCATCAGGCTGTGCCAGTACCAGTGCTGCCAGCGCGTGTCGTTCTCCATCTCCCAGGGGATGGTGTCGTGGATGGTGACGACCGCCGGGCAGGGCTGCCACCAGGCCATGGTGTTCTCGGCCCAGTGCAGCAGGTCCAGGCGATGCCGCGCGATGCGGCGCGGCATGCCGATCTGCTCCCACGACGAGAAGCGGTCACCGGGGAAGTCGAAGATGTCGGTCTGGACCTGCTGATCGCGCGGCAGATGCATGGGGCGACGGCCGTCCTGGGCGAACAGCGTCCAGGCCACGCGGTCGGCGGGCGTGGCCTGGCTGCACATCTCCAGCAGGTATTTGCCCATGCCGCGCAGGTGGGCGGTGTTTAGGCTGGTCGCGCTGATGCCGACCCGCAAGGGTTCAGTCATTCGGCACCCAGCGGCGGAACAGTGATTTGGCGCACTTGGTCAGCGTGGCGCCGCGGTAGGGGCCGCGGCGCAGCAGGCCGGCAAAGGTCTTCAGGCCCAGGGCCAGGTCGCCCTTGGCGCAATGCGCGTCGGCGAAATTGGCCCAGCCCTTGTGCTGGAAGCGCTGCAGGGCGACGGGGTCGACGTCATGGCCGGGCGGCGAACTCATGCCGAAGCGGCGGATCAGGTCGGCGCGCATCAGCTCGGTGGTGTTGGTGGCCGGGATGCGGCGCGACAGCGACACCGGGTGCTGGCGGTAGAGCACGAAGGACTCGGCCAGGCGGATGAAGCGGTGCTGGGTGCTGGCCCGCACGAGGTATTCCCAGTCGTCGGTCTGCTGGTTGTCGGTCAGGAAGCCGCCCATGCGGTCCCAGGCGCTGCGCCGCCAGATGACGGAGGAGGGCAGGGCGTAGTTGTCCAGCACCAGCACGGGGTAGATCCAGCCGGAGCGCGATTCGTCGATGCTGCCCTGGCGGGGCTGCTTGAAATAGTCGGGCCGCGGCTCGCCATGCCAGACGTCGAAGGCCGAGTAGCAGAAGTCGTGATCGGGCCGGTCCCGCAGGGCCTGCAGCTGCAGGCGCAGTTTTTCCGGATGCCAGAGGTCGTCGGCATCCAGCAGGGCGACGAATTCCGAATCCACCTCGGCCATGCCGCGATTGCGCGAGCGCGACATGCCGCGGTTCTCTTGCGAGATGACGCGCACGCGGGCATCGTCAAGCGCCGCATGCGCGGCCGTCGCATCCTTGGAGCCATCGTCGATGACGGTGACCTGCAGGTCGGGGAAGGTCTGGTCCAGCGCAGAACGGACGGTCTCGGCGATGAAGGCTTCGGCGTTGTAGGCAGGAATGACGATGTTGACGCGCGGCATGAAGGGCTCAGCGGGAGGTCTGGGAGGCGGCCGACGCCGCCGGGGCGGCGGACGCGGCAGCGTCAGGTGCCTCGGCCGGCTCGGGCTCCTTCCAGCGGCCGACCGAGTTCAGGCGGTCGCGCAGGTCGGGCCGGGTCATGCCCATGGCAATGACGCGGTGGGCTTGGATCAGCGCCTTGTCGTAGTCCTTCATGTCGAAGAACAGCATGCCGGCGTTGAACTGCGTCAGCGGGCTCTCGGCACCTTTGTCGACGACGTAGTCGAGGAACTTGCGCGCTTCGTCGAGGCGGTTGCGCCGGGTCAGATAGCTCACGTAGAGCATGCGGAACACCAGGTCTTCGGGCACGTAGTTCATGCCGCGGGCGTAGTAGCACTCGACGGTCATGTCGGCGCCCTTCGGCGGATCGGATTTTTCCTTCTCGGCCAGACGTTCGACGGACTGGATGGCCCGCGGGTGGTTGGGGAACACCGCCAGCGTGTAGCCGATGTCGTTGCCGAAGGGGCCGGTGGCCCCCTTGGTCAGCGTCTCGACGCCGTGCGTGAAGTGGGCGATCTCGACGATATAGCGCTGCGACGGCTGGGCCGTGCGATAGTCGAAGGGGCCATAGGTGTTGTGCGTTTCGCCGCAGCCCTCAGGGGCCAGCGCAGGGCGCTGCATCTGGGCTGCGGCCGGCAGTGCGGCCAGCGAAACGGCCAGCGCCAAGGCGGCGCGGCGGGCGTGGGTCATGGGGTTCAGAGTGCTAGGCATCGTGTCCTCAACCAGTCCAAACAGATGCGACATTGGGAGTCCTGGTCCTGTATCGCCGAAAACGTGTGATCGGCCGTCGGCATGTCGTGCAGATCCAGCGTCGGGCGCACGAGCAGGCCCTGCCAAGCCGCCGAGGACCGGGCGTAACCAACGAACTCGCGGGCAGTGTAGTCATCGCCGCTGAGGATGAGCAGCACCGGTCCGTCGAAGTCCCGCAGGCCGGCGGCCATGCGATCCTGGAAGCTGCGCGACTCGGCCTTGGGCTTGCCGGCGCCACGGGCCAGGCGCAGGTTGCTGCCCAGGGTGCTCAAGGCCTTGACACCGATGCCGCCCTTGAGCAGCTTGAGCCAGAACTCCTTCTGGCGCAGGCGGCGCCAGTAGTAGTGCTTCACATGCGTCTGCGCCAGCGTCGCCGCGGAGCGGGCCCAGGGGTTGAGCAGGGCGGCACCGGCGACACGGTCATCGCGGGTCGACTCCAGGTAGAGCAGGGCGGCCGAAGCGGCGTCGCACAGGCCCCAGAGGGCCACGCGCTTCAGCGCCGGGCGGGCGGCCAGCAGGGCGTCGATGGCGGCCTTGATGTCGGCATCCACGGCGAGGAAGTCGCGCGTGTCGCCGGGGCTGTCGCCCATGCTGCGGTAGTCGAAGCGCAGTGCGGCAAATCCGTTTGCAGCCAGGTGGCGAGCCAGCAGCGTGAACTGGCGATGGCTGCCGGCGCGGTATTGCGGGCCGCCGACGATGATGACCACACCCACCTCGGCCGGCTCGCCGGTCGCCGGTTCGGCCAGGATGCCGACCAGGCGCTGGCCTTCACAGTCGAAGCTCAGCACGGATTCCTTGCCAGCGGCGCCCGGCCGCCCGAAGCCGCTGGCCGCCCCCTCGGGGGGCAGCTCGGCGGGCGAGCGTGGGGGCTGCGTCATGCCAAGGCCTCCACGGTACGCGCGATCAGCGCCGGCGCGAGTTCGATCTCGCTGGTGGCCCAGAAGCCCGGCCCCTGCACGATCTGGGCGCGCACGCTCCAGCCGGCGTCCTGCCAGGCCTTGATGGCCTGTTCGCTGACCGGCGTCAGTCCGGCGTCCTCGCGGGTGCTGAGCTCCAGCCATTCGACGCGGCCGGCCGCGCCGGCGGGTGCGAGCCGGGCGGCTTCCAGGCCTTGGGCCAAGGGGGCACCCAGGCGGTAGCCGGCGACCTCGACCAGGCGCCCCGAGGCGAGCTCGGTCTTCATCTGGTCCATCAGTCCCTTGCTGGCGCCGCCAGCCATCTCGGCGGCCAGTTTCAGGCGCAGGAACTGCTGCAGGGCCAGCTTGCCGTTGGTCATCGGCTGCCAGAACAGGTAGTTCAGCGGCCGGCCCCAGTCGGCGCTGGCCAGCAGGCAGCCGGCCCGCAGGCCCCACAGCCACAGCGGCGTTGCGTCCGAGCCAGGCACATGGGCGTCCAGCCAATCCAGGCCCAGGCGCACGTCCGCCTGCCAGTCAGCCCAGCTCGCATCACCGAAATCGGCCGACGAGTCGCCGCAGCCGCGCAAGTCCATCTGCAGCACGGCAAAGCCGGCGTCGGCCAGGGCCCGGCAGGCCAGGGCCGCCATGCGGCGCGACTTGTTCATCTCTTCGGCGAAGGGGTGCAGATAGAGGACGAGGCCGCGCGGCCGCTCGGCAAACGCCTGCGCCGGCGCATGGAAGAGGCACAGCCGCTGCTCGTCGCCAGTGGGCAGGAAGAAGACGTCGGTCGAGGTGTTCAAGCTGCTCGCGTCTTGCTGCGGTTGAGCCAGTCCTGCAGCGCCTTGAGCCAGCCCCAGCGGTAGGCGGTGAGGTGGAAGAGCTGGCGGCTGTTGTCGGTCCAGCGCGTATGCCACTCCATCACGCGGCCGAAGAACTCGATGCGCTTGAAACGGCCTTCGTCGAAAAGAAGCTTGAACTCCTCGGCGCGCATCAGCGTCGACGGCGACACCGCCTGGTGGGCCTGCTGGTAGGCGGTCTTCAGGATCACCAGGCGGTCCTCCTGGTGCACGCACAGGTCCATCGCGACGACCTCGTCGCCGAACCAGTAGCGGTAGATGCGGGCGCGGCCCGCCGCCGCGGCGCTTTCCAGTGCCTGGCGGTAGAAGCGCCCCTGGGCGCCGTCCTCGGAAATGGCGGTGCCGAGCTCGGCCTTCCAGCCGCTGGCTTCCAGCACGCCGTACTGCTTGATGGCGGTTGCGACGTCTTGCGGCGTGTCGATCATGTCCAGCCGCGGCGTCGCGCCGCCAGCCTCGACCTTCTTCAGCTGCTTGCGGGTGTTCTGGCGCAGGTTCTTGCCGCGGCTCTCCCAATAGGCCTCGAAGCCGTTCTCGACGTCGACCCAGGCGGTGTCGATGTAGTGCTGGCGGCGCAGCCGTGGGCCCTCATAGGGGCCGGCGTGGACCAGCGAGTCCAGCTGCGTCAGCCCGACGGTCAGGGCCAGGCCGGGCAGGGCGCGCAGCAGGGACTGCAGGGCGGCCTCGATGTCTTCGCCATCCGGCAGCAGCACCGGACCCAGCGGCAACTGGGAGGGCTGGAAGCTGTTCCAGCGCCCCATGCTCTGCGGTTGGATCAGCAGCGCCGCCGACCAGGCGCCGTCTTGCTCGCAGTAGGCGAGCAACTCCTGGCCATGGCCGAACTGCTCCAGCAGGCACAGCAGGAAATCGCTGCGCAGGAAGGCATGCGGCAGCGTCCTGGCCTGCAGGGCATCCCACTGCGCGGCCAGGCCGGCCAGCTGCTTTGCCGGAACGAGTTTCCAGTCCATCTTTGAAGTTGTTTTCAAGTCAACTCTTGCGGTAGGTAAGGAGGGCGTTGATCACCCAGTGTCGGTCCTCGTCGCTCATGTCTTGATGGCAGTGCAGTTGCATGACGTGGCGAGACCAGGTTTTTCCGTGATCGCCGGCGAATTCCGGCACCCCCGGCCACAGCCAATCCCAGCGCGACACCGGGACGCCCAGCGTTTTCAGCGCCTGGTAGGCAGGGTCGGGGTCGTCGATCCAGAGCGGAAATACATAGGGCGCGCTATGTTCCGACAGCGTCGGGAACAGCGGGCGCATGCCCGGCTGCCCGGTCAGCGCCTGGGCCATGGCGCGGTAGTGGCGCTGCCGCCTGGTGACGACGCGGCCTCGCGAGGAGCCCAGGGCGGCCTGAACGGCGGCCCGCACCGGGGCGCGATGGCATTGCTCGACGTCGATGCGCGCGTAGTCGCTCGAGGGATCGAAGTGGGTGGGCTGGGGCGCGGTGCCGGCCTGCGCTTGGGGCTTGCCGCGCAGGGCCTGCTTGAGCGCCAGCAAGGGGCCGGCCCAGAGGCGCCAGTGCCCCAGCCGGTCATGGCGTGCGCTGATCTCGATGTCGTCCAGTGCGGCTTTCAGCTGGCGTTTCAGGCCAGCGGGCTGCAGGGCCGCCACCGGCCGGGCCGGTCGCCGGGTCAGCAGCACGCCACCTTCCTGGGCGGCAAAGAACTTGGGCAGGCTGGCGATGACCACGTCACCCAGCGCACCCACGGCGCCCCCGGGGCCCTGCCCGAACATGGCATGCGCGCAATCCTCGAGCATCAGCACGCCGCGCCGCTGGCACCAGGCGTGCACTTCGCGGAGATCCAGCGGCAAGCCGAAGAAGTGGGCCACGCACAGCACCCGGGTGTCGGCCGGGGCGTGCTGTTCCAGCCAATCCAGGCTGGGGCGGCCGTCGGCGTCAATCGGATAGAAGCCCAGCTCATGCCCCAGCGTCAGCACGGGCGACACCATGGTGGGGCAGTGGTAGCTGGGCACCAGCACGCGCTGGCCCGGCTGGAGCGCCAGGCTCTCCAGGCCGAGCAGGATGGCCGCGCGGCCGCTGCTGGTCAACAAGGCGCCCGGCTGGTCGAGCAGGCAGGTCAGTGCCTGGGTGCCGTTGTCGGGCTGCCGGTTGTGCGGCCCCGGCACCGGATGCCGGGGAACCGCGCGAGGCGTGCTGACGTCGGCGTTCATGCGCGATGGGGATCGATCAGAGCCGGGCGGCGACGAAGTCCGCCAGCGAGCCGACCGTGGCGAAGGTGTCGCCGTCGATGTCGTCATCGTCGACCACCAGGCCCAGCTGTTCTTCCAGCGCCGTGATCAGGCTGACGACGGCCATCGAGTCCAGCTCGGGCAGGGCGCCGAGCAGGGCGGTGTCGCGGGTGAAGGTCTGGGCGCGGCCGTTCAGGCTCAGCACGTCGTCGAGAAGCCTCAGCACGTGGCCGAGAACCTGATCCTTGTCCATTGGGAACCTGTTAACGCTGCGGGAATCGATGCGAGAGGGTCTGCGCGGGTGCAGGGCTAGGCGCACGCCGAAGCCCGGGCTGGTTGCCCGGGCAAGGCGCGCAACAACGCCATGCGCCCGCGCAGACCCTCTCCCGAAGGGTTGTCACTCAAAAGCCCGCGCGCGGCGTTGCGAAGTCTCGCTGGGGACGACCCCAGCTTCGACCTCGCGCCTTACTCGCGGGCTTTTGAGTGGCAACGCATCCGATTCCCGTAGCGTCAACAGGTTCCGTCCGTCCAAAAAAGCAGCCGCGCAGTTTAGCCGGCCGCCCCCTTGCCCCCGGGGGCGGCCACCCCTCGGCCCGGGGGCGCGTGAGATACTTTTTTCATGCCCGAATCGACCCTGTTGAACGAGCTGGTGGCCGTTGCCGCCGAGCGAACGCCCGAGGCTCCGGCGCTCACCTACGGAGCGCACACGCTGAGCTACGGCGATTTGGACGCCGCCGTGCGCGGCTTTGCCAGCGGCCTGATGCAGCTCGGCCTGGCCCGTGGCGAACGGGTGGCCATCTATCTGGAAAAGCGTTTCGAGACCGTCGTCGCCAGCTTCGGCGCCCCGGCGGCCGGTGGCGTCTTCGTGCCGCTGAACCCCCTGCTCAAGCCCGACCAGGTCGGCTTCATCCTGCGCGACTGCGATGTGCGAGTGCTGGTCACCTCGCCCGAGCGCCTGGCCCAGTTGGGCGATGTGCTGACCCAATGCCCCTCGCTGCGCCAGGTGGTGCTGACCAGCGGTGCGGGTTCGGCTCCGGTGCCGGTGCATGACTGGGCCCAGCTGCTGGCCTCGCCCGCTCGCGCCGGCCACCGCGTCATCGACACCGACATGACGGCCATCCTCTACACCTCGGGCTCGACCGGCCGGCCCAAGGGCGTGGTGCTGTCCCACCGCAATATGGTGGCGGGCGGCAAGAGCGTGGCCAGCTACCTTGAAAACCGTGCCAGCGACACCCTGCTGGCGGCCTTGCCGCTGTCCTTCGACGCCGGCTTCAGCCAGCTGACCACGGCCTTCCACAGCGGCGCGCGCGTTGTGCTGCTCAACTATCTGCTGCCCAAGGACGTGCTCAAGGCCCTGGAGCGGGAGAAGGTCACCGGCCTGACCGCGGTGCCGCCGCTCTACATCCAGCTGACCCAGCTCGAATGGCCGGCCGCCATCGATGCCAACCTGCGCTACTTCGCCAACACCGGTGGCCGCATGCCGCGCGCGACGTTGGACCTGCTGCGCGCCAAGGCACCGTCGGCCCGGCCCTTCCTGATGTACGGCCTGACCGAGGCCTTCCGCTCGACCTATCTGCCGCCCAGCGAGGTGGACCGCCGCCCGGATTCCATCGGCAAGGCCATTCCCAACGCCGAGATCCTGGTGCTGCGCGAGGACGGCAGCGAATGCGCGCCGGACGAGCCTGGTGAGCTGGTGCATCGCGGCGCCCTGGTGGGTCTGGGCTACTGGAACGATGCCGAGAAGACGGCCGAGCGCTACAAGCCTTTGCCGGTGGGTGTGGGCGGCCGTGAAGCCGGCCTGCAACTGCCCGAGTTCGCCGTGTTCTCCGGCGACACCGTCAAGCGCGACGCCGAAGGCTTCCTCTATTTCGTCGGCCGCCGCGACGAGATGATGAAGACCTCGGGCTACCGCGTCAGCCCCACCGAGGTCGAGGAGATCCTCTACGCCACCGGCCTGGTCGGCGAATGCGTGGCCTTCGGCGTCTATCACGACACCCTGGGCCAGGCCATCCAGGTCATCGCCACGCCGCCGGAAGGCGCCGCTTTGCTGGACCTGGCCGCGCTGACCGCCGCCTGCAAGGCCCGCATGCCCGCCTACATGGTGCCCCACGGCATCGACGTCCGTTCGGGCCCGCTGCCGCGCAACCCCAACGGCAAGATCGACCGCAAGACCCTGTCGACCGACTGGGCCGAACGCCACCCCGCATGAGCGAACCTACCCCCGTGAAGCGTGCCCTCGAGCACGCCCCCGTCCTCTTCCCCCGCGATGCCCAGGGCGAGCTGCTGGTCGGCGGCCAGCGCCTGTCGGTGCTTGCCGAGCGCGTCGGCCAGACGCCTTTCTATGCCTATGACCGTGGCCTGTTGAAGGCTCGCGTCGCCGAGCTGCGTGCGGCTCTGCCCAAGGGTGTCGAGCTGCATTACGCGATGAAGGCCAACCCCATGCCGGCCCTGGTCCAGCTGATGGCCGGCCTGGTGGACGGCATCGACGTGGCCTCGGCGGGCGAGCTGCAGGTGGCCCTGAATGCCGGCGCCGACCCGCACGAGATCAGCTTCGCCGGCCCCGGCAAGCGCGATATCGAGCTGGGCCAGGCTGTCGCGGCCGGCGTGCTCGTCAATGTCGAGTCGGCGCGTGAACTGGCGCCGCTGGCGCGCGCTTCCCAGCGCCTGGGCCTGCCGGCCCGCGTGGCCCTGCGCGTCAACCCCGACTTCGAGCTCAAGGGCTCGGGCATGCGAATGAGCGGCGGCCCCAAGCAGTTCGGCATCGATGCCGAGGCCCTGCCGGAGGTGCTGGCCGAGGTCGGCCGCCTCAGCGGCGATGGCCTCGCCTTCGAAGGCTTCCATCTGTTTGCCGGATCGCAGAACCTCAAGGCCGAGGCCATCTGCGAGGCCCAACTGAAGAGCTATGAGCTGGCCCTGCGCCTGGCCGAGGCCGCGCCTTCGCCGGTCAAGTTCCTGAACCTGGGCGGCGGCTTCGGCATTCCCTATTTCCCGGGCGAGTCGCGCCTGGACCTGGCCCCCATCGCCGACAACCTGGCCGCCCTGCAGGCGCGAGCCCGGAGCGACCTGCCGGCCGCCAAGCTGGTCATCGAACTGGGCCGTTATCTGGTGGGCGAGGCGGGCGTCTATGTCAGCCGCGTCGTCGACCGCAAGGTCTCGCGCGGCCAGGTCTTCCTGATTGCTGACGGCGGCCTGCACCACCACCTGTCGGCCTCGGGCAACTTCGGCCAGGTGCTGCGCAAGAACTACCCGGCCTCGGTCGAGCCGCAAGGCCGCGAGGAGTCGGCTACCGAGGCCGCCAGCGTCGTCGGCCCGCTGTGCACGCCGCTGGACCTGCTGGCCGACCGCATGGAGATGGCCAAGGGCGAGATCGACGACCTCGCCGTCATCTACCAGAGCGGCGCCTATGGCCGCAGTGCCAGCCCGGAGGGCTTTCTGGGTCACCCGACCGTGGCGGAAGTCCTGGTTTAGCCCACGTCCGTCCAGACCCCGTTCTGCAGGATCTGGTGCGGCCTGAAGCCGGCCTTGTAGGCCATCTTGGGGCTCTCCTCGATCCAGTAGCCGAGGTAGAGGTGGGCGAGCTTGAGTTCCCTGGCCTGCTGGATCTGCCACAGCACGCCATAGGTACCGAAGCTGCCCGCCACGTCGGGGTCGTAGAAGGTGTAGACCGCCGACAGGCCGTCGTTGAGGATGTCGAGGATGGACACCATGCGCAGCGGGGTGCTGCCGTCGGGCATGGTCTCGCGGAACTCGACCAGGCGTGAGTTGATGCGCGACTGCAGCAGGAACTGGGTGTACTGGTCGACGCTGTCGTGGTCCATGCCGCCGCCGCTGTGCCGGCCTGCCTGGTAGCGCAGATAGAGGGCGTAGTGCTCGGGCGAATAGCCCAGGCGCATGACCTTGGCCTGCAGGGGGCTGTGGGCCTTCCAGGCGCGCTTTTGGCTGCGGGTGGGTTCGAAGCTGCCCACCGGCACGCGCAGGGCGATGCAGGCACGACACTGGTCGCAATAGGGGCGGTAGGTGAAGAGGCCGCTGCGGCGGAAACCCGCGGCCACCAGGTTGGAATAGGCGTCGGCGTGGATCAGGTGGCTGGGCGTCGCGACCTGGGAACGCGCCTGGCGACCCGACACATAGCTGCACGGGTAGGCGGCCGTGGCATAGAACTGGATTTGCGCGAGCGGCAGTTCTTTGGGGTGGGTCACGTGAGGTCGAGGATCCGGTGCCAGTAGTCCGGATGATAGGTCCAGGGCCCGGGCGAGGCTTCACCCACATGCGTGGCCAGATGGTCCTCGAAGGCCGCCCGTGGGACTTCTGCCGCACCGAGGGACGCCAGATGGGGGGTGTTCTGCTGGCAGTCGATCCAGGGAATGCCGAACTCACGGCACAGGCAGATCAGGGCGCACAGGGCGACCTTGGATGCGTCGGTGCGGCGCATGAACATGGATTCGCCATAGAACATGGCGCCTAAGTTGACGCCGTAGAGGCCGCCAGCCAGTTGGCCGTCCACCCAGGTCTCGATGCTGTGCATGGCCGGCCAGGCCAGGTAGGCGGCCTGCAGTTCGGGGACGATCCAGGTGCCCGACTGGCCCTCGCGCGGCACGCTGGCGCAGGCCTCGAGCACGGCGGCACGGTCGAAATCGATGCGGATCTCGCAGCCGGGCGTGGCGGCAAAGCGCTGCACCGTCTTGCGCAGGGATCGCGACAGCCTGAAGTTGGCCGTCTCCAGCACCATGCGCGGGTCGGGCGCCCACCACAGCGGCGGCTGGCCCGGGCCGTACCAGGGAAAGATGCCGCGGCGGTAAGCGGCTTCCAGGCGTTCCGGGGTCAGGCTGCCGCCAGCGGCCAGCAGGCCCGGGGCATCGGTCTCGGGGCCAAGCGCGCGGTGGCTGGGCGGGAAGTCCAGCGTCTCGTCGTCCAGCCAGTCAATCATGAGCGCCCGATGCGGAACGTCGCGACGATCTGGGACAGCTGAGCCGCCTGGTCCTTCAGGCTTTCCGCGGCCGCGGCGGATTGTTCCACCAGGGCCGCGTTCTGCTGAGTCATCTGGTCGAGTTGCAGGACGGCGGTGTTGACTTCACCGATGCCGCGGCTCTGCTCGGCGGCACCGGCACTGATCTCGGTCACGATGGTGGTCACGCTCTGCACGCTGCGCAGGATCTCCTGCATCGTCTGTGCGCTTTCGTCGACCAGGCGGCTGCCGTCGGCCACGCGTTCGACGCTGCTGCCGATCAGCCCCTTGATCTCCTTGGCGGCCTGTGCGCTGCGCTGTGCGAGGGCGCGCACCTCCCCGGCCACGACCGCAAAACCACGCCCCTGCTCACCGGCGCGCGCCGCTTCCACGGCGGCGTTCAGCGCCAGGATATTGGTCTGGAAGGCGATGCCGTCGATGGTGCCGATGATGTCGTTGATGCGCGTGGAGCTGGCGCTGATGTCCTGCATCGTCTCGGCCACCTGCTGGGCGACGTGGCCACCGCGCTGGGCCACGTCGGCGGTGCTGCGCGCATGGCCATCGGCCTCGCGGGCCTGGTCGGCGCTACGCTGCACGGTTTCGGTGATGTGCTGCATGGACGACGCGGTTTCCTCCAGGCTGGCCGCGGCGCTTTCGGTGCGGCCGCTGAGGTCCTGGGCGCCGGCTGCGATCTCCCGCGAGGCTGTCGCGATGGAATCCGCACTGGTTGCCACGCCGCGCATGACCGATTCGATCTGTGACACGAACTGGTTGAAGGCACGCGCGATGGCGCTGAGCTCATCCTCTCCGGCATCGTTCAGGCGTTGGGTCAGGTCGCCGCCCCCGGCGCTGCCGATCTGCAGCATGGCGTCCTTCACGACGACCAGGCGATGCAGCAGGGAGTTGACCAGCCAGGTGGCGAACAGCGTCGCACCGACCAGCAGCAGCACCAGGGCGATGCCGGCGTCGCGTAGCAGGGCTCCCAGCGAGGCCAGTGCCTCGCCGCGCTCGGCCGCGGTGACCAGCAGCCAGTCCGTGCCGGCCACGGGTGCGGCGCGCAGGAAGAAGCGCCGTTCGCCCACACCGGCTTCCACCAGGTCCTCCGCTCCGGCGCCCGTCAGCTTGGCGACCGACAGGTCGGCCGACAGCTCCGTCATGGGCTTGAGGGTCAATTGGGCGTCGGGGTGGGCGATGATCTTGCCCTCCCTGTCGGCCAGGAAGGCAAATCCGGACGGTGTCGGCTTGAGTTGGTTCACGGTGCTGACCACTTCGTCCAGCGTCACGTCCGAGCCTGCGACCCCTTTGACCTCGCCGGAGGAGCGCACTGCGTAGGCGAAGGTGACGACGAGCTTCTTGGACGAGGCGGCGATGTAGGGGGCCGTCAGCACGGCCTGCTGGCTGGTGGACGCCAGCTTGTACCAAGCGCGCGACGTGGGGTCGTAGTCGGCCGCCCGCTGTCGGTCGGGCACGGACACCATGCGCTTGTCGGCGCCGCCGACATAGGCCAGGTCCAGGGCCCCGGATGTCAGGGCCTGTTGCAGAGACGGAGCCGGGTCGGCGGCCTCCACCGCCGGGGCCAGGGCCTGCACGACATGCTTCTGGGCGCTCGCCCAGGAGGCGATGCGGTCGGCTTGGGCCTGGCTGTTGGCGCTCAGCTGTGAGGCCAGGTCGTGCAGGATGGTGCTGCGCGCGGCGCGATAGCTGGTCAACGTCGCCAGCAGCACGGACACCACCATCAGGCCCAGACAGGCCGCGAGCAGGCGGCTCTTGATCGTCTTCAGCATCGCATCTCCCGAGGGTCGAAGTGGGACTTCATGGTAGCTTTGCCGCCATGATCACCGTCTACGGCATCCCCAACTGCGACACCGTCAAGAAGGCCCGCACCTGGCTGGCCGACCAGGGACTGGAAGTTGCCTTCCACGACTTCAAGAAGCAGGGCGTTCCCGCTGAGCTGCTGCCCGCCTGGATCAAGGCCTTCGGCCGCGACCGGATCGTCAATCGCGCCGGCAACACCTGGCGCAAGCTGGACGACGCGGCCAAAGCCGCGATCGTGGACGACGCGTCGGCCATCGCACTGATGGTGGCGGAACCCAGCGTCATCAAGCGGCCCGTCGTGCGTTGGCCGGACGGGCACTGGACGCTCGGATTCAGTGCAGATGCGTTCGAGAAGAGTGCATTGATTGCACCAAAAAAGAGCTGAGCGCCGCTTTCTGGTGCCATGCGCCCGCAAATCCACGCCTTAAAAGCGGGCATTGAATTTGCAATTTCGGTGCGGTTTGGCTCGGCTTGGTGCATGTCGCCCAAGTCTGGAGCCGCCGGCCGGAGACCGCATTGGAGACGACATCGATCAAGCAGGGCGCAGATGCGCTCTTCATCCTCCTGGGTGCCATCATGGTGCTCGCCATGCATGCGGGTTTTGCCTTCCTCGAGCTGGGCACGGTACGCAAGAAGAACCAGGTCAATGCGCTGGTCAAGATCCTGGTGGATTTCGCCGTCTCCACGCTGGCCTACTTCCTGGTCGGCTACCTCGTCGCCTATGGCACGCATTTCTTCGTCGGCGCCGAGCAGCTGGCGCAGAAGAACGGCTATGAGCTGGTCAAGTTCTTCTTCCTGCTGACCTTTGCGGCCGCCATTCCCGCCATCGTCTCGGGCGGCATCGCCGAGCGGGCCCGCTTCGGTCCGCAGCTGGCGGCCACCTGCGTCATCGTCGGCTTCGTCTACCCCTTCTTCGAGGGCATCGCCTGGAACCAGGCGTTTGGCGTCCAGGCCTGGCTGAAGGCGGCCACCGGCGCCGAATTCCATGACTTCGCCGGCAGCGTCGTCGTCCATGCCGTCGGCGGCTGGATAGCCCTGGCCGCCGTGCTGCTGCTGGGCCCGCGCCTGAACCGCTACCGCAAGGACGGCGCCATGAGCGCCCATCCGCCCTCCAGCATCCCTTTCCTCGCCCTGGGCGCCTGGGTGCTGACGGTGGGCTGGTTCGGCTTCAATGTGATGAGCGCGCAGACGCTGGACAAGATGTCGGGCCTGGTGGCCGTCAACTCGCTGATGGCGATGACGGGCGGGACTCTCGTGGCCGTGCTGCTGGGTCGCAACGACCCGGGCTTTGCCTACAACGGCCCGCTGGCCGGCCTGGTGGCCGTCTGCGCGGGTTCGGACGTCATGCACCCCATCGGCGCCCTGGTCACCGGCGGCGTGGCCGGCTGGCTCTTCGTCCAGTTCTTCACCCTGACCCAGAACCGCTGGAAGATTGACGACGTGCTGGGCGTCTGGCCCCTGCACGGCCTGTGCGGCGCCTGGGGCGGCATCGCCTGCGGCATCTTCGGCCAGAAGGCGCTGGGCGGCATCGGCGGCGTGTCCTTCGGCGCCCAGCTGATCGGCACCCTGGGCGGCGTGGCCTGGGCGCTGCTCGGCGGCATCGTCGTCTATGGCGTGATCCGCAAGATCACCGGCCTGCGCCTGGACGCCGAGCAGGAGTTCGAAGGCGCCGACCTGTCCATCCACAAGATCGGGTCGACACCGGACCGCGAAGTGAGCTGGTAAGCTGACCCGAACGCTGTTCTGAGGGCCTCCGTGGAGGCCTGTTTCATTCATGTTCACAGGCATTGTCCAGGGCGTCGCCCACGTCGAATCCATCGAGGCGCGCGAGGGCCTGCACACCCTGCACCTGAAGTTCCCGCAGGGCTTCGACGCGGAACTGGCCATCGGCGCCAGCGTCTCCTGCGACGGTGTCTGCCTGACCGTCACCGAGAGACCGGCGCCCGACGTGGCGAGCTTCGACGTGATGGCCCAGACGCTGAGCCTGACCACGCTGGGCGGGCTGATGGTGGGCTCGGGCCTGAACGTCGAGCGCGCCGCGAAAGAGGGCGTCGAGATCGGCGGCCATCCGCTGTCCGGTCACGTGGACGTTTCGGCCCGCATCGCGGCCATCCGCAAGCCCGACAACAACCATGTCATCCGCTTCGCGTTGCCCGCACCGTGGATGCGTTATGTCTTCGCCAAGGGCTATATCGGCGTCAACGGCTGCAGCCTGACGGTGGCCGAGGCCCAGCGCGAGCGCGATGGCTCGGGCTGGTTCGAGGTCTGGCTCATCCCCGAGACCCTGCGCATGACGACCTTCGGCGCCAAGGATGTCGGCGACGCCGTCCACATCGAGATCGAGCGCAGCACGCAGGTCGTCGTCGACACGGTGCGCGATGCGCTGGACGAAAAGCTCGGCCCACTGCTGCCGGTGCTGGAAGCCATCGCCAAGGAGCGTGGCATCGACATCACCCAGCTGGCGTTGACGAAGTCTTGATGCTTTCTTGATGCCGCCCGCCGCGATCTTGTCGGCGGTTTGAGGGCCCGATTTCCAGAATGACCTCCATGTTTTTGGAGGTGTCATGGACATCGTTTTTCTGGGTCTGGGCGCGGCACTCGCGCTGCTGACGGGGCTCGCGGCCTGGGGCTGCGAGAAGTTGGCGAGGAGGAAGTCATGAATGGCTTCGAACTCGCCGCCACCGTGATCGTGGTCGGTCTGGTGGGCTATCTGTTCTGGGCTTTGCTCTTCCCGGAGGACTTGTCATGAGCCGCGCTGCGCTGGGCCGCCCCGAGCGAGCGGCTGCCCCCGCGGGGGGCCGTGCGACGTACTCGTCGAACGGGGGGCTGACATGAACGGCTCCGCCTGGATGCAGCTGGCGGCCTTCCTCGTCGTGCTGTTTGGATTGGCATGGCCCCTGGCGCGCTGGATTCACGCCGTCATGGAAGGGCGGCTGCGTCGCTTTGACGGGCCGTTGCTCAAGCTGGCCGGTGTCGACGTCGATGCGGAGCAGGGCTGGCTGCGCTACGCCCTCGGCCTGCTGATCTTCAACGCCATGGGCTTCGCCGCCGTCTACGCCGTGCAGCGCCTGCAGCACCTGCTGCCGCTGAATCCGCAGGGGCTGGCCGCGGTGTCGCCGGACTCGGCCTTCAACACCGCCATCAGCTTCGTCACCAACACCAACTGGCAGGGTTATGGCGGCGAGACGACGATGAGCTATCTGACGCAGATGCTGGCGTTGACGGTGCAGAACTTCCTGTCCGCCGCCACCGGCATCGCCGTCGTCATGGCCCTGCTGCGCGGCTTCGCTCGCCATTCGGGCCAGGCCATCGGCAATGTCTGGGCCGACCTGACCCGCGCCACGCTGTGGGTGTTGCTGCCGCTGTCGCTGGTGTTTGCGCTGGTGCTGGCCGGCATGGGCGTCGTGCAGACCTTCAAGCCCTACCAGGACGTGACGACCGTCGAGGCCCAGAGCTGGCAGGAAGCCAAGGTCGATGAGGCCGGCCAGCCGTTGAAGGGCGCGGACGGCCAGCCGGTCATGGAAGACAAGTCCGGCCAGAGCCAGAGCCTCGCCCTCGGTCCGGTCGCCTCCCAGCTCGCCATCAAGATGCTGGGCACCAATGGCGGCGGCTTCTTCAACGCCAACTCGGCCCATCCTTTCGAGAACCCCACGGCGGCGACCAATGCGCTGCAGATGCTGTCCATCTTCCTGATCCCGGCGGCGCTGTGCTTCGTCCTGGGTCGCCAGGTGGGCGACATGCGCCAGGGCTGGGCCTTGCTGGGCGCAATGACGGCGATGTTCGTCGTCGCCGTGGTCATTGCGACCGGCGCCGAGCAGGCGGGCAACCCGCGCCTGGCCGCTCTGGGCGTCGACGCCGCCCAGAGCACGGGGCAGTCCGGCGGCAATATGGAAGGCAAGGAAGTGCGCTTCGGCATCGAGGCCTCGTCGCTGTTCGCCGTCATCACGACGGCCGCCAGCTGCGGTGCCGTCAATGCCATGCATGACAGCTTCACGCCCCTGGGCGGTGCCGTGCCCCTGGTGCTGATCCAACTCGGCGAGGTCGTCTTCGGCGGCGTGGGCTCGGGGCTGTACGGCATGCTGGTGTTCGCCGTCCTGGCCGTCTTTGTCGCAGGACTGATGATTGGCCGCACGCCCGAATACCTCGGCAAGAAGATCGAGGCCCATGAGATGAAGATGGTGTCCCTGGCCATCCTGCTGACGCCGCTGGCGGTGCTGGTGGGCACGGCCATCGCCGTCCTCGCCGAGCCGGGCAAGGCCGGCATCGCGGCGCCCGGTGCGCATGGCTTCAGCGAGGTGCTGTATGCCCTGTCCTCGGCCGGCAACAACAACGGCAGCGCCTTCGCCGGTCTGTCGGCCAACACGCCCTTCTACAACCTGCTTCTCGGGCTGGTGATGTGGATAGGCCGTTTCGGCGTCATCGTGCCGGTGCTGGCCATGGCCGGTTCGCTGGCGGGCAAGAAGCGCCTGGCCGCGGGCGAGGGCACCCTGCCCACGCACGGCCCCCTCTTCGTCGCGATGCTGATCGGCGTCGTGGGGCTGGTCGGCCTTCTGAACTATGTGCCGGCGCTGGCCCTGGGCCCGGTCGTCGAGCATCTCATCCTGTGGAGCAATTCATGAGCCGCGCCGGCTTTTCCCTGCTCGACCCGGCGCTGACCCGCGCCGCCCTGGTCGACGCCTTCCGCAAGCTGGACCCGCGCACGCAGTTGCGCAACCCGGTGATGTTCGTCGTCTACCTGGGCAGCCTACTGACGACGGCCCTGTCCATCGCCCGGCCCGATGCCTTCGTCGTCGCGGTGACGGTGTGGCTGTGGTTCACGGTGCTGTTCGCCAACTTCGCCGAGGCCCTGGCCGAGGGCCGCAGCAAGGCCCAGGCGGCCTCGCTGCGCGGGCTCAAGAAGGAGACCTGGGCCAAGGTCGTCGACGAATGGAAGCCCGGTGCCGCCCGTGAAGGCCTGAGGTGGCATCCCCGCGAGGCCGGCACGCTGCGCAAGGGCGAGATCGTGCTGGTCGAGGCTCACGACGTGGTTCCCGCGGACGCGGAGGTTGTCGAGGGTGTTGCCTCGGTCGACGAAAGCGCCATCACCGGCGAATCGGCCCCCGTCATCCGCGAAAGCGGCGGTGACTTCTCGGCGCTGACCGGCGGCACCCGCGTGCTGTCCGACTGGGTCATCGCCCGCGTGGCCGTCAACCCCGGCGAGACCTTTGTCGACCGCATGATCGCCATGGTGGAGGGCGCCCAGCGCAAGCGCACACCCAACGAGATCGCGCTGACCATCCTGCTCGTCGCGCTGACCCTGGTCTTCCTCGGCGTCTGCGCCACGCTGCTGCCGTTCTCGCAGTTCGGCGTGGCCGCCGCGGGCGCGGGTCAGCCGGTCGGCCTGGTGGTGCTGGTGGCCCTGCTGGTCTGCCTGATCCCGACCACCATCGCCGGCCTGCTGTCGGCCGTGGGCGTCGCGGGCATGAGCCGCATGCTGCAGGCCAACGTCATCGCCACCTCGGGGCGTGCCGTCGAGGCCGCCGGCGACGTGGACGTGCTGCTGCTGGACAAGACCGGCACCATCACCCTGGGCAACCGCCAGGCCGATGCCTTCTGGCCTATCGACGGTGCCTCGGAGGCCCAGCTGGCCGATGCCGCGCGCCTGGCGTCCCTGGCTGACGAGACGCCCGAAGGACGCAGCATCGTTGCCTTGGCCGAGCGCAAGTTCGGCGCTACGGCGGTGGCGCAACGCGGCGAGTTCGTGCCCTTTACGGCGCAGACGCGCATGAGCGGCGTCGACCTCGGCCAGCGCCAGATCCGCAAGGGCGCAGGCAGTGCGGTGCGTGCCCATGTCGAAGGTCTGGGTGGCCGCTGGCCGGTCAGCGTGCAGGCCACGGTGGACGAGGCTGCCCGACGCGGCAGCACGCCGCTGGTGGTGGCCGACGGTGTCCAGGTGCTGGGCGTCGTCGAGCTCAAGGACATCGTCAAGCCCGGCATCAAGGAGCGCTTCGCCCAGATGCGCCGCATGGGCATCAAGACGGTCATGGTCACCGGCGACAACCGCCTGACAGCCGCTGCCATCGCGGCGGAAGCCGGCGTGGACGACTTCCTCGCCGAAGCCACACCCGAAGCCAAGCTGGCGCTGATCCGCGAGCACCAAGCCCAGGGCCGCCTCGTCGCCATGACCGGCGACGGCACCAACGACGCGCCGGCCCTGGCCCAGGCCGACGTGGCCGTGGCCATGAACACCGGCACCCAGGCCGCGAAAGAGGCCGGCAATATGGTCGACCTCGACAGCAACCCGACCAAGCTCATCGAGGTCGTCGAGACCGGCAAGCAGATGCTGATGACGCGGGGTTCGCTGACAACCTTCAGCATTGCCAACGATCTGGCCAAGTATTTCGCCGTGCTGCCGGCGGCTTTCGTGTCGACCTATCCGCAACTGGCCACCCTCAACGTCATGCACCTGGCCAGCCCCAACTCGGCCATCCTGAGCGCCGTCATCTTCAACGCGCTGATCATCGTCGTGCTGATCCCGCTGGCGCTGAAGGGCGTGCGCTACCGCGCCATCGGAGCCGCAGCCCTGCTGCGCCGCAACCTGCTGGTGTACGGCCTGGGCGGCGTCATCGTGCCTTTCGTCGGCATCAAGGCCATCGACCTCCTCATGTCCCCCTTCTTCTCATGAACAACCAACTCCGCCCCGCGCTGACCCTGTTCGTCTTGCTCAGCCTCGTCACCGGCCTGGCCTATCCGCTGGCCGTCACCGGCATGGCGCAAGTCCTGTTTCCGCACCAGGCCAACGGCAGTCTTGTCGTGAAGGACGGCAAGCCCGTCGGCTCCGAGCTGATCGGCCAGGCCTTTGCCGACGCTGGCCGGTTTTGGAGCCGGCCGTCTGCCACGGCGCCCATGCCCTACAACGCGGCCAACTCCGGCGGTTCCAACCTCGCGCCGACGGCGCCGGCCCTGGTCGACGCCGTCAAGGCACGCATCGAGGCTCTGCGCGCGGCGGACCCGGGCAACACGGCGCCGGTGCCAGTCGATCTCGTGACCACCTCCGCCAGCGGCCTGGACCCCCACGTCAGCCGCGCGGCAGCCGACTACCAGGTCGCCCGCGTCGCCCGTGTGCGCGGCCTGCCCGTCGAGCGTGTGAGGGCGCTGGTGGAACAGCACACGCAAGGGCGTTGGCTGGGCTTCATCGGCGAGCCCCGCGTCAATGTGCTGGCCCTGAACCTGGCTCTGGATGCGGCCCATAGGTGAGGCGTGAGAGGATGGCCCGGTGTCCCAGAACAAGAGCCTGACGCCATGCTGATCAACAGTGCCGTGTACGACGATGGCCGCATCGTGGCCGAACCGGGCCTGGACGGGGTATCCGAAGCGCTGGAGGCCAAGTCCGGCTTCGTGTGGATCGCGTTGCGCGACCCGACCGACGACGAGTTGACCCGCCTGCAGCATGAGCTGGACCTGCCGCCCCTGGCCGTCGAGGACGCCCGCAAGGGCCAGCAGCGGCCCAAGGTCGAGGAATACGGCGACATGCTGTTCGCCGCCATGCATCTGCTCGAGGAAGGCCCCGAGGGCCTGGCGGTGGGCGAGGTGCACGTCTTCGTCGGCACGCGCTTCATCGTGTCGGTGCGGCACCGCAGCGCCCAGGGCTTCCTCGGCGTGCGCGGCCGGGCGGAGCGCGAGCCCGACCTGCTGCGCCTGGGACCGGGCTTTGTCTTCTATGCGCTGATGGACGCTGTCGTCGATCGCTATTTCCCGCTCATCGACGCCATCGAGGCCGAGCTGGAAAAGCTCGAGGCGACGATGTTCCAGCCCCACCAGGACCGCCAGGCCGTCGTGCAGCAGCTGTTCGGCTTGAAACAGCGCCTGGCCACCTTGCGCCATGCGGTCACGCCGCTGCTGGAGGTGTCGTCCAAGCTGCATGGCGGCCGCGTGCCCGTCGTCTGCAAGGCCATGCAGGACTATTTCCGCGACGTCTACGACCACCTGCTGCGCATCCAGGCCAGCATCGATGCCGCCCGCGAAACCATCATCGCGGCGACCCAGGTCAACCTGACCCTGGTCACCATCGACGAATCCCTGGTCACCAAGCGCCTCGCTGCCTGGGCCGCCATCTTTGCCGCGTCCACGGCCCTGGCCGGCATCTGGGGCATGAACTTCGAGAAGATGCCCGAGCTGAAATGGGAGTTCGGCTACCCCATGGCACTGGGCACCATCGTGCTGGTCAGCGGCGCCCTCTACTGGCGCTTCAAGCATCTCAAATGGCTGTAGACGGGCGTCCCGACCCCGATGCCCTGCTCGCCAAGATGCAGCGGGACGAGGCGGCTGCCAGGCGCGGCCGGCTGAAGATCTTTTTCGGCGCCAATGCCGGCGTCGGCAAGACCTTCGCCATGCTGGCCGCCGCCCACGCGGTGCAGACGCAGGGCAGGGCGGTGCGAGTTGGCGTCGTCGAGACACATGGCCGCGCCGACACCGAAGGCATCGCGCGCGACTTGCGGCGACTGCCGCTGAAGGACGTCGCCCACCGCGGCCAGACCCTGCGCGAGTTCGATCTTGACGCCGCCCTGGCCTGGAGCCGCGAGCAGCCCGGTGGCGTGCTGCTGCTGGACGAACTGGCCCACAGCAACGCCTCCGGCTCCCGCCACGCCAAGCGCTGGCAGGACGCCCAGGAGTTGCGCGAAGCCGGTGTCGAGGTCTGGACGACGCTGAACGTGCAGCATCTGGAGAGCCTGAACGATGTCGTCGGCGGCATCACCGGCATCCGCGTCTGGGAGACCCTGCCGGACAAGGTCTTCGATGAGGCTGATGAAGTCGTCGTGGTCGACCTGCCACCAGACGAACTGCTGCAGCGGCTGAGGGAAGGCAAGGTCTATCTGCCGGCTCAGGCCGAGCGCGCGGCCCAGAACTTCTTCCGCAAGGGCAATCTGCTGGCCCTGCGCGAGCTCGCCCTGCGCCGCACGGCCGACCGTGTGGACGATCAGATGCAGGCCTACCGCCGCGAGCACACGGACCTGGGCCGGGGCGCCGTCTGGCCCAACCGCGAGTCGCTGCTGGCCTGCGTCGGCCCGGGCGCGGCCAGCGACAAGGTTGTGCGCAGCGCCGCCCGCCTGGCCCAGCAACTCGGCCTGGACTGGCATGCGGTGCATGTGGAGACGGCGCGGGCCTTGAGCGAGGCCGCCCGCCAGCGCGTGCAGCGCACGCTGGAGCTGGCCCAGTCGCTGGGCGCCCGTACGGCCGCGCTGTCGGCGCCGGAAGTCGCCGCGGCCCTGGTGGGCTATGCCCGCGAACACAACCTGTCGCGCCTGGTCGTCGGCCGGCGCGAGCAGGTCTGGCGCTGGCCCGGCCGGCCTTCACTGGCCGAAGCCTTGAACCGGCTGGCGGCGGAGATGGACGTGCTGCAGGTGGCCTTGCCCACGGCAACCCGCGAACGTCAGGCGCCGGTGCAGCAGGCCCGCGGCCTGCTCGCGCCGCATGCGCTGAGGGGCTATGCGGCGGCGCTGCTGGGCGTCGGGCTGACGACCTTCATCGCCCATGCGCTGCTGCGCTTCATCGCGCCGACGAACATCGCGATGCTCTATCTGCTCAATGTCGTCGGCGTGGCCCTGCGCTTCGGGCGTGCGCCGGCGGCGTTGACCGCGCTGCTGGGCGTTGCGGCCTTCGACTTCGTCTTTGTCGAACCGCGCTGGTCTTTTGCCGTCGGTGACGCCCAATACCTCGTCACCTTCGCCGTGCTGCTGCTGGTGGGCCTGGTCATCGGCCAGCTCGCGGCCGGCCTGCAGGCGCAGGCGCGGGCGGCGCAGGAGCGCGAGCGCCGCGTGCGCGGCCTGTATGCGATGTCGCGCGACCTCGGCGCCGCCCTGGTGCCGGAGCAGGTGGCAGAGATCGCGACGCGTTTCCTGCGCGCCGAGTTCGGTGCCGCCTCGGCCGTGCTGGCGCCGCCACTGGCGGCCACCGCGGGCCGCGAGGTGCTGGCGGTGTTGCCCGGTGCCAGCGTGCAGCCCGATCTCGGCGTCGCCCAATGGGCCTTCGATCACGGCCAGGCGGCGGGGCAGGGCACCGACACCCTGCCGGCCAGCCCCTGCCTGATGCTGCCGCTGACCGCGCCGATGCGGCTGCGTGGCATCCTGGCTGTGGAAGGGCGCGGCCGCCGCTGGTCGCCCGAGGAGCGCGAGCTGCTCGACACCTGCGCCGCCCTGCTGGCGATCTCGCTGGAGCGCATCCACTACATCGAGGTGGCCCAGCAGAGCACGTTGCAGATCGAGTCCGAGCGCCTGCGCAATTCGCTGCTGACGGCAATCTCCCACGACCTGCGCACGCCGCTGGCCGCCCTCGTCGGGCTGGCTGATGCGCTCAAGCTCACGCCGCTGGCCGCGCCCCAGGCCGAGGTGGCCGACGCCATGCGCCGCTCGGCCCTGCGCATGAGCGCCCTGGTCAGCAATCTGCTGGACATGGCGCGGCTGCAGTCAGGCACCGTGCAGCTGAACCGGCATTGGCTGCCGCTGCAGGAGGTGGTCGGCAGCGCGCTGGCCAGCCTGGACGAGACGCTGGCCGGCCGCGAGGTCGCCGTGGACCTGCCGGCCGATCTGCCGCTGGTGGCGCTGGATGCCGTCCTCATCGAGCGCGTCCTGGTCAATCTGCTGGAGAACGCGGCCAAGTACGCGGACGGCGCCATCCGCATCGCGGCGCGAACGGCGGGGCGGCTTGTCGAGATCGATGTCGTCGACAACGGCCCCGGCTTCCCGGTCGGCCGCGAGGCCAGGCTTTTCGACAAGTTCGAGCGCGGCGACCGCGAGAGCGCCACGCCGGGTGTCGGCCTGGGCCTGGCCATCTGCAAGGCCATCGTCGAGGCACATGGCGGTCGTATCAGCGCCCACAATGTCGCCACCGGCGGCGCCTGTGTGCGAGTGGAATTACCCCTTGGCCGGCCCCCGGTGGAGAAGCCTGAGTGAGCGCCGCACGTGTGTTGATGATCGAGGACGAGCCGGAGATCCGGCGTTTCGTGCGCATGGCGCTGGAGAGCGAGGGCCTGGAGGTCTTCGAAGCGGCGACGCTGCAACGCGGCCTCATCGATTCGGCGACGCGCCGGCCTGAGCTCGTCGTGCTGGACCTCGGTCTGCCGGACGGCGACGGGCTGGATTTCATTCGCGAGTTCCGCGGCTGGTCGCAGGCGCCCGTCCTCGTGCTGTCGGCCCGCGAGGGCGAGGACCGCAAGGTGCAGGCCCTGGACGCCGGTGCCGACGACTACCTCGTCAAGCCCTTCGGCGTGGCCGAGCTGCTGGCCCGGGTGCGCGTGCAGCTGCGCCGGCATGGTGGCGGCGGCAATGACGCCGACCCCGTGCTGCGCTTCGGCGACATCGCCGTGGACCGTGCCCTGCGCGTGGTGACCCGGGGCGACCAGGAGCTGCACCTGACGCCCATCGAATACCGCCTGCTGCAGGAGCTGGCCAGCGTGCCGGGCCGCGTACTGACCCACCAGCACCTGCTCAAGGCCGTCTGGGGTCCCGGCCATGCCGAGGACGTTCACTATGTCCGCGTCCACATGGCCAATCTGCGCAAGAAGCTCGAGGTCGACCCCAACCGGCCGCAATGGCTGGTGACCGAGGCTGGGGTGGGATATCGCTTGAAGGCTTGAGGCCGGCTGTAGGCAATTTGCCTACGGCAAGTCCCGTGATCCACGCGCAAGGGCGTCAGGCGTCCCCGTCTCGCCGCCCCGATGCGGGTTTCAGAAGATGACGGTCGTCCATCGTTGACTTCAAAGCCCAGGGGAGAGCGGCCATGTCATTCTGGAAAAACCTGTCCGTCAAGACCAAGCTGACCGGTGCCTTTGGTCTGCTGATTCTGATGATCGTCGCGGTGTCCGCCGCGGCGCTGCAGTCCATCAAGGAGGACGGCGACCAGTTCACCGGCTATGTGCAGGGCGTCGAGGCCCGCGCCGCCGCGGCCAACCAGGTGCGCCTGGCGGTCGACCGCCGCGCCATTGCCGCCCGCAACCTCGTGCTGGTGACCCGGGCAGAAGACAGCGCGCTCGAGAAAGCCGCCGTATTGGCCGCCGTGGCCGACGTCGGCAAGTCTCTGGAAGCCCTGCAAGGCCTGTCGAACAAGGCCGGCGTGCCGGCGGAGGCGCGCGGCCACGTCGAGGAGATCGCCAGGATCGAGGTGCGCTATTCCCGTGTCGCCGAGTCCATCCTCGGACTGGTGCTGGCGGGCGACCGCGAGGCCGCCGTCGGGCGCATGAACGAGCAATGCCGCCCGCTGCTGGCTGCCCTTGTCAAGGCGACCGACGACTACATCCAGTACACCGCGCAGACCTCCGAGCGCCTGATCGCCGACAACGACAAGGTGCATGCCCAGCGCCTGCTTGTGCTGTCGGTCGGCTGCGCGCTGGTGGTGGCGCTGTCGCTTGTCGCGGCGTTTGCCATCATCCGGTCCATCGTCCTGCCCTTGAACCAGGCCGTGGGGCTGATCAATGACGTTGCCGAGGGCAATCTCGACGCCGAGGTCAAGGTCGACACCCGTGACGAGTTCGGCCATCTGCTGCAGGCCATCTCGTCCATGCAGGGCGGCCTGCGCAGCCTCGTGTCTTCCGTGCGGCAAGGCGCCGACAGCCTGTCGCTGGCGAGTGCAGAGATCGCGCAGGGCAACCACAGCCTGTCGTCGCGCACCGAAACGCAGGCCAGCGCGCTGCAACAGACGGCGTCGTCGATGGAGCAGTTGAGCGCCACGGTGCGCCAGAACGCCGACAACGCCGTCCAGGCCAACCAGCTGGCCCAGGCCGCCAGCGCCGTGGCACAGCAGGGTGGCCAGGTCGTCGAGCAGGCCGTGGACACCATGCACGGCATCAGCGAAGCCAGCAAGCGCATCGCCGATATCACCTCGGTCATCGACGGCATTGCCTTCCAGACCAATATCCTGGCGCTGAACGCCGCGGTGGAAGCGGCCCGCGCCGGCGAGCATGGCCGCGGCTTCGCAGTGGTGGCCAGCGAAGTGCGGGCCCTGGCCCAGCGCAGCAGCGAAGCGGCCAAGGAGATCAAGGAACTCATCGCCGCCAGCGTGTCCCGCGTCGAAACCGGCGTGACCCAGGTCAGCCAGGCCGGCAGCACCATGCAGGACGTGGTGGCCAGCATTGGCCGCGTGACCGCCATCATGGGCGAGATCCGTACCGCCAGCGCCGAGCAGAGCGAGGGCGTGGGCCAGGTCGGTGGTGCCGTGTCGAGCATGGACCGCACCACCCAGCAGAACGCCGCCCTCGTCGAGGAAATGGCAGCCGCCGCCAGCAGCCTGAAGAGCCAGGCCATGGACCTGGCGCGCGCGGTCGGCATGTTCAAGTTGTCTCATTGAACCGCCGGAAGCGGCCCGCGGGTCGCCTTTGCCCGACTGGCCCGCCGCCGGTCGGGTTTTTTCGCATCCGGGGCAGGCACACTGCGAGCGATGAAGCCCGAAGACCTCACCCAGCTCCTGAAGACCGAGATGCCTTTCGGCAAGCACCAGGGCATGCTGATCGCCGACCTGCCCAGCAACTACCTGGCCTGGTTTGCGCGTGAGGGCTTTCCCAAGGGCGAGATCGGGCGGCTGCTGGCGTTGATGCATGAGATGGATCTCAATGGCCTGCGCGAGCTGTTGAGGCCGCTGCGGTGAAGCGACGCCTGCTGGGTCTGGCGCTCGCCAGCCTGGCCTGCGCGGCGCAAGCGGACAGCAGCTACACCGTCGTCCGCGTCGAGGCCGACAAGCTGCGCCTGTTCTGGCGCGACGACCATGGCAAGCCGCTGCGCCGCCTGGACCGGCTGGCGGCCTGGCAGAAGGCCCGGGGCCAGACCCTGGCCTTCGGCATGAATGCCGGCATGTATCACGCCGACGCCAGTCCGGTGGGCCTGCTCATCGTCGACGGACGTGAACTGGCGCCTCTCAATCTCGCGGACGGCAAGGGCAACTTCTTCCTCAAGCCCAACGGTGTGTTCTTCATCGACGCCCAGGGGCCGCATGTCGTCGATTCGGCCGACTATCCGGCCTCGCACGAAGGCGTGAAGCTCGCCACGCAGTCCGGCCCGCTGCTGCTGAGGCAGGGCCAGATCCCTGCGGCCCTCGGCCCGAACTCGGCCTCGCGTCACATCCGCAACGGCGTCTGCGCGGCGGGCTCGCAAGGCGTCTTCGTCATCAGCGAGAGGCCGGTCACGCTGCACGAGTTCGCGAGCTATTTCCGCGACGTGCTGCGCTGCCAGGATGCCCTCTACCTGGATGGCGCGGTATCCAGTCTGTATTCGCCCAGCCTCGGGCGCAACGACCGCTGGACCGACCTCGGGCCGCTGATAGGCGCCGTGCAATGACAGCGGCCCAGGCCGCCGTTTCGCCGGCCTGAACCCTGTCCTCGACGGTCTGTCGCGAGTCCGTTGGTCGTCAAGCTCACAGCCTCTAGGCTGTCGCTCATTCGCATAACGAGGAGTGGCCGTGCTGCAGATTCAGAACGTCACCAAGAGCTTTGGAAAACTCCACGCCGTCGAGGGCGTGTCGCTGGAACTCAAGCCCGGCGTCGTGGGCCTGATCGGCCACAACGGCGCGGGCAAGAGCACGCTGATGCAGATGCTGGCGACGCTGACCAAGCCCACCAGCGGACGCATCCTGCTCGAAGGCCAGGACATCGTCGCCAAGCCCGAGCTGATGCGTCGGCGCCTGGGCTATCTGCCGCAGGATTTCGGCGTCTACCCCCATCTGACGGCGTTGGAATTCCTGCAGTACTTCGCGGCCCTCAAGGGTGTCAGCGACCGCCAGCGACTGCAGCAGCTGCTGGAACTCGTGAACCTGCACGAGCAGGCGAATCGACCGGCCATCGGCTTCTCGGGCGGTATGCGCCAGCGCCTGGGCATCGCGCAAGCCTTGCTGAATGATCCCGACGTGCTCATCGTCGACGAGCCGACGGCGGGCCTGGACCCGGAGGAAAGATTGCGCTTTCGCCATCTGCTCGGCGATCTGGGACGCCAGCGCCTGGTCATCGTCTCGACCCACATCGTGTCGGACGTCGAGAACATGGCCTCGCATCTGGCCATCCTGCGCCAGGGGCGCCTGGTGGCCTACGAGACACCGGAAGCCGTGCTGGCGCGTGCCGCCGGCAAGGTCTGGACGGCGCTGCTGGCCCAGACCGACTACGAGGCGCTGAAGGGTCATATGCATGTGTTGCAGGCCCAGCCCCAGGGCGGGCGTGTGCAGGTGCGCATCGCGCATCCGTCACGTCCCTTCGCCGAGGCCGAACCGGTCAGTGCCAGCCTGGAAGAGGCCTTGATGGCCCAGCGCTATGCCGACGCGCGGGAGGCTGCATGAACACCACGCTCTACCAGGCCCTGGTGCTGAACGAGTGGCGGCTGCGCAGCCGCCGCGTCAGCAGCCTCGTCATCCTGCTGGGCGTCGTGGCGGTCAGCTGGCTGATGGTGCTGGACCCCAGCAGCGGCGCCGCCATGATGGTCGTGAACAAGCAGCGCATCGCCTACGAAAGCCAGGCCCTGGCCTTCGGAACCAATCTCATCGCCTCGCTGCTCCTTGGCCTGGCAGGCTTCTATCTGGCCCGTGGCCGCACCCAGGAGGACCTGCGCTGCGGCACCGCCGGCGTTCTGGCCGCCACGCCGGTGTCGGATGCGCAGCTGCTGGGCGCGCGCTGGCTGGGCGCCTTCGGCTTCCTGTTCTCGCTGGGCACCGTCGTCATGCTGACGGTGTGGGTGCTGCAGCTGGTGCGTGGCGAAGGGGCGCTGCAGCCGCTGCCCTATCTGCAGATGCTGGTGCTGGGCCTCGCGCCTGGCCTGATGCTGTGCGCCAGCCTGGCCGTGCTGGCCGATGCCTGGGTGCCGCTGATGGGCAAGCGCGGCGATGCCCTCTACTGGCTGCTGTGGATGGTCCAGTTCGCCTTCGTCCCGGCCATGCTGGGGCAGGGCGGTGCCGTGCAACTGAGCGGCTGGCAGCTGTTCGACGTCAATGGCATGTCGCCGCTGCTGGTCGGCGTGAGCCACCTGATGGACGTGAGCCACATCAGCGTCGGCGGTTCGCCCTTCGACGCCAGTCTTCCCATCCTGCACATGCCGGCGGGGTTGTGGACTTCGGACCTGGTGGCCCTGCGCGTGGGTTCCATGCTGGTCGCCTTGCTGCCCCTGGTGCCGGCCGTGATGCTCTTCCACCGCTATGCGCCGGACCGCGTCAAGCTGCGCAACCCGGCCGGGCGCAGCCGCCTGGTGCTGGCCCTGCAATGGCTGCTGCGCCCCGTCATGCGCCCCTTCACCCGCGCCCTGGCGCTGCTGCTGAGTGCCGCCGCCCGTCTGCCGGGCCTGCCGGGCCGCTGGCTGGCCGATGTGGCCCTGGTGCTGCTGAGCCAACCCCTGCCGGCTCTGGCGATGCTCGGCAGCGCGGTGGCGAGCGTGTTCGTCCCGGCCCCGGTGCTGCCTGCGGTGCTGGCGGGAACGCTGTGTGTCTGGGGCATCGCCGTGGCGGATGTCAGCTCGCGCGACCTGCAGAGCGGCACCCTGGCCCTGGCCAGCGCCGCACCCGGCGGCGCGCTGGAGCGCGGCTGGCGCCAGGCCCTGGCGGCCTTCGGTCTGGGCCTGCTGCTGGCCCTGCCGGCCCTGCTGCGCCATGGCGCGAGCGCGCCTCGGCTGACCCTGGCCTGCCTGGCCGGCCTGCTCTTTCTCAGCGCTGCCGCGACGCTGCTGGGCCGCCTGACCCAGGGCTCGCGCACCTTCCTGGCCCTGTTCCTGTTCGCCCTCTACCTGGACATGCAGAAGACCGGCGTGCCGGCCCTGGACCTGCTGGGCCTGGTGGGTGACGCGAGCGCGGTCAGCGCCGCGGGCTACGCCGCGGCCGGTGTGGCGGGATTCATGGCCTTGCTGGCTCTGCCGCGGTTGCGTCGGGCTTGAGGCGAAGGCCATGGCCTACAGCAGGGGCGCCGAAAACGGCGCAAGATTGCAGTGCCATGAACGCCTTGTTTCGCTTGTTCTGCGTGTCCTGCCTGCTGTGCGCCGCTGTGCAGGCCGAGGAACTGCCGAAGTCATCGGCCTGCCGCACGGCGTTGCATGCGCTGGAGGAGGCGGAAGACGCCCTGGCTGCCGCGGCCGCCGCGTCGGCCGCCCCTCCCGATCAACAGCGCCAGCGCTTGGTCGCGGCGCGATTGCAGCCGATGCGCCAGCGCGTGGCCGATGCCTGCCTGGGTGGGCTGACGACGTCCCCTTCGCCTTCGCAGCACACCTGGGTCGCGCCATCCCTGCCGTCCCGGCTTGACGCGGTGGCGCCGCGCGTGCCGACGCCTCCCGTGACCTTGTCCATCCCTCGTGTCGAGCCGCCTGTCATGGTGACCCATTGCACGGCCGCGACCTGCTTTGGCAGTGACGGCTCCATGCTCACCCGCGTCGGCCCGACGCTGGTGGGGCCGCGCGGGACCTGCACGGTGCAAGGCAACTTCCTGCGCTGCCCCTGAAGTTTGGCGCGGCGTAGGATTCGTGGTTGTGAATGACACCCACGAGCGCCTGCTCGGCGCCTTCGAGACCCACGACGTCGACGCGATCCGCGCCATCCTTGACGCCGGCTTCGAGGCGGCCTCGAGCATCGACGACAAGCCTGCCGTCACGCATTTGGTCGAGATGTACTGGCGCTCGGACGGCTTTCCCGCCTGCCTGAAGCTGATGCTGGAGCGCGGCGCCCGGCTCGACGATCCCAAGCTGGCGCCGGTGCTGCTCAACGACGCCGATGCGCTTTCGGCCGCCGTGACAGCCGATCCGACGCTGCTGCGGCACCGCAGCACGATGCGCTGCACCTTCACGCCGCTGGACGGCGCGACGCTGCTGCATGTGGCCGCCGAGTACGGCCACCTGGCCGTTGCCGAGCGCCTGCTGGCTCTGGGCGCCGATCCGAATGCAGTCGCCGATGTCGATGCCGAGGGCCTCAACGGCCAGACGCCGCTCTTCCACACGGTCAATTCCAATGCCAACCGCTCGGCGCCCCTCATGCGCCTGCTGCTGAAGGCCGGCGCCCGAGCCGACGTGCGACTCCAGGGCATCACCTGGGGCCGCGGCTTCGAGTGGGAGACGGTCTGCTACGACGTGACGCCGCTGTCCTATGCCCAGCTCGGCCTGCTGCCGCAGATGCAGCGCACGGAACAGCACACCTATGCCAACGTCGCCGAACTGCTGGCCGCCTTGGGCCGGCCCGCGCCGCGGCTGGACAACGTGCCCAACCGCTATCTGCGTTAGGCCGGCACGTCCTCGCCCAGGGCGCGCCGCAGCGCCATGGCCGCATGCGGCGCGCGCTCCTTGGCACCGCTGATGAAGTAGACAAAGACATCACGCGCGGCCGCCGCAGGCGCTGCTGGCTCGATGCGCGGCACGCCTTCGGGCTCGCCACCTTGGGCCCACGCCAGCGCCGATGCGGCCAGCTGGGGGAAGACTTCGGGCTTGCAGCCCAGGGCCTCTTCCGAGTGGGTGCGCATGATGCGCGTGTAGACGAAGTCGCCCGTCGGCTCGGCGATGGGCGGGTAGTCGTCGGACTCGGTGAACACCGTGGCGGCCTTGTACTTGCGAGCCAGGGCCAGGTAGTCGGGGCTCTGGAAGCTGGCGTGGCGCACGTCCAGTGCGTGGCGCAGCGGCAGGCCGTCGACCGCGGCCGGAAGCAGCTCCAGGAAGGCCGTCAGGTCGGCCGTGTCGAACTTGTGGGTCGGTGCCAGCTGCCAGACGATGGGGCCGAGCTTGTCGCCGAGTTCGGCAATGCCCGACTCGATGAAGCGCTTGATGGAGTCAGCACCGTCCGCCAGCACGCGGCGCTGCGTCGCGAAGCGGATGGCCTTCAGCGAGAACACGAAGCCGTCGGGCGTCTCCTTGCGCCATTTGGCGAAGGTGGCCGGCTTCTGCGCCCCGTAATAGGTGCTGTTGATCTCGATGGCCGTCAGGTGCTGGCTGGCGTACTCCAGTTCACGCGCCTGCGGCCAGCCCTTGGGGTAGAAGTTGTCGCGCCAGGGCTCGAAATTCCAGCCGCCGATACCGACCCTGATCTTTCCTGCACTCACGCTGGCGCTCCTGGCTGTTGACTGTATGAAAAACCAGTCTATCGGCCAGGGGGCCTGGAGCGCAAGAGGCGCTTACATGCCGGCGTAGTTCGGGCCGCCACCGCCCTCGGGCGTGACCCAGACGATGTTCTGCGTCGGGTCCTTGATGTCGCAGGTCTTGCAGTGCACGCAGTTCTGCGCGTTGATCTGCAGGCGCTCGCCGCTGCCGCCCTCGTTGGGCACGAACTCGTAGACGCCGGCCGGGCAGTAGCGGCTCTCGGGGCCGGCGTACTTGGCCAGATTGACCTGCACCGGCACCGCGTCGCTCTTGAGCGTCAGGTGGGCCGGCTGGTTCTCTTCGTGGTTGGTGTTGGAGATGAACACCGAGGAGAGGCGGTCGAAGGTCAGCTTGCCATCGGGCTTCGGGTAGGCGATGGGCGTGCACTCCGCGGCCGGTCGCAGCGAGGCGTTGTCGGCCTTGTGGTTGTGCAGGGTCCACGGCGGGTTCTTGATGCCCAGCTTGGGCAGCAGCCACTGCTCGATGCCGGTCATCAGCTGGCCCATCGTCTTGCCCTTCTTGAACCAGAGCTTGAAGTTGCGGGTCTGCTGCAGCTCCTCGTTCAGCCAGCTCTTCTCGAAGGCTTCGGGGTAGGCCGTCAGCTCGTCCTGGGCGCGGCCTGCGTCCAGGGCCGGGGCGAGGGCCTCGGCGGCCAGCATGCCGCTCTTGATGGCGGCATGGCTGCCCTTGATGCGGGCGGCGTTCAGGTAGCCGGCGTCGCAGCCGATCAGGCAGCCGCCCGGGAAGACGGTCTTGGGCAGGGCCTGGGGCGTGCCGTTGTTGATGGCGCGGGCGCCGTAGCCGATGCGCTTGCCGCCTTCGATGTGGGCGCGGATGGCCGGGTGGGCCTTCCAGCGCTGCATCTCCTCGAAGGGGCTGAGATAGGGGTTGTCGTAGTCCAGGCCGATGACGAAGCCGAGCGTGACCTTGTTGTCCGCCAGGTGGTAGAGGAAGCCGCCGCCGAAGGTGTCGCCTTCCATGGGCCAGCCGGCCGTGTGCACGACCTTGCCGGGCTGGGCCTTGTCGGCGGGGATCTCCCACAGCTCCTTGATGCCGATGGCGAAGGTCTGGGTGTCCTTGCCTTCGGTCAGCTTGTACTTGGCCAGCAGTTGCTTGCCGAGATGGCCGCGCGCACCTTCGGCAAAGACGGTGTACTTGCCGAGCAGCTCCATGCCGAGCTGGAAGTGGTCGGTGGGTTCGCCGTCCTTGCCGAGGCCCATATTGCCGGTGGCCACGCCCTTGACGCGGCCCTGCTCGTCATAGAGCACCTCGGCGGCGGCAAAGCCCGGGAAGATCTCGACGCCCAGGGCTTCGGCCTGGCCGGCCATCCACTTGACGACATCGGACAGGCTGATGACGTAGCAGCCGTGGTTGTGGAAGTTGCGCGGCACGAGGAAATCGGGTGTGCGCTGGCTGCCGGTCTCGGACAGGAAGAGCACGTCGTCGCCCGACACCGGCTGGCTCAGCGGCGCGCCCAGTTCCTTCCAGTTCGGGAACAGCTCTTCCATGGCGCGCGGGTCCATGACGGCACCGGACAGGATGTGGGCGCCGGGCTCCGAGCCCTTCTCGAGCACGACGACATTGGCGTCGGGCTTGATCTGCTTGAGGCGGATGGCCGTGGCCAGGCCGGCGGGGCCGCCGCCGACGATGACCACGTCGTATTCCATGGACTCGCGAGGGCCGAACTGGGCCAGGATTTCTTCGGATGTCATGCAGGTCTCCGTCAGCTTCGAATTGCGCGCGATTCTAGAGAGACTGGATGGGGAATCGAACGATCGTGCTTTTTTAGGTTGTGCGGTCTAGACCGGTAGGATGGACGCAACCCACTCGGAAGGCAGTCTCATGAGTTACTCCATCAATCTCGAAGGCCGCGTGGCCCTGGTCACCGGTGCCTCCAGCGGCCTGGGTGCCCAGTTCGCCAAGACCCTGTCGAAGGCCGGCGCCTGCGTCGTGCTGGCCGGTCGCCGCGTCGAGCGGCTCAAGGATCTGCGTGCCGAGATCGAAGGCAATGGCGGCGACGCCCATGTCGTGCAGCTCGACGTGACCGACGTTTCCAGCATCAAGGCCGCCGTCGCCCATGCCGAGACCGAGGTCGGCACCCTGGACATCCTGATCAACAACTCGGGCGTGTCCACCACCCAGCGCCTCACCGACGTCACCGAGAACGACTACGACTATGTGATGGACACCAACACGCGCGGCGCCTTCTTCGTCGCGCAGGAGGTGGGCAAGCGCATGCTGGCCCGCGCCCGTGGTTCGGCGCCGGGCACCTTCATCGGCGGGCGCATCGTCAACGTGGCCTCCATGGCCGGCCTGCGCGTGCTGGGCCAGATCGGCGTCTATGCCATGAGCAAGGCCGCCGTCATCCACATGACGCGGGCCATGGCCCTGGAATGGGGCAAGTACGGCATCAACGTCAACGCCATCTGCCCGGGCTATATCGACACCGAGATCAACCACCACCACTGGGGCACCGAGCAGGGCAAGAAGCTCGTCGAGCTGCTGCCGAGGAAGCGCGTGGGTCAGCCCCAGGACCTCGACACCTCGCTGTTGATGCTGTGCGCCAACGAGAGCCACTTCATCAATGGCGCCGTGATCCAGGCCGACGACGGTTTCGGAGTTTGATGTTGAAGCGAGACCTGACCCCGCTGGAGGCCCGCGTCCTCGCCGTCCTCGTCGAGAAGGAATCCACCGTGCCGGACAGCTACCCGCTGTCGGCCAATGCCCTGACCTCGGGCTGCAACCAGAAGACGGCGCGTGACCCGGTCATGGACGTGTCGGAGGCCGAGGTGCTGGCGACCATCGAGGAGCTCAAGAGCCTGAGCCTCGTCAACACGGTCAGCGGCAGCCGCGTGGTGCGCTATGAGCACAACTTCGCGCGCGGCCTGGGCGTGCCAGGCGCGGCACAAGCCCTGCTGACCCAGCTGATGCTGCGCGGCCCGCAGACGGCGGCCGAACTGCGCCAGAACACCGAGAGGCTGCATCGCTTTGCCGATGTGTCTTCGGTCGAAGGCTTCCTGGAAGAACTGGCCGGGCGTGAGCAGCCTTTCGCCATCAAGCTGGCCAAGGCGCCAGGCGCCCGCGAGGCGCGCTGGGCCCATCTGCTGTGCGGGCCGGTGGCTTCGGTCGAGCAGGCGGCCGTGGCGGCCATGCCGCGCGACGAGGAAGTCGCCTTGTTGCGCGCCGAGGTGGCCTCGCTGCGCCAGCTCGTCAACCGCATCGCCGCCGAGCTCGGCATCAACCCATGAGATATGTCGTCCCGGCCGAAAAGAAGCTGACCTTCGAGCTGCGCATCCAGATGCGCTGGGGCGACATGGATGCCATGGGCCACATCAACAACACCCTCTATTTCCGCTACCTGGAGATGGCGCGGGTGGACTGGCTGGCCTCCATCGGTGCGCCGCCCAATCCGGGCGGGCAGGGGCCGGTCATCGTCAACGCCTTCTGCAACTTCTACCGGCAACTTAAGGTGCCGGGCGAGGTCATCGCCAGGCACTACGTCAGCGACCCCGGCCGCACCAGCTTCGAAACCTGGATCACGCTGGAGCGGGTGGACGAACCCGGCATCATCTACGCCGAGGGCGGCGCGACGACGCTGTGGTTCGACGCCCAGACCGACAAGGCCATCGCCCTGCCGGACTGGGTCCGTCAACTCGTCACTTGAAGCTGTACTTGACGCTGGCGTAGACGAAGCGGCCGCGCGAGTCGGTGTAGCTGGGGTCGTAGCCCGACAGGAAGAACCAGGCCTGCTGCGAGAACGGCGGCGTCTCGTTGGTGAGGTTCTGCACGCCGGCGCGGAAGGTCAGGGACTTGGTGGCCTCGAAGGCGGCCGACAGATTCCACAGCGAATAGCTCGACACCTTGCGGTCGGGCTTGCCGATGATGTGCTGGTCGTTGTAGCCCTGCAGATAGCTGTTGGACAGCGTCATCGACACCGGGCCGGCGTCCCAGTCCAGCGCCATGGTGTGGCGCCAGCGCTGCACCACGCCGTCGTTGATGAAGACGCCGAGGTTGCTGACGAAGGGGTCGCCGTCGCCGGTCTGCTGCTGGGACTTCAGCGTCAGCGTGCCGTTGACGCGCAGGCCGAACTGGCCGAAGCCGGTCTTGAGCCCGCTCAGATTCACACCCAGGTCCAGGCCCGAGATGCGCTGCTTGCCGCGGTTCTCCTTGATCAGGTCGATGTGGTCGATGGCGTTGTCGGCGTCGCGGTGCACGAGGCTGCCGTATTTGGCCAGGTCGGACAGGATGACGTCGACGCCCAGCGTGCTGATCAGGTTGGTCTTCTCGATGTTCCAGTAGTCGGCATTCAGGCTGACGCCGCGGCTGGGCTCGAAGACCATGCCGAGCGAGAACTGGCGCGACTTCTCGGGCTTGAGCTTGGCGTTGCTGAAGTTCTCCGTGACCCAGATGTCCGAGCAGTCGGTGACGGTGTTGCTGGGGTCGGCGGCCATGCAGACCGGGTCCACCAGCGTGGCCGACGAGCCTTCGGTGACGGGGCGGTACAGGTCTGACAGGCTCGGCGCGCGGAAGCCCTTGCCGATGGAGGCGCGCAGCAGCAACTCCTTCATGGGCACGTACTTCAGGCCCAGCTTGGGGCTGAGCGCGCCGCCGCTGACCTGGTAGTGCTCGTAGCGCATGGCCGCCTGCAGCTCCAGCTGCTTGGTGATGGGGGCGCTGAGTTCGCCGAAGACGGCGCCCACCTTGCGCGACTTGCCGAAGTCGGAATCGGGGCCCTGCGAGGTCTCGCCGAGGATGAGGTCCTGCTTGAGCGCGTCGGACTGATGGTAGTTCTGCTTCTCGCGGCGGTATTCGCCACCGATGGCCACGGCCAGATCGCCGCCGGCCAGCTGCGTCAGGGCCTTGGAGGCCTTGAAGTCCAGGCTGTCCATGTTGCCGGTGGCATGGCGCACCTCGCCGCGGATCTGGGCCTTCTCGTACAGGGCCAGGCCGGCAGCGCTGGACGGGCCGAAGGCGTTCAGCGTGCCGTTGGCGAAGCCGTCGCGGACCATCTGCTCGTTCAGATAGCCCTGGTAGTCGCGGTCGGAGACCTTGCTGGTGCTGTGGTTCAGCGCCCATTCATAGTCCCAGCCGGCCACGAGGCCGGTCATGCCGGCCACGGCGCGCTGCGTCGTCGAGACCAGCTCGCTGGTGCGCAGGCCGGCCTCGGCCAGGCGGGTGCGCACGGTGATGACGCGGTCCTCGTCGTCGGCGGCCAGGCTGTTCAGCGAACTGCCGGCGAAGGCGGGCACGCGCGACACGTCCATGTCGGCGTCGACGCGGTTGGGCGTGCCGGTGTAGAAGGTGCGGGCCCGCGCCAGCGAGATCTCGGCAAAGGCCTGGTGGCCGCCGCCGACGTTGAAGATGCCGCGAGTGAAGACGCTGCTCTTGGTCGACTTGGGATACAGCTCGATGTCGCGCATGTAGTCGAAGGTGCAACCGTCGACGCCGCCGATGCCGTCGGGCAGGTAGAGGCTGGCCGGCGGGTTGCAGCCGTTGGCGGCCGCGGGGTTGACGGTCCTGGAGTCGATGACCGTCGAGCCATTGCTGCTGTAACCCTCGCCGATCAGCGTGTCGCGCTGAGAGCTCGACAGCCGGATATTGCCGGGGAAGCTGGCGCTGGACAGCAGGTCGGGCAGGCGTCCGGGGATGTCCAGGTCCTTGATGAACTGGCGCTTGGACGCGTTCAGGCTGCTGGTCTTCTGCACGTCGACGACGCCGAAGACATTGAAGCCGTCGCGGCCGAAGTCGCCGAAGCCGCCCGCCAGCGTCGCCGAGCGCTTGGTGCCGCCATGGCCTTCGGTGGTGTTGCCGGCCAGGGCGTTGAGCTCGATGCCCGAGAAATCCTTGCGGGTGATGAAGTTGATGACGCCGCCGATGGCGTCGGAGCCGTACAGCGACGAGGCGCCGTCCAGCAGGATCTCGACGCGCTGGATGGCCGCGGCCGGGATGCTGTTCAGGTCCACGCCGGACGAGTCGCCGGGCGAGGCGAAGTTGGCCATGCGCCGGCCGTTCAGCAGCACCAGGGTGGACGACACGCCCAGGCCGCGCAGGTTGGCGGCGTTGAAGCCCATCTGGTCACGAAAGCCCCCGTAGGCCACGCTGCCGCCGTCGGTCAGGTTGTTGGCACTGGCGCTGATGCGGGCCACCAGCTCGGCCGCCGTCGTCACGCCGGCCTTGTCGATCTCGCCCCGCGTGATGACCTGCACCGGCAGCGCCGTCTCGCCTTCGATGCGCTTGATCGCCGTGCCGGTGATCTCGACGCGCTCCAGCGTCGACTGGGCCTGGGCGGCGCCGCTCAGCGCGAGCAGGGCCGCGGCAGCGGCAGATGCGACGAGTGGGAAAGGGCAGGGCGTTTTCATTGGATGGGCCTCCTTGGTTCGCGCGAGTCTAGGCATGGCGCCGCTAGCTGCCGGTTTCCAGGCGTCGATTCGTCTCGCCCGCGCCACGCATCCGTCGTTCGAATTAGGGGCGAACGGTCATCGGGCCTCTGTCATCATGCGCAGTCTGACCAAGGAGGGTAGAGGGCATGAGGGCATGGATCTGGGCCGCAATGGCAGCAATGGCAATGGCTGCGGATGTGCACGCGGCCACTCCCACGGCGGCGGCTGCGGCGAGCGCGCCTCAGGGTTTCAGGCTGTTTCGACCCGCCACGCCGGCCTCGACCCCGCGCGGCAACGCCCCCGCACCTGCCAAGGCTGCCCCGACTCCCGCTCCCGCCCCGGCGCCCGCCGTCGATGCCGAACCGGCCATCCGTGGCTATGCGGTGCCCATCGGCGGCGCCCTGAAGGCGGACAACGAGGAGGTCTGGCAGCGCATCGTGCAGCTGGCCGGCGGCAAGGGTGCACGCTTCGTCGTCTTCGGCACCGCCAGCGAGGATCCCGAAGCCAGCGCCAAGCAGGTCGTCGACCTGCTGCAGCGCCGCGGTGCCGTGGCCGAGGCCCTGCCGGTGGCGCCCAAATTCCTGTGGGTGGACCTGAGCAAGGTGGTGCGCGACCCGGCCCTGATCGCCAAGGTCAAGGCGGCCAAGGGCATCTTCTTCACCGGCGGCACCCAGGAGCGCATCGTCGACGTGCTGCAGCCCGGCGGCCAGAGCACGCCCATGCTGGAAGCCATCTGGGACGTCTACCGCAAGGGCGGCGTCGTGGCCGGCACCTCGGCCGGCGCCGCCATCATGAGCACCATCATGTTCCGCGACGCGCCCAGCGTCATCAACATCCTCAAGGGTCGTTTCGCCGACGGCAAGCAGGTCGACCGCGGCCTGGGCTTCGTCGGCCCCCACCTGTTCGTCGACCAGCACTTCCTCAAGCGCGGCCGCTTCGGCCGCATGATCCCGCTGATGATGGCCAAGGGCTACAAGATCGGCCTGGGCGTGGACGAGAACACGGCCGCCATCATCCGCGGCGACGAGATCGAGGTCATCGGCGACCGCGGCGCGCTGGTCGTGGACCTGAGCGAGGCCAAGAGCGACTCCTCGCTCGGCGCCTTCAACGTGCAGGGCGCCCGCCTGTCCTATCTGGAGCATGGCGATCGCTACCACCTGCGCGCGCGCTCGACGACGCCGTCGGCCCCCAAGCTGCGCGGCGAGCTGCACGACGCCGAGTCGCCCAACTTCAAGCCCTACTACACCGACGACGTCTTCCACCTCGACATGCTGGGCGACTCCACCATCTCGGGTGCCATGAGTCGCCTCATCGACAGCGTGCGCAAGGAGGTCAAGGGCCTGGCCTTCGACGTGCTGCCCCGCGCCAACGACCCGCTGGCCGAACTGGGCTTTTTGTTCCGCCTTTACAAGGGCTCTGATTCGCTGGGCTGGAGCACCGAGGAGTTCGGCGGCGAGCAGTTCACCGTGACCAATCTCTACCTCGACATCAGCCCGGTGCGTCTGCCCATGCCGCTTTATGGCGGCTGGACGCCGCCGAAGACGCCGGTGCCAGCGATACCCGTCCCATCCGCCTCGGCGCCGGCGGGGCAGTGACGGCTTGCAGCCTTTGCTCACCGCTGCTTGCGCTTCCTCGGGCATGTCCCGCTGTCGCGACACGCCCGGACCTGCCAAGATGACAGGCTTGTGATTCGATCCCGCCCGGCCAGCGCGTCGGGCCCGCTGTCCCACCTTGACCTCCCACGCCCCCGCCGGCACCGTCATCGTCATTGGCGGTGCGCTCAAAGCTGACAGCGACGCCGTCTGGCAGCGCATCGTCCAAGAAGCCGGCGGCGCCGGCGCGTCCATCGCGGTCTTTCCCACGGCGGCCTACGAGCCGGAGCGCATCGCCGCCCAGATCGTCGCCGCGCTGAACCGTTGCGGCGCCCGGGCCGAAGCCGTTCCGCTGGCGCCTCATCTGGCGGGCGTCGACCTGGCGGCCACGCTGAACGACCCGGCGCTGATCGCCCGCGTCGCCGCCTGCCGGGCGGTGTTCTTCTCGGGTGGCGCCCAGGAATACCTCGTCGACACCCTGCAGCCCGGCGGCCAGCCGACCGCCATGCTGGAGGCCATCCGCGCCGTCTTCGCGGCCGGTGGCGTCATCGCCGGCACCAGCGCGGGTGCTGCCGTCATGAGCCGGCTGATGTTCCGAGACGCCATGGACAACCTCGCCGTACTGCGCGGCCAGTGGCGGGCCGGCCAGGAGTACGACCGCGGATTCGGTTTCGTCATGCCCGAGCTGCTGGTCGACCAGCATTTCCTGAAGCGCGGCCGCATCGGCCGCATGCTGCCGGCCCTGCAGGCCCTGGGCTATCGCCTGGGCCTGGGCGTCGACGAGAACGCCGCGGTCGTCATCAGGGGCAGCGAGCTCGAGGTGATAGGCGGCAGTGGTGCCGTCGTCATCGACCTGGGCGAGGCGACGCACGACGCCAGCTTGCCGGCCTTCAATCTGCGCGGGGCGCGCCTGTCCTATCTGGACCATGGCGACCGCCACGACCTCGCCAGCGGCGAGACGACGCCCGCCGCGCACAAGCTGCGCGAGCCGCGCATCGACCCGGCGGCGCCCGGCTTCGAGCCCGCCCTGCAGTCCGACCGCTATTTCCTCGACATCCTCGGCGACGGCTGCATCCTCGAGGCGCTGACCCAGCTGCTCGATGGCCCGTCGACCGAGGTGCGCGGCCTGGCCTACCGCGCCAACCCGCGGCCCGGCGATGCCATGGCCGACATCGGCTTCGAATTCCGGCTGCGCCGCGGCCCCGGCCTGGTCGGCTGGTGCAGCGCCCTGCTGGGCAGCGAGGACTACACGGTGCTCGGCGCGCGCCTGGACGTCGTGCCGGTGCGCGTGGCCAATCCTCTGTTCACGCCCCTGGTCGCCGAGCCGCTGCGCGTGGTCGAATCGGGCCAGCGGCGGCAAGGAGAACTGCGATGACGACGATCAGCGGTGAATTCAGCGTCGGCATGACGGCCCGGGACGCTGAAGGCCAGAGTCCGGCCATAGGCCGCATGCTGTTGGACAAGCAATACCACGGCGCCCTCGAGGCGCGTGGCTCGGGCCAGATGCTGGCCACGCATGGCAGCGTCGCCGGCTCGGCCGCCTATGTGGCGCTGGAGACGGTGAGCGGCAGCCTGCAGGGGCGCGAGGGCAGCTTCGCCCTGGTCCACCAGGGGCGCATGAACCGCGGCCAGCCCGCCCTGGAGATCGTCGTCGTGCCAGACTCCGGTACCGGCGCCCTGGCCGGCCTGACCGGCAGCATGCGCATCCGCGTCGAAGGCCACCAGCATTTCTACGATTTCGATTTCAGCTTGCCCACCCCTTGAAGGAGACCCCATGAAGAAGATCCTCCTCCCCGTCGTTGCGACCCTGCTGGCCGCGGGGGCCGCCCAGGCCGCCGACGTCGGCGTGTCCGTGCAGATCGGCCAGCCCGGCTTCTACGGCCGCATCGACATCGGCAACACCGCACCGCCGCCCGTCGTCGTGGCCCAGCCCATCTGGGTGCAGCGCCAGCCGGTGCAGGTCGCGCCCGTGTACATGCGCATCCCGCCGGGCCACCAGAAGCACTGGGAAAAGCACTGCGCCCAGTACAACGCCTGCGGCGTGCCGGTCTACTTCGTCAAGGAAGACTGGTACCAGCAGCGCTATGCCGCGCCGCAGAACGACAACGACCAGGGCGGTGGTGAAGGCCACGGCAAGGGCAAGGGCCATGGCAAGGGCCACGGCAAGGGCAAGGACCGCGACTGAGAGCCGGGCGCGCCGGGCCGCGACACAATCGCGGCCATGGCTGAAACCGAATCCCGCGAGTCCCGCCCCGAAGGCTTCCAGCGGGTCAGCGCCGCCCTGGCGAGTCTGGCCCATCCCCACCGTCCGCTGTGGCTGGACGTGGCGGCCCGCACCGCCCAGGAGGCCGCCGACGCCCTGGGCGTGACCCTGGGCCAGATCGCCAAATCGGTCGTCTTCCGGCGCAAGGCCGATGACTCGGCCGTCCTCGTCATCACCTCGGGCGACAAGCGCGTCGACGAGGCCAAGCTCAAGCCCCACACCGGGCCGCTGGGCCGGGCCGACGCCGACTTCGTCAAGGCCCGCACCGGCTTCTCCATCGGCGGCGTGTCGCCGGCCGGCTTCGCGCCCATCGACGGCTTCGCCGCGCCCCAGCTCTTCATCGACCGCGAGCTGTTCCGCTTCGACATCATCTGGGCCGCGGCGGGCCACCCCAACGGCGTCTTCAAGCTGACGCCGGAGGAGCTGACGAAGATTACCGGCGCTCCGGTCATCGACGTCGTGCAGGCATGAAAGCCGTGGTCGTCTCGCCCTGCGTCAACGTCTGCCAGATGGATGCGGCGACCGGCTGGTGCCGCGGCTGCGCGCGCAGCCTCAACGAGATTGCCGGCTGGGGTGGGGCGCCCGAGACGGTGCAGCGCCACGTCCTCGACCAACTGCCCGAGCGCCGCATCGAGATGCACCGCCACGGCCTGTGGCTCGGGCCCTGGCCGCACAGCGAGGAACAGGACCGATGAAGCAGCTGACCTTCTATTTCGACCCCATCTCGCCCTATGCGGCCCTGGGCTTCGAGGCCCTGCCCGAGGCGGTCGCGGGGCATAGCGTCGAGGTCGTCTACCGCCCCATCCTGTTTGCCGCGCTGCTGCAGGCCCTGGGGCAGAAGGGCCCGGCCGAGATCGAGGCCAAGCGGCGCTGGACCTTCCGCCAGGTCGCCTGGCTGGCCCACCGCCAGGGCGTGGTGCTGGACCCGCCGGCCCAGCATCCCTTCAACCCGTTGCCGCTGCTGCGCCTGGCCTGGGCCTGTGCGGCGCCGGAAGGCCAACCGGGCGACACGCCGGGGCGCTGGGTGGTCGAGCAGCTCTTCCACCACGTCTGGCGCGGTGCCGGTGCCGACGCCAACGACGCGGCCCGGCTGGCGGCTCTCGCGGAGCGCCTTGCGCCGGCCCAGGACCCGGCGGGCGACGCCGTCAAGCAGCGCCTGCGCAGCGAGACCGAAGCCGCGCTGGCCCGCGGCGTCTTCGGTGTGCCGACCCTCGAATTCGAGGGCCGCCTGTTCTGGGGCCAGGACGCCTTGCCCATGCTGCGCGCCGCCATGGACGGTGACCCGTGGTTTCGCAGCGGCGTCTGGGAGTCGGCCGCCCAGGCCCGGCCCGGGGTCACGCGCAAACACTGAGCGCGGACCGAGAACAAGCCACTGCGGCTTGTTCGACGCCTCGCGAAGGACTGCCGGCATGCAGGCCGGCAGACATGATTCAAAACGTCTCAGGATTTACCCGCGAGGGTCGTTTGTTCTCGCATTGAGAAATGCGAACCCCGGGTTGCTGCGGAGTTTGTCAGTCTCGATTCAGACTGGCGTCAGAACACGGTCAGAGGCGGTGTGAATAGTCACGCCGAGGGAAGCCTGTGGGGCGGCCCGACAACTGACGGAGACATTTCATGGCAACTGCGACTTCAAGCGCCGCCGCGCCGATGACCCCGGAGGAGAAGAAGGTCATCTTCGCCTCCTCGCTGGGCACGGTGTTCGAGTGGTACGACTTCTACCTCTACGGCTCCCTGGCGGCGGTCATCGCCAAGCAGTTCTTTGCCGGCCTGGATCCCAGCGCCGCCTTCATCGCCTCGCTGATGGCCTTCGCCGCCGGCTTCATCGTGCGCCCCTTCGGTGCGCTGGTGTTCGGCCGCCTCGGCGACATGATTGGTCGCAAGTACACCTTCCTGGTGACGATCTTGATCATGGGTCTGTCGACCTTCATCGTCGGCGTGCTGCCCACCTACGCCACCATCGGCGCCGCGGCTCCGGTCATCCTGGTCGGCCTGCGCCTGCTGCAAGGCCTGGCACTCGGCGGCGAGTACGGCGGCGCGGCCACCTATGTGGCCGAGCATGCGCCGCACGGCAAGCGTGGCGCCTACACCTCTTGGATCCAGACCACGGCGACCCTGGGCCTGTTCCTGTCGCTGATGGTCATCCTGGGCGTCAAGAACTCCATGCCGGACAAGGACTTCGCCGAATGGGGCTGGCGCATTCCCTTCATCGTCTCCATTCTGCTGCTGGGCATCTCGGTGTGGATTCGTCTCTCGATGAACGAATCGCCCGCCTTCCAGAAGATGAAGGCCGAGGGCAAGACCTCCAAGGCGCCGCTGTCCGAGTCCTTCGGCCAGTGGAAGAACCTGAAGATCGTGCTGCTGGCCCTCTTCGGCCTGGTCGCCGGCCAGGGCGTGGTCTGGTACACGGGCCAGTTCTATGCGCTTTTCTTCCTGACGTCGGTGCTCAAGGTCGACCTGACCCAGGCCAACATCTGGATCGCGATCTCCCTGATTCTGGGTACGCCCTTCTTCGTCATCTTCGGCACGCTGTCGGACAAGATCGGCCGCAAGCCCATCATCATGGCCGGCCTGCTGCTGGCCGCGGTGACCTACTTCCCGCTGTTCAAGGCCCTGACCGCCGCGGCCAACCCGGACCTTGCCAAGGCCCAGGAAACCTCCAAGGTCACCCTGAGCACCAACATGGCCAGCTGCTCTTTTCAGGGCAGCCCCATCGCCCGTGAAGTGGACTTCACCAGCGCCTGCGACATCGCCAAGCGCGCACTGGCCGGCTCGTCGGCCAGTTCCGAGACCGTCGAAGCCCCGGCCGGTGCCCCCACCGTCGTCAAGGTCGGCGAGAAGGAAATCGCCGTCCCGACGGCCAGCAAGCTGACCGAGCACAAGTTCGACGAGGCCAGCACCAAGGCCATCGCCGCCTTCAAGAAGGACCTGGGCGAAGCCATGAAGGCCGCCGGCTATCCGGCCAAGGCTGACCTGGCCAAGGCCAATGTGCCGATGGTCATCGCCATCCTGTTCGTGCTGGTGGTCTATGTGACCATGGTCTACGGCCCGATCGCCGCGATGCTGGTCGAGCTCTTCCCGACGCGCATCCGCTACACGTCCATGAGCCTGCCGTACCACATCGGCAATGGCTGGTTCGGCGGCATGCTGCCTTCCGTCACCTTCGCCATGGTGGCCCAGAACGGCAACATCTTCCACGGCCTCTGGTACCCCATCGTCATCGCGGCAGCGACCTTCGTCATCGGCATGCTGTTCGTCCGCGAGACCAAGGACGTGGACATCTACGCCCGCGACTGATGCCTGCTTGTCCCGGGTTTTCCCGGGGATTCGAGAAGGCCGGCTTCATGCCGGCCTTTTTCTTTGCCCTGGCTAGCCCTGCTTGTCGATTGCACCCGGCCCTGCGACGATGCCGGCGATGCCCAAGTCCAAAGAACCCTCCGACGGCAGCGCCGGCGAGCAGCGCCGCCTGCAGATGGTCGACATCGCCCGCCTGGCCGGCGTGTCGGTGTCCACCGTGTCGCGGGCCCTGAACGGCAGCGAGCTCGTCAATGCCGAGACGCGCCAGCGTGTCGCCGAGCTGGCGCGCTCCCTGAACTACTCCATCAATTTCGGTGCCCGCAACCTGCGGCTGCAGGAGAACAAGACGGTGGCCGTCGTCGTGCCCTACGACGCCAAGTCCCGCCAGCACATCTCAGATCCCTTCTTCCTGTCCATCGTCGGCTCCATCGCCGACGCACTGACCGACCGCGGCTACGACATGCTGCTGTCGCGCGTGGACGCCGAACGCCTGGACCTGGCCTCGCACTGGTTCGATTCCGGCAAGGCCATCGGCGTCATCCTCATCGGCCAGTGGCGCCACCACGACCAGCTCAACGAGATGGCCGCGCGCAAGCTGCCGCTGGTGGTCTGGGGCGGCGAGATGCCGCAGCAGCTGTATTGCAGCGTCGGTGGCGACAACGTGCTGGGCGGTGCGCTGGCGACGCGCCACCTGCTCGGCCTGGGGCGTCGGCGCATCGCCTTTTTCGGTGATGCCCGCCTGCCCGAGGTCTGGCTGCGCCAGCAGGGCTATCAGCAGGCGCTGGGTGATGCCGGACTGGTGGCGGACGCCGGGCTCGAACTGCCCGCCGCCTTCGAGCCCGGCGTCGCGACCAGCGTGATCCGCGATTTCTGCGCGGCCCGCAGCGACTTCGACGCCGTGTTCTGCTGCAGCGATGTGCTGGCCTTGCTCACCATCCAGGCCCTGCGCGCCGCAGGGCGCAGCGTGCCGGCGGACGTGGCCGTCATCGGCTACGACGACATGCCGTTGGCCGCCTACTGCGACCCGCCGTTGACCACGGTGCACCAGCCGGTGGCCGAGGCGGGCGCCGAACTCGTCGAGGCCCTGCTCGGCCAGCTGCGCGGCGAGCGTGCCGAGCCGCGCACCATGCCGGTCTATCTGAAACTGCGCCAGAGCACGCCGGACGGCGACGCCTGAACCCCTGGCCCCAGGACGGCGTCATCCCCGGCCCTCGTGCCCGGGATCGGCACGCAGAGGGTGCAGGGTCAGCGTGCGCAGCGCCAGGCCGGCCTCGGAGCACAGGTGCATCGAGGTGAGGGGCTCCCGCGGAAAGAACAGGCAGGTCATCGCGGTCAGCCCATCGTCGGCGAAGAGTTCCACCGACGTGGCGTCGACATAGAGCTGCAGATCGGCCGTCGTCGTCCTGGCCAGGCGGGGCGCCGAATGGCGGCCGGCGAATTGCGGGTGGAAGTCGACCCGGCCGGCCTGGCGCCGATCGATGAACCAGGCGTCGGTGTCGCGGTCGTAGCTGATCAAGAGTTCGTCGCCTGCCGCGCCCGCCAGCGTCAGGGCGAAGCTGCGCAAGACGGCGAAGCCGAGGCGGAGCACGAAGGCGCTGCCGGCCGCCCGCAGCCCGGCGCTGAGGGCCAGCGGCTCCTGCAGCTCGATCTCGTGCAGTTCCAGAAGCGCCGCGCCCTGCAGCGCGAGCAGTTCGCGAGCCGGCACGGACGCCACACGAGGACCCTCCTCACCCAGCCGGAGCTGCAGTTCGCGCGGCATCGTCATCGCGCTGCGCCAGGGGGCCGTCGGCACCGACGTCGCGTAGAGCCAGTTGCTCATCCAGCCGATGAAGAGGGCGCGGTCATCGACGCCCGACCAGGTGACGCCGGCGTAGTTGTCCGGGCCGAAGTCGAGCCAGCGGATCTGCGTGTCCAGCGGCGTGAAGCGGTGGCCATCGAAGTCACCCATGAAGTACAAAGTCCCGGAACCGCCGTTGGGGCCGCCGAGGGTCACGCTCACCAGCAGCACCCAGTACATCGGTCCGTCTGCGGCGCGCAGCGGAAACAGGTCGCCGCACTCCCAGACGCCGCCGGTGCCAAGCTCGTGCGCGAATTCGCTCTCCAGCGTCCAGGACTTCAGGTCGGGCGAGCTGTAGAAGCGCATGCGGTCGCCGCAGGCCAGCACGGCCAGCCAGCGCTGTGGCTCTGCCAGCCAGCAGAGCTTGGGGTCGCGGAAGTCCTTCAGCCCCGGATTGGGAAGCACCGGGTTGCCATCGAACTTGGACCAGGTGCGACCGCCATCGAGGCTCACGGCGAGGCCCTGACTCTCGTGCGAGGCGACGCCCGCCTGCGCATCGGCCGGGCGGTGGTGGGTGAACATGGCCACCAGCGGCGAGGTGCCGGCCGGACCGAGGGCCGAGCGGTTGTCGTGATCGACCACCGCGCTGCCCGAGAAGATCATGCCCAGCGCGTCCGGGGCCAGGGCGACGGGCTGTTCCTGCCAGTGCAGCAGATCAGCGCTGGTGGCATGGCCCCAGTGCATCGGCCCCCAGGTCGGGCCCTCGGGGTGGTATTGGTAGAACAGGTGGTAGACGCCTTGATGGAAGACCAGCCCGTTCGGGTCGTTCATCCAGTTCGCCGCGGGCGTGTAGTGGTAGGCAGGGCGGTATTGGGGCGTGGGGGCGCTGGCCATGGCGGTCGCGTTGAGGCGTGGATGATCGGCGGCGGCTGTGCGGTCGCCCGTGGCGTCAGAGGTCCGGCGCCCGGCAGTGCCGTTCGATGAAAGCCTGGTGCGTCGGCATCGAAGTTGCGGCCTGGCTCATCGCCAGGCGTTGGCGCTCGAGCATGGCCGCACCGTCCACGCCGCGCAGGTCCACCAGGGGGTCGTGGGCCTCGGGCCAGTTGAACTGGCCGATGTGAACGGCCAGCCAGCTGTGGTTGCCGAACAGGTCGTTGCCTTCCGACACCAGCCGGCCGCGGCGCTGGAAGTGATCGATCTTCCACTGCAGCGTGTCCGGGATGGACATGGCCGCGCAGTAGCGCCACAGCTCGCTGTCGTCGCGCTCGGTCAGCTTGTAGTGCAGGATCAGGAAGTCGCGGATGCGCTCCCACTCCTGGGTGCCGATGCGGTTGTACTCGGCCGTCGTGAGGGGATCGAAGTTGCGGTCGGGGAAGAGGGCCAGCAGTCGTGAGATGCCAGACTGCACCAGGTGCAGGCTCGTCGACTCCAGCGGTTCCATGAAGCCGCTGGCCAGGCCGAGCGCGATGACGTTGCGGTTCCAGAACTGGCGCCGCCGCCCGGTGGTGAAGCGCAGTGGCCGGGGCGTGGCCTGGGCCGATGCGTCCAGGTGGCTGAGCAGGGTCCCGGCGGCCTCGTCGTCGCCGATGAAGCGGCTGCAGTAGACATAGCCGTTGCCGGTGCGGTGCTGCAGCGGGATGCGCCACTGCCAGCCCGCGGCACGGGCCGTGGAGCGGGTGTAGGGCGTGAAGTCGCCCGCGCGGGCGCAGGGCGCGGCCACGGCGCGGTCACAGGGCAGCCAGTGGCTCCAGTCCTCGTAGCCCGTCTGCAGGGCTTCCTCGATCAGCAGGCCGCGAAAGCCGGAGCAGTCGATGAAGAGGTCGCCCGCGATGTCGCGTCCGTCGGCCAGGCGCACGTGGTCGACGAAGCCGTCCGCGGCGCGCAGCTCGACCGCGCTGATGCGGCCCTCCACGCGCTGCACGCCGCGCGCCTCGGCGACCTCGCGCAGGTAGCGCGCATAGAGCCCGGCATCGAAGTGGTAGGCGTAGTCGTAGGTGGAGCGCACGTCCCGCGGGTTGGCCTCGGGCGGCGCGAAGCGGTTCAGGCGGGCGGCAGCCCAGGCCATGGAGTGGTCGTCGAGGCTGCTGCTGCAGCTGCCTTCATGGCGGCTCTTGAGCCAGTGCTGGTGCAGCGGGGCGTAGTCGAAGGCGACACCGTGCGGGCCGAAGGGGTGGAAGTATTGCTGGCCCTGTCGCCCCCAATCCACGAACTGGATGCCGAGCTTGAAGCTGCCCTGGGTGCGGCGCATGAACTCCGCCTCGTTCAGGCCCAGGGTCTGGTTGAAGGTGCGGATGGGCGGGATGGTGGCCTCGCCAACCCCCACGGTGCCGATCTCGTCGGACTCCACCAGCGTGATGGCGCACTGTCGTGAGGCCAGGGCGGTGGCCAGAGAGGTGGCGGCCATCCAGCCGGCGGAGCCGCCGCCGACGATGACGATGTGGCGCAGCGAACGGGGATGGGGTGTCATGGCTCGGGACGCGTTGACGAGGTTGCGATGATGACGCGAGCAGTTGCCCAGAAGAAACGCCGGCCGGCGTTGCGTCGCGCAGTGCCGGCCGGAACAGAAGAGGGCGGGCGAACCCGCCGGGATCAGAAGCTGTACCGCACGTTGGCGTTGATCGTGCGCCCGTTCTCGAGTCCAGCACCGAAGATCGTGGTCGATCCGCCGATGAAGCCGCCGCCGCCGGTCGGGTAGACCTTGTTGAACAGGTTGTTGACGGTCAGGCCGCCCGAGAGACCGCCGCCGAAGTCGTAGTTGGCCGCGGCGCTGATGATGTAGTGGCCCTTGATCTTGGTCGTGTTGCTGTTGTCCGCGAACACTTCGCCCTGGCCTCGCACCGTCGCGCTCAGCGTCAGGTCGCCGATCGCGTATCGGGGCGAGATGGTGTAGCGCCACTTCGGCACCCCACCGGAAGTCTTGCCCACCTGGCTGGCGTCGCCCAGATTGGACGTCATGACTTCCTTCGAGTACACGACGTTGAAGTTCAGCGCGAAGTTGCCGATGCCGCCGGCCGTTTCCAGCTCGAGACCATCCGCCTTGTAGCCCAGCACGTTGAGCTTGGGGCCCTGGTAGTTGGGCTTGCTCGGGTCGTCCTGGCGGGTCTGGTCGTAGTCGAATTCGGTGGTGGTCGAGTGGAACAGCGTGGCCGCCAGGCCGTAGTTGCCCCAGTCGGCCACGCCGCGGTACTTCACGCCCACCTCGGACTGCTTGACCGGTGCCAGCACCGCGGCCTTGCCCCCGACCGTCAGCTGGCCCGTGGCGGCATCGATGTTGGACGAGAACAGCAGGCGGTCGGCGACGGCGCGGGTGCCCTTGCTGTAGCGAACGAAGGCGCTCAGGTCGCTGGTCAGGCGGTAGTTCGCGCCCAGCGAGTAGTTGGTGTAGTTGGTGGAGTAGTTGGCCAGGCCGCGCGGGAGGTTCGGATCGATCAGGAAGACGTTCTTCTCGGCACCGCTGATCTTGCCGTCACCGTTGACGTCGTAGGCCTGCGAGCCGCCCGCAGCGTAGTTGCCGTTGGCCTTGAAGTTCTCGCGCCGGATGCCGGCGTCCAGGTCCAGATTGCCGGAGCCGAGGTTGGCCGACAGGTAGGGGGCCGTCGTCGTGAACCGCGTGTCGATGTCGCGGGCGCAGCAGCCGCCCCACTGGTTGTTGTAGCCGGTCAGGCCTGCCGTGGTCAGTGCGGCTCCGGCGGCGTCGTAGACGTCGATGACGGCACCGTTGGCGGCCGCTTCGACCACGCGCTCGCTGATCATCCAGCGCTGCACGACGTTCTGGCGTGAATAGAACATGCCGCCCCGCAGGTCCAGGGTGCCGATGTCGGTCTTCATCTGCTTGGCGACCGAAAGGTCGTTCACCAGATTGCCCATGTCGGGCAGCTGCGTGTTGATGGCCGCGCTCTTGGAGACCAGGCCGGTGGCGAGGTTGGCAGCGGTGACGGTCGTGCCCGCCTTCGGGCCGTTGAAATACTTGGCCGTTGCACCGGCGCCGAATCCGCCCAGCAGATTGTTCAGAGTCTGGACATCCCAGAACTGCGTCTGGAAGGCACCCGAGCTGTTCGTGATGCGGAACTTGTCATCGACGGTGAAGCCGTTGGCCAGTTCGTTGTGGAACTCCAGGCCGACTGCCTTGGTCTTCACGGTGATGCCGTCGACCAGCGACGTATTCAAGCGCTCGCGTGTGACCGGGTCGATGCCAGGGACCGTGGCGTTGTAGATCGAAGCACCAGACTCGCGGGTCGCGTCGAAATTGGGCGCCTTGGCAAAGCCTCCGAAGTAGTTGCCGGACTGGCTGGCCGTCAGGAACGATTGGGGGTTGGCTGGCGCATGTTCGTCGAGCACCTTGAAGTAGGCGCGGACGTAGCCCTTGGTGCCGTTGAACTCCTTGGTGATGTTGCCCTTGAGCTGGTAGCCCAGCAGCGCATTTGAGGTGCCATGGCGGGCGCCCTCGCCCTGACGGTAGTAGCCGCCGACGTGGTAGTACAGGTCCGGCGCGAGCTTGGCGCCGTAGTCGCCGTCGACGCGGGTTTCCTTGAAATTCAGGCCCTGGGAGATGCCGATGCTGCCGCCGGTCTGCTTGCCCGTCTTGCTGATGTAGTTGATGACGGCGCCCGGGGCGTGCGAGGCGAACACCGACGACGAGCCGCCACGCAGCGTCTGGATGTGGTCGACGTTGGTGTCGAAGCGAATCCAGTAGTCGTTGTTGCCGAAGTTCATGTCGCCGAACTGCACGGTTGGCAAACCGTCTTCCTGCAACTGCACGTACTTGGAGCCGCCCGACGAGATGGGCAGGCCGCGCACCGAGATGTTGGCGTTGCCGCCGGCGCCGGAATCGGGGTTGGTGCGGATGCCGGGGATCAGCAGCAGCACTTCGGCCTCGGTGCGTGCGCCCAGCGCCTGCACCTGCTCCTGGTCGACGTCAGTCACGGAGACCGAACTGCGCATCTTGGACTTGGCAGACGAGGTGGCGGTCGTGACGACGCGTTCCAGGCCGACGACGTCGGACTTGGCGGGGTCCGTGGTCTGCGCCATCGCGGGCAGCGCGAGGGCGGCGAACGAGGTGGCCAGCAATTGGGCCAGCGGAGTGAGGGTGGGGTGGCGGGCGGACATGGACTTCACGTTGTCTCCTTCGTTGGATTGGTTTGTCGCGAGGCGCCGACCACGGTGGCGCCATTTCTCATTTGCGTCGAAGAATAGGTTCGCTGTGCAAAAAAAGCAATCGATTGCAATGCTAGGGAAAACGAGCGATGTTGGTGCGGGGCAACCGGCGAAGGTGCGCCTCGCGGGCGGCAGCAGCGCCGCTGTCGAGGGCGTGGGGCCGCGCGGGGCGGCCTCTGTTCTGCTTCGTGAGTTCTCAATGCAGACTTGGAGTCTTGAATGATTGCGGGTTTGATTCGGTAGCTTGCTCCGGGGCGTACCGCGCGCTTGTCGAGGGCCTGGGAGGCTGGGGAAAACGGGGTGGGCTGCCGTGGGAAGCTCCACGTCGGCCTGGTTTCCGAAGCTTGGGACAATCCCGAATACAAACGATTGCAAAAGCGCCCAGAATGAGTGCATTGATCGAAAATGCAGCAATCGTGAGCCGTCTTCTCGCCCCCTTCGTCGCCGCTTTCGACTCCGCCCGCCGGGCCGAGACGCTGACTGCTTTCGCGCTGGTGGGGCCGGCCTTCATCGGCTTCCTGCTCTTCCACGCCTGGCCGACCTGGCGTGCCTTCGCGATCAGCTTCACCGACTGGAACCTGCTGCGCGAGCCGCGTTTCGTGGGCCTGGCCAACTACGCCGAGTTGCTGCGGGACGGCGGCTTCTGGCAGGGCATGAAGCTCAGCGCCTGGTATGTGCTGCTGAACATCCCGCTGCAGATCGCGTTCGGCCTGTTCCTGGCCGTCGCCATGGACAGGCTGACGCGCTCGCTGTGGGTCAAGTCCGTCGTGCTGCTGCCCTATCTGCTGTCCAACGTGCTCGTCGCCATGATCTGGTTGTGGATGCTGGACCCGCTGCTGGGCTGGGCCAACGAGATGCTGGCCACGCTGGACGTCGACCGCCAGCCCTTTTTCGGCGGCGTGGACCAGGCGCTGCTGACCGTGGCCGCCGTCAACATCTGGCGCCACATGGGGCTGGTGGCGCTGCTCTTCCTGGCGGGGCTGCAGAACATCCCGCGCTCCCTCTACGAGGCGGCCGGGCTGGAGGGCGCGTCGGAATGGCAGATGTTCCGCCGCATCACGCTGCCGCTGCTGCGGCCCGTCATGGTCTTCGTGCTGGTGACCAGCGTGACCGGCTCCTTCCAGATCTTCGACACCATCGCCGTGACGACCAAGGGCGGGCCGCTGGATTCCACCCAGGTCATCGTCTACTACATCGTGCAGAACGCCTTCAGCTTCTACAAGATGGGCTATGCCTCGGCGATGTCGATGGTGCTCTGCCTCGTGATGTTGGCCTACACCGTCGTGCAGATGCGCGTCATGCGCGCCAACGAGAGCGACTTGGCATGAGCGCCCCGGGTCAACGCTGGACGCTCGGCCGCCTGCTCGCCTGGGCCGCACTGCTGGGCATGTTGTTGGTCACGCTGCTGCCGCTGTGGTTCGCGCTGAAGACGGCGCTGGTGCCGCCTCAGCAGCTCTATGACCAGTCCGCGACGCTGCTGCCGCGCGACCCGACGCTGCTGAACTTCCGTCGCGTGCTCGGCCTGCTGTCGCCGGAGCAGAGTCTGGCGGTCGGCGGCTCCGGGGCCGAGATCAATTTCCTGCGGGCTCTCGTCAACTCGGTGCTGTTCACGGTCGTCATCGTGGTGCTGCAGGTCGGCTGCGCGGCGATGGCGGCCTATGCTTTTGCGCGGCTGCGCTTCCCGGGCCGCAACCTGCTGTTCGCCCTCTTCGTCGGCACGATGATGGTGCCGGGCGTCGTCACCTTCATCCCCAACTTCATCCTCATCAAGGAGCTGGGTTGGCTCGACACCTTCGTCGGCATGGTGGCGCCCTTCTGCCTGATGCAGGGCTTCTCGGTGTTCTTCCTGCGCCAGTTCTTCCTCGCCATCCCGCGCGACATCGAGGAGGCGGCCTTGCTGGAAGGCGCCTCGCACGCCTACATCTTTGCCCGCGTCGTGCTGCCGCTGTCGTCCTCGGCCCTGGCCACCATCGCCATGCTGACCGGCATCAACCTCTGGAACGAGTTCTTCTGGCCCTACCTCGTCGCCAAGGACGAGGCCCACCAGGTGCTGACCGTGGCCCTGCAGACCTTCAAGTCGCAGACGCCCCAGGGCCAGCCGGACTGGACCGGCCTGATGGCGGCCACCGTCGTCGCGCTGCTGCCGGTGCTGCTGCTGCTGGCGGTGTTCGGCCGGCGCGTCATCGAGTCGGTGCAGCACAGCGGAGGCAAGTGACGATGAAGCGACTCATTGCCGCAAGCCTGGCTCTGGCCTGTCTGGTCGCCTCATCGCTGGCTCAGGCCGTCGAGGTGCGCTACATGCTGTGGGACTCCGACCAGCAGCCCGCCTACCGCCAGTGCGCCCAGCGCTTCGAGCAGCAGCACCCCGGCATCACCATCAAGTTCCAGCAGGCCGGCTGGGCGGACTACTGGACGGCCCTGTCCACCGGCTTCATCGCCGGCACCGCGCCCGACGTCTTCGTCAACCATCTGGCCAAGTTCCCCGAGCTGATGAAGAACGGCCAGCTGCTGGACCTCGCGCCCTATCTGAAGCGCGAGCCCTTGGATCCCGAGTCCTATGTGCCGGGCGCCTTCAACATCTGGGGCCGGTCCGGCGGCCAGTATGGCCTGCCCAAGGACTGGGACATGGTGGCCCTGGCCGTCAACCTGGAGATGGCCGAACGGGCCGGCGTCACGCGCGAGGAGCTCTGGTCCATGACCTGGAACCCGGTGGACGGGGGCAGCTTCGAGCGCATCGCCCGCCGCCTCTCGCGCGACCGCGACGGCCGTTCGGCGGCAGACCCCGGCTTCGACCGCCGCCGCGTCAAGGTCTACGGCTTCCAGACCCCCGGCCCCGGCGGCGCGCTGGGCCAGACCGAGTGGAGCCATTTCGCCGCGTCCACCGGCTTCACGCTGCAGGACCAGCCATGGTCGCCGCGCCTGCACTACGACGACCCGCGCCTGGCCCAGACCATCGGCTACATCGCCAGCCTGCCGGCCAAGGGCGTGTCGGCGCCCTTCGAGCTGACCCGCTCGCTGGGCTCGGCCGCCATGTTCATCGCCGGCAAGGCGGCCATGGTGCCCGAGGGCTCCTGGATGATCGCCAACTTCGCTCGCAACGCGCGCTTCCGCCATGCCTGGGTGCCGCTGCCGGTGGGGCCCATCGGCAAGCGGGCCAGCATGATGAACGGCCTGGGCGACTCCGTCTGGGCCGGCTCCAAGGTCAAGGAAGAGGCGTGGCAGTGGGTGCGATTCATGGCCACGCCGACGTGTCAGCGCCTGGTGGCCGAGGCCGGCGTCACCTACCCGGCGCTGAAGGGCATGGCCGAGCTGGCCGTGCAGGCCCAGGCCAGGCGCGGCGTGGACAGCGCGGCCTTCCTGGCCATGAGCCACGAGCGCAACTTCCCAATGCCCATCGCCGACCATGGCGCCGAGATCTACGACTGGGTGGGCACGGCCATCGAGGGCGTGCTGATCGGCAAGGTCGACGCCGCCACCGCCCTGCGCAGGGTGGACGCCCGCGTGCAGCGCCTGCTGCAACCCTGAACGCCCAACGAAAGCCCCCATGGCCGGCATCGAACTCAGCTCCGTCTGCAAGACCTACGCCGGCGGCGTGCCCGTCATCCGCAACGTCGACCTGCACATCCGCGACGGCGAGTTCTGCGTCTTCGTCGGCCCCAGCGGCTGCGGCAAGTCCACGCTGCTGCGCATGGTGGCGGGCCTGGAGGAGATCAGCGCCGGCGAGCTGCGCATCGGCGGCCAGCGCATGAACGACACGCCGCCCGCCAAGCGCGGCGTGGCCATGGTGTTCCAGAGCTATGCGCTGTTCCCGCACCTGAGCGTCGAGGAGAACCTGGGCTTCGGCCTGAGCCTGGCCGGGGTCGACAAGGCCACCATCCGCGCCAAGGTCCAAGGCGTGGCCGCCAAGCTGCAGCTGCAGGCCCTGCTGGACCGCAAGCCCAAGGCCCTGTCCGGCGGCCAGCGCCAGCGCGTGGCCATCGGGCGCGCCATCATGCGCGAGCCCGGCGTCTTCCTGTTCGACGAACCGCTGTCCAACCTCGACGCCGCGCTGCGCGTGCAGACCCGCTTCGAGATCGCCAAGATCCACCGCGACTTCGGCCGCGCCAGCACCATCTACGTGACGCACGACCAGGTCGAGGCCATGACGCTGGCCGACCGCATCCTGCTGCTCAACGCCGGCGAGGCCGTCGCCCGCGAGGGCAGCGTGGCCCAGTGCGGCTCGCCGCTGGAGCTCTACCACCGGCCGCGCAACCTCTTCGTGGCCGGCTTCATCGGTTCGCCCCGGATGAACTTCCTGCCGGCCACGCTGGTGGAAGGGCGCGGCGACGGCGCCCGCGTGCGCCTGGCCACGGGCGAGCTGCTGGAGGTGGCCGTCGATGCTGCCGCCTTGCCCGCCGGTGCGCCCGTCACCGTGGGCGTGCGGCCCGAGCATGCCGAGCCCGGCACGGCCAGCCAGCACATCGTCCGCGAGGTGCGCTGGCAGGAGCGCCTGGGCGAGTCCACCTACCTCTACCTCGACGGCGAGCTGACCGTGAAGGCACCCGGCCAGGCCCATGCCGATGCCGGCCAGCGCATCGCCGTCACGCTGCCGGCCACGGCCCTGCACCTGTTTGACGGACAGGGGCTGGCCCTGCCACGCTGCATCCCCGCGCCCGACCTGCGCCTGCCCGAAGCCGCCTGAACCCATGAGTACCGACTTCCTGTTTCTTCACGGCCGCCGCAGCAGCCTTGTCCTCGAACTGCCACCCGGCGAGGCGCCGCTGTGGCGCTACTGGGGCCCGCGCCTGCCCGACGGCATCGACCCCGGCGCGGCGCTGCGCGAGGCGCGGCCGCTGCCGTCCTTCATGCTGGACGTCGACCAGCCGCTGACGGTGGCGCCCACCTTCGGCGTCGGCTGGTTCGGCCAGAGCGCGCTGCTGGCCCACCGCGGCGGGCGCGACTTCGCCCAGGCCTTCACGCGCTGCGAGGTCGAGTGGACGGAGCCCGGCCGCGCCGTCGTGCTGCAGCTGACCGACACGGTCGCCCAACTGCGCCTGGACCTGCAGCTGCGCCTGGACGAGGCCAGCGACGTGCTCGTCGCACGATCGACGCTGACCAACCTCGGCGCCAGCGAACTCGACGTGCAATGGCTGGCAGCCGCCACGCTGCCGCTGCCGGGCGATGCCGAGCAGGTGCGCTTCTACGCCGGCCAGCACATGCACGAGTTCCTGCTGCAGACCGAGGCGCTGACGCGCTCGCTGTGGCGGCGTGAGAGCCGGCGCGGCCGCACGACGCAGGACTGCTTCCCCGGTGCCGTCGTCACGGCGCCCGGTGCCACCACCCATGCCGGCCTGGTCTATGGTGCCCACCTGGCCTGGTCGGGCAACCATGCCCAGACCATCGAATGGCTGAACGACGGCCAGTACCAGTGGCAGTTCGGCGAATGGCTGGCGCCCGGCGAGCTGCGCCTGGCGCCCGGTGCCACGGTGACGACGCCCGAGCTGGTCGCCAGCTGCTCCACCGAAGGCCTGAACGGCCTGGCCGCCAACTTCCACGCCGAACTGCGTGCCCGGCTGCCCTGGCATGGCGGCGCGATGAGGCCGCGGCCCGTGCATCTCAACACCTGGGAGGGCTTCTACTTCGACATCCAGCCGGAGAAGGTGAAGGAACTCGCCACCGCCGCCGCCGGCCTGGGGGTGGAGCGCTTCGTGCTGGACGACGGCTGGTTCAACGCCCGCCACCACGACCGCGCCGGCCTGGGCGACTGGTGGCCCGACGCGACCAAGTTCCCGCAAGGCCTGGGCGAGCTGGTCGCCCACGTGAACGGGCTGGGCATGGAGTTCGGCCTGTGGGTCGAGCCCGAGATGGTCAACCCCGACAGCGAGCTGTTCCGCGCCCATCCCGACTGGGCCCTGCAGCTCGCCGGCCGGCCGCTGATCACCGCACGCAACCAGCTGGTGCTGGACATCTCGCGGCCCGAGGTGTCGGACCACCTGTTCCGCAAGATCGCCGCGCTGCTGGCGGCTCACCCCATCGCCTACCTGAAGTGGGACCACAACCGCGACCTGACCACCGCCGGCCTGGCCGACGGCAGCGCCGGCTACCGGGCCCAGGTGGACGCCGCCTACGCGTTGATGGACCGGCTGCGCGCCGCCCATCCCGCGGTCGAGATCGAGAGCTGCTCGGGCGGAGGCGGGCGCATCGACTTCGGCGTGCTGCGCCACAGCCACCGCGTCTGGACCAGCGACTGCATCGACGCGCTGTCGCGCGTGGCCATGCAGCGCGGCTTCCTGCAGTTCTTCCCGCCCGAGATCATGGGCGCCCACATCGGCACTTCGCCGGCCCACACGACCGGCCGCACGCAGAGCATGGCCTTCCGCGCCGCCGTCGCGCTGCCGGGCCACCTCGGCGTCGAGCTGGACGCGCGTCTCTTCGACGACGCCACGCGCACCGAGGTGTCGCAGTGGATCGCGCTCTACAAGCGCTGGCGCGAGCGCCTGCACCACGGCCGCGTATGGCTGGGCGAGGCTGGCGACGGGCTGGTGTGGCAGGCCCATGGCGACGAGGCGGCCGATGAGCTGCTGCTGATGGTCTACCGCACCGAGCCGAGCAGCTTCAAGTACAACCCCGCCGCCCGCCTGCCCATGCTGGACGCCGGCGCCCGCTACCGCGTCACGCGCGTGCGCCAGGCACCGCCCACCGGCCACGACGGTTTCGGCCCTTCGGCGCCTTTCTTCGACGCGCTGGAGCAGGGCGTCGAGCTCGACGGCGCCTGGCTGGCCCAGGCCGGCCTGCCGCTGCCGCGCTCGGTCGCCGAGACCTGCTTCGTCGTGCACCTGGAACGGCTATGAGCTTCGACCCCGCCGAGCATTCCCACCGCCGCCGCAACCCGCTGACTGGCCAGTGGGTGCTCGTCTCGCCCCATCGCGCCAAGCGGCCCTGGCAGGGGCGGGAAGAGGCCCGCTCGGACGTCCAGCTGCCGCGCCATGACCCGGCCTGCTACCTCTGTGCCGGCAACACCCGCGTCAATGGCCAAGTCAACCCGGACTACCGTGGCACCTTCGTCTTCACGAACGACCATGCGGCGCTGATGCCCGAGGTGCCCGAGGCGCCGGCCGGCGACGCACTGTTGCAGACCCAGGCCGCGCGCGGCACCAGCCGCGTCATCTGCTTCTCGCCCGACCACTCGCGCACCCTGCCCGAGCTGTCGCAGGCCGAGATCGTCGCCGTCGTCGACACCTGGTGCGCCCAGAGCTCCGAGCTCGGCCGCGACCACGCCTGGGTGCAGGTGTTCGAGAACAAGGGCGAGATCATGGGCTGCTCCCAGCCCCATCCGCACGGTCAGATCTGGGCCACCGGCTTCCTGCCCAACGAGGCGGCCACCGAGGACGTCCACCAGCGCGGCTATTTCGCCGCCGAGGGGCGCCCGCTGTTGCTCGACGTGGCCGAGCGCGAGGCCGGCGGCGAGCGCGTGGTGGTGCAGAACGAGGACTGGCTGGCGGTGGTGCCCTTCTGGGCCACCTGGCCCTTCGAGACCCTGTTGCTGCCGCGCTTCGCCGTGCAGTGCCTGCCGCAGCTCACGCCGGCGCAGCGCACCAGCCTCGCCGATGCGCTCAAGCGCCTGACCTCGCGCTACGACAACCTGTTCCGCTGCGCCTTCCCGTACTCGATGGGCTGGCACGGCGCACCCTTCGACACCGGCGATGCACGACCCTGGCAGTTGCACGCCCACTTCTACCCGCCGCTGCTGCGCTCGGCCACGGTGCGCAAGTTCATGGTCGGCTTCGAGATGCTGGCCGAGGCCCAGCGCGACCTGACGCCCGAGCAGGCGGCCGAGCGGCTGCGGGCTGTCAGCGATGTCCACTATCGGGAGCTGGCATGACACCCCGCGAACGCGCGGACGAGGCCTTCCGTGCCGCCTTTGGCGTCGAGCCCACGCTGCGCGTGCAGGCGCCGGGTCGGGTCAACCTGATCGGCGAGCACACCGACTACAACGATGGCTTCGTGCTGCCCTGCGCCATCGATTTCGGCACCCGCATCGCCGCGCGGCCGCGCAAGGACGACCAGGTGCAGATCGTCGCGGCCGACTATGACGGCGCCATCGACCGCTTCCGCATCGGCACGGCCATCCCGCACCGCGAGGACGCCGCCTGGGCCAACTACGCCCGTGGCATGGTGCAGATGCTGGCAGCCCGCGGCCTGCCGCTGCGCGGGGCCGACCTCGCCGTGGCCGGCGACGTGCCGCAGGGGGCAGGCCTGTCCTCGTCGGCCTCCTTCGAGGTGGCCGTCGGCCAGGCTTTCAAGTCGCTGCACGGCCTGGACCTCGACCCGACGACGCTGGCTTTGACCGCCCAGCGCGCCGAGAACGAATTCGTCGGCTGCAACTGCGGCATCATGGACCAGCTCATCTCCGCCCGCGGCGAGGCCGGCCACGCACTGCTGATCGACTGCCGCAGCCTGGCCGCCGTTTCCGTGCCGCTGCCGCCCGATCTGGCCGTCATGATCGTGCACTCGCGCGTCCAGCGCGGCTTGGTGGAGAGCGAATACAACACCCGCCGCCGCCAGTGCGAGGCCGCCGCGCGGCACTACGGCGTGGCGGCGCTGCGGGACGTCGACCTGCAGCGGCTGCAAGCCGGCGCCGCGGGCCTGGACGACGTGGTCTACCGTCGCGCCCGGCATATCGTCACCGAGAACGCCCGCACCCAGGCGGCGGCCCAGGCCCTGGCCGCCGGCGACCTGACGGCGCTGGGCCGGCTGATGGCGGCCTCGCACGTGTCCATGCGCGACGATTTCGAGATCACCGTGCCCGCCGTCGACCGGCTCGTCGAGATCCTGCAGCAGGCCATCGGCCCGGAGGGTGGGGCGCGCATGACGGGCGGCGGCTTCGGTGGTTGCGTGGTGGGCCTGATGCCCAGCGGGCGCGTCGGCGCGGCGCGGGCGGCGGTCGAGGCCGGCTACCGCTCGCCCGGTGGCGAAGCGCCCACCGTCTGGGTCTGTCGGGCCAGTGCCGGCGCCGGCGCGTGCTGAGCTCGCGCGCTGGTTTTCCCTGATTTGCAATCGATTGCAATCGAGTCTCCAAAGATCCACAATCCGGCCATGCGCCAGTCCCCCTGGGAGAAGGCGCGGCGACAACGACAGGAGACAGCAATGCAATCGGCGCAGCCGGCAGACCGGGCCGTCCTCGTGCTTGGCGAGGCCTTGGTCGACGAGTTCAGGGACGGCGCCGTGCCGGGCGGCGCGCCCTTCAACGTGGCGCGGTCGCTGTCCTGGCTGGGCGCACCGGTGCGTTTCGTCAGCCGCATCGGTGCTGACGACGCCGCTGGCCGGCTGCTGCTGGACAGCGCCCGCCGCTACGGCCTGGACACGGCCGGCCTGCAACGCGACGCCAGCCACGCGACCGGTCGCGTCAGCGTGCATGAACAGGCCGACGGCGGCCACAGTTTCGAGATCCACGCCGACGCGGCCTGGGACCACATCGAAGCGCCGGGCGGGGTGCGCGAGGACGTCATCGTCTACTTCGGCACGCTGGCCCAGCGCAGCGCGACATCGCGGGCCAGCCTGCGGGCGGCGGTCAAGCAGGCGCGCGGCCTGGCCTTCCTCGACCTGAACCTGCGTCCGGGGCTGGAACTGCGGGAGCTGGCCGCCGAGTCGCTGATGCTGGCCGACTGGGTCAAGGTCAACGAGGACGAACTGGCCGTGCTGCTGGACTGGTTTGCCCCCGAGGGCATCGCGGCGCTGATGGGTCGCTTTGCGCTGCAGCGTCTGGTGCTGACGCGCGGCGCGGCCGGCTATGCACTGCTGGGCCCGACGGGTGACACGCTGGCGGCGGGCGAGGGCGCGGCCCTGCCGCGGCTGGTGGACACGGTCGGCGCCGGTGATGCCTTCACGGCCATGCTGCTGGCGGGCCTGGCGCTGCGGCGGCCGCTGGCCGTCACGCTGGGCCTGGCCAACCGCTACGCCGGGGCGATCTGCGGGCTGCGCGGGCCCCTGCCGGCCGATCCGGCCGCGCTGCAACCCTGGCGCGAGGCCTTGCAGGCCCTGCGCATCGAGCCCGAGGAGGCCCTGACATGAGCACCCCCTTCGTCGACAAGCCGCGCCTGTCGGTTGGCCAGATCGTCAACATGAATGTCGGCTTCCTCGGCATCCAGTTCAGCTTCGGCCTGCAGCAGGCCAGCATGAGCCCGATCTACCAGATGCTCGGCGCCGAGGGCAAGGACCTGCCCTATCTGTGGCTGGCCGGTCCCATCACGGGGCTGCTGGTGCAGCCCGTCATCGGCGCGATGAGCGACCGCACGACCCACCGCATGGGCCGGCGCACGCCTTACTTCCTGATCGGTGCGCTGCTCTGTTCCCTCGGCCTGCTGCTGATGCCCTTCAGCCCGACGCTGTGGTTCGCCGCCGGCCTGCTGTGGATCCTGGACGCCGCCAACAACGTGACGATGGAGCCCTACCGCGCCTACGTCAGCGACCGCCTGCGCGAGGAGCAGCATGCCAGCGGCTTCCTGACCCAGGCCTCCTTCACCGGCCTGGCCCAGACCCTGGCGTATCTGACGCCCAGCATCCTCGTCGGACTGGGCATGAACAAGGACGCCCTGGGCGCCAACGGCATTCCGGTGGTCACGACGCTGGCCTTCGTGGTCGGCGCGCTGCTGTCCTTCACGACGGTGTACTGGTCCATCCGCCGCGTGCCCGAGTTGCCGCTGCCGCCCGAGGAAGTGGCACGCCTGCGGGCGCTGCCGCGCGGCTTGGGGCCGGCGCTGGCCGAGATCTGGCAGGCGCTGCGCGAGATGCCGCCGACGATGCGCCGGCTGTGGTGGATGGCCCTGTTCCAGTGGTACGGCATGGTCTGCTACTGGATCTACATCGTGCCGACGCTGGCGGCCACCATCTTCGGCACCGACGACGCCAAGAGCGCCGGCTTTCGCGACGCGGCCCTGCTGAACGGCCAGGTCGGCGGCTTCTACAACGTCATTGCCTTCGTCGCCGCCTTCGCGATGGTGCCCTTCACCAAGCGCCTCGGCGCGAAATGGGTGCATGCCTTTGCCCTGGCCTGTGCGGCCGTCGGCATGTGGATGCTGCCCGGCATCCACGGGGCCGAGAACAAGGCCTGGCTCTTCCTGCCCATGGTGGGCATCGGCCTGGCCTGGGGTTCCATCATGGGCAACCCCTATGTGCTGCTGGCCGGCAGCATCCCGCCCGAGCGCGCCGGGGTCTACATGGGCATCTTCAACATGTTCATCGTGATCCCGATGCTCATCCAGTCCCTGACGCTGCCGCTGCTCTATGACGGCCTGCTCGGCGGCCGCCCCGAGAACGTCATCCGCCTGGCCGGCGTGCTGCTCGCCCTGGCCGCCCTGTGCGTGCTGCGCGTGAAAACTTCTGACTCCAACGCGAAATGAAGAACCAAGTCCAGCTCATCACCTATGTCGACCGCCTGGGTGGCCGTCGCGACGGCGCCGACCTGGCGCGGCTGAAGAACCTGCTCGGCCAGCCCGGCTCGCCGCTTGCGGGTGTGTTCGGCGGCGTGCACCTGCTGCCCTTCTTCCATGCCATCGATGGCGCGGATGCCGGCTTCGATCCCATCGACCACAGGCAAGTCGACCCGCGCCTGGGCGACTGGAGCGACATCAAGGCGCTGACCGAGGACCTGGACGTGATGGCCGACGTCATCGTCAACCACATGTCTGCTGAGTCGCCGCAGTTCCAGGACTACTCCGAGAAGGGTGAGGCGTCGGCCTATGCCGGCCTGTTCCTGACGCTGGATGCCGTCTTCCCCGAGGGCGCCGGCGAGCGCGACCTGCTGGCCGTCTACCGGCCGCGGCCCGGCCTGCCGCTGACCTATGCCACGCTGAAGCATGGTGAGCGCCGCATCCTGTGGACCACCTTCACGGCGGCGCAGATCGACATCGCCGTGCGGCATCCGCAGGGTCGTGCCTACCTCAGCAGCATCCTGAGCCGCTTTGCCGACAACGGCATCCGCATGGTTCGCCTCGACGCGGTCGGCTATGCCATCAAGAAGGCCGGCGCCAGCTGCTTCATGATGCCGGAGACCTTCGACTTCATCGCCGAGTTCGCCGGGGAGGCGAGGGCGCTGGGCATCGAGGTGCTGGTCGAGATCCATGCCTATCACCAGCGCCAGATCGAGATCGCCCGCCAGGTCGACTGGGTCTACGACTTCGCCCTGCCGCCGCTGGTGCTGCATGCCTTCAGCTTCGGCACCGCCACGGCGTTGAAGCGCTGGATCAACATCCGCCCGACCAATGCGCTGACCGTGCTCGACACCCACGACGGCATCGGCATCATCGATATCGGTGCCGATGCCGGCGACCGCATGGCCTACCCCGGCCTCGTGCCGCCCGAGGAACTGGACGCACTGGTCGACCGCATCCACGATGCCAACCAGGGCCAGAGCCGCAAGGCCACCGGGGCGGCGGCCAGCAACCTCGACCTCTACCAGGTCAACTGCAGCTTCTTCGACGCCATGGGTCGCGACGAGACCCGCTATCTGCTGGCCCGGGCCCTGCAGTTCTTCCTGCCCGGCGTGCCCCAGGTCTACTACGTCGGTCTGCTGGCCGGCCACAACGACATGGAGCTGCTGGCCCGCACCCAGGTCGGCCGCGACATCAATCGCCACTTCTACGGCGAGGACGAGATCGCCCGCGACTGCGAGCGCCCCGTCGTGCGACGTCTCATCGATCTGATCAAGCTGCGCAACCGCCACCCGGCCTTTGGCGGCAGCTTCCAACTGCTCGAGAGCGGCGCCGACGAACTGCGGCTGCGCTGGCAGCAGGGCGGCGACTGGGCGACCTTGTGCGTGAATTTCGTCACCGGGGCCCACGAGCTCAGCCACAGCGCCGAGGATGGCGGCGTCGAATGCTTCGCCTTCAGTTGAGCGTCAGCCTCGCGACCCACAATCACCGCAGTTCAACGACATCGGAGTGATGGTCATGTGGAAGATGGTGGTCGGCTTTGCCGTGTTTGCCGCGCTGGCGCTGTTCATCCTGATGAAGGGCGGCGGCAACATCGACATGGGGGGCGAGAAGCATGACGTGACGGCCGGCGCCCATGAGCCGGCGGCTTCTGCCGCATCGGCCGCCGTGGCTGCCGTCGACGCGCCCCCGGCGCCGGCTTCCGCCGCTTCTCAGTGAATCTGGGCTTCTGAGGCCGGCGTGGCGCGCTGAGGCGCCAGCAGCGGCAGCTTCATCAGCATCTGCGTGCCATGGCCGAGCGAGGAGCGCACCTCGATCTGGCCGCCCAGCACATTGGTGACGATGCTGTGCACGATGTGCATGCCCAGGCCCGAGCCGCCGGTGCCGAGCTTGGTCGTGAAGAAGGGGTCGAAGATGCGCCGCCGCACCGACTCGTCCATGCCGCGGCCATCGTCGGTCACGCTGAGCTCGACGTGCTGGTCGTCCAGCGCCGCGCAGTGGACCCGGACGCGCCCCTGCTCGGCGCCTTCGAAGCCGTGCAGCAGCGCGTTCATCAGCAGATTGGTCAACACCTGGCCCAGGGCGCCCGGATAGCTGTTCATGACCAGGCCGTGGCGCAGCTCGGTGTCGATGACGAAGGGCGTGTGCTTGAAGCTGGGCTCGACCATCACCATGACGTCCTCGACCACCTTGGCGAGGTCGAAATCGCGCCGCAGGTCGGCGGTCTGGTCGATGGCCACCTGCTTGAAGTCGCGCACCAGGTCGGCGGCCTTCTGCACATTGCGCTGCAGGATGTCCTGGCCGCGCCGCGTGTCGCGGGCCAGTTCCTCCAGCGTGCTGCGGCGCAGCTGCGTCGAACCCGACAGCATGGCCTCGAGCTGCTTGTAGCGGTCGTCGAGGGCCGACACGACGGTCAGCGCATTGCCCAGCGGCGTGTTCAGCTCGTGGGCGACGCCGGCCACCAGCCGGCCCAGTGAAGCCAGCTTTTCCGACTCGACCAGCTCGCGCTGGGCCTTCTGCAGCGTCTCGAGCGCTTCCGACAGCTCGGCATTGCTGGCCGTCAGCTCGGCCGTGCGCTGGGTCACCGTCTCTTCCAGATTCAGGTTGTGCTGGCGCAGGGCCTCGAAGGCCGACAGCAGGGCCTGGCGCATGCGCTCCATGGCCGCGCCCACGCGCGCGATCTCGTCGGCGCCTTCCACGCGCAGCGGCTGGTCCAGCCGGCCGGCCGCCAGGGCCTCGGCCGCACTGGTCAGGTCGGTCATGGGCCGCATCACGTAGCGCTGCAACACCCACAGCATCAGCACCAGGGACAGCGTCAGCGTCAGCACGCTGCGCCAGACCGTGCGCCAGACCTCGGCCTGCTTGGCCTGCAGCAGCGGGGCTGCGCTCATGCTGACCGTCAGCTTGGCGATCTCGCGGCCGTCGCGCTGGATGGGGCGGGTCTGACTCAGCACCAGGTCGGCATCGGGCTTGTCGCCGGCGCGCTGTTGCGACAGGAAGGGCGCCGAGGAAGCCGGCTCGACGACCTGCACGGACACGAAGCGTGGGTCGTCCATCTGGGCCTTGACCATGGGGTCGGCCAGGTCGGGCGACACCTGCCAGACCGGCTCGGCCAGCGACAGCGCCATCACCTCGGTGGCGCGCGACAGGTCGCGCTTGAGGTCTTCCATCGCCGTGGCGCGCGTTTTCTGCCCGTCGTAGAGCAGCACGGCCGTCGTCGGCAGCAGCAGGCCCAGCAGCAGGGCCAGCACGACGGCGAAGGTCAGGGAACTGCGCTGCCAGCCGAACGCGGGGGCAGGCGCGCGGGGCAGGGCGATGGGCGGCGGGGGCAGGGGGCTTTCCGGCATGGGCGCGTGCGGCCGGGTGGTCGCGGCGGCGGCCTGAGTGTAGGCCGGGCAAAAGCGGTGCAAATGCGCATTCGGACCCGGTGAGGGCCGGGTTTTTCCTGGGGGAGAGGGGCTGCTGGGGGGAGGGGGGCTGGCCGCACAATCCGCCGCCATAAACGCGCCCTAACGGCGCTTGTCCTGGAGAAAAACAGTGAAGCGTTGGGTTGGCCTGGCGGCCTTTTTCGCTGCCTGCATCGGAACATCGAACGTCGCTTTCGCGCAGCTGCGCATTGGCATGGTGGCCGGGTTTACCGGTCCCGTCGCCAGCGTGGTGCAGGAAAGCGCCGAGGGCGCGAAGCTCTATTTCGACTCGATCAATGCCCAGGGCGGCATCAAGGGTCAGAACATCGAGCTCGTCACGCAGGACGACAAATACGACAACGCGACCGCCGTCGCGGGTGCCAAGGCCTTGGCCAGCCAGGGCGTGCTGGCCCTGATGCTGAGCCGCGGCACCGGGACGACCGAGGCCATGCTGCCGGTGCTGAAGGAAAACAAGCTGCCGCTGCTGGCGCCTGCCACCGGCGCCGCCAGCCTGCGTGACCCCGTGCAGCCCTGGGTCTACCACCTGCGTGCCAGCTACCAGAAGGAAGCCGAGAAGGCGGTCAAGAACCTGGCCAGCATCGGCGTCAAGCGCATGACCATCGTGCAGGTCAACGATCCCTTCGGCAACGACGCCGGCAAGGGCGCCATCAAGGGCCTGGACGACATCAAGCTGCGGGCGCTGTCCAACCTGCGCTTCGACCGCAACAAGCCCGACCTGGCGCCGACCATGCAGGCCATCGCCAAGGCCGGCATCGAAGCCGTCGTGCTGATCGGCCCCGCCTACGCCGTCGTGGAAGGCGTGCAGGCGCTGCGCGCCGCCGGCTCGACGGCCCACGTGGCGACACTGTCCAACAACGCCTCGGCCGATTTCGTGAAGTCCCTGGGCAACGAAGGCCGTGGCGTCATCGTCACCCAGCTTTTCCCCTACGAGCGCTCGACCGCCAACCTGATGGTGCGGGAAGCGCTGCTGCTGGCCAAGTCCGCCGGCCGCAACGAGCTGACGCCGGCCCACATCGAGGGCTATGCCGCCGCCAAGCTCGTGGTCGAGGCGCTCAAGCGCTCACAGGGCAAGGAGATCACCCGCGAGAGCCTGGTCAAGGCGCTGGACGGTGCCCGCATCGACCTCGGCGGCCTGCAGGTGCACTACACCGACAAGGACCACAACGGCCTGGAATACACCGACGTGTCCATCATCGGCGAGGAAGGCAAGTTCAAGCGTTGAGCTTGGGGCGAAGCGCCTGCGACCGCGCGATGATGCGGGCCTGTTCAGGCCGCGCATGGCGGCCGGGGGAGCTGACATGGATCTGGGTTTGAAGGGCCATTGGGCCCTGGTCTGCGCGGCGAGCAAGGGCCTGGGGCGCGGTTGCGCCGAGGCCCTGGTGGCCGAGGGTGTCAACGTCGTCATCACGGCACGCGGCGAGGCCGACCTGCTGGCCACGGCCGAGGCGCTGCGGGCGCTGAATCCTGACGTCGAGGTGCGCGCCGTCGCCGGTGACATCGCCACCCCCGAAGGCCGCGCCGCGGCGCTGGCGGCCTGCCCGCGGGTCGACATCCTGATCAACAACGCCGGTGGTCCGCCGCCGGGCGACTTTCGCGACTGGGGTCGCGAGCAGTGGATCGCGGCGCTGGACGCCAACATGCTGGCTCCCATCGAGCTCATCAAGGCCACCGTCGACGGCATGGCCGCGCGCGGCTTCGGTCGCGTCGTCAACATCACCTCGGGCGCCGTCAAGGCGCCGATCGACGTGCTTGGCCTGTCCAACGGCGCGCGCTCGGGCCTGACCGGTTTCGTCGCCGGCCTGGCCCGCCAGCCCCGCCTGGCAGGTGCCAACGTGACCATCAACAACCTGCTGCCCGGCGCCTTCGACACCGATCGCCTGAAGAAGACCATGGCCGCCGGCGCGGCCAAGACCGGGCAGTCGGTGGATGAGGTCGCCGCCAGGCGCCGCGCCACCATCCCGGCCCAGCGCTTCGGCACGGCGGCCGAGTTCGGCGCCCTCTGCGCCATGCTGTGCAGCGCCCAGGCGGGCTATCTGACTGGCCAGAACATCCTGCTGGACGGCGGGAACTACCCGGGAAGCTTCTGATGAAGTGGCTCAAGCGAATCCTCATCGGCCTGCTGCTGCTCGTGCTGCTGCTCGGCCTCGCCCTGTGGCTGACGCTACGCAGCAGCCTCGCTCAACTCGACGGAGAGCGCGCCCTCGCCGCGCTGAGCGCGCCGGCCGAGCTGCAACGCGATGCGCGCGGCTACCTGACCATCACGGCCGAGAACCGCCTGGACGTGGCCCGGGCCCTGGGCTTCGTGCACGCCCAGGAGCGCTTCTTCCAGATGGACCTGATGCGCCGCAACGCCGCGGGTGAGCTGTCGGCCCTGGTCGGGGCCAAGGCCCTGCCGCTGGACAAGTCGCGCCGCCTGCACCGCTTCCGCCATCGCGCCGAGGTCGGCATCGCGGCCCTGCCAGCAGACGAACGGGCGCTGCTGGACGCTTATGTGAGCGGCGTCAATGCGGGCCTCCAGTCGCTGTCCGCCCGTCCGCCCGAATACCTGCTGCTGCGCCAGCAGCCCCAGCCCTGGGTGGCCGCCGACACGGTTCTCGTCGCCTACGGCATGTATCTCGACCTGCAGGGCTCGCAAGGCCGCGACGACGTTGCCACCGGCCTGCTGCACGACGCCGTGCCGGCCGACTGGTATGCCTTCCTGACCCAGCACAGCGCCGACTGGCAGGCCGCCATGGACGACAGCCGCATGACGGCCGTGCCGCTGCCGGCCAGCCCGCTGCCCGACGCCTTGCGCGCCGCCAAGACAGCCTGCAGCGACTGCAGCCTGCGCGATGCGCGCGACATCGGCAGCAACAACTTCGCCGTTGCCGCCGCCCATGGTGCCGCCGGGCGGGCCATCCTGGCGGACGACATGCATCTGGGCCTGCGCAGCCCCGGCACCTGGTTCAAGGCGCGCATGAAATGGAAGGACGGGGCCGGCAGCCATGACGTTGCCGGCGTGACCCTGCCGGGCGCGCCGCTGTTGGTCGTCGGCAGCAACGGCCATGTGGCCTGGGGTTTCACGAACACGACGTCCGACTGGGCCGATGTCGTCACCCTCAAGCTCAATGCGGCCGGTACCCACTACCTGGCTGGCGACGTCGAAAAGCCGCTGCAGAAGGCGGTCGAGCGCATCGAGGTCGCCGGCGAGCCCGCGGTCGACCATGTGGTGCTGGAAAGCGAATGGGGCCCCGTCATGCCCCAGAAAGCGCCGACGGGCCAGGCCTTCGTGCTGCGCTGGGTGGCCCACGACCCCGAAGGCATGAATCTGCGCCTGATGCATATGGAGGCGGCGACCAACGTCGACGAGGCCGTGCAGCTCGCGGCTGGTGCCGGCATGCCCGCCCAGAACCTGCTGGTGGCCGACGCCGGCGGGCGCATCGCCTGGACCGTCATCGGTGCCATGCCCAAGCGCGTCGGCAACGACGACATGGACCGTCCGCAGGACTGGAGCGACGGCCGTTCGCGCTGGCAGGGTTGGCTGACGGCGGCCGAGCAGCCGCGCATCGTCGACCCAGCCGACGGCCGGCTGTGGACGGCCAACTCGCGCATGGTGGGCGGCGAAGCCATGAAGCGCGTCGGCAACGGCGGTTGGGACCTCGGCGCCCGCGCGATGCAGATCCGCGATGGCCTGCGCGCCCAGGACAAGTTCGACGAGGCCGGCCTGCACGCCATCCAGCTCGACCACCGCGCACTCTTCCACCAGCACTGGCGCAAGCTGCTGCTCGACCAGGTGCTGACGCCCGATTTCGTTGCCGCCAACGGCCTGGCGGACTACCGAGCCGAAGTGGAGAAGAGTGCCGATGCGGCGCGGCCGGACGCGGTCGGCTATCTGCTGGTGCGTTCCTTCCGCCTGCAGGCCCTGAAGCACATCTTCGACCCGCTGGCCGGCCTGCTCGAAGCCCAGGGTGCCAAGCTCTCCGACCTCAAGATGGTGCCCGAGACGCCCGGCTGGGCGCTGATCCAGGCCGCCCGGCCCGACACCCTGCCGGCGGCCTTCAAGAGCTGGCCCGAGTTGCTGCAACGCGCGGTGCTGGACAGCCGCCAGGAACTGGTCGGCAAACACGGCAGCCTGGCCGCAGCCACCTGGGGGGCGGACAACACCACCAGCATGCGCCACCCCCTGAGCATGGCCGTGCCGGCCCTGTCCGGCTGGCTGGACCAGGCCTCGCAGGGCATGGCGGGCGACAGCCACATGCCGCGGGTGCACAACCACGGCCATGGCCAGAGCGAGCGCATGGTGGTCTCGCCCGGCCATGAGGAGAGCGGCATCCTCGTCATCCCCGGTGGTCAGAGCGGCCATCCGATGTCACCCTTCTACCGCGGCGACCACGCCGCCTGGCTGGCCGGCGAACCCTTGCCGTTCCTGCCCGGCGAGACGGCGCACCGCCTGGTGTTGCGCCCCTGATCCAGGCGACCCCGTTCCAGCGGAATGGGGACGCCGGCCAGGGCGCGTGCTGGGCACAATCCTGGCCATCCGACAACGACGACGCGAGGTTCATCATGAACAACAAGACTCTCAGCATGGCCGTGCTGGCCCTGGCCGCCGTGGCCGCCCAGGCCCAGGAGGCGGGCTCCAACGTCGAGAAGTGCCCCAAGAAGCTTGGCGTGCTGGCCGTGGCAGAGCCGCAGAACGGCTGGAACCACCTGTCGCACTACGGCCTGGGCTCGCCCGCGGCGCTGTTGCGCATGATGGTGCAGCAATCGGGCTGCTTCGACGTCGTCGAACGCGGCCAGGCCATGCAGAACATCCAGCAGGAGCGCAACCTGGCGGCGGCTGGCGAGATGCGCCAGGAATCCAATATCGGCAAGGGCCAGATGCAGGCCGCCGACTTCGTCATGACGCCCAATGTGTTGATCCCTGCCAGCAACACCGGCGGCGTCGGCGGCGCCTTGGGCGGCCTGCTCGGCGGCAAGCTGGGCGCCATCAGCTCCATCGCCGGTGGCCTGAAGTTCAAGGAAGCCACCACCAGCCTGCTGCTCGCCGACGTGCGCTCCAGCATCCAGGTCGCCGCCGCCGAAGGCAAGGCCACCAAGACCGACTTCTCCATCGGTGGCTGGGGCTATGGCGGCGGCCTGGTCGGCGCCGCGGGCGGCTACACCAGCACGCCCGAAGGCAAGCTGATCGCCGCCAGCCTGCTCGACAACTACAACAAGATCGTGCTGACCATCCGCGACCAGCAAAGCCTGATCCGCACCAGCAGCGCCGCGGGCGACGCCAATGCCGGCGCATCCACCCAGGCCGGCGCGCCCATCCCGGCGGGCCAGATGCTGATCGCCAAGATCTCCAATGTGAAGGCCTATGCCGCGCCGTCGCGCGACGCCAAGGTCGTCGCCACGCTGAACCGCAGCGACGAGCTGGTCGCCACCGGCGAGGTCAAGGACGGCTTCGTCAAGGTCGACGCCGCCAACTTCAGCGGCTGGGTGCAGCGCAGCCTGGTCTCGCCTTCGGGTCGCTGATGGCCAAGGTCGCCCTCGTCACCGGCGCCGGCTCCGGCATCGGCCGGGCCGTCGCCCGCGCCCTGGCCGCCGAGGGCTGGACACTGGCCCTGATGGGTCGCCGCGAGGAAACGCTGCGCGAGACCCTGGCCGACGCCCTGGTGCTGCCCACCGACGTCTGTGACGAAGCCCAGGTCGACGCCGCCTTTGCCAGGCTGCGCGAAAGCCATGGCCGGCTCGACCTGCTCTTCAACAACGCCGGCATCGGCGCGCCGCCCGTGCCCATCGACGAGCTGTCGGTGGCGCAATGGCGCGCCGTGGTCGACACCAACCTGACCGGCAGCTTCCTCTGCGCCCGCGCCGCCTTCGCGCTGATGAAGTCGCAGTCGCCGCGCGGTGGCCGCATCATCAACAACGGCTCCATCTCGGCCTATGCGCCGCGGCCCTTCTCGGCGCCCTACACGTCCACCAAGCACGCCATCACGGGCCTGACCAAGGCCCTGAGCCTCGATGGCCGGGCCTTCGACATCGCCTGCGGCCAGATCGACATCGGCAATGCCGCCACCGACATGACCGAGAAGATGACGCGCGGCGTGCCTCAGGCCAACGGCAGCATGGCCGTGGAGCCGCGCATGGACGTCGAGGACGTGGCGCGCGCCGTCGTCTACATGGCCGGCCTGCCGCTGTCGGCCAATGTGCAGAGCATGACGGTCATGGCGACGACCATGCCGTTTGTCGGGCGCGGTTGAGGCTGAGGGACCCTCAGGCGCGGCATGCGCCATGGGTGACCATCGTCACAGCCCGGCAATTTCGGCAGGGTTCAGAATAGACGCATGTCGCTGTTCCGTTCGCTTCTTCGCCTGCTGATCATTGCCGCCGGTGCCCTCATCGGCCTGGGCCTCTTCCTGATCGCCGTGCTGGGCTTCGTGGTCTTCCTGGTGTTCAGCCTGCTGACCGGCCGCAGGCCCAATCTGCAGTTCCGCGTCAACAAGAACCCCTGGGCCCAGCGTCGCGAACCGGCGGGCGATGTGGTGGACGTCGAAGTGCGGGAAGTGCATGACGCGACGCCGCTTCCGCCGCCGCGCCAGGGCTGAACTACTTCAGTTCCACCGGGCCGTACCAGGTGTGAGCGGATGAGCGGTTGTTGTCGCTGTCGGTCATGACCGCCATGGAGGTCAGCGCGCCCGGCGCTTCGCCGAAGGCCAGGCGGAAGTCATCGGCCAGGTTGCGGCGGTGGTCGCGCCAGCGGCGCAGTTCGGCCGGACCGGAGTCGACGACGATCTTGCGGATGCGGTCGCTGCGCGGGTTGATGACGACGGTGCCGACGGGCAGCTTGCTGTCCCAGACATACATCAGCGTCGCATAGGGCGGCGCCTCGCCGGTCAGGGCCTGGGCCAGCTCGAACTTCATGCGCGTGCGCAGCGGCAGTTTGTCGACGTCGCCGGCGAAGCCGAAGATGACGCGGGCGACGGCGTCCTCATGGTCGATGTCGGCCACGTTGGCGCCGGCGATGAGGCCCTGCGTCCACCAGGAAAAGCTGACCTCGCCGATGTTGACGAGGGCCGGGTCCAGGCGCTTGCGCCAGATGCTGGCCGAGCGCTCCGATGACGCTTCCAGGGCCTGGCGGCCGTCCTTCTCGGTCCAGTGATAGAGGGTCGGCTTCTTGCCCGGCAGGGCCAGCGCCTGCCAGCCTTCGGCGGCGGGCGGCGGGCTTACTGGAGCGGAGGCGCAGCCGGCCAGCAGGGCCAGGGCGCACAGGGCCAAAAATGTCGAGAAGGCGGTCTTCACCAGGTCTTGCGTTGCAGCTCTTCGAGGATCTCGCCGTAGATTCGGTATCGGCTCGCGCTGATCAAGCCCGCGTCGACCGCCGCGCGCACGCCGCAGCCGGGTTCGTGAATATGTGAACAGTTGGCGAAGCGGCAGTCGGCGTGCTCGCGCAGATCGGGCATGAAGCGCCAGAGGTCGGCGGCGGCGATCTGGCGCAGGCCGAACTCCTGGAAGCCGGGCGAGTCGATCAGCGCCGTCGTGCGGGTCTCGTCGGTCCAGTACCATTGCGTGGTGGTCGTCGTGTGGCGGCCGGAGTTCAGGGCCTGGGAGATCTCGCCGACCTGGGCCTGGGCATCCTTCACCAGCAGATTGATCAGCGTGCTCTTGCCCGTGCCGCTGGGGCCGAGCACGAAGCTGCGCTGATCCGCCAGCCACGGGTCCAGCGTCGCGCGCGAACCCTCGCGGTCGGCCTTCAGCGCCACCTCGAACATCTTCAGGCCCATGGCGCGGTAGGGCGCCAGGCGCTCGCGGGCCGAATCGGTGCCGGGCAGATCGGTCTTGTTCAGCGCGATGGCCATGCGGATGCCGGCGGACTCGGCAGCGATCAGCGAGCGCGCGAGCTGGCTCTCGCTGAAGACGGGCTCGACGGCCACCAGCACCAGCAGCTGGTCGAGGTTGGCGGCAAAGCTCTTGGTCTTCCACTCGTCCTGGCGGAACAGCAGATTGCGCCGCGGCTCGACGGCCTCGATGACGCCTTCGTCGCCGGTTTCGGCAAAGCGCACCTGGTCGCCGACGACGGCGTCGCTCTTCTTGCCGCGCGGGTGGCAGACGAGGCGCTTGCCGTCAGCGTCCTCGACGATGTAGTGGCGGCCATGGCCGCGCACGACAAGTCCCAGGTCCAGCGCCTGGAATTTGCTCATGCAGCGGACGCTTCGGACAGGGCGCTCACTTGTGCTGCGCAGATGGCGTCGTTCAGCGTCAGCCCGCCACGCGAATGCGTCGAGAAGCTGACGGTGCAGGCGTCATAGCCGACCAGCATCTCGGGATGGTGGTCCTGGGCATGCGCGATCTCGGCGACCGCGTCGACGAAGGCCATGGTCTGATAGAAGTTCGCGAAGCCGAAGCGGCGGCCTATGACCTTGTTCTCGGCGTCGGCTTGCCAGCCGGGCAGGGCAGCCAGCACGCGGCCGCGCGTGTCGGCGTCCATCAGCGGGGCCTTGGGGTCACATTGGGCGAGCAGCAGATCGTTCATGAGGCGAGCGCTGCGAGCCGTTCGGCAGCGGGTGGGTGGGAGTAGTAGAAGCGGGCGTAGACCGGGTCGGGCGTCAGCGTGCCGGCATTGTCCTCGTGCAGTTTCAGCAAGGCCGATGACAGATCGACACCACTGGCCTGGGCGCGGGCATAGGCGTCGGCCTGGAACTCGTCGCGGCGCGAGAAATGGCTGGCCAGCGGCGTGACGAAGAAGCCGAACACCGGGCCGGCCAGCAGGAAGAGGATCAGCGCCAGCGCGTCATTGGGCGCGCCGAGATTGGGCTGTGCGCCCAGGCCCAGGTAGAAGGCCGGTTGCTGCATCAGCCAGCCGAGCAGGGCGAAGCCGGCCAGGCTCATGGCGAACATCAGGGCGATGCGCTTGGTGATGTGCCTGTGCTTGAAATGGCCCAGCTCATGGGCCAGCACGGCCTCCACCTCGCCGCCGTCGAGCTTGTTCAGCAGGGTGTCGAAGAAGACGACGCGCTTGGCCGGGCCGAAGCCGCTGAAATACGCATTGCCGTGGGCCGAGCGGCGGCTGCCGTCCATGACGAAGAGCCCTTTGGCGGCGAAGCCGCAGCGCGTCATCAGCCGCTCGACGCGCTCCTTCAGCGCCACGTCGGTCAGCGGCTCGAACTTGTTGAACAGCGGCGCGATGACGGTCGGGTAGATGACCATGACCAGCAGGTTGAAGCCCATCCAGGCGCCCCAGGCCCACAGCCACCATCGCGGGCCCATGGCACCCATCAGCCACAGGATCAGCGCGACGATGGGCAGGCCCAGCAGGGCGCCTACACCCAAGCCCTTGGCCATGTCGACGAAGAAGAGCTTCAGCGTCGTGCGGTTGAAGCCGAAGGCCTGCTCGATCTTGAAGGTCGACCACAGCTCCCAGGGCAGGTCCAGCAGGGAGCCGATCAGCACGAAGACGGCCATCAGGCCGAGCTGGTAGCCCATGGGCTGCCAGGCCTCGGGCAGGGCGGCGCTGGCGGACAGCACCCAGGTGTTCAGCGCACCCAGGCCGCCCAGCAGCGTCCAGCCCAGCAGAACGGCGGCATTGAAGGCCAGGGCCAGCAGGCCGAAGCGGCTGCGGGCGACGGTGTAGTCGGCTGCCTTCTGGTGGGCGGCCAGCGTGACGCTGGCTTCGAAGGCCGCCGGCACCTGGCCGCGGTGGGCGGCGACATGGCGGATCTGGCGCGACGACAGCCAGAACTTGACGAGCGTCGAGGCCGCCAGGGCGACCGCAAACGCGAGGGACAACAGCAGGGGAGACATTCACAAATTTTAGGCTGCGAGAATTCACCATCCCCCGAGTGAGCCCACCATGTCCGACACCCTTGCCCCCAGCGACAACAACCTGATCTGGATCGACCTCGAGATGACGGGTCTGTATCCCGACACCGACCGCATCATCGAGATCGCCGTCGTCGTCACCGATGCCAATCTCGAGAACCGCGTCGAAGGCCCGGTCTTTGCCGTGCACCAGACCGACGAGACCCTGGACAAGATGGATGCCTGGAACAAGGGTACCCACGGCAGGAGCGGCCTCATCGACCGCGTCAAGGCCTCGACCATCAGCGAGGCCGAGGCCTCGGCCCAGACCATCGCCTTCCTGAAGCAATACATCGGCAAGGGCAAGAGCCCGATGTGCGGCAACAGCATCTGCCAGGACCGCCGTTTCCTCGCCAACTACATGCCGGAGCTGGAGAGCTTCTTTCACTACCGCAACCTCGACGTGTCCACGCTGAAGGAACTGGCCAAGCGCTGGAAGCCCGCCGCGCTGGAAGGCTTCAAGAAGGCCCAGGCCCACACCGCCCTGGCCGACATCCACGAGTCCATCGACGAACTCGTCCACTACCGCACCCACTTCCTGAACCTGGCATGAAGGCGCTGCTGCTTCTCGCCCTGCTGCTGGTCAGCGCCAGCCAGGCCGCCGAACCGGCAGCCAGCGCACCCCGCCTGGTGCAGAAGATCGTGCGCAGTGCCGACACGCGGCGCGACTGGGAGCTGTCCTACACGCTGGTCGACCACAAGCTCAGCCTGCGCTGCGTGAAGTCCATGACCGGCCGCTGCGGCGTGCGCGTCGTGGATGCCCCGCGCGCCGAAGCGGCCGAGGCGGACCTGCATGTCGAGTGGATAGGCGTGCCGGCCGGCAGCACGGTGGATCGTGTGTTCAAGGGCCAGGCCTATGGGCTGTGCTTCAGGCCCGACGTGGGCGACGACAAGGCCTGCGAGCCGCTGTCCGCGCTGACGGCTTTCTGAACCGGCGCCGCGTGCTGCACGCCGCCTTCGACTTTCCCCGCCATCCGCTGGCTCGCGAGGACGGCGAGCGCGTGCGTGGCTGCTGGAGCAATCCGCCGGCGCGCTGGCTGAGGGCAGGGCGGCTGGACGAGGTCCGGGCCGTCATCGCCCAGGCCGAAACCGCCGCGCGGGCGGGCGCCTGGGTGCTGGGTGGCTTGCGCTACGAGGCGGCCGCCGCCTTCGACAAGGCCCTGGCCACCCATGCGGCCGCCGCGCCGCTGGCCGAGTTCGCCGTCTACGACACCGCGCCCGATCCCTGGCCCGAGCTGCCGCCGGCCTACACCGGCCTGCTGGGCTGGCAGGACACCGAGCCCGACGCGACGGCCGCCATCGAGCGTATCCGCGACTACATCCGCGCGGGCGACTGCTACCAGATCAACCTCACGACGCGGCTGCGCGCCACCGCCGCGGCGCTTGATGCCGAGCAGGTCTTCCTCGCCCTGCATGCCAGCCAGCCCGGCGGATTCAGCCTTTTCCTGCGCGAGGCCGGCGCGGCCAGCGTGTCGCCGGAACTCTTCTTCGACTGGCGCCCCGTGCCCGGCGCCAAGGCCAGCTGGCTGCTGGCCGCCCAGCCCATGAAGGGCACGGCGCCGCGGGGGCGTGACCGTGTCGACGACGAGGCCGCTCAACAGCATCTGCGCACCAGCGAGAAGGAGCGCGCCGAGAACCTGATGATCGTGGACCTGCTGCGCAACGACCTCAGCCGCGTCGCCCAGCTCGGTACGGTCCGTGTGCCGCGGCTGTTCGAGCTGCATGCGCTGCCGACGGTCTGGCAGATGACGTCCACCGTCACGGTGGTCAGCCGCAGCGGCCTGGCGCTGGCCGATGCCTTTGCCGCGCTCTTCCCCTGCGGTTCGGTGACCGGCGCCCCCAAGATCCGCGCCATGCAGATCATTCGCGAGCTGGAGTCGACCGCGCGTGGCTGGTATTGCGGCGCTCTGGGGCTGATCCAGCCCGGCGGTGTCGCCACCTTCAATGTGCCCATCCGCACCGTCGAGTTCAGCCAGGGACGGCTGGGCTGCGGCATCGGCAGCGCCATCACGCTGGACAGCGAACCCGCCGCCGAGATCGCCGAGTGGCGGGCCAAGTCGCGCTTTCTCGCGCGGGCCGAGGCGCCGGTCGAAGCGCTGGAGACGCTGCGGCTGGAGGAGGGCGTCGCCCTGCGCGGCGAAGCCCATCTGGCCCGCATGCAGCGCACGGCGCGTCACTTCGGCCTGCGCTTCTCACTCGCTGAAGCGCGAGCTCATTTGAAGGCCGTTGCGGCGGCGCAGCCGGCCGGCCGCTGGCGGCTGCGCCTGACCTGCGATGCCGAGGGCCGTCTTACCCACACGCTGGCCCCCTTCGCGCCCACACCCGAGCCCGTTCGCCTGGCGCTGGCCGATCACGCGATGCCGACGCTGGGCCCTCGCGCCGAATATCTGGCCCACAAGACCACGCGCCGCGAGCTCTATGCCTTCGACAAGCCCGCTGAGGCCTTCGACCTCATCCTGTGGAACGAGTCCGGCGAGCTGACCGAATGCAGCTTCGGCAACCTGGCCCTGCAGATTGACGGCCAATGGTTGACACCGCCACTGGCCGCCGGCCTGCTGCCCGGCGTGCTGCGCGCCGAACTGCTGGCCCAGGGGCGCATCAAGGAAGTCCGGCTGACCCGCGAAGACCTGGGACGCGCCGAAGGCCTGGCCTTCTTCAACAGTCTGCGGGGCTGGCTGCCCGCCCGGTTGATGTAGCGCGGCGAGCGTGCGCTATCGCACACCCCCGGCTCTGGGGAGGGTTGGGTAAAAACCCTTATCCATGCTACAGTCGCAGCTTCGCCTGGGGTCCGCTCCAGGTGTTCCACGTCTCCTCTGACCTCGTTTGATCATTCGCATCAAACTCCGAACACGGATCGGTCGGCGGCGATGAAGCCGTCGCTTTGACTGACTGTTCCCCCGCGCCGCACCCGGGCTGCTGTAACAAGCCCGAGCCGCACGACGCGAGCTGATCTATCTCCCAGCGACTTATGTGATTCCGAAGGGCCTTGTGATGCCCCTCGGCGCCGCGCGTTTGCCTGTGCGGTGTGAATGAACGAAAGAACGAAGTAATGAGTTTCGAGACCCTGGGCCTGAGCCCCGCCGTGCTGCAAGCCGTCAAGGATTCCGGCTACGAGAACGCCACCGACGTGCAGGCCCAAGCCATTCCCATGGCCATCGCGAACAAGGACCTGATGGTCTCCTCGCGCACCGGCTCGGGCAAGACCGCCGCCTTCATCCTGCCGGCGCTGGAAAAGATCCTGGCCGCCCGCGGCGACAACACCAAGCGCCGTGAAAAGGGCGTCATCTACGGCCCGCGCGTCCTCGTGCTGGCCCCCACCCGCGAACTGGCCATGCAGGTCAGCAAGGCCGCCCAGACCTATGGCCGCCACATCCCCGGCCTGAAGGTCGCGACGGTGCTGGGCGGCATGCCCTATCCGCTGCAGATCCGCCAGCTGACCGGCCCCCTGGACATCCTGATCGCCACACCCGGCCGCCTGCTGGACCACCTGGCCAGCGGCAAGTGCGTGCTGAACAACGTCGAGATGCTCGTCCTGGACGAAGCCGACCGCATGCTGGACATGGGCTTCATCGACGACATCAACGTCGTGACCAGCCACACGCCCGACACCAAGCAGACGGTGATGTTCAGCGCCACCTTCGCCGGCCATGTCGGCCGCCTGGCCCAGCAACTCCTGAAGGACCCGCAGCGCATCGAGGTCGCGTCGCACACCGACACGCACGAGAACATCGAGCAGCGCCTGCACTGGGCCGACAACCCCCACCACAAGGACCAGCTGCTGGAAGCCATCCTGGCCCAGCCCGAGCTGGATCAGGCCGTCGTCTTCACCAGCACCCAGCGCGACGCCGACTGGTTGGCCGAGCGCCTGGCCGAGATCGGCCACGCTGTCGCCCCGCTGCACGGTGCCATGCCCCAGGGCAAGCGCAACCGCGTGCTGATGGGCCTGCGCCGTGGTGACCTGAAGGTGCTGGTCGCCACCGACGTCGCCGCCCGCGGCATCGACGTGCCCACCATCAGCCACGTCATCAACTACGGCCTGCCGATGAAGGCCGAGGACTATGTGCACCGCATCGGCCGCACCGGCCGCGCCGGCCGCCAGGGCCTGGCCATCACGCTGGGCCTGCGCGACGACGTGTCCATGATCCGCCGCATCCAGCAGTTCACGACGCAGACGATTCCGGTCCAGCACATCGCCGGTCTCGAGCCCAAGACGCAAGAGCCGCGCATCTTCCCGCCGCGTCCGGCCGGTTCCTTCGACGACCGTGGCCCGCGTGGCAATTTCGGTGGTGGCCGTCCCGGCTTCGGCAACAAGCCTTTCCGTCGTGAAGAGGGCGGCCGCCCCTTCCATGGCGGCGGCAAGCCTTTCGGCCACGGCCACCATGGCCAGGACCGCGGCTTTGCGCCCCGTGACGACCGTGGCTTCGCGCCGCGTGGTGACCAGCGTGGCTTTGCGCCGCGTGGCGACGATCGTGGCTTCCAGCAGCGCGACGAGCGCGGCTTCCAACCGCGTGAAGACCGCGGCTTTGCGCCCCGTGAAGACCGTGGTTTCCAACCGCGTGAAGAGCGCAGCTTCCAGCCGCGCGAAGATCGTGGTTTCGCACCGCGCGGCGAGCAGCGCTCCTTCCAGCCGGGCGGCAAGCCCAGCTTCGGCGCCAAGCCGGCCTTCGGCGACCGCCGTCCGCCGAGCGGCCCGCGCAAGGGTGGCTTCGGCCGCTGATGCTTTGGCGGCAACCGCCGCCCGGCGATGATGAGGGCCCGCTTGCGGGCCCTTTTTCTTTGCAATGAGTTCCAGCGACCGACAGACCGGCACCCTCGTCCAATGGGACGACGCCAAGGGCTATGGCTTCATCGCGCCCGACGGCGGCGCGGCCCGCCTCTTCGTGCATATCAAGGCCTTCGCCGCGCGTGCGCAGCGGCCGGTCGTGGGCGAGCGTCTTAGCTTCGAGCCCGGCCGCGATGCCCAGGGCAAGCCGCGGGCGCTGGCCGTGCGGGCCCTCATGGCGCCACCGCCGCCCGCACCGCAGAAAGACCGCGGCCGCGTGTTGCTGCTGGTGCCCGCCTTCGCCGGCCTGGTGCTGGCCTGCCACCTGGTCTGGGGCCTGCCCAACTGGCTGTGGGGCGTCTACACCGGGATGAGCATGGCGACCTTCATCGTCTACGCGCTGGACAAGCGTGCCGCCCGGCGCGGCGACTGGCGAGTGGGCGAGAACACGCTGCACGGCCTGTCCCTGGCCTGCGGCTGGCCGGGCGCCTTGCTGGCCCAGCAGCTGCTGCGCCACAAGAACGTCAAGCCGGCCTTCCGGCGCGTCTACTGGCTGACGGTGGTCGTCAACGTCGCGGCCTTCGTCGCCCTCTTCACGCCGCTGCTGAAAAACTGAACTTGCCCAGGCCCTCGATGGCCAGGCTGCCGCGGGCCGGGCCGCTCAAGGCGTGCAGGCCGCCCCAGGCACCCGTCGTCACGACGGTGCCTGCAGCGACCTTGGCGCCGTTTCGCATCGCATGCTGGAGCCAGGCCGGCAGCACGCCCGCCGGGTTGGCCAGCGAGTGGCCGCCGCGGCGGACGATATCGGGCTGGCCCTCGAGCTTCAGCCGCCATTCGAGCTGGGCCCAGTCGAGCGCGCGATAGGGCTGCCAGGGGCCGAGCAGCAGGCCAGAGTTTGATTGGTGATCGGCCATGCGCAGCAGGGCCGGCGCGTCCAGCCCTTCTTCCCAGCGCGAGGCGACCAGTTCGACGGCGATGCACATGGCTTCGGGGGCGCCGTTCGCATCGACTCGCAGCGCCACTTCTGCCTCGACGCCCAACAGCGCCTTGCCCGCGGTCGGGTTCACCGGTGAATGGCTGAACGGCCCCTGCGGGCCGGCGCCACCGGACTTCCAGCGGTCGAAGCGCCAGCCCAGGGCCTGGGCGACGCCGTCCTGCACGGCATAGGCGTCGGCCTCATCGCGCACTGCGTCCAGCCAGTCGGCGGCCGTCAGGCGGGTGCCGTTGCGGTGGCAGGCGGCGAGGGCTTCGATCAGCTGGGTTTTCATGCCCGCAGTGTCGCGGACGCCGCGAGCCGAATCACGCAGCCGCTTGACGAATCGCGGCCACTTCGGCGGGCGACAGGCCCAGCGACTTCAGGAAGGCCTGGTGCTGTTCAGGCGCCGTCGCCTCGAAACCGGCGTGCCAGCGGCGCATGTCGTCGTCGCTGAAGCCGGCCTGGCGCAGCAGGGCGACCCAGTCGGCCTTGCCGCGGGCGCGGCGCAGCGCGTGGAACTCGGGCATGGCGAGCAGGCGGGCCAGCTCCTGCTGCTGCTCGCGCAGGCGCTGAACCTCGTCGCTGAGGGCCAGCAGGCGCTGCTCCAGCAAGGCGGCCGGGCCGTCGACCTGAGGCCGCGACAGCAGCTGCTGGATGGCCTCGAGCGACAGTCCGGCTTCGCGGTAGCGGCGAATGAGCTGCAACTGCCGCACCTCGGGCTCGCCATAGAGCCGATAGCCCGCGTCGCTGCGTGCCAGAGGGACCAGCAGCCCCAGCGCCTCGTAGTGCAGCAGGGAGGAACGCGCCAGGCCGGTGGTGCGGGCCAGGCGACCGAGGGTCAGCGGCGGGCTCATGCGGGCAGGGGCAGAAGGTCAGGTTGGACGAAGCGAAGTCGCGCCTCGGGGCTGGCCAGCAGTGTCGGCGAATAGTGGCGGGCCAGCAGGCTGCGCGCGTCGGTCAGCAGGGCGGCGTTGCGCTGCTGGAAACCAGTCCAATCCAGGTCCGGCTCGGCCGCGCCGCCTTTGACCATCAGCCGCAGCAGGGCCTCGGTCACCGTGCGATGGAACTTGCCGTCAGCACCGTGATGGGCGGCGAAGTGGGCGATGTCCTCGCAGGTCTGGGCGATGGCCGCATCCAGCGGCGCACGCCGCAGATGCAGCCAGGCCAGCCGCAGGTGTTGCCGATGATCGAAGTCGACCGCAGGCAGGGTGCGGCGAGTGATGCTTGCCAGAAAAGTGTCGTCGTCGGGTTCGAGGTTGCTCATGGCTTGTCTACGCGGGAAAAGCCATGAGCTTCAGGGTGACGGCAGCCGTCAGGTCAAGCGCAGCCGGAGTGAGGACTCGACGCGGGATGGCGTGTCCCCGGAAGTCGTCTCAAAACCCCCGCTCGGGGCGGGGCGCGTCGGTAGCCTTGAGGAGGCGCGCTGGCGCCGGCAGGCGAATACTGGGTGCCGTTGGCAGCCGGGAGGGCACGGATGACGACTTTGGCTCGATGGATTCCCGCCGGCATTCGGCTTTGCACGGATGCGTTGCGGCGAAGCGCCTGGCATTGGTTGGGCGGGATCTTGGCAAGCGTCGCCATGCTGTTGCCGGTGCCCGCGCTGGCCGCGTTGGTGGCGGTCGGGCCCGATGCCAGCTTCGTGCCGCGCAGCTTGAGCGGCGTCTCCCCGACGGCGCCGATCGCCGAGCTCGGCAACGGCAGCCTGGCATTCAACGGCGGGCTGGTGTACGACGCCGGCAGCGCCCGGCTGTTCGGTATCGCCAACGACTCGGCCGGCAACTCCCAGCTCTACAGCTTCACCGCCGCCGGCGGCGGGCTGACCGTGGTGGGCGGCGGCCTGGGTCAGGGCTTCTACGGCGGCCTGGCCGAGGATCCGTCGACGGGCCAGCTCTATGCCATCGCCGACGACACCTTCGGCGGTGCCACGCTGTATGCCATCTCTTCGGCTGGCGTCGCGACGTCGCTCGGGACCATCGGCAGCGGCTTCTACGGCGGCTTGGCCTGGGCCGGCAAAAAGCTCTACGCCGTGGCGGGCGATTCGTTCGGCGTGCAGCGCGACGTCTATGCCATCGACCCCCTCGCCGCCACGGCGTCGCTGCTGCTGTCGCTCGGCGATGGCAGCCTGGGCTTCAACGGCGGCCTGGCCTACGACGGCGTGAGCGACCTGTTCTATGTGATCGGCAACGACGGCTTCGGCACCTCGACGCTGTTCTCGTTCACGGCCGGCGGCGCCGGCACCGACCTCACGGCGCTCGGCGGCCCCTTCGGCCAGGGCTTCATGAATGCGGGCCTCGCCATCGTTCCGGGTGGCGTCGTCACGCAACCCTTGCCCGAGCCCGCGACACCGGCCTTGGCCGTGCTTGCCCTGGGACTCGTCTGCCTGCGCCGGGCCAAGCGGCGCGCCAACTCCATTTGAAGAGGAGAAGCCATGTCCGCTGCCCAAGCCTTCTTGGCGAGGTTATCGCTGCTGCTGTTGGCCGCCTGCGCCGGCCCTGCCGCTGCCCAGTATTCGACGCCGATGCGCGACGTCGACAACCCCGACCGCGCGCCCTACCAAGAGAGCGTGTCCTTCACGCTGGACCCGCCCTTCGTGAATGGCTTCGGGAACTTCCCGACGCCGACCGGCAAGCGCTACGTGATCGAGTATGTGTCGATTTCCTGCACCAGCACGGCAGGCGGCGACAGCTTTCCTCAGGCCTTTCTCGGCGTGCGCAAGATTCTGTCGGCCTCGTCGACGAGCGGTGTGTCGCTGGCGCTCACGCCGCTGGCGTTCCGTGGGCCGTCGCCGTTCGGCGGCAACGTCTACCAGGGCGCGACGCAACTGAAGGCCTACAGCGACTGGGATCCATTCACCGCCGGGGGCGGGACGGCGATTTCGCTGAACGTGTTCCACACGGCGGCGAGCGTGGGGGCTTCCTGCTTCGCCACGATCACCGGCCATACGATCGTTCCCTGAAGCGGGGCCGGCATGAACGCGAACCCTCTTCCGCGAAGCCACCCGCCGCCAGCCTGGCGATTGTGGGCGGCCTGTCTGGCAGGCGTGCTGGCCTGCGGCGCCGCATGGGCGCAGCAGGTGGCCACACTGCCGGGTAGCGCCGGCCCGCTGGACGCGCCGCGGTCGCCCGCGGCGCCGGTGCGGCCGGTCCAACTGCCCCAAGGCGGCCTGATGCTGGAGCGAACCGACGTGGTGTTGCCCGTGCCCGGCATGCCGGCGCCGGCCGCCAGCGCGCCGGTAGCGAAGTCCAGCCTTGCCAGTGCGACGGGTCTAGCGCCAGCCAGTGCCATCACGCCGCCCAGGAGTGCGCCCGTGCCGGCGGAGCGGCTGGCCCAGCGTGCCGGCGTCGGCGGGAACGTCGTCCTCGTGCGCACCGACGAGTTGCCGCCCGCAGGCGCGGCGTCGGCCCCGCGGCGGCGGGTGGTCACCCTGCCGTCGGGCGAGCTGCCGATCTCGCCGGAGCCGGATGTGCTCTACCGCCTGCCCGAGCGCTAGCGCGCTCAGCCGAACCGGAAGCTCGACGCCGTCACGCCACCCAGGAATTCTGTCTCGTGATAGTTGCAGGTGGCCGCGTCGCCCTCGGCCGCACCTGCAGCCACCATCAGCGGCAGCAGATGCTCCTCGCGCGGATGCGCCAGCCGGGCGGCCGGTGCCTGGGCCCAGGCCTGCAGGCGCTCGTCACGCCCGTTCGGCGAAGGCAGGGCGTCCTGCAGCCAGGCGTCGAAGGCGACGGAGGGCTGGCGGCCGGCCTCCCCGTAGAGGCGCAGATTGTGGAAGCTGAAGCCGCTGCCGAGGATGAGGACGCCCTCGTCGCGCAGCGGTGCCAGCGCCCGGCCCAGGGCCAGGTGCTCGGCCGGGTCCAGGCCGCGCTTGAGCGACAGCTGCACGACGGGGATGTCGGCATCCGGATACATCGGCGCCAGCGTGCAGAAGGCGCCGTGGTCGAAGCCGCGCTTGTCGTCCCTGGCGGTGGGCAGACCGGCCGCCTGGATCAGCGCCACGACGCGTTCCGCCAGCACCGGGTCACCCTTGGCCGGGTAGACCACCTGGTAGGTGTGGGCCGGGAAGCCGCCGTAGTCGTAGAGCATGCCCGGCGCGGGCGAGGTCATGACCGTGAAGGCCGATTCCTCCCAGTGCGCCGACAGCATCAGGATGGCTTTGGGCTTGGCCGGCAGCGTGGCCGGCAGGGCTTGCAGCGAGGCTTCCAGCTGGGCGTGGGCGCGGCGGTAGTCGCCGTCCATATACGGCCAGGGGCCGCCGCCGTGGGACAGGAAGAAGGTGGGCAGGCGATGGTTTTGCATGTCCACAAGACTAGGCCCGCTGGCGCGGGCCTGGTTTCAGCCGGCTTGACGCCGGCATTCGCAAAACTCGAACGCAGCTCAGAACGAGCGGCGACGGCGGCCAGCGGCCAGGGCCGCCACGCCGGCCAGGCTCAGCAGGGCCAGGCTGGCCGGCTCGGGCAGGCGGTTGCCGGGACCGACGATGGAGGTGTCGTTGGCCAGTTGCCAGTTCAGGATGTCGTGGTTCTCGATGCCGGAGCCGGTGGCGGCCGTGAAGCCGACGAAGGCGTCGTTGGTGCCCAGGGCGCCGGCGATGTCGATGCTGAAGTCGGTGATGAGCTGGATCAGCGCGGAACCCGATTCCTGCACGCTGACATTGAGCTTCTGTGTCGTGCCGTCGTAGTTGACGAAGGCCGACCAGATCTTGCCATTGCTCATGCAGCCGGCCGCCAGGTGGTTGCCGAGGTGGCAGTTGCTGTTGCCGTAGGGCGATGCCGTCACCAGGCTGGCCAGCGAGCCGTTGACGTCCACGGCGACATGGTTGCTGCCGCCGACCTCGCCGTTGTCATAGGTGTCGAATTCGACGGCAACGCTGTTGGCGACACCCTGGTAGCCCAGGCCTCCGCCCGCGCCACCCAGGCCCGATGAGGCCTTGGACAGCACGAAGGTGAAGCCGTCCGCCGGGTCGATGCCGCCGGCCTGGTCCATGCGGAACTGGAAGCTGGTGCTGAAGGTCGCGCCGGCGCCCAGGCTGATGGCCGTCTTGCTGAAACCGGCGCCGGCCGTGTTGAAGCTGGAGGGCGTGAGCCGCAGATCACCCGCGTTGACGGCGGTCGAGCCCACGCAGGTCAGCGTGCTGCCGCAGGCGCCGGTGAAGTTGGCGTAGTCGATGACCAGGGCGGCCTGGGCCTGGGGCGCCAGGGCTGCGAGAGCGAGAGCGGCGGCGGCGGCGAACAGCGTGCGACGGGTCATTGCTTGGCTCCTCCGTATGAATGGAGTCAGCTATGCAAATCCAGTGCCAAGGCCGTCCGTTCATGGGGGATGAGCCCGCTCGCGACGTTCCAGCGCCCGTGGCTGTCAAAGCGCCCGACACCCCGTAATTTCCCGACTCCGGGGGGCGTCGATAATCCGCGCCCCATGCTGACCACTCCCCAGGACACCGACGACGCCCTGCGCCCCGACCGCGTCGAGGACTATTTCCGCGACGGCGCCGCCCCGGTGGAGGCGCTGCTGTGGTGGCAGCTCGAGCGCCAGGACGCCCTGCAGATCGCGTTGCGGGCGTTGTTCCAGGGGCCGGCAGGCGTCACGCGGCTGCGGCTGTGGGTGTTCTTCGAGCTGATGGCGCTGCGCGAGTCGCGCCTGACCCGCGAGGCGCTCAACCAGGCCTTCCACGTGCTGCGCGACGAGGTGCTGGACAGCGTGCTCAAGCGCCTGCGTGAGGCGGAGCTGCTGGCCTGGGACGCTACCGCCCAGACCTATGCCGTCACGCCGCTGGCCCAGCAACTGGTGGGCCTGCTGCAGCCGCTGACCCAGGAAGAGGCGCCTGACGGCGACCTGGCCTCGCTGCTGGCGGGCGTGGCCGGCGCCCACCAGCTCGGTACCTTGCAGCCGGCCCAGCTGCAGCACTTGCTGGCCCAGCTCTCGCGTCTGTACGACGAGTTCGCCGACGCCATCGCCAGCGGCAGCGAGTTCGCCCTGCGCCGCGCGCGCACCCGCTTCGAGAAGGCGCTGACCTTGGTGGACCGTGCCGGCGAGGCGCTGGGCGCCATCATTGCGCAGGCCGAATCGGCCGGCGAGGCGCGGCTGGAGCGGCTGGCCCGCGAGCTGGGCCTGGCCCAGGCGCGGCTGCTGGCGATGGCCAGCCAGTTCAACCGCGCGTTGCAGCAGGCCGACCGCCAGCGCGTGACCCTGGGCTCCACCGGCATCACGACGACCGATGTGCGCCGCTGGCTGCAGAGCCAGGGTGATCTGGCCACGCTGCTGAACGGCGCCTGGGAGCGGCCGGTGCATCCGGTGCTGGTCGCCCAGCGCGACCTCGTCGACACGGCCGAGGCCGAGTTCGAACGCGACCGACCCAAGCCTTCCGAAGCCGCCGCACTGCCGCAAGGCCAGGCTGCACCGACGGGCGAGCTGGCCGTCATGCAATTGCCGCCCGACATGGACCAGATGCAGGCCCTGCTGACGGCCTGGGCCGGCGATCCTGTTGAACGTGATCTGACACCCGCCATCCTGGGTGGCAGTTACGCCCGCGCCGCCTACCGTGCCCAGTTGCTGCCGCTGCTGGGCGACGCCCAGGCGCGCCACCTCAAGGGCGCCACCGGTGACATGGCCCGCCAGCCTTGGTCTGTGCGCTGGTCCGCCGAGCAAGGTCCCGTCGACGACGAGTTCGTCAAATGGATGAGCCGCGGCGTCCTCACCCCTGAATCTCCTGCGACATGAGCCCTCTAGACGATTCCGCGCAACTCGCGGCCCAGTTGCTGGCCCGCCGCTGGCTGCCGCGTAGCCATCCCCTCGTGAAGCGCGCGCTGATCGACACCGAACTGTGGAACCAGCTCGGTGCCCGCCTGGCCGGTGTCGGCCTGCAACTGGTGGACAACGTGCACGCCGACCACATCGCCGTCGCCTTGATGCGCCCGGCCGAGAGCGCCGTGTTCGGCGAGACCGGCCTGGCTGCCAACAACAACCTCGACATCCCGCGCGACGGCGTGGCCTTGCTGGTGGTGCTGTGGTCGCTGATCGTGCTGCCCAAGCGCCAGCGCCAGGTGGCCCGCAGCGACGCCATCCACGCCGGCCAGGGCGAGTTCTTCGCCACCGACAAGCCCATGCCTCAGGCCGCGTCCGTCGCACCGCTGATCAGCTATCGCAGCCTGCTGGCCGACTTCGGCGACCAGCTCGGCAAGAAGCTGCGCCTGGACACCAACCTCAAGCTGCTGGAGCGCCACGGCTTCATCGCGCGTCGCGGCGAAGACATCGCCGAGGGCCCGCTGCTGGACCTGCTGATCGACTACGACCTGCTGGGGCCGCGCATCCTCGACGGCGCCCTGGGCGACGTGCTGGCGCGGGCCGGCCACCCGCTGCCGCGCCCCGAAGAAGCCGAACAACAAGAACTCGACGACTGATGTTCCACCTGCAATCGCTTGAACTGCTGCACTGGGACTACTGCCAGCGCGTCACGCTGCCGCTGGACGGCGCCATCATCACCATCGCCGGCCCCAACGGCTCGGGCAAGACCACGCTGCTCGACGCCATGCGCACCCTGCTGGGCCTGGAATGCTCGGGCGGCCGCACGTACAAGACCTATGCTCGCCACGCCAATGCCGAGACGGCCTGGCTGCGCGCACTCGTCGACAACCGCCCGCGCTCGCGCCAGAACAGCAGCCGGCCCTTCGCCTCCTCTCTGCTCTACGCCGACCAGGTGACCCTGGCCTGCCGCATCGAGCGCCATGGCGGCGACTGGGTGCGCCGCTACGTCATCCTCGACGGCGTGCACGAGATCGAGCAACTGGCCGAGAAGGGCGACCGCGACTGGCTGGGCATCGAGGCCTGGAAGAAGCGCCTCGAAGCGGCCGGCCTGACGCGCGCCATCGGCCGCGTGCTGGCGCTGGAACAAGGCCAGACCGACCGCCTCTGCGAGCTTTCTCCGAAGGAACTGCTGCGCCTGGTCTTCGAGGTCTTCGGCGACCAGGAAGTGCTGGACCGCTACGAGCAGGCGCGCAGCCACCAGCAGCAGTTGGGCAAGGAAGTCGAGCAGGCCGGCGCCGAGCTGGCCCACACCCAGGCGCAGCTTTCCGACCTGGCCAACCGCGTCAACAGCCACCGCCAGTACCAACTCAAGATCCAGGAGCGCGAGCGCCTGGCCACCGAGGTGCTGCCGGTGCTGCGCTGGAGCGAGGCCCGCGAGCGCATCACCCGCGACGCGCGCGAACTGCATCGCCAGCGTCTGTTCGCCTCGGGCGACGTCAAGGCGCTGAGCGAGAAGCGCGCGGCCCTGCATGGCCTGTTCACGGCCCAGGAAGCCGCCAAGGAGCGCTTGAAGGCGCTGGACGGCGAACGTCGTGAGGCCCGCGCGGCCTTCGATGCCGCCCGTGAGGCCGAGCGACCCGCCGAGGCCCTGGTCAAGCGCGAGGACGAGCTGAAGGCCCTGGCCGACGTCGAGACCGACGCCGCCGCGTTGACCGCCAAGATGCAGGAGCTGGCCGGCGAGCGCGACCGCCTGCGCGCCGACTACACGCGCGCCAGCGACAAGGCCTCGCGGGCCCAGGCGCAGCTGGGTGAGCTGAGCGGCAAGCGCCTGCCTCCGCCGCCGCCCGAGGTGGCGCCGATGAAGCGCGCCCTGGACGACGCCGGCATCGCCCACTACCTGGTCGCCGACAGCATCGACATCGCCGACGAGACCTGGCGCGCCGCCGCCGAAGGCCTGCTGCGTCCGTCGCGCTGGGTGGTCGTGCTCAAGCACCGCAGCGATGAAGGTCGCGCCTTCGACATCGCGGCCAAGCAGCGTTACCGCCACTACGTCGTCGCCGACACCTCGCCCGTCACGCAGGCGCCTGCGGGCACGCTGCTGGCCGCGCTGAACGTCAGCGCGCCGCTGCCGGCCTGGCTGGCGCGACAGCTCGGCGGCATCCGCTGCGTCACGTCGACGGAAGAGGGTGCCCAGGTCGGCGGCGAATGGATCACGACGGACGCTTACTACCGTGACGGCCGTGGTGGCCGCAGCGTTTTCGTCGAGCCGCGCGACCATCAGTTCGGTGCCTCCGCGGTGGACTCACGCCGCGGCGCGCTGGAAGCCGAGCTGGCCCGCTGGGACGGCGAGCTGAGCCGCATTGCCAAGGCGCAGGCGGAGGTGGAGCGCCAGTTCAAGGACGTGCAGCGCGCGGCCGTGGGCCACAAGGCGGCTCAGGAGTTGAGCGAGCGCGCCGACGAGTTCGCCGAGGCGCGCAACCGCCTGCCGGTGCTGCGCCAGGCGCGCGCCGAGGCATCCACGCGAATGAGCCAGCTCGACAGCGAACACGACCGCGTCGTGCGTGACTCCACGCGCAGCGAGCAAGCCTACGAAGGCGCGCAGATCGCGCTGAAGGATGGCGAGGGCTCCGCTGCCGGCCGCCTGCGCGAGCATGAAGCCAAGCGCGAGGCGCTGCGCACCGCCTCACGCCAGTCGCGCACGCAGAAGGCCCAGTTCCCCAAGTCCTGGGTCACGCCCGCCGCGCTGGCCGCTGCGCGCGACGAATTCGAGAACGCCCGCCAGGCCGAGATCCGCGCCCATCACGTCGACCAGGAGCTGGAAGGCGGGCACTGGGAGGTGGATGCCAGCGTGGTGGATCGCCACGCCCGCATGGCCGCGCAGGTGCATGAGCAGGACACCCAGCTCAACGACCGCCGCGCCAGCAACGAGCTGGCCCGCATCGCCGCCTTCAACGCCCGCGAGCGCTACATCGACGTGATGCGCGCCACCGTGCGCCGCTACAAGAAGAACGTCGCCGAGCTGGGCGAACTGGCCGGCACGACGGCCGAGGCCGTATTGCCGCATCTGGACAACGACGACACCGTGCTGTCGCAGGCCGGCCTGCAGGTCAAGTTCAACTTCGACGGCAAGGGTGAGGTGGGCCTCAACGATGGCGAGGCCTCCGGCGGTCAGCAGGTGCTGAAGAGCCTGATCCTGCTGGTCGGCCTGATGAAGGACGACGAGACGCCGGGCGGCTTCGTCTTCATCGACGAGCCCTTCGCCCACCTGGACGTGCGCAACATCCAGCTCGTCGGCCACTTCCTGCGCAGCACGCGGGCCCAGTACCTGCTGACGACGCCGATCACCCACAACGTCGAGGTCTTCGAGCCCAGCGAGATCACGCTGGTGACGAGCAAGAAGCCCCGTGGTGAACGCTGGGCGCCGCCCATCGCCGTGCTGGCACGGCGGCCGGAAGTCTCGGCCTATGAGTGACTGGGACTACCCGTCGCCGTTCACGCTGGCGCTGACGCCCGCGCGGGAACACATCGACGGGCTGGACCACACCAACAACGCCGTCTACGTGCAGTGGTGCGAGCAGGCGGGCTGGGCGCACTCCGAGGCGCTGGGCCTGTCGCTCGACGACTACCGGCGCCTGGACCGCGCCATGGCCATCCGCGAAGGGCACTACGAGTACCTGCTGCCGTCCTTCGAGGGCGAGGCCCTGGTGCTGGGCACCTGGCTCACAGCCAGTGATGGCAAGCTGACCATGGAGCGGCGCTTCCAGCTGAAGCGCGCCGGCGATGGCGTCACGCTGATGCGCGGGCGCTGGGCCTTGATCTGCATCGAGATCAGCAGTGGCAGACCCAAGCGCATGCCGCCCGAATTCCTGAGCATCTACGACGCCGCGGTGGTGCCGGGCGCCGCGTCATGAAAAAGCCCGGCGAGCGGGCGCCGGGCTTTGCGAGGTGATCAGAAGCAGGAGTAGCGGTAGGTGTCGTCCAGGTCCAGGGCCAGCACCAGCGTGCGGATCTTGGCTGCGTTCATCGCGGCGCAGAGCTTGTCGCGTGCGCCCTTGGTGTTCTTGCGGTATTTGCTGGCGTATTCCGCATTCAGCACGGGCTTGCCCTTGCCGGTGAACACCGAGTAGCCGCCGCACTCGCTGTATTCATTGCACTGCTCGTTGAGCGCGAAGTCGTAGAAAGGCTCCAGCGCCGTGAGCTGGTCCACGTCGTTCTTCAGGCCCACCGCCAGACCGCGCGCATGGGCGGCGCTGGCGATGTACTTGTTGTAGTCGATCTGGGTGGCGGCGGTCAGCGGGAAGCCGGTGCCGTTGGTGTAGCCGTCGACGTTGTCGGGTTCGACGCCGTCACAGCCCTTGGAGCGGGCCAGGTCGAGGCGGCTCAGCATGATGGCGCGCACATTGGTCGAGCGCGTGTCCAGCCACTTCTCGCCGGGCCAGCCATCCAGGTCGTTGCCCTTGTCCGCGGCCTGGAAGCGGCTGTAGTCGGGGCGCCAGTCTTCCGAGCTGCCGGCCGAGAAATAGCAGATCACCTTGCGGCCCTGGGTGTGGAGAGCGTTGATGGTCGATTGGGGCGTGTCGAACAGGTCGATGTCGTAGGCGGCGACGTTGTAGCCGGTATTGACCGTGCCTTTGAGCTGCCATTGCCAGCTGAGATTGACGGGCGGTTTCCACCACGTCTGGGCCTGCGCCGCCGACAGCAGCGACAGTCCCAGCGCCAGGGCGGCGCCGCGTTTGATCCAGGAAGTTGCCTTCTTCATCCGTGCTTCTCCAGGGGTAGGGGCCCGGCGTCAGGCCGGGCGGGTGAGGGGCGCCTTGGCACCCCGGGGATCAGTAGGCGTAGGAGGCGCCGACCGTGATCGAACGGCCATAGGCCGAGTAAGCGAGCGGCGGGCGATAGCCGATGTCGAGATCGGTGCGCTCGACGCTGTTGCCCAGGTTGCGGCCCTCGAGGCTGAGCTTGAAGCCCTTGGAGACCTCATAGGACAGCTGGGCCGTGATCCATGTGAGCGGCCGCGCGATGGAGCGCAGGTTCAGGCCCGCGGCGTCGTTGGCCACCACCGTGGCCTGGCTGCGGTCCCAGGCGAGGTTGGTGCTCCAGGGGCCGCGCTCGTAGAGCACGCCGAGCGAGGTGGTGGCCGGTGCCACGTTCTCCAGCGGGCCGGCGTAGGCGCCGTTGACGACGGAGCGCGAGCGGTTGTGGGTGTACTGGGCGCGCACGCCGAAGCCGTTGTCCCACAGCTGCTGCCAGCCCAGCTCCAGGCCGTTCACGCTGGCGCGGTCACCGTTGACCGGGTGGATGACGGTGAACAGCACCGGGTGGCCCTGGTCGTCCTTGGTGCCGAGGTCGAGGTCGCGGTCGGAGATCTGGGTGACGAAATTGCGGATGCGTTTGGAGAAGACCGCCAGCGTGAGGGCCGAGCGCGGTTGGTAGTACCACTCCAGCGACGCGTCGAACTGCCGCGCGCTGTAGGGCTTGAGCTTGGGGTCGCCCGAGACGGTGATGACGTTGACGCCGCCGGCCGCGCCGTCGGAGCGTGTCGGCGCGAGCTGATCCACGCCCGGGCGGGCCATGGTCTTGGCCGCGCCGGCGCGCAGCTGCCAGCCGTGGGCGAACTGCCAGGAGACGTTGGCCGAGGGCAGGGCCTGCGTGTAGTGGCCGCTGTCGGAGACCGGCTGCGGGTCGCTGTATTTCACGATGAAGGCGCTGGTGGGCACCGTCGGGTCGACCTGGTAGGCCACGAGGATGTTGCTCGTGGCGCTCTGCGCCTGGGTGCGCGTGCGCACGAGGCGCAGGCCGAAGTCGGCATTCCAGTCGTCGCCCGACAGGTCGGCCTGCACGAAGGCGGCGCTGGTGTTCTCCTGCACCCGGTAGCTCTGCATCGGGTTGAGGATGGGCAGGGTCTTGTTCACGTCGAAGGGCGTGCCGTCGGCCGGGTTGATGCGGCCGTCGAGCTTCTTGAGCGCATCCAGGTAGGCCTGCACATCGAAGGCCAGGAAGCTGGTGGGTACCTGGCCGCCGGCCTTGGGCATGAAATTGGGCAGCGTGAACTGGCGCTGCAGCACGTTCGCGCCCAGCGAGCCGAAACTGGTGGCCTCGCTGCCCGAGTACTGCACCGAGCCGTTGGTGAAGTCGTTGTCGTAGGTGTCGCGCGACTTCTGGCGGCGCGTGGCCGAGATGCCGAAGTTCAGCGCATCCCAGCTCACGCCACCCCAGCGCGTGTCGAGCGCCAGCTTGCCCGCCAAGTTCAGGCCGGTGACGCGGTCCTTCAGGTTGTCGCCGCGCAGCCCGACGTAGTGCGGGCCGAAGTCGGCATTGCCGAGCTTGCCCTGGGCCAGGGCCGAAGCGAGGTCACCGCCGCCCGGCAGCGTGACCGAGAGCCGGGGCAGGGCATCGCTGTCGGCCTTCCAGGTGGCGGAGGCCGGGGCCGTGAGGTCGGCCACCACATAGGTGTCGTTGCCGCCGCTGGTGCGGCGCGACGTGGAGACGTAGAGGTCGCTGTTCAGCGTCAGTCTGTCGCTGGGCTTCCACTCGCTGGACCAGCCCAGCATGCGGGTGCGCACGCGCCGGTCGGTCGTGATGTTGGCGAGCTCGGGCACGAGGTCGTCCATCGCCATGCCCGTGACCATGCCCGCGGCATTCACCTGCACGTCATGCCAGCGGCCCTCGGCGTAGTCGGGGTAGTAGGCCTGGCGGTAGCCGATTTGGGGCGACTTGAGCTCGGTGGCCAGCAGGTCGATGCTGCTGCGCAAGCTGTTCGACGGCCTCCACTCGAGCGTGCCCGACAGCGCGCTGCGGCGCTTGTCTTCCATGATGGCGCCGAAGGTCATGCAACAGGTCGTGAAGAGCTTCCGCTCGGCCGCGTCGATCTGGCCATTGCCGTTCACGTCGATGTCGTAGTCGCGAAAGTAGGTGTACTCGGCCATGTCCGTGCGCACCTTGCGGTGCTGCACCACCGCGCCGAGCAGCACGCCGACGGTGTCGCCGGCGAAGCTGTTGCTCCACACGCCGCTGAACTTGCTGCCGTTGAGGCGAGACATCTGGTTGCGGTCCGCGTCGAGGCGCACCATGCCGCGCTGACCCTTCTGGTCCAGCGGGCGGGCGGTGCGCAGGGCGATCAGGCCGCCGATGGCGCCCTCGGTGTTGGAGGCCTGCGCGGACTTGAGCACGTCGGCGCCGCTGAGGATCTCGGCGGGCAGCACGTCGAAGGCGAAGTCGCGGCCCACGCCATCGGTGGCGAGGATGCGGCCGTTCAGCGTCGTCAGCGAATAGCCCGGCCCAAGCCCGCGCACGCTCACCGACAAGCCTTCGCCGCCCGGCGCCCGCCGGATGGCCACGCCGGTGATGTGGCTCAGCGAGTCGGCCACGTTGTCGTCGGGGAAGCGGCCCAGCTCCGTCGCGCTGATGCTGTCCTGCACACCCGCCGCATTGCGCTTGAGTGTCAGGGAGCGTTCCAGGCTGGCGCGGGTGCCGACCACCTCGACGCGGGTCAGCGACTGGTCGCTCTCCTTGGCGTCGGCCGGTGCGTCGGCTGGCACCACCTGGGCCAGGGCCGGGATGGCCCAGGCCACGGAAATCAGGGCCGCCACCTTCGATGGCCGGGGTGCAAGTCGGCGCGCACCAGGAATTCGCCTCAGGCTCAAACGCATCAAACAGCTCCTTGTCTTGCCAGCCGAGGCCATCGCGCCGGTCCGTGCGGGAAGGCGAAAAGCGCCTGCTTCAACGCAAGACCGGATGCCGCTGGGCTGGTGAGCTGCAGTCTATGGATATTGCCGTTTTCTTTCGTATATCGTTTTTACTCGATTAAATTCTTTCGATTTCGAGATTTTCGGAAGAGAAAGTAATTTAAAACGAAAACAACAAGTTACAAACGCGGAGGGCGCCTGGCAGCAGCTTCGTCGGGTGCTTATACGTTTCGTATACGAAGCGTATATAGTCGCGACATGGGAATCGTCAAAATCTCCGATCCGCTGCACGAGAGCCTGCGCCTTGCCAGCCAGGCCTTGTCGCGTTCCATCAATGCCCAGGCCGAGCACTGGATGCGCATCGGCATGCTGGCCGAGTTGCATCCCCAGCTGAGCCACAGCGAGATCTGCCAGCTGCTGATTCGCGCCGAGCAGGAGGGTGGGTTGGACCTGGCGCGCGTCGCCGGCTGGGCCCAGCCGAGCAAAGCCAAGGGGGCGCAGGCATGAAGAGTCTCAAGCTGCGCACGCCCGACGAGGTGGCCAAGGCCCGCGAGGCCGGGCATCTGATCGCCGAAGTGCTGGCCATGCTGAAGCCCCATGTCGTGCCTGGCGTGTCGACGGAGGAACTGGACGCCATCTGCCACGACTACATCGTCGGCACCTTGAAGTGCATCCCGTCCAATGTCGGCTATCACGGCTATCCCAAGACGGCCTGCATCTCGCCCAACCATGTGGTCTGCCACGGCATCCCGTCCAAGGACAAGAAGCTGAAGAAGGGCGACATCGTCAATGTCGACGTCACGCTGACCAAGGACGGCTGGTTCGGCGACAGCAGCCGCATGTTCATCGTCGGCGAAGCCAATGTGCTGGCGCGCCGCCTGGTCATGACGACCTACGAAGCCTTGCGCGCCGGCATCCGCCAGGTGCGCCCGGGAGCGACCTTAGGCGACGTGGGCCACGCCATCCAGAAGGTGGCCCACGCGGCCGGCTTCAGCGTCGTGCGCGAGTACGGCGGCCATGGCATCGGCGACGTCTATCACGACGATCCCCACGTCAACCACTTCGGCCGTCCCGGCGAAGGCCTGAAGCTGCAGGAGGGCATGATCTTCACGATCGAGCCCATGATCAACGCGGGCGGCGCGGCCATCCGCGAGCTGAACGACGGCTGGACCGTGGTCACGCGCGATCACTCGCTGTCGGCGCAGTGGGAGCACATGGTCACCGTGACCAAGGACGGCTTCGAGATCCTGACGCCGTGGCCGGATGGGGTGGGCGACTACCCGGCGATCGACTGACCGACCTGGCCTCATGAAACTCGCATTGGCTGTCCATATCGATGGCGCGCAGGCGAATGCCGCGGCCGTCGCCTTCGACGCCTGGGACTCACCCGAAGCGACGAAGGCTTACGTGACGCACGTCGCCCATGTCGAGAAGGCGGCACGGGGAGAGCTCGACCTGCGCGAACTCTCCTGCGTGATGCAACTGTTGCGCGAGCACAGGCTGGAGCCCGAACTCATCCTCATCGACGGGTTCGTCCATCTGGACGTCAATGAAACGCCGGGCCTGGGCCAGCACCTGTTTCAGGCCCTGGGTGGCATGACGCCTGTCATCGGCGTGTCGAAGACGAGCCGGCCCAGCCTGTCGGAGCAATTCGAAGTGATGCGCGAAGAGGAAACGAGGCCGCTGACCGTCACCTGCGCTGGCATCGACATCGGCGCGGCCAAGGCGCGCCTGCGCGCGATGCATGGCAGGAAGCGTGTCCCCACGCTGCTCAAACTCGTGGCTCGCCTGGCGAAGAACGCGGACTGAAAGGCCCGCAAGGATGCCAAGCGTCTGTTCAGGCCGGTGACGACGCCTGGCGCAGCGCGCGTGCGGCCTCGACCATCCGCGCCAATGCCGCCTCGGTCTCCGCCCAGCCCCGCGTCTTCAACCCGCAGTCCGGGTTGACCCACAGCAACTCCGGCGGAATGACCTCGGCCGCCTTCTTCAGCAGCCGCAGCATCTCGGCCGTGTCGGGCACACGCGGCGAGTGGATGTCGTAGACGCCGGGGCCGATCTCGTTGGGGTAGCGGAAGTCGCCGAAACCGCGCAGAAGCTCCATGTCGGAGCGGCTGGTCTCGATGGTGATGACGTCGGCATCCATGGCGGCGATCTCGGGCAGGATGTCGTTGAACTCCGAGTAGCACATATGCGTGTGGATCTGGGTGTCGTCGCGCACGGCGCTGGCCGACACGCGGAAGGCGCGCGTGGCCCAGGCGAGGTAGGCACCCCAGGCGGCGCGTCGCAGCGGCAGGCCCTCGCGGATGGCGGGCTCGTCGATCTGGATGACGGCGATGCCGGCGGCCTCCAGGTCGGCGACCTCGTCGCGGATGGCCAGAGCGATCTGCAGGGCGGTGTCGGCGCGCGGCTGGTCGTCGCGCACAAAGGACCATTGCAGGATGGTGATGGGGCCGGTCAGCATGCCCTTCATGGGCTTGTCGGTCAGGCTCTGCGCGAACACGGTCCAGTCCACCGTCATGGCCTTGGGGCGTGACACGTCACCGAACAGCACCGGTGGCTTCACACAGCGTGAGCCATAGCTCTGCACCCAGCCGTTGGCCGTGAAGGTGAAGCCCGACAGCTGCTCGCCGAAATACTCGACCATGTCATTGCGCTCGGCTTCGCCGTGCACCAGCACGTCCAGGCCTAACGACTCTTGCTTGATGACCGCCAGTTCGATCTCGCGCTGCATGGCCTCGCGGTAGGCGGTCTCGGCCAGCGTGCCGCGCTTGAAGGCGGCGCGGGCGGCGCGGATCTCGGGCGTCTGCGGGAAGGAGCCGATGGTCGTCGTCGGGAAGGCCGGCAGGCGCAGGCGCAGGCGTTGCGCGGCCTGGCGGGCAGGGAAGGGCGATCGGCGCCGGTCGGCGTCGGCCGGCAGGGCCTTGAGGCGGGCGGCGACGCTGCCGTTGCGCACACGCCGGCTGGCGATTCGGTTGGCGCGGGCGATGCGGGACTCGGCCAGCTCGCGGGCCACGCTGGACTCATCCCCCCACAGCGCACGCTTGAGCACACGCAGCTCGTCCAGCTTCTCGAGGGCACCGGCCAGCCAGCCCTGCAACTCGGTGTCCAGCGCGCTGTCGTGGCGCAGGCTGAAGGGCACATGCAGCAGCGAGCAGGAGGCTGCCACCCAGAGGCGCCCGCCGCGCAGCTCACGCACCTTGCGCAACTGGGCCAGGGCCTGATCGAGGTCGCTGCGCCAGATGTTGCGGCCGTCGACGATGCCGACCGACAGCTCGCGGTCCAGCGGCAGGCGCAGGGCGACCGTCAGCAGCTCCTCGGGCGCGCGCACGGCGTCGACATGCAAGCCGGCCACCGGCAGCTCGCAGGCCAGATCGAGGTTGTCGCCCAGCGGCGAGAAGTAGCTGGCGAGCAGCAGGGGCTGGCCGACCACGCCCAGGCGCGCATAGGCCTGGCGCAGCGCGTCCTGCCAGGCCGGGCTCAAATCCAGGCCGAGAATGGGTTCGTCCAGTTGCACCCAGGTCACGCCGCGGGCGGCCAGGCGGGTCAGCAACTGCTCGTAGACGGGCAGCAGGCGCTTCAGCAGCGCGAGGCGGTCGAAACCCTCCTGCTTGCTCTTGCCGAGGTAGAGGAAGCTGACCGGGCCCAGCAGGGCGACCTTGGGACTGGCGGGCAGGGCGATGGCCTCGTCAACCTCGGCCAGCAGGCGCTCGGCATGGAGGCTGAACTCGGTGGCGCTGTCGAACTCGGGCACGAGGTAGTGGTAGTTGGTGTCGAACCACTTGGTCATCTCCAGTGCAGGCACGCCTTCGACATGGGCGCCGCTGCGGCCGCAAGCCTCGGTGTGGGCATGGGTGGTCGCGAGGCCGCGGGCCATCGCGAAATAGCGCTGCAGCGGGGTTTCCTGGCCCGTGAAGCCGAAGCGTGCCGGCTCGCAGCCGAACAGCTGGATCAGGTGGGCCACATGGTCGTAGAGGGCGAAGTCACCGACGGTGACGTGGTCCAGCCCGGCGTCCTGCTGCAGGGTCCAATGCCGGGCCCGCAGCGCGGCGGCCTGGGCTTCAAGCTCGGCAGCCGGCAACTCGCCGCGCCAGTGGCGCTCCAGGGCCGTCTTCAGTTCGCGGTGCTCGCCCATGCGCGGGAAGCCGAGGATATGAGTCTTGATCATGATGAATCGAGTAATGCTGAATTCGATTCGTGATACTCGCCCCTCGGGCACAATGAATCAAACGAAATGTTTTTGGGTTAATCAACAGTTCCGCTCATGCAAACGCCCCTCGAACTGCGCCATCTGCGCACCCTTGTCGCCCTGCGCGAGGCGGGCAATCTGTCTCGCGCGGCGCAGTTGCTGAACCTGACGCAGTCGGCCCTGTCCCACCAGCTCAAGGGCCTGGAGGAGCATTACGGCGCCGAGCTGTTCGCGCGCAAGAGCAACCCGCTGGTGTTCGGCGTGGCGGGCCAGCGGCTGCTGAAGCTGGCCGACGCCGTGCTGCCCCAGGTCGACGAGGCCGACCGCGACGTGCGCCGGCTGGTGGATGGCTCGGCGGGCCAACTGCGCATCGCCGTGGAATGCCACACCTGCTTCGACTGGCTGATGCCGGCCATGGACGCTTTCCGCGAGCGCTGGCCCGAGGTGGAGCTGGACATCGTGTCCGGCTTCCAGGCCGACCCGGTGGGACTGCTGCACCAGGACCGCGCCGAACTGGCCATCGTGTCGGACGTGGATGCCGACGAGACCGGCGTCGTCGTGCATCCGCTTTTCAGCTTCGAGATCGTCGCCCTGTTGCCTAAGGGGCACGTCTTGCTCGGCAAGCCCTGGCTGCAGGCGGCCGACTTTGCCGACCACACCCTCATCACCTACCCGGTGCCCGACGAGATGCTGGACCTGGTGCGCCGCGTGCTGCAGCCGGCCGGCATCACGCCGCCGCGCCGCACCAGCGAGCTGACGGTGGCCATGCTGCAACTGGTGGCCAGCGGCCGGGGCATCGCGGCCCTGCCGCTGTGGGCCGTGGAGAACTATCTGGCGCGCGGTTATGTGGCGCGCCAGCGCATCGGCGAGGCCGGGCTGACGGGGCGGCTCTATGCCGTCAGTACGGCGGGCCTGGCGGCCAAGCCCTTTTTGGCCGACTTCGTGAAGCTGATGCGCGAGACCTCGCTGCTCAACCTGGCTGCGGTCAGCCTGCTCTAGTTGCGAGCATGGGTGACGCGATAGCCGGCCACGCCCTGCAGCTCATGCAGGCGGCCGGTGAAGCGGCACAGGGTCTGGCCCTTGAAGTTCTGCTTGGCGGTGCAGACGAAGCGCCACTCCTCGTGGTCGCCCTGCTTCTCGATGCTGAGCGAACCCGGGGCGAAGCGATAGCCCAGGTTGTTGGCGAACTCGGCGATCTCGGCCTGCGTGAAGCGCCGGCCCGATTCCCCGCGCAGCGTCACCGCGATGGCCGGGTGGGAGGGCAGGCGGCTCTCCAGCTTGGCGCCCCACATCATCAGCGTGGCGCACAGCAGGGTCAGCGCGATGGCGGCGAAATAGAAGCCCATGCCCAGCACGATGCCGATGGCCGAGGCCGCCCACATCGAGGCCGCCGTCGTCAGCCCCGAGATGTTCATGCCCTCGCGCATGATGACGCCGGCGCACAGGAAGCCTATGCCCGTCACCACGCCCTGGATGACCCGCGTCGGGTCGGTGAACTGCGGCAGGGAGCCGCCGGCCATGTGGCCGCCGAACCACTGGTCGGGGTAGCCGACCAGGATGGTCACGGCGCAGGAGGCCATGCAGACCAGGGCATAGGTGCGCATGCCCGCCGCCCGGCCGTGATAGGCCCGCTCATAGCCGAGCAACAGGCCCAGCCCCATGGCGCCCAGCAGATGCATCAGCATCAGCACATTGGCGGCCCATTGGCTGTCGGTCCAGTAGCGCAGCAGATGGTCGGCTTCGAGCATGGAGGTCAGGTCTCGCGAGTGACGGGGCTCGCAAGACCGTATCCGAGTTCAGCCCCCCGCGCCAGCCGGGCTGCTGCCGGGGGGGCTAGTGAAAGGCTGCGTTGAGCAGATTGGCCAGGCGCACGGCCGCCTTGGCCAGGGCCTCGCGGGCCACCGGCAAGGCTCGGGCTTCGTACGCCGCGTCGAGCAGTTCTCCCTGGCCGCCGTGGTCGTCGACAAAGGTTTTTTCGCCGCTGAAGTTGTAGGCCACCTGCTTGGCGCTGGCGCTGGACTCCGCGGCCCAGTCGTCGATGGAGCCGGTCGACCACAGCGTCACATGGGCCGGCGTGATGAGCTTGGCCACGTTGGCGGCCGCAGTGGGGACGGTGCTGCCGAGCTTCTGCACGAGCTGGCTGTCCCAGTAGGAATGCAGATTGCTCTGCTTGTTGGTGGGCGCGATCTCGACGGATACCGAGTTGCCGCCGCTGTCGTGATGATCGGCCGCATGCAGCGGTTGGTGGATGTCACCGACGAAATGCAGGATGAATTTCAGGGCCAGCGTCCTCTCCGCTGCCGGGGTCGCTGGGGCGGCGAGTTCGTCCCTGAACTGCGCCAGCTTGTCGGCTACGCAGGCATTGGCAGGTCCGTCACTCGCCGCAGTCCCTGCGGGCAGGGGCGGGCGGCCGTCGCAGGCCGTTGCCAGGTCGCCCCCATCGATCTCGATGTCGACGAAATGCCATTTGTGCGTGGCGTTGTAGTGCGTCTTCTGGGGCGTGTTGCGGTCGGAGTCGCGGAACTTGTCGGCCCAGGTGGCGCGGCTGACGAAATCGGGCGCGGTCAGCTTGTCCTTGTCCTGGGCCAGCAGTGCATCGACGGCCTTGCGGGCCTTGGGCGTGAGACGCTTGTAGGCCAGCGAGGCGACGACTTCGTGGCCCTGGTCGCCCCAGGCGAAGCTCGTGGAGGGCAGTGCCAGCGCCAGGGCGGCCAGCAAGGCATGAGGGACGATGGGACGCATGGCGGCTTCTCCTGAGGCGGTTCGGGCAACGCGAGTGTTGCGGCCCGCGGCCGCCGTGGGAAGCCTTGCCGCCGGCCGGCCTCAGCAGAGTTGAGGAGGCTTCAGGCCAGCGCCGTCATGCGCTCGACGAGCACGCAGCGCACCCATTTGCGTGCCGTGATCTGCGCCGTCTGGGCGAGCAGGAATTCCTCGGCCTGGGAGTTGGCCGTCTCGAACTCGAAGCCGCAGAGCTGCACGATGCGGCTCAGCGGCCGGGTCCAGACGCGGCGCACGTCGGCGCTGAAGAGAGGCACGCCCTCGTCCTCGCCGAGCAGCAGGCGCAGCTCGTAGTGCTGGGCGTCCAGCGGCGGCTCGGCAGCGGCCAGGATCTGCAGCCCGGCCTCACTGAGGTTGACGACGACGCCGCCGCGCGCCTCGGACAGGCCTTCGGGCTTGATGACCCAGACCGGCAGTTGCTCGTGCTGGTCAGGCACCAGGAAGAACTCGACCCGGGGGAAGCGGCGCTGGTCAATCGACATGGTGTGATCTGGGTGCGTGAACGAACTGGATCAAAGCATCTGCGAATGACAGGCGCTTGTCAGCAGCGCCGCCGTCCCCTGATTTGAGGACGGTCAAACCGCCAGCAGGTCGACCTCGAAGAGCAGGGTGGCGTTCGGCGGGATGACGCCACCGGCACCATGGGCGCCGTAGCCGAGTTCGGGCGGCAGCACCAGCATGCGCGTGCCGCCGACCTTCATGCCCTGCACGCCCTCGTCCCAGCCGGCAATGACTTCGCCGCCGCCGAGGCGGAACTTGAAGGGCTGGCCACGGTCCTTGCTGGAGTCGAACTTCTTGCCCTTCATGCCGTCCTTGAACAGCCAGCCGGTGTAGTGCACCGACACGCGCTGGCCCTTGGCGGCTTCGGCACCTTCGCCGACGACGCGGTCCTCGTACTGCAGGCCGGTGGAGGTGGTGTGCAGATTGAGCTCAACGGGCTCGGGGCCGCCGGCGACGCCGAGCAACTCGACCTCGAAGCACAGCGTCGCGTTGGGCGGGATGACGCCGCCGGCACCGCGCGCGCCGTAGCCGAGGCCGGCCGGGATGATCAGCGTGCGCTTGCCGCCGATCTTCATGCTCTGCACGCCCTCGTCCCAGCCCTTGATGACCATGCCGGCGCCGAGTTCGAACTCGAACGGGTCGCCGCGATCCTTGCTGGAGTCGAACTTGGTGGTCTTGGCGCCGTCGACCCAGAGCCAGCCCGTGTAGTGGACGGTGACGTCATGGCCGGCCGACGCCTGCTTGCCGTCGCCTTCGACGGTGTCTTCAAACTGCAGGCCGGAGGGCGTGGTGTTCATGGGGTGTCCTTCAAGATGGGGGGGAATGCAGCCATTGTCGCTGCGCAGTCCGAGCCAACCGAAACCAGCGGTCATGAACGCGGTGGCCGCGCGAAGCGAGTCGGTGGGCGCCGCAATAATGGCTGCCCACCCGACCGGTACGCCACATGCCACCCCTGCCCAGCGCGCCCATCGTCCTGCCCATCTGGCAGGGGCGCCGCGGATGGATCAATGCGATCGCGTGTGCCCTGTTGGGCACGCTTTGCGCCCTGGGATTGATGCTGGCTGTCGAGCGCACCGTCGTCGCTCCCGTGTGCGGCAAGCACGCCGCAGCCCGCGGCATGACTTACCAAGAGTTCACCCTCGTCGGCAGAAAGCAGCTCAACACGGTCGTGTGCATCCTGCGCAGGCCCGACGGCAGGACCGAGGACGTCTATCTCAAGTCCCTGCTGCCGTTCTTCGCCGACATGCTCGTCGGGTTGGCGATGGGGCTGGAACTGACGGTGCCGTCCTTCATCCTTCTGCTGGCCATCGCGCGCAGCGCGCCCTATTTGCGCAGGATGTGCAGCACCACCTGACTGACGAAGCTCGCGCCTACGGAGTGAGTGGGAGGCGCGTCGAGCGCCACTGCGCGACTGCCTCGGCGAGCACGTCGCCCGGTGGGCGGCAATCCGTCGCTGGCGTCTGCAGGGGCGCAAGGCCCAGGTGTGCCGCAGCTTCCCGCAAACGTGCCGCCGGGTCAGCAAGTTGGAGCGCCGCGGCGCCGTTCTGCTTGGACAGCTTGTGCCCATCGGCCGCCAGCACCAGTGGCGTGTGCAGATAGCGCGGCGTGGGCAGGCCCAGGGCCCGTTGCAGTGCGATCTGGCGCGGCGTGTTGTCGGCCAGGTCCTCGCCGCGCACGATGTCGGTGATGCCCTGTTCGCCGTCGTCGACGACGACGGCGAGCTGGTAGGCCCAGAGGCCGTCGGCGCGCTTCAAGACGAAGTCACCGACCTCGGCCTCCAGGTCCTGCGACTGTGAGCCCAGGCGGCGGTCCTGCCAGTCGACGCGGCCCTGGACTTGATACCGCCAGGCGCGCACGGGGCGACCGTTCGTGCCGTGGCGGCAGGTGCCGGGATAGACCAGCTCGCCATGCTTGGGCCGGGGGCCGGCCGCGGCGGCGATCTCGGCGCGGGTGCAGGCGCAGCCATAGGCCTGGCCGGACGCGATCAGCCGGTCCAGCGCGGCCTGGTAGAGCTCGCCGCGGCGCGACTGCCAGGTGGGCGGCTCATCCGGCACCAAACCCAGCGCGGCGAGCTGGCCGAGGATGACCTCGTCCATGCCCGGCGGGCAGCGCGGGCCGTCGACGTCCTCGATGCGCAGCAGCCACTGGCCGCCCTGGGCACGGGCGTCCAGCCAGCTGGCCAGGGCCGCGACCAGCGAGCCGGCGTGCAGCGGGCCGGTGGGGGAGGGCGCGAACCGGCCTCGGTAGGGGCTCATCAGAGCAGCAGGCCTTCGTGCTGTTCCAGCAGGGCCTTGCGCGTGGTCTCGTTGCGCAGCTTGTCCAGCCACCAGGCCAGGGCCTTGCCCGGCGCATGGCCGGCGTCGCGCCAAGCGTAGTGCATCTTGCCGGTGCGTCGGCCCTCGTAGGTGGTCTTGCGCACCAGGCGGCCGGCCTCGATGTGGCGGCGCACGATGGGCACCGGCAGGGAGCCGCAGCCCAGGCCGCGCATCATGACTTCGAGCTTGGTGGCCAGCGACGGCACGGTCAGCACGTCCTGGCCCGGCAGCAGGCCGACGGTCAGCGGCGCCAGCAGCCGGGCGCTGTCGGCCACGGCAATGATGCGGTGCTCGGCGATCTGGGCCGCTGTCAGCGGCTCGGGCAGGCTGGCCAGCGGGTGGTGGGGGGCGATGCAGAAGGCGAACTCCAGCTCGCCGCCGAACTCGCAATGGATGCTGCTGTTCTGCAATTGGGCCGGTACGCCGATTGCCATGTCGGCCTGGCCATGCAGCAAGGCCTCCCAGGTGCCGGCCAGCACCTCCACGCGCAGCTTGAGCCGGGTCGGCGGCGGGCCGCCGCCCTCGATCTTCTCGGCGTAGAAGGCCTCCATCAGGTCGAAGACGGCACGGCGGGCGATGGCATCGTCGATGGCCAGGGTCAGCTCGCTCTCCCAGCCGGTGGAGATGCGGCGCACCCGGTTGGCCACGGCGTCCAGCTCCTGCAGCAGGCGCCGGCCTTCGTGCAGCAGCTCCTGGCCGGCCGACGTCAGCACGGCCTGGCGGGAGCTGCGGTCGAAAAGCAGCACGTCCAGCGCGTCTTCCAGCTGGCGCACCGAATAGGTCAGGGCCGACGGCACCCGGCCCATCTCGCGGGCGGCGGCGGCAAAGCTGCCGGTGCGCGCGATGGTGTCCATCATGGACAGGGCCTCGGGCGTCAGGGCGCGGCGTTTGTCTTGGGACGGTGACATCAGTTCAGTCTATTTGAATGATGTCCTCAAGGTTGGCTGGGTGGTCATTGCCCGGTCGCCTCCTACATTGACTCCATCGTCAACAAGCAAGGAGAACACCATGAAGACCCAACTCATCAAGTCCAGTGATCGCGGCTATGCCGACCACGGCTGGTTGAAGTCCTTCCACAGCTTCTCCTTCGCCGACTACTACGACCCGGCCCGCATGGGCTTCGGGCCGTTGCGCGTCATCAACGAGGACAAGATCGCCCCGGGCACCGGCTTTGGCACCCATGGCCACCGCGACATGGAGATCATCAGCTATGTGCTGTCGGGCGAACTGGCCCACAAGGACAGCATGGGCAATGGCGAAAGCGGCGCGGCGCAAAACGGCAAGGAGGCCGGCGTCATCCGTCCCGGCGATGTGCAGCGGATGAGCGCGGGCACCGGCGTGCTGCACAGCGAGTTCAATCATGCCAAGGACCAGACGACCCATTTCCTGCAGATCTGGATCCAGCCGGATGCGCGCGGCATCGCGCCCAGCTATGAGCAGAAGCATTTCGACGCCGGCTCCAAGCGCGGCCAGCTGCGCCTGGTGGCGGCCAACGACGGTGCGGACGGCTCGGTGACCATCCACGCCGACGCCAGGCTGTACGCTGGCCTGTTCGACGGCAACGAAGCCGCCGAGCTGGACCTGGCGCCGGGCCGCATCGCCTATGTGCATGTCATCCGCGGCGCGCTTACCGCAAACGGCCAAGACCTGACGACTGGTGATGCCTTGCAGCTTCGCGAAACATCGCGCCTCGCCCTGACGGCCGGCCGTGATGCCGAGGTTCTCGTCTTCGACCTGGCCGCCTGAGTTTTTTCTGATTCCCCCCACCCACAGAGGAAGTCCTCCATGAGCAAGATCGTCGTTCTCTACCATTCCGGCTACGGCCACACCAAGAAGGTCGCCGAGGCCGTCGCCGGCGCGGCCGGTGCTGAAGCAATCGCCATCGACGCCGAGGGCAATATCTCCGAAGCCAACTGGGCCTCGCTGGCCGCCGCCGATGGCGTCATCTTCGGCACACCGACCTATATGGGCGGCCCGAGCTGGCAGTTCAAGAAGGTCGCCGACGCCAGCAGCAAGCCCTGGTATGCCCAGCTGTGGAAGGACAAGATCGCCGCGGGCTTCACCAACTCGGCCACGCTGAACGGTGACAAGCAGGGCACGATGCAGTATCTGCACACCCTGAGCCAGCAGCACGGCATGATCTGGGTGGGCATGGGCCTGAAGGCGCCCAACCACAAGGCCGCCACGCGCGACGACGTCAACAACCTGGGCGGCTATGCCGGCCTGATCACGCAGACGCCGAGCGACGCCTCCGCCGAAGAGATGGTGCCGGGCGACCTCGCCACGGCCAGGCACTTCGGCGAGCGCGTGAAGGCGGTCGTCGACCGCTGGACCAAGGCGGCTTGAACCCGGGCGCTCAAACCAGTCCGATATCGCGTGCGCTGGCCCCGGGGAAGACCGTGGCCAGCTGCGTGTCGTTCAGGCCGTACATGCGTTTGAACAGACCGCCGAACAGGGCCCGGTACTCGTTGAGTACCGGCCAGTCGCGGTTCTGGAACAGGGTGGCGGCCTTGACCTCCACCTGTTCGCCGGCAATGCGGCCGCCCTTCACGCCACCGCCCAGCACCCAGTAGGCGCTGCCGTGGCCGTGGTCGGTGCCGCGGTTGCCGTTCTCGCGGAAGGTGCGACCGAACTCGCTGACAACGACGACCACGGTGTTGTTCCACTGCGGTCCCATCTCGTCGGCGAACAGGGCCAGGCCCTTGCCGAGTTCGCCCAGGCGATTGGCCAGCTGGCCCGTCGCGCCGCCTTCGCCGACATGGGTGTCCCAGCCGCCGACGTCAATGAAGCCGAGCGTGACGCGCTCGCGCATCAGCTTGGCGATGCGGCGCGCCTCCAGCGCAAAGCCCTTGGCGGCGATGGCGCCGCGGCTGGCGGCCTCCATCTCGCCGGCCATCTCGCGCGAGACCTCGTCCCGCACCTCGAAGCCGCCGCTGACCGTGCCGGCCAGCCGGGTGTTGGCATACATGCCGGCAATGGTCTGGGCCTGGGCCGCATTGATGGCCGGCTTGCCGAGGTCACGCAGGGCCTGGTTGGCTACCGGCAGGTTGCCGCGCAGGATCAGCGGCACCTGGTCGGTGAAGGCCATGGCCTCCAGCCGCGAGCCGGCGCCCAGCACACCGGCCAGGCGGTTCATGAAGCCGCTGCGGAAGTCGCGGCCGCCTTCGTCGGGCTGTCCCAGCTCGATGTGGTCCTGCGTCTCGAAGTGGCTGCGCGTGGTGTCGTTGGTGCCGGCGAAGGGCACGAAGGCGGCCTGGCCCTTGCCCCACAGCGGGTGGATGCTGTCGGCCACGGCGGGCGCCAGGCCCCAGTTGGCGTCCAGCGGCAGGGCGGCCGACTTGGCGATGGCGATGTTCGGGCGGGACTCGTAATAGAAGCTCGACGAGGTTGGCACCAGCAGGTTGGCCGCGTCATAGGCGCCGCGCAGGAAGACGACGAGCAGACGCGGCGCGTCCGGTGCGGCTGCCCACAGCTGGGTCGGCAGCAGCGTGGCACCCAGGCCGAGTTGGAGCAGAAGGCGTCGGTTGTTGTTCATCGCATCACCTGTGCATGAAGTCGGGGGAGGCCAGCAGATAGGTGTTCCATTCCTGCGGCGAGGTGGCTTGGGCGAGGGCCTGCTGCGTGGCCGCGGCCAGGCGCGGCGCGATGCCTTCGTAGTAGAGCGGATGGGCGATCTGCGGGAAGGCCGGCCTGTCCTTGGGCTCGCCCTCGACCTTGAAGAGGCCGGCGCTGCCGCTGCCGATGGCGCGGGCGATCTCGAAGCGGGTCGTCATCTGGCCGGGGCCGGCCCAGGCGCTCTCGTCCATGGCATAGCCGTCGGGCGTCTGGCGGTTGTAGGGCGCCTGGCCGAGTCGGTAGAGCCAGCCCAGCATGGGCCCGGTGTTCAGCACCACCTTGTCGGCATAGGCCAGGCGCACGGCGGAGACGACGTAATGGGTCGGGTCCTTGAACTTGCGGCCCAGCGACGCCTCGAACTCGGGCGAGCCGACCATGGCGCGCAGCACTTCGGAAATGCGGCCATCGCTCTGCTGCCAGCGCTCGGCCATACGCTCGACCAGGGCCGGCGGCGGCTCGTCGGCGACGAAATACTGGGCCAGCTTGCGTGACACGAAGCGCGCGGTGCTCGGATGCCTGGCCAGCAGGTCCAGCACCTCGTCCAGCTCGGCCTCGCCGCGGCCCTTGACGGTGATGCCCAGCAGTTGCTTGTCGCCGAAGTCGTGGCGGGCCGGGTTGAACTCCATCAGGCCGTCGCGGCGGTACTGGGCCTCGAGCGCCGGCTTGAGCTTGGGCTTGTTGTCCGTCAGGTTCACACCCAGGCCGGTCAGCACGCGGGCCAGCTCCTGCACATCGCGCTGGCTGTAGCCGCCGCCCACGCCCAGGGTGTGCAGCTCCAGCAGCTCGCGGGCGTAGTTCTCGTTGATGCGGTTGGCGGCGTTCTGCTCGTTGTCGAGGTAGCGCAGCATGGCCGGGTGGTGGGCCGTGTAGCCCAGCAGGTCGCGGAAGCGACCCAGGGACCGCTCGCGCAGGCCCTGCTCGTAGTCGCCCACCATGACGCGCAGATTGTTCTTGTACTGGTGGACGTTGAAGTGGTTGAACCAGAACCAGGTCAGCTGTTCCTGCACCTGGTTGGGCGAGTAGAGCGCGTTCAGCAGCTGGCGCGTCGAGGCCTCGCGGGCCAGCCTGGTCAGGGCCTGCTGGTAGTTCTTCTGCGCCTCGGCCTTGGCCATGTCGTCGGTCAGCGCGTCGGCGGCCTTGCGCTGGGATTCCATCTGCTGCACCAGGGGCATGAGGGCTTGCTGGGAGACGCCGAGGGCCTGGACCTGGGTCTTGGCGGCGTCGGGCAATGCCGCTGGGTTGGCCGGTTTGAGCTGGGCATCCAGCCAGGCCTCGCGGCCCCTGGCGCGCACGGCGGCCAGGTCGGCGCTGCTGGCGCCCCAGGTGAGACGGTCCAGCCAGAGCGTGTCTTGGGCTGGACCGTGCGTCGATGTCGTCGATGGCGGTGCCGTGGCGCAGCCGACGAGGGCGAGGAGGAGGGCGGTACTGAGCGCGAGTTTTTTTCTCATGGCGGCCTCATGATGAGGCCGCCTAACGAGGCTTGTCGAGACGGGGTTGACCGCGCAACAAGACTTCACATCTCGGCGTGGCCGTCGTGCTTTTCTCGGGCCGAGCGCCGGGCCGTTCCCTAGCCGGCCCGTTTGGCGATGTGCTTGTGGCTCAATGCCGCAAGCATCGCCGTCCCCTCGGGGGACCGGCCAGCTCCGCCCGCGTACAGCGTGGCGGACTGGACGAGGGGCACCTTACTTCGCTCCCGGCGTGTAGATCTGGTCGAACACGCCACCATCGTCGAAATGGGCCTTCTGCGCCTGGCGCCAGTTGCCGAACAGCTCGTCGATGGTGAAGAGCTTGACCGGCGCGAAGGTCTTGGCGTACTTGGCGGCGACCTTGGTGTCACGCGGGCGGTAGTAGTTCTTGGCCGCGATCTCCTGGCCCTCGGGGCTGTAGAGGTAGTCCAGATAGGCCTGGGCGGTCTTCCTCGTGCCGCGCTTGTCGACCACCTTGTCGACGATGGCCACCGGCGGTTCGGCCAGGATGGAAACGCTGGGGGTGACGATCTCGAACTTGTCCGGGCCGAGCTCCTTGACGGCCAGATAGGCCTCGTTCTCCCAGGCGATCAGCACGTCGCCGATGCCGCGCTCGACGAAGGTCGTCGTCGCGCCGCGGGCGCCCGAATCCAGCACCTTGGTGTTGGCATAGATGCGCTTGACGAAGTCCTTGGCCGAAGCCGGCGTGCCGCCGTTCTTCAGCGCATAGCCCCAGGCGGCCAGGTAGTTCCAGCGGGCGCCGCCGCTGGTCTTGGGGTTGGGTGTGACGACGTCGACACCGCTGCGGGCCAGATCGGGCCAGTTGGCGATGTGCTTGGGGTTGCCCTTGCGTACCAGGAAGACGATGGTCGACGTGTAGGGGCTGGCGTTCTGGGGCAGCTTCTTCTGCCAGTCCTGGGCCAGCAGACCCTTGTCGGCCAGCGCGTCGATGTCGTAGGCCAGGGCCAGCGTCACGACATCGGCCTCCAGGCCGTCGATGACCGAGCGGGCCTGCTTGCCCGAGCCGCCATGCGAGGCCTTGATGCTGACCGTCTCGCCGGTCTTGGCCTTCCATTGCGCGGCGAAGGCCTTGTTGAAGTCCTGATACAGCTCGCGGGTGGGGTCGTAGGAGACGTTGAGCAGCGAGGTCTGGGCAAAGGCACCGGTAGCGGCAACGGCGAGGGAGAGGGCGGTGAGAAAGCGGCGCATGACTTTGGAGTTAGGGAGGGAGACCTCACTCTAGGGAGGCATCGGCGAGCGGGCAAAGAAGAAGTTCGAGCTAGCTCATGCAGCTTTCGACCAGGCCAGTACGGGCTCTGCCGCGGTGGCGGGCAGCTCGTGGCGGGCGGCATCCACCACCTCGCGCTTGAGCGGCGAGGCAAAGGTCTGGATGAACTCGTAGACGTAGTCGCGCAGATAGGCGCTGCGCCGTACCGCGAGGCGCGTCATGTTGTCTGCGAAAAGATGGCGGGCATCGATGGCGTGCAGATGACGGTCGCGCTCCTCGTCAAAGGCGATGGAAGCGACGATGCCCACGCCCAGGCCCAGCTCGACATAGGTCTTGATGACGTCGGCGTCCATGGCGCTCAGCACGATGTGGGGCGAGAGCTGGGCGGCGGCAAAGGCCTCGTCGATGTGGGAGCGGCCGGTGTAGCCGGGCTCGTAGGTGACGATGGGGAACTGGGCCAGGCGCGGCAGGGTCAGCGGTCCGTCCAGCAGCGGATGGCCGGGGGGCACGACGACGGAGTGGGTCCAGCGGTAGCAGGGCAGGGCGACCAGCTCGGGGTACTGGGCCAGCGCTTCGGTGGCGATGCCGACATCCGCTTCACCGTCCAGCAGCAGGCGCGCGATCTGCTGGGGCGAGCCTTGCTGCAGATGCAGGCTGACGTCGGGGTGATGGGCGCGGAAGTCGCGCACCGCGGGCGGCAGGGCGTAGCGTGCCTGGCTGTGCGTGGCCGCGATGCGCAGGCGGCCGCTGCCGGCCTGGGCGAAGTCGTCGGCGGCGCGCTTGAGGTTCTCGGCCTCCAGCAGCAGCCGCTCGATGACGGGCAGCACCTGCTCGCCCGGCTCGGTCAGGCCGGTCAGGCGCTTGCCGACGCGCACGAAGAGCTCGATGCCGAGTTCCTCCTCCAGCTCGCGGATCTGGCGGCTGACGCCGGGCTGGGAGGTGTGCAGGGCCTGGGCGACCTCGGTCAGGTTGAAGCCGCGGCGCTGGGCCTCGCGGACGGAGCGGAGCTGCTGGAAGTTCATGCGCCGCGATTCTGCAAATCCGCGCTCATGCTGTCGCCGACGTTTTTTCAATATCGTTATTCACATCTGCGCTGATGCATCATGCGGCGCGATGAATTCGGTGATCCAGGCCTACCGCTATCCGCATGAATCCTTCCTGTCCACCGAGGCCAGGCCGCGGCTGGCGCTGGCCACGGCCCTGGCGGCCGATGGTGGCGCGGCGCCTCACTTCTTCGCGGGTCGGCTGCTGCAGCCGCGCCGCACGGCCGAACTGCTGACTGCCTTGCACCTCGTCGTCGGGGCGCGCTTCTTCACGCCGGCCAACAGCATTGCCCGCGCCATCGCGCTGGCGGATCCGGTCGTCACCTCCGGCGGCGGCCTGCTGCGCTTCGAGGGTTTCTCCTCATGCTGCAGCACCTATGCGCGCGTGGACCTGCTGCCGGCGGCCTATGACGGCGAGTTGGTGGGCAAGGGTACGACCAACGTCGACTTCAACGCCGGCATGCGCGCGGCCCTGGCCCGCATCCGCGATGACGCCGGCCTGGACCTGTCGGTCGGCGCCGACGCGCTGACGCTGCGCTCGGGCGCCACCGAGGTGGTCGAGCGCAAGGTGGAGCTGCCGCTGCGCTGGCTGCGCGGCATGGTGGAGGTGCAGGCCTGCCAGGCAGCCATGAAGCGCCGTTTCGAGGTGTCGGGGCTGGAAGGGCTGCGCTTCCTGCGCACCCTGCCCAAGGCGTCGACCAGTCGCACCCCGCTGTGGGTGGCGCCGGGCCCGCGCGGCCTGTTCACGTCCACGCGAGCGGGGCCGGGCGCGGTGCGGGTGACCGACGTGCGCCGCCTGGCGGTGCTGAACGGGCTGCTGCCCGCGGCGCGCTCGCTGGCGGTCTATTCCGATGACGGCCACCAGGCCAGCGCCTGGGTGGTGGACCTGGGCAGCGCCCGCTTCACGCTGGCGCTGAGCGCCGAGGTCTGGCGCGGCTTCTCCGGCGAGGGACAGGCCCTGCGCGCGCTGTTGAAGGCCGGGCTGCGCGGTGCACCCGTGCTGGCCGGCGTGAGGGCCGCGCTGAACTGGCAGTCCCGCCTGAACGCTGAGCAACTCGCCGCCGAGCTGTCACTCGCTTCGGCCGAGGTCGACGACGCGCTGCGCGTGCTGGGCGCCAGCGGCCTGGTCGGCTACGACGTCAGCGAGGGCCACTACTTCCACCGCGTGCTGCCGCTGGACCTGTCCGGCATCGAGGACATGCATCCCCGCCTGGCCGACGCCCAGCGTCTGCTGGAGGCAGAGGCCGTCACCGTGCTGAAGCAGCAACCCTTCGAGGCCACGGTGCGCAGTGGCGAGCTGGCGCATCGCGTGCGCGAGGTCGACGGCGAACTGCGCTGCACCTGTCCCTGGTTCGCCGCCCATCAAGGCCAGCGCGGCCCCTGCAAGCATGTGCTGGCCGCCGAAACCCAACGAATCCTTCCTTCATGAGCCGAGCTTCCCTCGAATCCGCCCTGCGAGCCGGCGATGCCGGCGCGACCCTCGACCTGCTGCGTGCCATGCCGGCGGCCGAGCGCGAGCAGCAGCGTGAAGCTGTCATGGCCTGGGCGCAGACGCCGCCCGTGCAGCGTCGGGCCCTGGACACGGCCGTCATCCTGTGCGGCACGGCGCAGGACGTGGCGGCTGCGGGCGTCATCGACATGGCCCTGCTGATCGCGCTGTGCCGCGAATTCAAGCCGCGCAGCGCCGATCGCTCCGGTCTCCTCGAGGCCATGCGGAGCCATCAGACCTGGGCCCGGGCGGTGTGGCCCGTGCTCTACACCGGCATGCTGCAACCCACCGATGAGGAAGGGCATGTGCTGCGCCTGATCGGTCTGCCGCATGCAATCCGCAGTCGCGACAAGCTGGACGAGCTGTTCGCGGCCGATCCCGGCCTGCGGCCCTCGCTGCTGCGCGTCTTCGAAATCGAAGGCACGGCGGAGACCTCGCTCGCCTCCAGCGACAAATACTGCAAGGACCCCAAGCTGGCCTGGGGGCCGCTGCTGCTGTCGCTGGTGGACGAAGGCCTTGCCACCCGCATCCAGTTGCTGGATCTCACCCTCGGTGCGCTGGAGAAGGACTGGCCGCAGTACCGCTCCAGCTGGTTCTCGCGCTTTCACGGCGAGCTGTCGCCCACGACGGCCGAGATGCAGCCGCACCTGCCGCGCTACCTGGCCCTGTGCGCCAGCCGCATCCCGCCCACGGTGACGATGGCACTGGAGGCGCTGAAGGCCCTGGACGAGGCCGAGCCCATCGCGGGCGACGGCTTGCTGGCGGCCCTGGCTCCGGTGATGACGGCGACCGTCAAGGCCCAGGTCGATGCGGCGCTGAAGCTGCTCGACCGCGTGGTGAAGCGCGAGCCCGGCCTGGCCGCGCGGGCCGCGGAAACCATCGTGCCGGCACTGCTGCATGAGGCGTCCACCATTCAGGCCGGCGTGCTCAAGCGCCTCGAGGCCTGGGGGCTCACGCCGCAGGCACGCGAACGATTGGCCGGCTTCGCGAGCACGGTGGCGGCCACCCATCAGCCGCGGTTGCAACAACTGCTCGGCGTGGTGGCGGGCCCGGTGGCCGAGATCGCGGCAGCGGTGCCGGCCGCGGCTCCCGCGCAGCAAGCCCAGCCGCTGGACGAGGACCGCCGCCTGCCGCCCGTCGCCGATGCCCAGGAGCTCGTGGAGTGCATCGCCCATGTCTTCGAACATGCCGATGACGTCGATGCCTTCGAGCGCGCCCTGCTGGGGCTGGCGATGGCCGCGCCGCTGTCGGGCGACGACCGCAAGCGCTTTGCGCCGGTGGCCAAACGTGCGCTCAAGGTGCGCAAGCCTTTGGCACGGGAACTGGCGCGGCTGTTGTGCTTTGCGCTCGATGGCAAGCGGATGCCGCGCCAGGTCGACCCGGAGATCGGCAACACGGCCGCGGTGGCCTTGCTGGCGGAGCGCATCGACGCGTTGATGGCGCTCATCGCCGATGGCAAGGGGCTGGCGCCGCTGTCTTCCCCGACCCACCGCGGCGGGTTCATCGCGCCGCAGGCGCTGGCCGAACGAGTCGCGGCCCACGCTGCGGCGGGCGGGAATTCGGCTGAGATCGAGCAGGTGCAAGCCTTGCTGCGTCTCGCGCCCGGCAGTGCGTCGCCGAACATCGCTTTGGGGCTGCCCGATTCGCCGTTCACGCGCGCCTTCCGCTATGCCTTGGGCGATGCCATCGAGCCTGGCCCCGAGGCGGCGCTGTTCGCCGCCGCCGCGCGCATCCGCCACCCGGGCGCTGACGACGCCGCGCTTGCCCGTCGCCATCCCGACCTGGGACCCGACGGCGCCCTGGTGGCCCGTTACACCTGGGACGTCAGCGCCAGCACCTGGGATGTCGATGGCAAGCCCCACACCCAGCACTACTTCCATGTGCGTTCGGCGCCGGCGCCGCGCGACACGCCGATCACCCACATCGCCGTGTTGCGCCGCAAGCCGATCGGATGGCCGGAGGACTCCTTCACCGACTGGTGGTTCAGCGGCCAGGACGAGGGCCTGATCCGCTACGCCGCGGCGCTGCTGCCATCGGACCTCGAAGCCTGGTGCGCCGAAGGGGCGCAGGCCTTCGGCAGCAACCGGGACTGGTGGTCCGCCGACTGGTACAACCGCGCCTTTCTCGACGTGCTGCTGGACCCGGTCGCGCCGATGACGCCGATGGCGCGCCTGCTGCTGGTGCTGGCGCTGTGCGGCAAGGAGCCCGGCCAGACGGCGACGGCGGTGGACCTGCTGCTTCAGGCGCATCAACAGGGCCGCCTGCCGGTCGACGCCGAACTGCTTTCCCTGGTGCAGGCGCTTTTCTCCACGCCCCTGGTCAAGCCCGCCCGTCTGCACAAGAGCCTGCAGGCGGCCCTGCGTGCCGACCCGAACGTGCACGACCTGGCCTTCGCGCTGCTGTGCGCTGTCGTTCAGGGGCGGCCTGCAGAGCCGCCGCGTGACCTGGGTGTCGTGCTGGAACTGCTGCTCGAGCTCAAGACCCGCCACGGGCTGACGCTGCCGTCCGACATCCGCAGCGCTCTGTCCGACATGAAACTGAGCGGCAACACGCGCAAACTCCAAGCCTCCCTGCTTGCCTGACTTCCAAAGGAGCTCGCATGAACCGTCCCGACATCCCGCCCCTGGCCTGGTCGCTTTTCGATCGCTATGTGCATGGTGATCTGAGCCGGCGCGGTTTCCTGGAGCAGGCCGCCACCTTCACTGGCGGCCCGGCCGGCGCGGCGGCGCTGCTGGCAGCGTTGAGCCCCGACTTTGCCGGCGCCCAGCAGGTCAAGGCCGATGACCCGCGCCTCGTCATCCGCCGCCATGCCGTCGATTCGCCCCAGGGCAGCGGCAAGGTGCAGGGCTATCTGGCCCGGCCGGCGAACGCGGCGGGCAAGCTGCCGGCGGTGCTGGTCGTGCACGAGAACCGTGGCCTGAACCCGCATATCGAGGACATCGCCCGCCGCCTCGCCCTGGCCGGCTATGTGGCCTATGCGCCCGATGCCTTGACGCCGCTGGGTGGCTACCCCGGCAACGAGGACGACGCCCGCGCCCTGTTCGCCAAGCTCGACCCGGCCAAGGCCCGCGCCGACATCGTCGCCGCCGGCCGCAGCCTGCTGGCCCTGCCGGACAGCACGGGCAAGGTCGGCGTCGTCGGCTTCTGCTGGGGTGGGTCGCTGTCCAACCATGTCGCCACTCAGATGCCCGAACTGCAGGCGGCCGTGCCCTTCTACGGCGGCGCGCCGGCACTGGAAGACGTGCCCCGCATCAAGGCGCGCTTGCTGCTGCACTACGCGGGCAACGACGAGCGCGTCAACGCCAGCTGGCCGGCCTACGAGGCCGCGCTGAAGGCGGCCGGCGTGCGCTACGAGCAGTTCACCTACGCCGGCACCCAGCACGGCTTCAACAACGACACGACGCCGCGCTTCGATCCGGCGGCGGCGAAGCTGGCGTGGGAGCGCACGCTCGCGGTGTTGAAGCAGACGATTGGGTAGAACGCGCTGGGCCTCACAGCCACAAGTCGGTGCTTGCCAGCTATTTGATCAACACCATTGCCGATCTCGATGAACCAAACGATCACGGAACCGACGGGCGCCGACTTGGCCCGAATCGAAGCGCAGCGTGACTGGGTGCGTGGTCACTACGAACCAGACGCTCAGCACAAATACGAATCGCTGGAGGGAAAGCTCAGGCTTCTGCGAGCCATCATCGAAGCTGGCTGGGTCGAGAAGACGGAAACGGTGAAGCTGCAGTCGCTGGGCATCACCCTTGGCGACGCGATCGCTCAAGAGCTTTCGCTTGAATGGGTCACGGTCGAGGACGAATACGGCAGAGACCCTGCGCTGCGGTTTCCGGGCACAACCGTTTTGTTGTTTCCGCTGACGATGATCTCCAAGCGCATCGAGCGTGACGAGTCTGTTGACGTTGACGAACTGTTCACCGGCGCGTGCGATCTGGCGCGCAGCATGGCCGCTGATCCGAAGTTTCAAGGCGCGAGCTAGACCGCGAACGCCCACTCCCTGAACTCCGCATGCCGCGGCCTTTGCTCCGCCGCATGCCTGGCCCGCGCCGCGTCGACCCAGCTCTTGGCCACCGGCAGCGGCCCGAAGCCGGCCTCGGCGTTGATGTGGCCCACGGCGCCCAGATTGCTGTAGCTAGCACCCCAACGGTGGGCCCAACGGGCGGCGCTGGCGGCGCTCATCCAGGGGTCGTTGCTGCTCGCCATCAGCCTTGAGCGACGCGGCAGGCGATGGTGGGGCAAGGACTCGGCGATGCCGAACTTGTCCGGCTCGGCCGGTGCGACGAACAGGGCTTCGCGGATCGCCGAATCCGGCCGGTCGGCCAGATGCCGCGCCAGTGCCAGGCAGCCGAAGCTGTGGGCGACGGCCAGCCATTCGCCGTCGCCCGCGACTTCCAGCGTGCGCTGGATGCGCTCGGCCCAGCGTTCCAGTTCCGGTTTGCTGGCGTCGCGTTGGGTGACGCGGCGGGTGTCGCGGTACTGGCCCTGCAGCCAGGTTTGCCAATGCGTCGGGCCGCTGTCGTGCAGGCCCGGGATGATGAGGATGCGCGGCGCTCGGTAGCTCATGGCCACGGCCTCACAGCGTCGCGATCGACACTTCGGTGGACTTGACGAGGGCGACGACCTCGCGGCCGACCTCCAGGCCCAGGTCCTTGACCGAGCGCGTCGTGATGACGGAGGTGACGACGTCGCCGCTGCGGGTGACCACATCGACCTCGGAGACCACCGGACCTTCGATGATTTCCTTGATGGTGCCGCGGAACTGGTTGCGGACGTTGATGGCGGTGATGCTCACGGGAGGCTCCGGTTGGATGACGTGGGGCCAGTGTGCGCAGCCCGCTCGCTGCACGGAACGAAGCAATCCTCAGCAGTCCATGCGGTCGCCGAATAAGCCGAGACCCGCGGCCCGGCCGGCTGGGTGTCTAGCGTGGCTTGGCGGGCTTGGCTGCCGTCGCGGGCTTGGGCGGGATGTCGGGCAGCAGCGCCGAGCAGTCCGTGTACAGGCCGTCCAGCGAAGGATGCTCGATGCAGTATTCGTAGTCCGCGCGCGTCGGGCCGCGCGGCCCCGCCGCGGGTGGGTCGAAGCGCAGCGGCGTGTTGTTGGCGTGCTTGGACGCGCTGGCTGCACTGGCGGCCGCGGCAGGACGTGGCGCGTCACCGGCGCTCGCAGGCTGGGCGAACATGCAGACGCAGACGGCGGCGCAGGCGGCGCGGCCGAACTTGCGATGGGCGTAGGCTTGAGCAGGCATGGCAGTCCCCTTGGCAGGGCACGCCGGCAGGTGATGTCGACATCGACCCTTGCCTTGAAAGACTTCAAAGCTACGCCCGGCTGGACAGGCGCAAATCCATAACTTTGTGGATGAGCGGCGTGCTAGGGGGCTGGGGCAATATTCCCTGGATGCCGGAGTCGGCCCGCGGCGGGGCGTCACCGGGGGCGTGGGGGCTTGGCCGCGGCGGGAGGCTTCAGCAAGGCCTGGCAGTCAATGGCCAGGCCGTCGGGCGAGGGAGCGTCGATGCAGGCCTGGTAGGCCGACGGGTGCGCGGGGCCTGCGGCCGGCGGGTCGAAGCGCAGGGGCTCGGCGACACGCCGTTTGGGCGCGCTTTCCTGCGGGCTGCTGGCTGCAGGGCGAGGCAGCCCACCGGCGTGGGCGGGTTGTGTGAGTTGATAGGCGCCGACGATGGCGAGCGCCGTGATGGCGGTCAGACGGCGCTGCGAGGCGGACAAGGGCATGGCGCTCTCCCCGAGCGGGCCCGCCGACGGATATCGAAGGCGTGGACCTGCCTAGGGAAAGACGCAATGGCTGGCGGTGAGCGGACAGCCTGGCGCTGCTGCCCCCTAGTTCGCGACTCAGATGCCGGCGCCGGCCTCGAACAGGCTGAGCCGGTTGGCGCTGAGCTTGACGCGCTGGCCGCCCTGCAGGCGCAGGGACTCGGCTTCGTCACGGGTCAATTCGGCTTCCAGCGGTTGGCCGTCGGGGCCGATCAGCTCGACGCGGGCGCTGGCGCCGAAGGACAGCACACGCTCCACCGTGGCCGACAGTCCGGGCGCGGCCTCGTCGGTGCGGATCTGCAGCTCGTGCGGGCGGGCATAGGCCAGCACTTCGCCCTCGCTGGCGTGAGCGATGGCGCCGGGCAGCTGGTGCTCGCCCATGTGCAGCACGCCGCCCCGGGCCTGGCCCACGAAGCGGTTGACGGCACCGAGGAAGCCGTAGACGAAGGGCGTCGCCGGGCGCTCGTAGACCTCCTGCGGCGTGCCGACCTGCTCGACGCGGCCGTGGTCCATCAGCACGATGCGGTCGGCCACTTCCAGGGCCTCGTCCTGGTCATGGGTCACGAAGATGCTGGTGATGTGCAGCTCGTCGTGCAGGCGGCGCAGCCAGCGGCGCAGCTCCTTGCGCACCTTGGCGTCCAGGGCACCGAAGGGTTCGTCCAGCAGCAGCACGCGCGGCTCGACGGCCAGCGCCCGGGCCAGGGCGATGCGCTGGCGCTGGCCGCCGGACAGCTGCGGCGGGAAGCGGTCGCCGAGCCAGTCCAGCTGCACGAGCTTGAGCAGTTCGGTGACACGCTTCTTGATTTCGGCCTCGGGCAGGCGCTGCTTGCGCGGCTTCACGCGCAGGCCGAAGGCGACGTTGTCGAACACCGTCATGTGGCGGAACAGCGCGTAATGCTGGAAGACGAAGCCGACCTGGCGCTCGCGCACATGGGTGTCGGAGGCGTCGTGGCCGTCGAGCAGCACGCGACCCGCGTCGGCCTGCTCCAGGCCCGCGATGATGCGCAGCAGCGTGGTCTTGCCGCAGCCCGAGGGGCCGAGCAGGGCGACCAGTTCGCCGCGCGGGAAGTCCAGCGACACGTCGCCCAGGGCCGTGAAATTGCCGAAGCTCTTGTGGATGTTTTGGACCTGGATGCCCATCACGCTTCCTTCGACGCGACAGAGGCGCGCCATTCGATGAATTGTTTGACCGCCAGTGTCACCAGCGCCAGCAGCGCCAGCAGCGAGGCCACGGCAAAGGCGGCGGCGAACTGGTATTCGTTGTAGAGGATCTCGACGTGCAGCGGCAGCGTGTTGGTCAGGCCGCGCACATGGCCGGACACGACCGACACCGCGCCGAACTCGCCCATGGCGCGGGCGTTGCACAGGATGACGCCGTAGAGCAGGCCCCACTTGATGTTGGGCAGGGTCACGCGGCGGAAGGTCTGCCAGCCGCTGGCGCCGAGCACGGTGGCGGCCTCTTCCTCGTCCTTGCCCTGGGCCTGCATCAGCGGGATCAACTCGCGGGCGACGAAGGGGAAGGTGACGAAGACGGTCGCCAGCACGATGCCGGGCACGGCGAAGATGATCTTCACGTCATGTTCCTGCAGCCAGGGGCCGAACCAGCCCTGGGCGCCGAAGATCAGCACATACATCAGGCCGGCGACGACGGGCGAGACCGAGAAGGGCAGGTCGATCAGCGTGATCAGCAGCTGCTTGCCGCGGAACTCATGCTTGGCGATCAGCCAGGCCGCGCTGACGCCGAAGACTAGGTTGAGCGGCACGGCGATGAAGGCCGCCGTCAGCGTCAGCTTGATGGCCGACAGCGTCTCCTCGTCGGCCAGCGACGAGAAGTAGAGCTCCCAGCCCTTGCGCAGGGCCTCGGTGAAGACGGCCACCAGCGGCAGCAGCAGGAAGATGCCGAAGAAACCCAGGCCCAGGGCCAGCAGCGTGAAGCGCACGGCGGGCGATTCGCGCGTGGCGGGGTTGTCCTGGTATTTGGCGCGGGCGCGCGGCGGGGCGAGGTGGAGGGCGGTACTCATTTGCGGGTACCCCGCTGCGAACTCCAGGCCTGCAGGCCGTTGATGATCAGCAGCAACACGAAGCTGGCGATGAGCATGACGGCGGCGATGGCCGTCGCGCCGACGTAGTCGTACTGCTCCAGCTTGGCAATGATCATCAGCGGCGTGATCTCGCTCACCATGGGAATGTTGCCGGCGATGAAGATGACCGAGCCGTATTCGCCGACGGCGCGCGCGAAGGCCAGCGCGAAGCCGGTCAGCAGGGCGGGCAGCAGGGTCGGCAGCACCACGTAGCGGAAGGTCGTCCAGCGCTGGGCGCCGAGCGACGCGGCGGCTTCTTCCAGCTCGGTCTCCATGTCCTCCAGCACCGGTTGCACGGTACGCACGATGAAGGGCAGGCCGATGAAGATCAGGGCCAGCAGCACGCCCAGCGGTGTGAAGGCGATCTTGATGTCCCACTTCGCAAAGAGGGAGCCGACCCAGCCGTTGGGCGCGTACAGCGCGGTCAGCGCGATGCCGGCCACGGCGGTGGGCAGGGCGAAGGGCAGGTCGATGAGGGCATCGACCAGCTTCTTGCCCGGGAACTCATAGCGCACGATGCACCAGGCCAGGATGAGGCCGAAGAAGAGGTTGATGAAGGCCGCGATCAGCGAGGCACCGAAGCTCAAGCGGTACGAGGCCATCACGCGCGGCGAGGTGGCCGCCGCCCAGAAGGCGTCGAAGCCATGACCCGAGGACTTCAGGAAGACCGCGGCCAGCGGCACCAGCACGATCAGCGACAGATAGAACAGCGTGAAGCCGAGCGTGGGTGCAAAGCCGGGCAGCACGCGGCGGCGTGCCGAGAGGAGGGCAGCCATTTATCTTTTGATGCTCGCCATCACCTGGTCAAACGTCCCGCCGTCGGCGAAGTGCTGCTTGCTGACCTTGGCCCAGCCGCCCAGGGTCTGGTCGACCGTGAACAGCTTGATGTTGGCGAAGCGCTGGGCGTGCTTCTTGAAGATGGCCGGGTCGCGCGGGCGGAAGTTGTTCCTGGCGATGATTTCCTGGGCCTCGGGCGTCCAGTGGAAGTCGAGATAAGCCTTGGCCAGTGCCGCGTTGCCCTTCTTGGCGGCGACCTTGTCGACCAGGGCCACCGGTGCATCGGTCTCGATGGAGATGCTGGGGTTGACCTGCTCGAACTGGCCCTTGCCGAACTCGTTCTCGATCAGCTCGACCTCGGCCTCGAAGGTGACCAGCACATCGCCGATGCCACGCTGCGTGAAGGTGGTGGTGGCGCCGCGGCCGCCGCCGTCCAGCACCGGCACATTGGTCAGCACCTTGGTGACCAGCTCCCTGGCCTGGGCCTCGCTGCCGCCGTTGGCGATGACGCTGCCCCAGATGGCCAGATAGCTGTAGCGGCCGTTGCCGGTCACCTTGGGGTTGGGGATGATGACCTGCACGCCCGGGCGGGCCAGGTCGCTCCAGTCCTTGATGCCCTTGGGGTTGCCCTTGCGCACCAGGAAGGTCATGGTCGACGAATAGGGCGCCGCGCCATTCGGGAAGCGGCTGCGCCAGTCGGCGGGCGTCAGGCCTGCCGTGGCGAGCTGGTCCACGTCGGTGGCCTGGTTCATCGTGACGACGTCGGCTTCCAGGCCGCCGATGACGGCGCCGATCTGCTTGCTGGAGCCGCCATGGCTCTGGTTGACGACAACGGTCTGGCCCTTGGCTTTCTGCGCGGCGACGAAGGCGGGGTTGATCTGCTTGTAGAGCTCGCGGGCCACGTCGTAGGAGACGTTGAGCAGGGTCGCGTCCGCGGCGAAGGCGGGCAGGGCCGCCAGCGCGAAGGAAGCGACGAGGGCGCGGCGGGTGGACTGGAAGGAGGGCATGGCGGGGCCGTCGAATGAACGAAGCCGAGAGGGTGCCCGAACTCGCTTATTCACCAAACGACAGTTTGCTTATTTCCTTATGCGATATGCACCAAAGCGTGGCACAGGGCTTGCAACCCTCATGAGTGGCAACTGTTTGCCACTCAACCCAGGAGACCCCGCATGAGCCGCCTTGAAGTCACCGAGAAGATCATCGCCACCAAGGTGGCCAAGGGCATCAAATGGGCCGACGTGGCCCGGGAGGTGGGCCTCAGCAAGGAATGGGTGACGGCCGGCTGCCTGGGCCAGATGACCTTCAACGACGCCCAGGCCGCGACCCTGGCCCGGCTCTTCGACCTGAGCGAATGCGAGGCGCAATGGCTCAAGGTGGTGCCCTACAAGGGCAGCCTGCCCACTTCGGTGCCCACCGACCCGCTGATCTACCGCTTCTACGAGCTGATCAGCGTCTACGGAACCACCTTCAAGGAGCTGATCCACGAGGAGTTCGGCGACGGCATCATGAGCGCCATCGACTTCAAGATGGACCTGCAGCGCGAACCCAACCCGGCCGGCGACCGCGTCAGCATCGTCATGAGCGGCAAGTTCCTGCCGTACAAGACTTACTGATCCTGCTGATCACTCGCGCACGGCGAGCATGACCGCATAGGCCTTGAACACCGCCGTCGCCTGCTGGCCGACCGCGAGGTTCAGCGCATCCACCGCGTCGTTGGTGACGCTGGCCGTGACGACGGCGCCGCCCGGCAGCGTCAGGCCGACGAGGCTGGACACGGCGCCGCGCTGCACGCGCGAGACCGTGCCGGCCAATTGGTTGCGGGCCGACAACTTGTAGCCGCCGAAGTCCGTCACCAACACGACCTCGCTGGACTTGACCAGGGCCAGGGCCTCCTTGCCGGTCTTCACCTGCAGCTCCTGGGCCGCCTGCGTCGTCAGCGAAGCGGTGACCTCCTGGCCGCCGTCCAGTGCCAGGCGTACCGTCGTCGTCGTGGGGCCCGGGTTGACGCCGGCGATGCGGCCATGGAACTGGTTGCGGGCGGTGGTCTTCATGGACATCCTCTTCAGCAGCGCGTCGAGCGCGGGTTGGGTTTCCAGCCAGGCGGCCTGCTCGCGCAGGAAGGCACCGTGGCGGGATTGGAGTTCGCGCCAGGCCGCGAGCAAGGCCTGGCCCTCGGGCGTCAGTTGCGAGCCGCCACCGCCGCGGCCGCCGGTGGCGGTCTCGACCAGCGGTGAATGTGTCAGCGCGCTCGCGGCATCGAGCACCAGCCAGGCGCCCTTGTAGCTGTAGCCGGCGGCGCGGGCGGCCTTCTGCAGCGAGCCGGTCAGGGCCAGGGCGGCCAGCAGGTCGAAGAAGCGGCCGTCCAGCCGGCCGGCCAGGCGCAGCTCGCCCTGCAACAGCGGATGGTCGCCCTGCGGAGTCAAGGCGCGACCAGCCGCAGGCTGTCGAGCTGGCGCACCCAGCGTGCCGGCCGGAGGTCCTGTGGCACGACGAGGCGCAACGGGCCTTCATCGGGCTTGAGGCTGTCGGTGACGAGGAAGACGCGCCGGCCGCCCAGGGCCGGGTCCAGCTCGGCCCAGGCGAAGGCGGCGACATAACCGTCCCGTGCGGCGGCCATCAGCACCTGGCGCAGGGCCGGGCCGCGGATCTGCTCCGGCGGCGCGATGCCGGCGGCACGCAGCACTTCGCGCAGGTCGACGCCGCTGACCTCGACCGGTTTGCCATGCGCCTCGGTCCTGACCGCCTCATGAGGCAGGGCGGCGAGGCGGGCGGCATCCAGCGTGACACTGCTGCCGTCCAGGCGCTGCACCTGCAGCTGGGCCTGAGGGGCCGAGCAGAGCAGGGCGATGAAGAGAGCGAACAGGGGCTTGGTCATCATGCGAGTTGAGTCTTGAGCCAGGTGCGGCGGGCGTCGTCTTCGGAACGGGGCGCCTCGGGTTGCAGCAGCGCGCGGCTCTGGCCGGCACCGAGGTCCACCTCGCGCGCGATGCGGCCCCCATCGACGAGATAGGCGCGGTGGGCGAGGGCGGCCACGTCGTCGAGGTCGTGGGTGATCATGACGGCCGGGATGCCCCAGCGCTCGCGCACGGTGCGCAGCTCTTCGCGCAATTGCTGGCGCAGCATGGGGTGCAGGGCGGCGAAGGGCTCGTCCAGCAGCAGCACCTGCGGGTTGCAGGCCAGGGCTCGCGCCAGGGCGACGCGTTGTTGCTGGCCGCCGGACAGTGTGGCGGGCTTGCTGCGCGCCATGGCGGCGAGGCCGAAGGAGTCGATCAGCTCGTCCACCCGCGCCGCGTCATCGGGCTTGAGGCGGCGCCGCCAGCTCGTCAGGCCGAAGGCGATGTTGTCGCGCACGTTGAGATGCGGGAAGAGGGCGTAGTGCTGGAAGAGATAGCCGATGCCGCGCGCTTCGGGCGGCAGGTTGACGCCGGCGGCCGTGTCCAGCAGGGCGCGGCCATCGAGCTTGACGTGGCCGGCCCGCACCGGCAGCAGCCCGGCCATGGCCTGCAGGGTCAGCGACTTGCCGGCGCCCGAGGGGCCATAGAGGGCGACGAAGGGCGCATCGGTGGCGAACGCGATGTCGAGGTCGAAGCGGCGCCGGGCGTCGCTGACGGAGAGTTGCAGGCGGACGTCGATCAAGGCTTGCCGAAGCCGTACCTGGCCAGGATGGCCTGGGCCTCGGCCCCGCTCAGATAGGCCACGAAGTCTCGCGCCAGCGCGGCCTGCCTGCTGTCGGCGACGACGGCGGCCGGGTAGGTGACGGGCGAATGGCCGCCCACGGTCATGGCGATGCGCACCCTGTCCTTGGCGATCTCGGCATCGGTGCGGTAGACGAAGCCGGCCTCGACCTCGCCACGCGATACATAGTCCAGCACCTGGCGCACGTTGTCGGCGTAGACGAGCTTGGGTTGCAGCTCGGTCCACAGCTGGGCGCTTTGCAGTGCCTGCAAGGTGTAGCGGCCGACGGGCACCGAGGCGACCTTGCCGACGGCGATGCGCTTGACCTCGGGCGCGGCGAGGTCGCGCACGGTCTTGACGGGGCTGCTGGTCGGCGCGATCAGCACCAGGGAATTGGCCGCGAAATCGCGGCGCGTGTCGGTGGCGATGAGCTTCTGGTCGGCGCCCCGGTTCATGGTGTCCTGGTCGGCGCTGACGAAGACGTCCACGGGCGCTCCTTGCGCGATCTGCTGCAGCAGCACGCCCGAGGCGGCGAAGTTGAAGCGCAGGGTCGCGCCGGGCTTGGTGGCTTCGAAGCGCGGGCCGATTTCCTTGAAGGCGTCGGTCAGGCTGGCGGCGGCCGAGACTGTCAGCTGCTGGGCCGAGGCGAGCAGGGGCAGGGTGGCGCAGAGGGCGAGCAGGAAGCGTTTCATGTCGAGGCGCGTTGCAGATAGCGGTTGGACAGCACGAGGATGGCGACCGACACGGCCGACACGATGAGGGCGAGCAGCAGGGCCAGGTCGTCGCGGCCGGCCTGCACGGCGTCGTAGATGGCCATGGAGGCGGTCTGGGTCTGGCCGGGGATGGAGCCGGCCACCATCAGCGAGGCGCCGAACTCGCCCATCGCACGGGCGAAGGCCAGCAGGGTGCCGGCCAGGATGCCGGGCCAGGCCAGCGGCAGGGTCACGCGCACGAAGGTGCTCCAGGGCGACTGGCGCAGCGTGCGCGCGGCGGCCTCCAGGCTGCGATCGACCTGGGCGAAGGCGCTGCTGGCGCCCTTCAGCACCAGCGGCAGGGCGACCAGCGTGGACGCGATGACGGCGCCATGCCAGTTGAAGATGACGGTGTAGTCGAAGTGCTCGCGCAGCCAGCCGCCAAGGGCGCTGCGCCGGCCCATCAGCACCAGGATGCCGTAGCCCAGAACCGTGGGCGGGAGCACCAGGGGCAGCATGCAGATGGCTTCCAGCAGGCCGCGACCGGGCAGGCGGGTGCGGGCGAACATCCAGCCCAAGGCAATGCCGAGCACCAGGGCCAACACGGTGGCGACGACGGCCACGCGCAGCGTCAGCGCCAGCGGCGCGGCGTCGAACTGGCTCCAGAGGTCGGTGGGCATGGTGCCGTAATGTAATCAACTACATCACGATGAGCTTGACTTAGCGCAGAGCGGGCGGCGCGACTATGCTGGCGCGCCTCGCCATGGACATGCTGACCGATCTCTTCTCCCACTACGGCCTGCTGGCCGTGGCTTTGGCTGTCTTGCTGGAGCAATTGGGGGCTCCCGTGCCTTCCACGCCGGTGCTGCTGCTGGCGGGGGTGGAGTCGGCCAGCCGGCACGGCTTCGCGCTGAACAGCTTTGTCGTCGCGACGCTGGCGGCTTTGGCGGCCAACGGTCTGTGGTTCTGGGCCGGGCAGCGGCTGGGCCGGCGGGTGCTGGCGACGCTGTGCCGCATCTCGATCTCGCCGGACAGCTGCGTGCGCCAGAACGAGGCCAGCTTCGCCCGTCGCGGGGTGCTGACCCTGGTCATCGCCAAATTCGTGCCCGGGCTGTCCATCCTCGCGCCGCCGCTGGCCGGCGCCCTGGGCATGCCGGTGTCGCGCTTCGTCGGCTGGAACCTGCTCGGTTCGGCGCTGTGGGCCGGCGTGGCCATCGGCGTGGGCCGGCTCTTTCATGAGCAGATCGACGATGTACTGCACGCCCTGAGCCATCTGGGTGGCGTGGCACTGGCCTTGGCCGGCGTGGCGCTGGGGCTTTATCTGGCGTGGCGGCTGTGGCGACGGGCCCGTGTGAGGCGTGAGCTGGACCGTTTCGAGCGCCTCGGCCCGGCCGATCTGATCGCCCTGCTGGCCCAGCGCCAGGACGTCACCATCGTTGACGTGCGCGGCATGCCGCTGGGCGGCCGCATCCCCGGTGCACGCCATCTCGACCTGGGGGCGCTGGGCGATGCCGCGCTCGCGGGTTGGCCCACGGTCGGCGAGTTCATCACCTATTGCGCCTGCCCCAACGATGCTTCCGCCGTGCGCGCCGCCCTCTGGTTGAAGGAGCATGGCCGCCGGGCCCGCGCGCTGCGCGGCGGCATCGACGCCTGGACGGAAGCAGGTCACGCTTTGGAGCCGGGCTGACAGACCGATGGTTGCAAAAACTAGTGATTACCCTATAATCGGGTTTACCCTAGTGAAACAAATGGGGGCCACGAGCCCCGACCATCATGGAACTCATCCAGAACCTGTTCTCCTCCCTGCGCAGCGCCCTGGCGCTGGAAACCCAGTCGGACATCGACGAAAGCTATCTGTCCGGCGCCATCGACCACGCCGACCTTGAGCGTCGCATCGCGAGCCAGTCGCGCGCCTCTTCGGTGGCTCCGTTGAACATCGGCCGCTGAACCGATCCGATCCGGCGCAAAAGCAGACGGCCCCGTGAGGGGCCGTTTTCAATTTCGGCGCGCGCTTCTTACTGGATCAAGCCGTTCTTCAGCGCGTAATAGGTCAGGTCGCTGTTGGTCTCGAGCTTGATCTTCTCCAGCACCCGGGTGCGGTAGGTGCTGACGGTCTTGACGCTGAGGAACATGGCCTTGGCCATGTCGCCCACCGTCTCGCCCTTGGCCAGGCGCAGGAAGACCTGCAGCTCACGCTCCGACAGCGACTCGTGCAGCGGCCGGTCGGTGGCGCCGCCGGCCACGCCGTCGGCCAGCAGCTCCGCCACCGTCGGGCTGATGTAGCGCCGGCCTCGTGCGACGGTGCGGATGGCATTGGCGATCTCCTCGGGATCGCATTCCTTGTTCAGGTAGCCGCTCGCGCCCTGACGCAGCAGGGCGGTGGCGTAATGCGTCTCCGGGAAGCCGCTGAGGATGAGGATGGGCAGCTCGGGGAAGCGGGTCTTGATGGCCGACAGGGCGTCGACACCGCTCTGGCCGGGCATGGAGATGTCCATCAACAGCACGTCCACCTCGCCGCCGCGGGCCAGCTCCAGCGCGTCCCGCCCATTGCCGGCCTCCCCCGTCACACGCAGGTCGACGTTCTCGCTGAGGTACTGGCGCAGGCCGGACCGCACGATGGCGTGGTCGTCAACGATGCCAATGCGAATCATGTTGCGCTCCGAATCAGTTGTGATGATGCGTTAAGGCTAGCGACGGCAAATGGCGTGCGCGATCAGCGCTGTCCTACAAGGGGTATAGGCCGGGTGCTTGTCCTACGGCCCCTCGCGAAAGTGGCCGGCAGCACGGAGGCGCGGGTTTTTGCAAAGTGAGTGCATGGCGATTCAGCCATCACGGAGCGAGCGATGAAGACCCTCACCGACACCCTGGTCCGCCTGACGCCACCGCTGTGGCTGATGCTGGCTCTGGCCGCCGTCCTGGGCGCCGCGATGCTGGCGGCCTTCATCTCCACGCTTCAGGAAAACGTGCGCCGCGGCGAGGAAATGCGCCAGTGGCAACGAGTCGGCCTTGTCCGACAGCCGATAGGCACCGTGACCGCGGCTGCCGCTCAGATCAAGTCGCCACAGTTGGCGACATCGTTTTCCCAACCGCTTCAGCGATGAAGAAAGGACGCATGATGAACCGCACCACTTCCCTCCGCGCGCCCCTGATCGGCGCTATCGCCCTGGCCGCCGCGTTGGCCGCCTGCAGCAAGCATGACGACGAGCGAACCGCCGGCCAGAAGCTGGACGGCGCGATCGCCGATGCCAAGCAGGCCGGGTCCGAGGCCAGGCAGGATGCCCGCCAGGCCATGGACAAGGCCGAGATCAAGCTGAAGGACGCGACCGCGGCCGCTTCCGAGGCCGCCACCGACGCGACCATCGTCACCAAGATCAATGCCGCGCTGATGGCCGACGACCGGCTCAAGGCCACCAAGATCGACGTCCGCGCCGAGGATGGCCGCGTCACGCTGACGGGCACGGCGCCCGACGCCGGCTCGCAGGCCCGCGCGACGACGCTGGCGACGGCTGTCAATGGCGTTCGCTCGGTGGACAACCAACTCGTGGTGGCGCGCAATGGCTGAGAAGCACACCCCTCTGCAACTGGATGAAGCCGGCTTGCGGGCCGCCCGCACCGATCTCGGCGACGGGGCGGTCACGCCGGCCTATGGTCCCTGGCGCGACGATATCGTCGAGCTGCTGAACGGGGCGCTGGCCACCGAGCTCATCTGCGTGCTGCGCTATCGCCGCCATCATTTCATGGCGACGGGTCTGGAGTCACCCAGCATCGCCGAGGAGTTCCTCGTGCATGCGAATGCCGAGCTGGGCCATGCGGACCGGCTGGCCCAGCGCATCGTTCAGCTGGGCGGCGAACCGGACTTCAATCCGGTGGGCCTGCCCGAGCGCAGCCACGCCGACTACGACGGGGTCAACGACCTGAAGGCCATGATCAAGTCCAACCTCATCGCCGAGCGCGTGGCCGTCGAGACCTACCGCCAGATGATCGGCCTCATCGGCGACAAGGATTCAACCACCCGGCGCCTGCTGGAGGACATCCTGGCCGACGAGGAAGAGCATGCCGACGAGCTGAAGGACTGGATGGCTCGGGCCTGACGGAACGAGGTCCGCCATGCCTGCCTTGCGTGCCTTCATCGTCGAGAACAGCCCGGTGATCCGTGAGAACCTGGCGGGCACGCTCGAGGAGCTGGCCAATGTGGAGGTCATCGGCAGCGCGGCGGACGAGGAATCGGCCGTCCACTGGATGAGCCGCGAGTCAGCTCGCCGGGCCGATGTCGTCATCGTCGACATCTTCCTGAACTCGGGCACGGGCCTGGGCGTGCTGCGTGCCGCCCAGCGCCTGGGCGTTTCCGCGCGCCGGGTCGTGCTCACCAACTACGCCACCGACGACATGCGCCAGCGCTGCGCCACGCTGGGTGCGGAACGCGTCTTCGACAAATGCCGCGAGCTCGAGGAGCTCATCAGCTATTGCACGGATCTCGCCGGCGGTGAATCCGTCGATGGCCTGGATCAGCCGGCGGGCGGGCGTTGACCGGTCCCGCCCCTGCATGGCTCTTTCACCAGCTTGCCGAGTAGCTCAGCATGACGCGATGCGCCTGCGGGCGCAGCGTCAGGCGGCTCTGTGAGCTCAGCTGGTAGGAGAAGGCACCCCGCAGGCCGGCGAGGCCCTCGCCCTTGGGGCGTTCGAAGCTCATGCGCGAGGCCCAGCCGCTGTCGCGCTGCCAGACCGGCGTTTCGACGCCGCCGCGCAGCTTGCCGGTGATGTCGTAGCTGACCCCGGCCCACAACGCTTCGCGCACGGATGCCTGCGGGCCCAGTTGGGCGGGCGACCGCAGTTGCTGCTCCAGCCCCATCTGGTAGCGCCAGCGCGACCGTTCGCGTTGGCGGCTCAGCCATTGCGGGTCACGCCAGTTGAGCTCGGGATCGGGGGCATATTGCGGTGTCACCTGGCCCGCCAGGCTGATGCTGCCGGGTGCCGAAGTCTGTGCATGGACACCGTGGGTCAGTGACAGGCCGAGCAGCGAGAAGAGCAGGCGGAGCTTCATGGCAGCAGCACTTCAAGAAGGATGGAGGCCATGATGGGCAACGGCGATGACTCGCCGTGTCGGCGTGAGGCGGCCGCCGATATCGGACAAGGGGAAACCGCCGTGCGCGTTGGGATGCAGTGGGACGCGGTCCTACAGCCTGGAACTCCGCCGGCCGATGGGCCGGTCGTCGCCGGTTGACCAGACTTGCTGCGTGAGGCCCGCCGGGCCCATCAGAGGAGATCGTCATGAGACCCGTCACCAGCCCCCGTGCCGACGAGTGGCGCGACCGCCTGCCGCCCTATGGCCAGAGCCCCGATACGACCGTGACCCCGCCCGCCCGCCGCTGGCAGGCCGATGAACGCCCGCGCCGGCGCTCCAGCGCAGGCGCCTGGGTGCTTGCCCTGGGCCTGGGTACCGCCATCACCGCAATCGCCCTGGCCAGTTGGCAGGACCCGCGCAGCGTGGGCACCCAGCTCGACGACACGGTTGCGAACGTGCGCGGATTGGGTGACCGCATGGGCCAGACCGTCAACGACTCTCAGAACGCGGCCATGCAGGCCTCGCGCGATGCGGTGGGCGGCGTTGGCACGGCCATCGACGACACCGGTATCAGCCTGAAGGTGAAGACCGCCTTGGCGGCCGACCCGGCGCTGAGCGCTTCGCGCATCGACGTGACGACGACAAACGGCGTCGTGCGCCTGGATGGGCCGGCGCCGGATGCCGTCGCCAAGGAGCGGGCCACCGTGCTGGCCGGTGCCCCTCAGGGCGTGCGTGGCGTGGACAACCGCCTGGCGCTGCCCCAGGCCAGCCGCGTCGTCACCGTGGCGGACGGCGCGCCGCAGCAGGGCAATCCGGCGGCCAGCGCCACACGCTGACGCCCGACGTGAAACCGCCGGCTCGAAGCCGGCGGTTTCGTTTGCCATCGCCCGCTGCGTCGACCGCGGCGGGCGCTGTCCTTATTGGAAGTAGCGAGCCTTGGCGCTGGCCTGGCAGCTGTCCTTGGCATCGCCGGACAGGGAGTCGCAGCGTTCGTTGGCGACCTTGTAGTCGGCCTTCAGCTTGGTCTCCATCGCATCGGCTTCCGCCGAGGCGATCTTCTTGTTGGCCTTCAGGTCGGCCTTGGCCTTGTCATGCTCGGACTTGGCCTCGGCGACGCAGACGTCCTTGGCATTGCCGGACTTGTCGTCGCACATTTCCTTGGCGAGCTTGTAGCGGGCTTCGTAGCGCGACTCGAGGTAGTCGTTGTGGTCCTTGACGGTGCCGGTGTACTGGTACTCCAGGTTGGCCAGGGCCACCTTCTCGTGGGCCTTGGCGCGTTCCACGCACACGTCCTTAGTGTTGCCCGCCAGCGAGCTGCACTTGTCGCGCTCGGCCTTGAACATGGCCTTGACCTCGTCCTTGGCCTGCGAATAGACGGGCTTGGTCAGGTTGGCGGAGGCTGTGCCGGCGAGGCCGATCAGCGCGAGCGCGCACAGCAGGCGGGTGGTGCGGATTTGCTTCGTCATGGGATCTCCTTTGGCTTGATGGGTGGTTCCCTTGCCAATGGGCAAGAGAGATGCCACGCCAGTCAGCTTAGGAATCCCGTCACGTCGACCGTGTCGGCATCAGGGCTCCGGCCAAGTCGGACAACGCCGCGTGGGCGCATGCGCTCAGAACAGGCAGCCTTGCAGATCGGCCGGTACGGCTTGCAAGGCCCAGCGATCGACGATCTCGTAGTCATGGTCCTCGTGACTGCCACCGGCGACGAGCAGCACTTCTCGCACCTGCCAGGGGATGGGGTCGATGTAGATCGATTCGAGAGGTTCGGGCGCGTCATCGCTGAGTGTCAGATGAGGCGAGTGGCTGGAGCCTTCGCCACAGCCCTCGCGCAGCAGGGCGGTCAGCACCGAATCGAGCACGTCGTCGAAGCCGGGTGGGCGGCCCTGCACCTGGAATGACCAGGACTCGCGGCCGCCGATGCGGTTCAGGACCATGGTGAAAGCCTGGGCCGCGATGCCGGCGCCGACGCGCCGCAGGGTGCTGCGCATGGAGGGCGTGTCGAGGTAGCGGTCCGACCAGGTCTGATGCCAGTTCGACGCCGGGAACATCGCCGAGCCCAGGCGGATGTCCAGGCCGTGTCTCTCGACGGCGGCCGACATCAGCCTTTCAACTTCGGGCGGCGGCAGGGAGATGAGAAGCAGTCTTGGGAAGGGCATGGTGAACGCTCGAATACTGTATTTGCATACAGTAATGCACGCCATGGCGCTTGTCCAGCCCCGACGAAAGCCTCCCGCTTGCCCTTGCTCTTCGGTGAGGAGGCATGCGCAGACCAAGGCTGCGCATGCGCAAGGGCTACTTCGGGCCGTCCATTCTCAGGATCCACCCGACCAGCAAGCGGGCATCCGCTTCGCTGATGGCCACCTCGTTGGGCGGCATGGCCAGGCCGCTCACCTTGCCCTTCCAATGGCTGCTGTACGGGTTGGAGCCGGCCATCACCGTGCGCGTCAGTTGCTCCTCCGCTCCCGACTTGCCGCGGTATCGAGCCGATACATCGCGCCACGCCGGCCCGATCGGCGTCGGATCATTGGGACCCTTGCTCGTGGGGTCGATGTGGTGGCAGGTCATGCAGCCGCTGCCGACCGCCAGCTTGAGCATGGCGTCGTCGGTGTTGGGGGCGCTCCAGGCCGAAGGGGCCGCAAGCAAAGCCGCAAGCAGCGGATAGAGCCGCGTGTTCATGATTTTTCCTTGAACGAAAGTCAATTCCGCTCAAAGGCTATGACGGCTCTTTGCGCCGGATTTGACGCGCGTCAAGACCTGCCCCCGAATTGCCAACCTGGAGCAGGCGGCCGTCTGAGGGGCGCCACCAACGTTGCTTCCTGGAGCAGCGCCAAACGCCTCCGTGTCGCGATTCGGCACAGCCCGGGCGACGGCCATGCCGGACGCTTGCCGGCGTGCGGGTTCAGAGGTCGCGCAACAGGGAAGCCAGATCCATCAGCTGCAGCAATCGCCCGGAAGCGGCGTCGGGCTGGGCGAACCCGACGACGAGGTCAGCATCCGGCTGGCCACCGACGCCGGGCCGTGGCCGGATCCCGGCCGGGTCCAGCGCCACGACCTCGGACACCGCGTCCACGACCAGGCCTACGGTGCGGCCGTCATGATGGACGATCACGGTCACCGTGCTGTCACCGGTCCCGTCGGGCAGGTCCAGGCGGCGTCGCAGATCCACGATGGGCACGATGACGCCGCGCAGGTCGACCACACCGAGAAGCAATCGCGAGGCGTTCGCGATCCGCGTGGGCGGCTCGTAGCGCCGGATTTCCTGCACGGCGAGGATGTCGATGCCGTACTCCTCGGTCGCCAGGCGGAAAGTCAGGACCTCGCACGGTGCGGCAGAGGCGACGGCGCGGTGTTCGATGATGGACAGGGCGGTCATGGGTTCTCCGTGCGCTCAGGCGGCGCGGCCTTGTTGCAGCGTCTGCGGCAGCTTGAAGCGGGCCACTTCGGTGGCCAGGCTCTGGGCCTGGTCGCGCAGGGAGGAGGCCGCGGCAGCCGTCTCTTCCACCATGGCGGCGTTCTGCTGCGTGGCCTTGTCGAGCTCCTGCACGGCATCGCCGACCTGACCGATGCCCTGGCTCTGCTGGTCCGAGCCGGTGGCGATCTGCCCCAGCAATTCGTTGATGTGGTCGGCGCTCTTGACGATGTCGCTGATCGCCGTGCCGGCCTCGCGCGCGATCTCGGTGCCGTTGTCGACCTTCTCGACGCTGGCCGAGATCAGGCTCTTGATCTCCCGTGCCGCAGCGGCCGAGCGCTGGGCCAGCGCCCGCACCTCGGAGGCCACGACGGCGAAGCCGCGGCCCTGCTCGCCGGCGCGTGCGGCTTCCACGGCCGCATTCAGCGCCAGGATGTTGGTCTGGAAGGCGATGCCGTCGATGACGCCGATGATGTCGCCGATCCGCTTGGACGAAGCCTGGATGTCTTCCATGGTCACGACCATGGACTGGATGACTTCGCCGCCGCGGCCGGCGACGGTGGCGTTGCGCGACGCAATACGCGTGGCCTCCTGGGTGTTGTCGGTCGTCTGGCGCACGGTGGCGCCGATCTGCTCCATGGCCGCCGCCGACTGCTGCAGGTTGGCCGCCGTCTGCTCGGTGCGGGCGGACAGGTCATTGGAGCCATCGGCGATCTCGGTGCTGGCGGTCACGATGCCGTCCGACGCAGCCCGCACCTTGAGCACCATGTGACGCAGACTGTGCTGCATATGGGCCAGCAGCAGCATCAGCTCCGCGGCCTCATCGCGACCCCAGGGCCTGGGCGAGGTCGTCAGGTCGCCGTCGGTCATGGCGGTCAGATGCCGGCTGACCTCCTTCAGCCCGCCGGTCATGACGAGATAGAAGGCGTAGAACAGATAGGCGGCGGCGCCCAGCGAGATCGCCAGGACGGCCAGGACCAGGTTTCGCTTGGCGACCGTGTTGTCGATGCGAGCCTGCACGATCTCGCCGAGCAGCTGGTTGGCTCGCGCTCCGAGGGCGCGCAACTCGTCCACCGCGGCCTGGCCGGGCTTGGACAGGGTTTGCACGTCGGCATTGAACTCCGCGCCGAACCACGCCTGTGCCGAGGCCTCATAGAAGGCCTCGGCGGTCTTGGAGGCTTCGTCGGCGCGCAGGCGGCGGCGTACTTCGGCATTCACCTCTGCGGCCCGCTGGGCGGCCTGGCCGAGGGCCGAGATCCGCTCATGGCCGGCATACCAGACGCCGTAGAGCTGGTGCAGTTGTGCCGGCGCGGTCGCGCCGCGGCGGGCGGCGGTGCCCGCCAGTGCCCTGGAACGCGAGACCGACTCGATGACGTTGTTGACGGCATCGGTGGACAGGCTCATCAGGTAGTAGCTGTCCTGGTCCGGATCCAGCGTGAGGTTGGAGCTGTCAAGGACCGCGGAACGGAATTCCTCCAGTGCGTCGACATAGGCTTGCAGCGGCGCCTCCAGCGCATCGGCGCCGGCGCCTGCAGACAAGGCCTTGAGCGTCTGTTGCTGCTGCTCGACCTTGGCCATGGCCTTGCGCATGTCCAGACCGTGGGGAAGGCCGTCGACGCTGGCGCGCACCTCGTCCTGGCGCTTGGAGATGGCGTCCCAGTCGATGGTGGCTGACACCCCCGACAAGACCAGGCGCCGCTGCTTTTGCGCTTCGATCAGCCAGGGCTCCACCTTGGCATCGATGGCGATGCCTGCGAGCTCGTGGCGGGCGAACTCGATCGTGGCCTGGCCGTCTTGCAGGTACACCGTGGTCAGCATCGCGAGCGGCACCACGAAGGCCAGCGAGATCAACCCCGCCTTCGCGCCGAACTTGAGCTTGCGGAACAGCCGCACGCCGACGGCCCAGGGGCCGTGGTGCATGAAGAAGCCGCTGCGGGTGTGGGGGCGCCCGACGGTGTTGGAGAGCGCCATATCAGCGGTTGCGTCGAATGTTTGCATGGTTGTGTCCTGTAGAGCCGGGAGGAAGCAGCCCGTTCCTTCATCGAAGGTCTGGCTCGCGATGTGTTCACTGCGAAAAACAGGCGGCGAGGCGTTCTCGGGAGTTCTCACGCCCGGCCCGCCTGACTGAGCTGCGTCGTCTTGGTTTGCACCGTGGACGGCACTGCCGCTGTGTGAAAACGATCGTAATTGATACAAATGATAGTTTCACGCGGCAAATTTATTGGCGCGTGAAAAATCTGACAAGCAAGGCCTGGCGTTCGCGCGGCGCGAGCGGCTGCCCCTGGTGGCCTTCGGCCGGGCGATCCTTTGTCGGCCGGATCGCCTGTGTCCATTGATGAAAGTCAGGCCTGTCCCGCGTGTGTGTTGCCGACCGGCGGATGCCTGGCGGGGCCGCGGGCGCGAAGGGGAGGGGATGTTGAGCAGTTTTGCCGGAAGCGCGGCGTGCTTCGTCGATGGCCCTGGACAACAAATTTGATAGATATGAAAATTGCGACATTGCAATCGACAAGCAGGCTCGCAGGCATGAAGAAAATCTTGATCGTCGACGACCACGCGGACATCCGCCGGTTGATCCGTATGACCCTGGAGTTCGAGGACTACGACATCCGCGAGGCCCCCAATGGGGAGGTGGCGCTGGCCATGGCGCGCGAGTCGCTGCCCGACATGGTGCTGCTCGATGTGATGATGCCGGGCGCGATCGATGGCCTGGAGGTTTGCCGCCGTCTGCGTGCCGACGCGCAGCAGCACGGCGGTCCGCGCATCATCATGCTGAGCGCTCGGGGTCAGGCCAGCGATCGCGAGGCTGGCCTGAAGGCCGGGGCCGACACCTATCTGGTCAAGCCCTTCAGCCCGCTCCAGTTGATCGACTGCATTGCGGGCCTGTGGGCCCCGGCTTGAGGAGGTCAGCATGTTGAGCATGACCGACACCGCCTGCGCCGACCGCAGCTTCGACGCCGCCGCCGCGGCGCAAATGGAACGCATCGTGGTGGATCTGCGCCGCATGTACCAGGAGCGCAACGAGGCGCTGCGTGAAGTCACCCGTGCCCATCACGAGGCGCTGTTGCGCCTGGCGCTGGCGGCGGACTTCCGCGATGACGACACCGGTGTGCACATGGTGCGCATCGGCTACCTGGCCGAAGCCCTGGCGCTCGCGCTGGGCCAGCCCACCGAGTTCGCCCGCATGCTGCGCCGGGCAGCACCCATGCACGACGTCGGCAAGATCGGCATCCCCGACATCATCCTGAAGAAGCCGGGCAGCTTCACGCCCGAGGAGCGGCAGTCCATGAACCTGCACGCGGAAATCGGCGCCGGCATTCTGGGCCGCTCGCGGGTACCGCTGTTCCAGCTGGCGTCCGAGGTCGCGTTGACGCACCACGAACGCTGGGACGGCTGCGGCTATCCCCATGGCCTGGCCGGCGAGGCCATCCCGCTGTCGGGCCGCATCGTGGCCGTCGTCGACTTCTTCGACGCCCTGACCATGGACCGCTGCTATCGCAAGGCGTTCACGGACGACGTGGCGATGGAAATGCTCATCAAGCAGCGCGGCGCGGCTTTCGATCCCGTCGTCGTCGACGCCTTCCTGGACGAAGCCGCCGTCCTCATCGAACTGCGCGAATGCATCAATCGCCAGCCGCCGAGCTTCGAAGAGCTGGCTGAGCAGGACTGACCGCATCACCAAGGGAGAACTGTCATGAACATGCTTCGCAAACTGATGCTGGCGCTTGCCGCACTGGCGCTGACGTCGGCGTCAGCCCGGGCCCAGACGCTGGAGCGGGTGCGCGCCAGCGGCACGCTGCAGGTGTGCATCTGGCCGGACTACTACGGGGTGAGCTATCGCAATCCGCGCACCCAGCAGCTGAGCGGCATCGACATCGATCTTTCCGCCCAGCTGGCCGGTGAGTTGGGGGTGGGCATCCACTATGTCGAAACCACCTTCCCGCAGCTGGTGGCCGATCTCAATGGCGGCCGCTGCGACGTGGCGATGTTTGCGGTGGGCATGCTGCCCAGCCGCAAGGAGCAGCTGGCCTTCACGGAACCCTATCTGCAAAGCGACATCTACGGGGTGACCACCAGGTCCAGCCGCACGGTGCGGACCTGGGCCGACATCGACCAGCCAGGCGTCATCGTCGCCGTGCAGGCCGGCACCTTCATGGAGCCGGTGATGCGCGATGCCCTCCTGCAGGCCCGCATGACCGTCATCAAGCCGCCGGCCACCCGGGAACAGGAGCTCGAGGCCGGCCGTGTCGACGTCTTCATGACCGACTATCCCTACAGCCGCCGACTGCTGGACAACGCTGACTGGGCACGGCTTGTGGCGCCACCCAAGCCCTTCCATGTGGTGCCCTACGGTTACGCGGTCAAACGCGGCGACGCGCGCTGGCTGGCACGCCTGGACGAGTTCGTGGCAGCCATCAAGCGCGACGGCCGGCTGCTCGCCGCAGCCAGGCGCCATGGGTTGTCGGACATCGTCGTCGCGCACTAGCGCGTGCGTCGGCGTCACCGAGACATTCAGCCCTCTATTCATCACATGCTGGGTCGGGCACGGATCCTCGCCAAACTGCTTGCTGCCGTGCTGGCGCTGGCCGTGCTGGCCGCCCTTTCGGCATTGGCGGTCTTCGAAAGGCGTGAAGCGCTCGGCAATGCCCAGGATCGCGTCGAGCTGATCACGCGCACGCTGGAGAACCACGTCACGCGCACCGTCGAGTCCGCGTCTCTGATTCTGCAGACGCTGGGGGAGGGCATTGCCCAGCAGGCCGCGGCCGACCCGGGGCGGCTGCAGCCACTGCTGGGCCAGACCCTGCTCAACAGCCTGGCCTTTCTGCGCAGTGCCGCCGTCATCGACGAGGACGGCAGGGTGCTGGCCAGCTCCAACGCGACGGAGCTGGGGCTTCGAATCGACCTGGTCAGGCTCGGCCCCCTGCCACGCGATGGCCAGGACGCCCTGCAAGCCTTCCTTCCCGGCAGAAGCCTGGCGGACTTGACCACGACTGCCACGCCGGCGCGTGCCTCCGGCGTGGGCATGCTGCCGCTGGTGCGCGCGCTGCGCGGACCCGGCGGGCGTCGGCTGCTGCTGGTGGCCCTCATCAACCCGGGTGCCTTGGCCAACTTCCAGCAAGTGGCCCTGTCGGACGAAGGTGGCGCTGCGTTGCTGGCCAGCTGGGACGGGCACCTGGTGGCCGCCAACGACGCCGTGCCCCTGGAGCCCGGCGGCCAGATCGAGGAGCACCCCGTGTTTGCGAGCTGGCTTCCAGCGCGGGAGCACGGCGAATACATCGGCACCGGTCTGCAGCCCGGGCGCCAGGTGGTTGCGTTTCGGGCTTCACGCTCCCGTCCGCTGGTGATCGTCGTCGAGATGGCCCAGCAGGTCGTGCTGCAGGCCTGGGGCGAGCGGCTGCGCTGGCTGGGCGCCGTGGGCCTGCTGGCCCTGGTCGCGATCGCAGGCGGCCTGTCCGCGCTGCTGCACGAGATGAATGCCCGCGAAGGGGCGCGCGCCGCGCTGGATGGCGCGCATGAGCAGGTGGCGTTGCGAGAGCGTGAACTCAGCGTGCTGCTCAAGAGCGTTCAGGAACTCATCTTCCGTACCGACGCGCAAGGCGCCATCACCTTCGTCAATGCACGGTGGGGAGCGATCAGCGATGAAGCGCGTGAGCAGGCCAGGGGCCGGCATCTGTGGGAGCTCGCCGCTGCCGCAGATCGCGAGCGCGCCGCTGACCTGTTCCGCCTCGACGACCGCGCCGGTGTGCGACAGGCGCAGGTCTGCATCCCGGCGGCCGACGGCAGCGCGCGCCACTTCCAGGTTGCCGTGGTGCCACTGCACTCGGAGGGGCGAATTTCCGGCTTCGCGGGCAGCGCCATGGACGTCAGCGAGCGAGTCGCGTCGGACCAGCGCTTGCAGCATCAGTTGGCCTTCACGGGCCTGCTGCTGGAGATCAGCCCGCTGCCGGTGTCCATGTTCGATACGACGGGCCGCTATGTCCTGGTCAACCAGGCTTGGGAGGAATTCGTCGGTCGCTCCCGCTCGGAGGTCATCGGCAGCGACGTGGGCCAATTCCTGTCTGCGCAGGACGCCGAGCTGCACGCCCAGCAGGACGCGCGCCTCATCGCCTACGGTGGCAAGCTGAGGTATGAGACCCAGGTGCAGCACCGCGACGGTTCGTGCCGCGACATGGTCGTCACCAAGGTGCTGGTGCCGGGCGACGAGGGGGGGGCTGCCGGCATCTTGTGCACCCTGATGGACGTCAGCGAGTTCCGGGACGCCGAGCGTGCCACCCGCGAGGCGCGCGACGCCGCCGAGGAGGCATCGCGCTCCAAGTCGGAGTTCGTCGCCAACATCAGCCACGAGCTGCGCACCCCGCTGCAGGCCATCCTCGGCTTCTCGGAACTCGGGCTCACCCGTGGCTGCGACAGCCCCAAGCTCGCCGGCATGTTTTCCGACATCCACAGCTCGGGCCAGCGCATGCTGAGCCTGGTCAACGACCTGCTGGACGTCTCCAAGATCGAAAGCGCCGTCGGCACCTTCCACCTCGAACGCATCGATCTGCGTGGCCTGGTGCAGGCGGTGCTGCGGGAACTGGATCCGCTCGTGAACAAGCGCGGGCTGCGCCTGTCGCTGCGCCTGGGCAGCGAGCCTCTGGTGGGCAAGGTCGATCCGTCGCGCATGCACCAGGCGGTCCGCAACGTCATTGCCAACGCGATCAAGTTCTCGCCCGAGAGAGCCGAGTTGCAAGTCGAATGCGTCGGCACGCCACAAGACGAGGTGATGATCGTCGTTGCCGACCGCGGGCCGGGCATACCGGCGGCCGAACTCGAGTCCATCTTCGAGGCCTTCGTGCAATCAAGCCAGACCAAGGACGGGTCCGGCGGGACCGGCCTGGGCCTGGCGATCTGCCGCAAGATCGTCGAGATCCATGGCGGCCACATCACTGCCGAGAATCGCAGCGACGGCGGCGCGCTGTTCCGCATCCTGCTGCCCCAGCGCATGCCCGGCGACTCGCAGCTGCATACGACCTATTGAGGCCACCAAGCAGGCTTGGATGCGGGTTTGCGATTCGCGGACTTGTGTCAGGTGCTCTTGCGGCCTTTGACCGAGCAGGTGCTGAAGCCGAAGGGCAGATAGGCCGGGCAGGACCCGATGAGCCCCGTGAACAGGGGCAGCAGGCCGATCCAACCCCAGGCACCGATGCTGCCGAGCCAGACAGCGGCGATGAGGGCCAGGCCGGCGACGACCCGCAAGAGACGGTCGATGGTGCCAACGTTGAACATGGAATCCCCTCGCAGTTGAGTCGAATCCATCTTCGGCACTCCGGATCGAGCGGCCTTGACGCGCATCAATATCCGTTGCCGGGGCTTTGCGTCGCCGCCGCCAGGCGCGGGAGGGGGTGGATGCCGCATCTGCGAGTTCCGGTGCCGCCGACGTTGATGCCGATCAAAGCGGCGGAGCGCTGTCGAGGCCATCCTTCTGCGAGCACCTGGCCATGGGTGCTCCACAGGCACCTACACACTGGAAAACAAGGCATGACCCACCCTGTCAAAACCGCGAAACACGCGGTTCTCTGGATCGATCACCACCAAGCCAAGCTGCTGCAACTGGATGCCGCGCCCGCCCAACCGAGCCGCATCAGGGAGCGCCTGCACCCGACGGGCCAGCACGGTTCGGAAGTCAGGTCGCAGCACGAGTTCTTCGGCAAGGTCTGCGACGAAATCGGCGAGCACCAGACGGTCCTCGTCATGGCATCGAAAACCGCGCTGGCGGACTTCCGGCACTATGTCGACAAGCATCGGCCGCAGACGGGCAAGTGCATCGCCGGCCATGAGGTCGTGGACCATCCGACGGACAATCAGCTCGGCGCCGCGGGCCGCAAGTTCTTCGAGCTCTAGGCATTGCACGGCGGGCCGCGATGCGAGCGGCATCGCCGCCTGAGTACCGAACTGAGCATCGGCTCAGAGCCAGGCCAGCGCCGCGACGCCGCCCACCATGCAGATGGTGATGCTCGCAACGATGATCTCCCGCCTGACCTTTCCGCGCGCGATCAGCGTCACCGTCGCGACTTTCAACAGGGTGTTGGAAAGCAAGGCAGCCAGCAGCGCCCAGGCCACCGAGCTGAGCGACGCAGCGCCCGCCGCCTGACCGCTGAGAGAAAGCGCGATGGCGTCGACGTCCGCCGCGCCGGCGAGCGCCGAGACGGCCGGCAAGGCGCCGCTCGGCAATCTTTCCTGGGCCAGCTTCACCATGACCAGCACGACGGCAAACAGGGCGCCGAAGCGCGCTGCGGCGCTCAGGCTGAATGGATTCTTCAAGTGAGGTGCGGGAGCGGCGCTGCCCGCAGCACCGACCGCACCGAGCAGGTAGTGACGCATGGCAAAGGCAGCGGTCGCCAGGCCCATCGCCAACAGGGGCAGCCACAGGGCGCCCAGCAAGGGGCGGCTGAGAAAGGCGACTATCGCGGTCACGCGCAGGAACATCACGAACCAGGCGCACAGGATGCCGGCAATGATGTTGCTTGCGTCGCCTGCCCTTTCAACCGAGCGACTTTCGCGGGCGAAGTTCAGCGTGCTGGCGGTCGATGACACCAAGCCTCCCGCCAGGCCCGCAACGGCGGCTCCGCGCGCCGGGCCCAGCCAGCGCATGCCGACGTAGCCGGCCAGGGACAGCGCCGAGATCAGGATCACCAGCAGCCAGAGCTGGTAGGGGTTGAGGGCATGCCAGGGGTCCACCGTCTCGTTGGGCACCAGGGGAAGCACGATGACGGTGGCGATGAGAAGCTTGATGCAGGCCAGGATGTCGTCGACACCGACCTTCTCCACCAGGGCGTGCAGAGGCTGCTTGAACGCCAACACCGCCGAAAGCGTGACGGCCAACGCCACCGCCAGCGCCTGGTTGCCCGCGGCCGCCATCCCGCCCAGCAGCACGACGAGCACGGCTGCGATCTCGCCGGTGATCGTGACGGGCGCGCTCTTGCCGCGGCGCCGGCCGAGAAGTCGACTGGCCAGCACCATGGCGCTCGAGCAGGCCAGCACGGCAACGAAAAGCCACTGAAGCTGCAGCGTTTGTCCGAGCCAGGCCGAGGCAGCTCCCGCCAGGGCCAGCAGCGCATGCGTCCTGATGCCGCCGATGGTCTGGCGCCCGCCGGACGGATGCTGCTTCTCTCTCTCAACGCCGACCAGGATGCCGATCAGGAGTGCAACGAAAAACCGGCTGGCGAGATCAAGTGTCATGTTCTTGCAGCGTGTCCCGCGGGGCGGCAGGACCCGCAATTTGTCAGCCCGCAATCTACGCAGCGCCGTCTGCGCGGCCGTTGATCTGGATCAGGCGGTTGGCGAGCCGGCTTGACGCCAGTCAACTGCCGAACGGGAGATCCGTCCTAAGGTGCAGCGAAAGCCGCTCGCGGCGCTTTGTAGAGGCACACCATGTACCAACGCATCCTCGTTCCCACCGATGGCAGCAGCACCGCCGACAAGGGGCTGACCGAAGCCATTGCCCTGGCCAAGCTGAGCGGCGGCTGCATCCGGCTGCTGCATGTCGTTGACGCCCTGACCGTGGCCATCGGTGCCGACGGCTTTGCCGGCTACTCGGCGGAAATCCTTCCACTGATGCGGGAAGCGGGCGAGCTGATCCTCAAGAAGGCACGCGAGCGCGTGGAAGCCGCGGGAGTCGGCGTGGACGTCACGCTGCGCGAAGTGATTTCCGGCCGCGTGAGCGACATCGTCCAGGAGGAGGTCGAGGCCTGGAAGGCCGATCTCATCGTCATCGGCACGCACGGCCGGCGCGGCATGAAGCGCGTGCTGCTGGGGAGCGACGCCGAGCATGTCCTGCGCTCGGCCGCCGTGCCCGTCCTGCTCGTTCGCGGAGCGTGATGCATGCGGTGGGCCTACGTCAGCGCAGGCCTGGCGGTTCTCGTGGTGGCAGGGATGCTGGGGGCGCCTCGATTGTTGGGATCGAGCGTGCAGACCGTGGCCGTCGTTCCGCGCGACCTGGTGCGCTCGGTCGTGGCAACGGGCCGGGTGGAAGCACCCCATCGAGTGAATCTCGGAGCTCAGATCGTGGGGACGGCGGTGCGGGTTCCGGTCGACGAGGGCCAGGCCGTCAAAGCGGGCCAGCGGCTCGTGGAACTCGACGCCACGGAACTCAGAGCCGCCGCGCGCGAAGCCGACGTGGCCGTCTCGCAGGCGCAGGCGCGGGCCAGGCAGTTGCATGAAGTCCAGCGTCCGGTGGCGCAGGAGCTTCTCAGGCAGGCCCAGGCGACGCTGGACAACGCGCAAGCCCAGTTGCGTCGGCAGGAGGACTTGTTCCGCCAGGGCTATGTTGGCCAGGCGGTGCTGGACGAAGCGCGCAAAAGCGTGCAACTGGCCGACGCCCAGTGGGGCGCTGCGCGACGGCAGCTTGACACCACCTTGGCGGGCGGAAGCGATGACGCGATTGCCGCGGCCGCGCTCGCCCAGGCGCAAGCAGGCGCGGACATGGCACATGCCCGCCTGCTCTACGCGACGATCACCGCCCCGGTGGACGGCGTGCTGATCAACCGCGCGGTCGAACGCGGCGACGTGGTGCAGCCGGGCAAGACGCTGATGGTGCTGTCCCCCAGCGGTGAAACCCAGCTGGTGGTGCAGTTCGACGAGAAGAACCTTGCGCTGCTGGCACTGGGTCAGAAGGCGCTGGTGTCGGCGGACGCCTTTGCCGACCAGAAGTTTGCTGCCGAGGTGGTCTACATCAATCCGGCCGTCGACGTGCAGCGCGGCTCCGTGGAGGTCAAGCTGCGGGTGCCGTCGCCACCGGCCTATCTGCGCCAGGACATGACGGTGTCGGTCGACGTGGAGGTGGCCCGCCGCGACCATGCGCTGGCGGTGCCGCTCGAGATGCTGCACGACGCCGAGACGGCCAAGCCCTGGGTCCTGAAAGCCAAGGACGGGCGCGCCAGGCGCCAGGCGGTGCGACTGGGCCTGCGCGGCGGTGGCTTCGTGGAGGTGCTGGACGGCGTTCAGGCGGGTGACCAGCTCATTCGCAACACTGCCCATGTGCAGGACGGCGCCCGGCTGCGAGTCGCCGGCATGCGCCCATGAGGACGTGGCAGCCCTTCGAGTGGATCGTCGCCTGGCGTTTCCTGCGCGAGGGACGCTGGCAGACCGTCTTCATCGTGGGAGGTGTCGCCATTGGCGTCGCCGTGATCGTCTTCATGTCGGCATTGCTCACGGGCTTGCAGGCCAACTTCATCCGCCGTGTGCTGACCGCGCAGGCGCACATCCAGCTGTTGCCGCCGCGGGAATTGGTGCGCCCCCTGCGTGGCGGGCAATCCGGCGTGATCGCTGACGCCACGGTGCAGGCACCCCTGCAGCGTCTGAAGTCCATCGACCAGTGGCAGGCCGTCGCGGAGCAGATCCGTGCCATGCCGGAGGTGATCACGGTGTCGCCGGCGGCGACGGGGTCGGCCCTGGTCGTGCGGGGGGAAGCCAGCCGGGCGATATCGGTGGTGGGCATGGAGCCGGCGCTGTACTTCCGCATCGTCGCGCTGCCCGACAAGATCGTGCAGGGCGGGACGAGGTTGAACGCCAGCGACATCCTCATCGGCACCGAGCTGGCAAGTGATCTGGGCCTGGCGGTGGGCGACAAATTGCGCGTCACGGCAGCGTCGGGAGCGGACATCGTCTTCACCATCAGCGGCATCTTCGATCTGGGCAGCAAGGGGGCCAACCAGCGCACGACCTTCATGGCCCTGCACAGCGCGCAGAGCCTGCTGGGACTGCCAGGAGGTGTCTCGAGCCTGGACGTGACGGTGACCGACATCTACGCCGCGGAGGACGTTGCGCAACGCATCACCGCGCGTACCGGCGTGGAGGCAGACAGCTGGATCAAGACCAACGCCCAATTCTTCAGCGCCGTTCAGGCGCAGGTGACTGCCAACACGGCCATCCGCTTCTTCGTGGGGCTGTCCGTGGCATTCGGCATCGCCAGCGTGCTGTTCGTGTCGGTTGTGCAGCGGTCGCGGGAGATCGGCATCCTGCGCGCCATGGGCATCACGCGTGAACGCATCCTGCGCCTGTTCCTGCTGCAGGGTGGGCTGCTGGGCCTGGCAGGCTCGGCCTTCGGCTCGGCCATCGGCGCCGTGGCGCTGCTGCTTTGGCGGGACCTGGCGCGCGGGCCGGACGGCCTGCCGCTCGTGCCCGTGACGCTGGAAGCTTTCCTGTTCGCTGCGGCGCTGGTGCTGGCCACGGCGACGGGCATCCTGGCGGCCATGGCGCCGGCGTTGCGCGCCGCGAGGCTGGATCCGGTGGTGGCGATCCGTGGCTGAGAGCCAAGCCGACGGCGTCGTCGTGCGGCTGCAGGGCGTGCGCAAGGCGTTCAACGCCGGCCAGCCTGCCGAAGTGGAGGTGCTGCATGGCATCGACCTGTCGCTTTGTCGCGGTGAGTTCTGCGCCGTGGTCGGGCCGTCGGGTTCCGGCAAGAGCACCTTGCTGAACCTCATCGGACTGCTCGACCGGCCCACGTCCGGGCAACTCGCCGTGTGCGGTCAGGAGACGACCCTGCTGGACGATGCTGCCTTGACCCACCTGCGCGGGCGCAGCATCGGCTTTGTCTTCCAGTACCACCATCTGATCGGCGCGTTCACGGCGCTCGAGAACGTCATGATGCCCATGCTGGGCGATGCGGGCTTCCCGAGCCGGGCCATGTCGGAACGCGCGGCCGCCCTGTTGCAGAGCGTGGGGCTGGCGCATCGCCGCGACAACCTTGCCGTGCACCTCAGCGGTGGCGAGCAGCAGCGCGTGGCTGTCGCGCGAGCCCTCGCCATGCAGCCGGCGGTCCTGCTCGCCGACGAGCCAACCGGCAACCTGGACACCAAGTCCGCCGGCGTCGTGTTCGAGTTGCTTCGCGATGTCAACCGTCGGCAAGGAACGGCGGTGCTGTTCGTGACCCACAACCCCGCGTTGGCCCAGCGTTGCGATCGCACGATCGAAGTCGTCGACGGCGCCATCGTCGCCGCGTCGGGAAGGACGCCGTAGACCTGACTGGGCTCTCGAACCCTGCGGCAACCGGCGTGGATCACGCGGCTGGAACGGGTCGGAAAGCGAAGTTCTGTCCGCCGTGGCGCTTGGCCTCGTACATGGCCTCGTCGGCGCATGACAGCAGTTCGGTCGACGTTCTGCCGTCGCGCGGATAGAGCGCGATGCCGATGCTGGCAGCTGGCGTCACGCAGCGTTTCCCGAGCTGCATCGGCTCCGCCAGGTCCGCGAGCAGCTTGCGCGCGACGCGGGCGGCTTCCTCGCGTTCACTCAGGTTCTCCAGCATGACGACGAATTCGTCGCCGCCCAGGCGGGCGACGAGGTCCTCCGAACGCACCGAACGCCGCAGGCGCTGCGACACCTCGATCAGCAACTGGTCGCCGGCGGCGTGGCCCAGGGTGTCGTTGATGGCCTTGAAGCGGTCGAGATCGACGAACAGCAGGGCGACGTTCTTCTGGTCACGGTCGGCATGGGCCAGGACTCGGTCCAGCGACGCCATGAAATGCAGCCTGTTGGGCAAGGCCGTCAGGGCGTCGTGGTGGGCCAGGTGATCCAGCCGCTCCTGGACCGCCTTGACGGGCGTGATGTCGGACATGACGGCAAGGAATTGCTTGACGCGGCCTTGCGCATCCCGGACGGCGGAGATGTTCTGCCAGACGGGGTAGGCCTCGCCGTTCTTGCGGCGGTTCCAGATTTCGCCCTGCCATTGGCCACCGGCCTGCAGCGTCCGCCACATGTCGCGATAGAACGCCTTGTCATGCCGGCCGCTTTGCTGGATGCGCGGGTTGTGCCCCAGCAGCTCGACGGCCTCGTAGCCGGACATCCGGCAATAGGCCGGGTTGACCGACACGATATTGGCGTGGGTGTCCGTGACGATGATGCCCAGGTCGGTGTGGTCGAACACCAGTGCCGTCATTCGGATGCGGCTCATTTGGCGTCGCGTCCAGGCGCAGCAGATCGCCGCAGCCATGGCCAGCAAGGCGAGCACCGGCGCCAGAGCAAGCCAGGCGCTCATGCCGGACGCGCTATCGGTTCATTGCCGGCGCGCTGTTCGACAAGCTGCCCAGCCGTGGAATCCCATGCGCTCGGTGCGCGGGTCAGTAACAAGGCAAGCAGCCGGGCCTTCTTCATGGCCTTGACCGTAGCGCCTCGCCGCCGGGTGCCTCTTGATGGGCGTCAACCCTTGTACGGTTTGCCAGCCGTGTGGGACGAAGCCGTCAGAAAACGAAAAAGCCCTGGAGCTTTGATGCTCGAGGGCTTTCAGGCTTCCAGGAAAGGCGCGGGCCTGCCCAGGATGAACGGTGGTGGAGAGGAGGAGGATCGAAATCCATCCAGACTGCTGCATATTGCCTGGCTTGCTGCTGGCAGCACTGATCTGGTTACTGCGAAAGTTACTGCATCTGGATCGTTGCGGAGAAGTCCCCGGAGTGCGGTCCTCCTGGCGCTGGGCGCTCACTACCTTCCGGCGCCGCCTTGACATGGTGGGGGTCGTTGGTTCGAATCCAATCGCGCCTACCAAATTCGGTAGGTAGAACAAGCACTTAGCGCAAACGCTAGGTGCTTTTTCTTTGCCTGTACGAAAAAGGTACGAAAAAGCGGGAGCGCCGTTTTGTGCTGTTGCAGCCCACTGCTCGGTTCGAAAAGCCGGCTGCTAACCTTGGTTGGAAGGACGTTCGGCCGAGGGTCATGACAACGTCCTCACGCAGCTTCTTGCTAAGTGTTCAACTAGGTGTTGCGCTAGCGTCAGCCACGGTCAGGGCCGGCTGAGCGGGATTTCGGCCTGAGCGCAAAAAAGAGCTCCTGGCCGGAGCCAGGAGCTTGAAGGGCTTCGGCAATCAGCTCGAAGGCACCGGGAGACTCGATCAGAAGCGGTAGTCGGCGGTCATCACATAGGCCCGGCCCAGCACGTCGGCCACGCTTGTGAGATAGCCGCGGTAGGCGTTGTGGTTGGTCAGCGGTGGCTGGTCATTGAACAGGTTGCTGACGCCCAGCGACAGCTTGAGGTTCTTGAAGCCGGAATAGCGCACCAGGAAGTTGTACTGCTCGTAGGGGCTGACGTTGCGGGGCCCCGAAGTGCCGGCGCCGATGGCGGCGGGCAGGTTCTGGTCATAGACCTTGCTCTGGTAGCGCTGCGAGAGCTGCACCAGCCAGTCGTTGTCCTGCCAGGCGATCTGGGCGGTGTGGCGCCAGCGGTTGTTCAGGCCGCGCGTGGCGTTGGACAGGCCGGCATTGGGGTTGACCGGCACCACGTCGTTGAAGAAGCCCAGGGCCGAGACCCAGTCGCCGTTGTTGACGCCTTCGGAGCGGGCGTCCCAGCGCGTCAGGTAGGCGATGTCGATGCCCGCGACGATGCGGCCCCAGGCGGCGCGCGGCGAGGCGTATTTCAGGCTGGCGTCCAGGCCGGCGCCGCGCAGCGAGCCGACGTTGGACGGCGTGTTGATGACTGCGTCCTTGAAGCCCGAACTGCTGGTCACGCCCAGCGTGCCGTCCGCGTTGCGCAGGAACAGGCCCGGGTAGGTGGCGGGGTTGGCCAGGATGTAGTCGATGGCGCGGTTGCCGATGACGCTGTCGATCTGCGTGCGCCAGTAGTCCAGCGTCATCGTCAGGTCCTTGACCGGCTCGAAGGCCGCGCCGAAGGTCAGGCTGCGCGAGGTCTCGGGCTTGACGCCGGCGTTGTTGGGCACCTTGGTGATCTGCGTGTAGCCGGTCAGGCCGCAAACGAGTTCGGGCGCGTAGCCGGCCTTGGGCGTGGCGACGCCGTTCACCGTGGGGCAGAGCAGCGGGTCGTTGAACACGGACAGCGAGGTGCGCTCGGTTTCCTTGGTGTAGATCTCGGGCAGGCTGGGCGCGCGGTAGCCGGTATTGGCCGAGGCCCGCAGCACCAGGTTGGACACCGGGGTCCAGCGCACGCTGAGCTTGGGGTTGACCGTGGTTTCGCCGAGGTCGCTGTATTTGTCGCCGCGCACCGAGGCATTCAGCGTCAGGTCGCGGCGGACGGGCACGTCCAGCTCGGCGAACAGCGAGGTGACGTCGCGGCTGATCTTGGTGCTGGTGCTGGTGTTGGCGCCGCTGGCGATGTTGTCGCCGCCCAGCAGGTCGATCTGGCCATTCAGGGCCGCCGACAGGTCGTTGCTGGCCAGGCCGATGGCCTTCCATGTGTCGCGGCGCAGCTCGGCGCCCAGGGCCAGCATCATGTCGCCGCCGCCCAGCTTCATCAGGCTGCGCGAGAAGGTCGCGTCGATGCTGGCGTTCTCGGCGCGGTGCAGGCGCAGGGTCTGGCCGTCCATGGACGCGCCGTCCAGCAGGGCCATGCCGGCACCGTCCTGCAGGCCGAAGGGATTGAGCTTGGGGTCGAGGAAGAGGGTGCGCGCGGTCGTGCCCTGCACGCTGGCAATGCCGGTCACACGCAGCCAACCGGCGCCGGCCTGGGTCTCGCGCTGCGAGCGCCCGTAGTTGATGCCGGTGCGGTAGTCCCAGGCGCCGAGCGAGCCTTCGGTGGTCGCCACGACGCGGTCGTTGCTGTGGATGTCGTTGCGGATGCGCGGTCCGGCGTCGGCCACCGACCACAGCACGTCGATGGGTCGGCCCGCCAGGTTCAGCCCAGGCACGGCCGGCACCTTGCCGTTGCCGGGGTAGTAGGGGTGGGTGCTGGTCAGGCGCACCGTGGGCGCGGCCGGGTTGTTGTACTGGTCGACCTCGAACTCGCTGTGGTTGAACTCGACGGTCAGCAGGTGGTCGCCCGGCAGCTGCAGCTTGCCCTGGGCGTAAAAGTTCAGGATGTCGTTCTTGTTGTTGAAGGTCGTGTACTGCGTGTTGGCGTCCAGGAAGCAGGTCTGGCGGCCGCCCGAGGTGCTGGGCACGGAGTAGGGCGGCAGGCAGCCGCTGGCATACATCGGGTTGTAGCGCACGGTCCGCAGCGAGGCGGTCGGGTTGGTCGGGTCGGTGAAGTTGCCGGGCGCAGCATTGGCGCCCAGGCCGGGGGCGGTGCTGATGCCCAGCTGGGTCAGGGCCGAGCCGTCGGTCAGCTCGGGGCGGGCCGAGCGCGGCAGCACGTCGCGGTGCTGGATGTCGAAGGCCGCGTAGACATTCCAGCCGTTCTTGCCCAGGTCGCCGAAGCCGCCGATCAGGCCCAGCGCCTTGCTGGCACCGCCGCCGGAGCGCGTCGGCTGGACGGTCTCAAGCTTGATGCCCACACCCTGGTAGCTGCTCAATGTGTAGAAGGCCTGCACGCCACCCATGGCGTCGGAGCCATAGCTCGACGAGGCGCCATCGCGCAGGATGTCGACATGGCTCATGGCCATGCGCGGGATGACGTTGACGCTGACGTACTGGTTGGTCAGCGGCTCCTTGGCCAGGCGGCGGCCGTTGAGCAGCGTCAGCGTGCGCATCGGGCCGAAGCCGCGCAGGCTGGTCATGGGCCCGGCCGTGCCGGCATAGCTGCCCACGGAGTTGGCCTGGGGCAGCTCCAGCATCATGTCCTTGAGCTCGGTGTTCAGGCGCTGGTCGAGTTCGACGGCCTTCATCTTCGAGACCGGCAACGCGCTTTCATCCTTGACCGAGCGCCGGATGATGGAGCCGGTGATCTCGACGCGGTCGATGACCTGGGTCTCCTGGGTTTCCTGGGCCAGGACCGCCGCTGGGGTCGAGGCCAGGCCGAGCAGGGCCAGGGTGAGGGGCGTGGGGCGGAAAGCCCGGGAAGGGCGATGGGAATTGGGGCGCACGTCTTGTCTCCGTAAGGATGTGGTGTCTTGAGGAGCGTCAGCGCCGAGCACAGGCTCAGCGGCTGGCGTTCTTCATGCGCTCACGGCTGTTGTTCAGGTGCATGAACATGGCCGCGCGAGCCGCTGCGGCATCGCCGCGATGGATGGCCTCGAGCACGGCGTGGTGCTCCTGGGCCGTGATGTCTTTGCCTTGACGCAATTCGGGTGAGGGCTCGCCGAAGCGGGCCGGCGTGGCCGCGCGGCTGCGGCGCGGTGCGGCCGCCGACTGGCGCGGGATGGTGCCGCTGCCCAGGGAGCGCAGCACATGGGCGAAGTACTCGTTGCCGGTGGCCTGGGCCAGCAGCTCGTGAAAGCGGAAATCGGCCTCGGCCGTGGCCTCGCCGGTGCTGCGCTGGATGTCGAAGTCCTTCAGCGCGCGCTCCATCGCGGCCAGTTGCTCAGGCGTGCGGCGCTGGGCGGCCAGCGCGGCAGCCTCGGGCTCCAGGCTCAGACGCAGCTCCAGCATGGCGAGCTTCTGCTGCAGCTTGAGCTCGGACGGCGCCACGGCCTGCAGCAGCGGGCTGTCGATCTTGGGTGCCAGCACGAAGCTGCCTATGCCTTGCTGGGTGCGCAGCAGGCCGCCCGCCTGCAGCCGCGAGATGGCCTCGCGCACGACGCTGCGGCTGACGCCGAACTCCTGCATCAGCAGCGGCTCGGTCGGGATGCGGTCCCCCGGCTTGAGCGTGCCGCCGTTGATGCGCTCCGAGAGCGCTTCAACGACGCGTTGCGACAGGCTGGCGGGGCGTCCGGTGGGGGAGTTGGCGGTGCTCACGATATGTTGATGTTTTGCTTCAAGTCATCAGACGACTGATGTCAGTATAGGACTGGAGGAGCGGAAATGACTATCGAAAACCCTGAGAATGACTCGATTGTCGCCCTGGCTGCTGCAATTTGAGCCGACTCGTATACACTACTAATCATCAGACGACTGATGAGAAAGACGGGAAATGATCAAGATCGAAAGCGTCCGGGCTGTTGAGTTCACCCACCCGACGCGCCGCTCGGTGGACGCCGCCGGCCACTCCCACCCCGGGCCTCTGGGCACGGCCAATCTGGCGCTGCTGAGCATCCGCAGCACCGATGGCGTCGAGGGCCATTGCTTTGCGCCGCCGCAGGTCGTGCGGCCCCATGTGCTGAACCAGTTCGTGCGCCGCGTGCTGGTCGGTGGCGACGCGATGCACCGCGAGAAGCTGTGGTGCGAGCTGGAGCATTGGCAGCGCGGCAGCGCCGGCCAGTTGACTGACCGGGCCCTCGGCGCGGTGGACAGCGCGCTGTGGGACCTGATCGGCCGCACGCTGGGCAAGCCGGTCTACCAGCTGCTCGGCGGCTACCGCGACAAGGTGCCGGCCTATGGCAGCACCATGTGCGGCGACGAACTGGCCGGTGGGTTGTCGACGCCCGAGGAATACGGTGACTTCGCGCTGAAGCTGGTGGCGCGCGGCTACAAGGCCATCAAGCTGCACACCTGGATGCCGCCCGTGTCCTTTGCGCCCAACCCGGGCATGGACATCAAGGCCTGCACCGCCGTGCGCGAGGCCGTCGGCCCCGACATCGAGCTGATGCTCGACGGCTATCACGAGTACAGCCGCACCGACGCACTGCGCATCGGCCGCGCGCTGGAGGAGCTCAACTTCGCCTGGTTCGAGGAGATGATGAACGAGCAGAGCACGGCGTCCTACGCCTGGCTGGCCGGTCAGCTCGACGTGCCCATCCTCGGCCCCGAGAGCCTGTCGGGCAAGCATTACGCCCGCGCCGAATGGGTCACTGCCGGCGCCAGCGACATCCTGCGTGCCGGTGTCACCGGTTGCGGCGGCATCGGCCCGACGATGAAGGTGGCCCACCTGGCCGAGTCCTTCGGCATGAACTGCGAGGTGCATGGCAACGGCGCGCCCAACCTGGCCGTCTGCGGGGCCATCCGCAACTGCCGCTGGTACGAGCGCGGCCTGCTGCACCCCTTCCTCGACTACGAGGAGGTGCCGGCTTATATGAACGCCCTCGTCGACCCGATGGATGCTGAGGGGTTCGTGTCGCTGCCGCAGGCGCCGGGCCTCGGCGAGGACATCAACTTCGACTACATCTCGAAGCACACCGTCGCCACCTACTGAACGCAGCCATGTTCCCGGCATCCTCGTGGCCATTGCGCCGCCGTCAACTGCTCGCGCTTCCCGCGCTGTACGCCGGGGCCTGCGGCGTGACGCGCGCCGATTCACCCGACGACCAGTTGCTGGTCGGCATGAGCATGAACAACCTGCTCTCGCTCGACCCCGCCGCCGCCACCGGCCTGGACGCGGCCACCGTGGCCTGCAACCTCTACGACAGCCTGCTCGAGGTCGACGCCGCCGACCCCACCCGGCTGCGCGCCAGCCTGGCCGAGTCCTGGCAGGTGGGCGAGGGCGGCCGGCGCATCACGCTGAAGCTGCGCGCCGGCCTGCGCTTTGCCAGCGGCCGGCCGCTGACGGCTGTGCATGCGGCCTGGTCGCTGCAGCGCGTGCTGACGCTCAACCTGGCCCTGGCCTCGGTCTGGAAGAGCTATGGCTACACGGCCGCCAACGCCGCCACCCACATCCGCGCCGAAGACGCGCAGACGCTGGTGCTGGACCTGCCGCAGGCCACCGACCCGACGCTGGTGCTGATGACGCTGGCCACCTCCATGAGCGGCTATGTGATCGACCGCGACACCGCGCTCGCCCACGAGCAGCGCGGCGACCTCGGCCATGCCTGGCTGACCACGCATGCCGCCGGCTCCGGCGCCTTCGAGCTGGAGGAGTGGCGCCCCAAGGAGCTGCTGACGATGCGCCGCTCGGCCAACTACTGGCAGCCTGCCGCCAGGCTGCGCCGAGTTGTGTTCCGCCACATGACGGAGTCGCAGACGCTGCGCCTGATGCTGATGCGCGGCGACCTCGACGTCGCCGGCGGCATGTCGGCGCCCGATGTGCGCGCGCTGGCGAAACGGCCCGACCTCGTCGTCGAGGAGGTGCGCCGCTCGACGATGTATTACGTGGCCGTCAACGCCCGCCACCCGCGCTATGCCGACGAGCGCGTGCGCCGCGCGGTGCTGCGCCACCTGATCGACTTCCAGGGCGTCGCCAGCGGCGTGCTGCCCTTCTATGGCGAGCTGCAGATGCGGCCCGTGCCGCCCGGCCTACCGGCCTCGCTGCCCCAGCCCGGCTATGCCTTCGACCCCGCGGCCGGGCGCCGCCTGCTGGCCCAGGCCGGCCTGGCCGATGGCTTCGACACGACCATCCGCGTCGTTGCCGAGGCGCCTTTCACGGGCATCGCCACCAGCCTGCAGGCCACGCTGGCCCAGGCGGGCATTCGCGCCAGCATCCTGCCGGGCACCGGCAACCAGGTCTATGGCTCGATGCGCGAGCGCAGCTTCGAGATCGTCGTCGGCCGCGGCGGCGGCGGTGCCGAGGCCCACCCCCACTCCAGCCTGCGCGCCCTGGTCTACAACCCCGACAACCGCGACAGCGCCAAGCTCAGCAACTTCCAGGGCTGGCGCACCGGCTATGCCGACGCCGAGCTCAACCGCCTCATCGAACAGGCCCTGCTGACGCCCGACGCCACCGAGCAGACTGCCCTCTACCGCCAGGCCCAGCAGCGCTTCGACGCGCAAGTCGGTGCCATCCAGCCCATTGCCCAGATGCTCGACACCCAGGTGCTGCGCCGTACCGTTCACGGCTATCACGGCCACCCCAGCGGCGCGACGCGGCTGCGCGAGGTCTACAAGGAGAGCCGGCCATGACCAAGCGCTGGATACGCGGCGGCACGAGCGCGGTTCTGGCTCTGCTCGGCCTGCTGCTGCTGACCTTCATGATCGGCCGCGTGATGCCGCTGGACCCGGTGCTGGCCATCGTCGGCCCCGATGCCGACCGCGCCACCTACGAGCAGGTCTATCGCCAGCTCGGCCTGGACCGGCCGCTGTGGACGCAGTTCGGCCGCTATCTGGGCGACCTGGTGCAGGGCGACCTCGGCCGCGCGCTGCTGACCGGCCGCCCCGTCACCGAAGACCTGGCGCGCGTGCTGCCCGCCACCGTCGAGCTGGCCACGCTGGCCATCCTGCTCGGCGCGCTGCTGGGCGTGCCGCTGGGCGTCTGGGCGGCCAGCAACCACAAGCGCTGGCCCGACCACCTCGCCCGCGTGCTGGGCCTGCTCGGCCACTCCACGCCGGTGTTCTGGTTCGGCATGATGGGCCTGCTGGTCTTCTACGCCTGGCTCGGCTGGGCCGGTGGCATCGGCCGCATCGGCCTGTCGTTCGAGGGCGCCATCCCGCGCGTCACCGGCCTGATGCTGGTCGACACGCTGCTGGCCGGTGACACGCCGGCCTTCCGCAGCGCACTGAGCCATCTGCTGCTGCCCGCCTGCGTGCTGGGCCTGCACTCCATGGCCTATCTCAGCCGCATGACGCGCAGCTTCATGCTGGCCCAGCTCAGCCAGGAATACATCACCACGGCGCGCGTCAAGGGCCTGAGCCGCCGCCAGGTCGTCTGGGGCCATGCCTTCCTGAACATCCGCGTGCAGCTGCTGACCATCCTGGCGCTGGCCTACGGCGGCCTGCTGGAGGGTGCCGTTCTCGTCGAGACCGTGTTCGGCTGGCCGGGCTTTGGCAGCTACCTGACCGGCAGCCTGCTGCTGGGCGACATGAACGCGGTGATGGGCTCGGTGCTCGTCATCGGCCTGCTCTTCGTCGCACTGAACCTGACCGCCGACGCCCTCTACCGCGTGTTTGACCCGAGAGCCCGCTCATGAGCACATCCGCCACTCCCCTGGGTGCCTGGCAGGCCTGGCGCCGCGAGACCGGCGCCAGCGCGCGCAAGCTGCTGGCCAACCCACTGACCGCCGCCGGCGTGGCCGTCATCGCGGTGCTGGTGGCCGTGGCCCTGTTCGCGCCCTGGATCGCCAGCCACGACCCGCTGCGCCAGGACCTTGCCGCCGCGCTGCTGCCGCCCAGCCCGGCGCATTGGTTCGGCACCGACGAGTTCGGCCGCGACGTCTTCAGCCGCCTCGTGCACGGCACCCGCATCACGCTCTTCATCGTCGCGCTGGTCACCGTCGTCGTCGGCCCGCTGGGCATGGGCATAGGCGTGGTGTCGGGCTACTTCGGCGGGCGGGTCGACATGGTCTGCATGCGCGTGGCCGACGTCTTCCTGTCCTTCCCCAGTCTGGTGCTGGCGCTGGCCTTCGTCGCGGCGCTGGGTCCGGGGCTTGACCATGCGGTGCTGGCCATCGCGCTGACCGCCTGGCCGCCCATTGCCCGCCTGGCCCGCGCCGAGGCCATGACGCTGCGCAACGCCGACTTCATCGTTGCCGCGCAACTGCAGGGCGCCTCGCATCTGCGCGTGCTGTGCCGGCATCTGGCGCCGCTGTGCATGCCCTCGGTGCTGGTGCGGCTGACGATGAACATGGCCTCGGTCGTGCTGACGGCCGCCGGCCTGGGCTTCCTCGGCCTGGGTGCCCAGCCGCCGCTGCCGGAATGGGGTTCGATGATCTCGGAAGGCCGCCGCTACATGCTGGACAGCTGGTGGACCGTGGCCGCGCCGGGCGCCGCCATCCTGGCCGTCAGCATGGCCTTCAACCTGCTGGGCGACGGCCTCAACGACGCCCTCGACCCGCGCCAAGCCTCATGACGACCCAACCCCAACCCTTGCTGCAGGTGCAGGGCCTGCAAGTGGCCTATGGCACGCCCGCCGCGCCGGTGCCGGTGGTGCACGGCGTGTCCTTCAGCCTCGGCCGCGAGAAGCTCGCGGTCGTCGGCGAGTCGGGCTCAGGCAAGACCACCGTCGGCCGCGCGCTGCTCAAACTGCTGCCGCGCCAGGCCCGCATCAGCGCCGAGCGCCTGCAGTTCGACGGCATCGACCTGCTGCAGGCCGGCGAGCGCGACATGGCAGCCCTGCGCGGCCGCCGCCTGTCGATGATCATGCAGGACCCCAAGTACTCGCTGAACCCGGTCATGAGCATTGGCCGGCAGATCGGCGAGGCGGTGCAGCGTGGCGCCAAGCTGTCGCGTGCCGAGTGCGACGAGCAGGTCGAGGCGCTGCTGGCGCGGGTGCGCATCCGCGAGCCGCGGCGCGTGGCGGCCCAGTACCCGCACGAGGTCTCGGGCGGCATGGGCCAGCGCATCATGATCGCGATGATGCTGGCGCAGCGCCCGCAGCTGCTGATCGCCGACGAGCCGACCTCGGCGCTAGACGTGTCCGTGCGCCAGGAGGTGCTGAGCCTGCTGGATGAACTGGTGGCCGAGCAGGGCCTGGCGCTGCTGTTCATCAGCCACGACCTCAACCTGGTGCGGCGCTTCTGCGACCGCGTGCTGGTCTTGTATGCCGGCCGCGTCGTCGAGACGCTGGCGGCGGCCGACCTGGCCCACGCGGCCCATCCCTACACGCAGGGCCTGATGGCGGCCCTGCCCAGCCTGCAGCGGCGCCGCGCCGTGCTGCCGGTGCTGCAACGCGACGCGGCCTGGAGCGCGGCATGACGGCGATGTTGTCGGTCCGGGACCTGCAGCTGTCCTTCGGCGAGGGCAAGGAGGCGCGTCAGGTGCTGCACGGCGTGAGCTTCGACGTGGCGCGTGGCCAGGCTTTCGGCCTGGTCGGCGAATCGGGCTCGGGCAAGACCACCGTGCTGCGCTGCCTGGCCGGGCAATACCACCACTGGCGCGGCGAGGTGGCAATAGCCGGCCAGGCCTACCGCGGTGAGCGCAGCCTGGCTCACGCCAGCCGCGCGCAGATGGTCTTCCAGGATCCCTACGGTTCCCTGCACCCGCGCCACACGGTGCGCACGGCCCTAGCCGAGCCGCTGCGTGTGCACGGGCTGGATCGCATCGACGAGCGCATCGACGAGCTGCTGCAGCAGGTTGGCCTGCCGCTGGCCTTTCGTTTTCGCTACCCCCACCAGATCTCGGGCGGCCAGCGTCAGCGCGTCGCGATTGCCCGCGCCCTCATCCTCCAGCCGCCGCTGCTGCTGCTGGACGAGCCGACCTCGGCCCTCGATGTCTCGGTTCAGGCCGAAGTCCTGAACCTGCTGGCCGAGCTGCGGGTGCAGCATGGCCTGACCTACTTGCTGGTCAGCCACGACCTGGGCGTCGTCGCCCACCTGTGCGACCGCCTGGCCGTCATGCAGCAGGGCCGCATCGTCGAGACGCTGAGCCGCGAAACCCTCTGCGAGGGCGGGGCCGAGCATGCCTACACGCGGTCCCTGGTCATGGCCGCCGAGGCTTGAGCGCTACTCGGCGGTGCGTGCGCAGGAGCTGAATGCAGACCCCTTCATCACATATCCCAAGGATCCGCAAAGCCGCTTCGCCGAACAGTCTCTGGCCGCGCTGAGACGCGCGGGCGGGCAGTCAGACGTGGCGCACGAAGCCAACGACATCCACACCGCGTTGGGCATGGTGGCGTCCGGTGAGCGAGGGCACGCGCCGGCTCCATGCGGCGCTGGAGGGGCGTCCCGGCCTTATTAGCCACTCGATCCGGCGTGAGGTGTTCGGCACGCAAGCCTGGACCCTGACCAGCTGGGCAAGCCCTGAAGCCCGGGAGCTGTTTGCTGCCGATCCCCTGCACCTGGAGGCAATGCAAGCGAGCCGCCACCTGCTGACCGAACTGCAAGTCCGCCGGCTCACCTTACGCCGGGACGAGCTTCCCCTCAGCTGGGCCAAGGCACTCTTGGCGCTGGAAGCGGATAGCGGCATGTCCACCGCTCTGTCGGGCCACCCTTGAACCGCGCGTCCTGGACTTTGCGTGCGTGTTGGCTACCGTTGCTGCCGCTGGTAGGGAGTCGGCCCACTCTTGCATCATTTCCTTTCGCTTTGGGAGATGCTCTGCGTGGTTGTACGCGGCCTTGACCGCATTGCGCTCTGCGTGGGACAGCTGGCGCTCGATGACATCCGAAGGCCAGCCACGCTCATGGAGCATCGTCGAAGCCATGCCGCGAAAGCCGTGTGCGGTCAGCATCGTGCGGTCATAACCAAGGCGCCGGAGCGCGGCATTGACGGTGTTCTCGCTCATCGGCTCGCCATTGGTTCTGTTGCCAGGAAATACCCACTTTCCGCTTCCGGTGAGGGGCTGGAGTTCCTTCAAGACGGCAAGGGCCTGGGTCGCGAGGGGAACGATGTGCAGGGTCCGTCCCTTCATCTTCGCCGCCGGTATGCGCCATTCGGCGTTGTCCAAGTTGAACTCGGACCATTCGGCACGTCGAAGCTCGCCTGGGCGGACGAACAGGAGCGGCGTCAACTTCAGGGCGCACCTGGTGATCAGCCCACCGCCATGACTGTCGAGGTCCAGCAACAACTGTCCAACCTCCCGCGGGTCCGTGATGGTCGGGTAGTGCTCCGGACGCCATGCCGGCAGTGCGCCGCGAAGGTCGCGGCTGGGGTCGCTCTCCGCCTGGCCCGTTGCGACGGCGTAGCGGAACACTTGGCCGCAGTTCTGTTGAACTCGATGTGTCGTCTCGATGGCGCCGCGCTCTTCCACGCGCTTCAAGATGGTCAGCAGCTCGGTTGGTGTGATCGACCCGATGGCGCGCGTCCCGATCCAGGGGAAGACGTCGCGTTCCAAACGGCGGAGGATCTTGTCGGAGTGCGAGTCGGCCCAGGTCGGCTCGTTCTTGGCGAACCATTCGCGGGCGACGGCTTCAAAGCTCCCCGGGGGGGCAATGCCGGCCTCGGCCAGTTCTGCAAGCTTGCGTTGCTTGATGACCTCAGCCTTTTTGGATTGCCTGCGATCGCTCGGGTCGACACCTTGGCGAACAAGGTTTCTGGCTTCATCGGCTTGCTTGCGAGCAAGCGCGAGGCCCGTGGCAGGGTAGGTGCCCAGGCTGAGCGTCTTGCGCTTGCCTTCAAGCGAGTAGTCGAATCGCCAGCCGTGCGAGCCGCCTTTGACAAACAGGAGGAGGTAGAGGCCTGCGCCGTCTCCGAGCCGTTGTCGTGGATCGCCAGGCTTGATGGCCTTGATAGTGGCGTTGGAGGGGATGAGGTGCTGCGCCATGCAGTAACTTTTCAGCGGGAACGTCGAAATTTTCGAGTTACTGCGCCAGTTACTGCAATGTGATCTCGGATCGCCTGGGTCGTTCTGGGACCGTAAGAAAAAGAAAAAAGCCCCAGAGCGTTGATTCTCAAGGGCTTTTTGGATTTCTTGGAGCGGCGTGGGACCGTCCGGAACGATCGGTTGGTGGAGAGGAGGAGGATCGAACTCCCGACCTCCGCATTGCGAACGCGGCGCTCTCCCAGCTGAGCTACCCCCCCACGCGGTGCGCAAAGTATAGCCACGGGAAGTGGCTGCTATCGTCGTTGCCCATGACGCCCCGCAAGCCCACGGCCTGGTTCGAGGCCCAGTACAACAACCGCCAACGCGTGCCCGACAGCGCCGACATCCTGGGACGCTGGGCCCAGGCCTCGGCGCTGGTGCGCGAGCGCGCCAGATGCCGGCTCGACCTGCGCTACGGACCCGACCCCAAGCAGACGCTGGACGTCTTCATGCCCGACCACGCCTCGGGGGGCGGCTTCGCGCCGGTCCTCATCGTCATCCACGGCGGCTACTGGCGCTCGCTGGACAAGTCGGACTACGCCTTCCTGGCCGCCAGCTTCACCGACGAAGGCGCCATCGTCGTCGTGCCCAACTACGATCTCTGCCCTGAGGTCGGCATCGAGCGCATTGCCATGCAGCTGACCGAAGCCGTGGCCTGGGCCTGGCGACACGCGGCCGAGCATGGCGGCGACCCCAGCCGCATCGTGCTGCTCGGGCATTCGGCCGGTGGTCATCTGGCGGCCATGCTGAGCTGCTGTGACTGGAAACGCGTGGGTCGCGACCTGCCGCGGCGCCTGGTGCAGGGCGCGATGTCGGTGTCCGGTCTGCACGACCTGGCGCCGCTGTGCCAGGTGCCCTTTCTGCAGGCCGACCTGAAGCTGGACGCCGCCAGCGTGCGGCGGCTCAGCCCCGTTCACTTTCCGGCGCCGACCGCGCCTCAAACCCTCTTCGCCCTGGTGGGAGAGCAGGAGAGCGAGGAATACCATCGCCAGAACCAGCTGATCCGCTCGGCCTGGGGCGCCCGAGCCGTACCGGTCTGCGAGGCCTTGCCGGGCTGCAACCACTTCACCATCCTGCACGATCTGGCCGATCCCCAGGGGCGCTCCCACCAGTTCGCCCGGCAGTTGCTCGGCCTGCGCTGGTATAGCGGCCTGCTATGAGGTGGATTGAAGCTATCGATTGGCGATTCAGGCCGGGCCAGGAGTAGCGTCCATGTTTTGCCCCCAATGGAGACTGCGATGAGCTTGAAAGGATCCAAGACCGAGCAGAACCTGAAGGACGCCTTCGCCGGCGAATCCCAGGCCAACCGCCGCTACCTGTATTTCGCGAACAAGGCCGACATCGAAGGACAGAACGATGTGGCGGCGCTGTTCCGCTCCACGGCCGAAGGTGAAACCGGCCACGCGCACGGCCACCTCGAATTCCTGGAAGCCGTCGGCGACCCGGCCACCGGCCTGCCCATCGGCCCGACGCGCGACAACCTGAAGGCCGCCGTGGCCGGCGAGACCCACGAGTACACCGACATGTACCCCGGCATGGCCAAGACGGCGCGCGACGAGGGCTTCGACGAGATCGCGGACTGGTTCGAGACCCTGGCCAAGGCCGAGCGCTCGCATGCCAACCGCTATCAGAAGGCGCTGGACGCACTGGTGGATTGACGATTGACCGTTTCAGCGGCTGCCCAGGGGCGGCCGCAATCGTCTGCGCGTGCCCCTGCGCCCAGACGATTGCGCAGGAGACGCGATGAGCACCCAAGAAGGCAACCTCGAAGCGCCGACCCGACACGCGCTGGACTGGAAAAGCCCGGAGTTCAACGACGAGGCCGCATGCCTCCACGAGATGGAGCGCATCTTCGACATCTGCCATGGCTGCCGCCGCTGCGTGTCGCTGTGCCAGAGTTTCCCGACGCTGTTCGACCTCGTCGACGAGGGCAGGACGGGTGAGCTGGACGGCGTGGACAAGCAGGATTTCTGGAAGGTCGTCGACCAGTGCTATCTGTGCGACCTCTGCTACATGACCAAGTGTCCCTACGTGCCGCCGCACCCTTGGAACCTGGACTTCCCCCACACCATGCTGCGCGCCAAGGCGATCAAGTTCCGCAAGGGCGAGGTCAAGGGCGGCGAGAAGTTCCTGGCGTCCACCGACGTGCACGGCCAGTTCGCCGGCATCCCCATCGTCGTGCAGGCCGTCAACGCGGTGAACCGCACCAAGTTCGCGCGCAAGCTGATGGATGAGCAACTCGGTGTGCACCCCGAGGCCTGGCTGCCGGAACTCGCGTCCAAGCGCTTCCGCTGGAGCGCGCCCAAGGCGGCGGCCCAGGTCGTCACGAACGGCGAGCGCACACCGGGCAAGGTGGCCATCTTCTCGACCTGCTACGTCAACTACAACGAGCCCGGCATCGGCTTCGACCTGCTGAAGGTGCTGGACCACAACGCCATTCCCTACGTCATCGTCGAGAAGGAAAAGTGCTGCGGCATGCCCAAGCTGGAGCTGGGCGACCTCGAGACGGTGGAGAAGCACAAGACCGCCAACATTGCCGTGCTGGCACCCTATGCCAAGGATGGCTTCGCCATCCTGTCGGCCATCCCGAGCTGCACGCTGATGTTCAAGCAGGAGCTGCCGCTGATGTTCCCCGACGAGGCAGACGTCAAGCTCGTGCAGGACGCGATGTGGGACCCCTTCGAATACCTCGTCGCGCGGCACAAGGATGGCCTCTTGAAGACCGACTTCAAGCAGGCCCTGGGCAGAGTGTCATATCACGTGCCCTGCCATGGCCGCGTGCAGAAGATAGGCCGCAAGACCGAGGAGATGTTCAAGCTCATCGGCCAGAGCGTGGAGGTCAAGCTCAACACCGTCGAGCGCTGTTCCGGCCACGCCGGCACCTATGGCGTGAAGACTCCGTATCACCCGGTGGCCATGAAGATCGGCAAGCCCGTCTTCAAGGCCATGGCCAAGGACGAGCCCGACGTCATCGCCAGCGACTGCGCCCTGGCCAGCCACCACATCGCCCAGGGCATGGCCCAGGCGGGCACGCCGGCCAAGGCCGTGGCGCACCCGCTCACTTTGATGCGCACCGCTTACGGACTGCCATGACCATCACGATTGACAGCCTGATGACCCTCGAGGCCTATGCGAAGTTCCGCAAAGTCGAGAAGGCGGCCATCGTCGCCCACCGTCGCCTGCGCAGCGTGCAGTTGGGCGAGCACCTGAACCTGCAGTTCGAGGACGAGCGCACCATCCGCTATCAGATCCAGGAGATGCTGCGCATCGAGAAGATCTTCGAGGAAGAGGGCATCCAGGGCGAGATCGACGCGTATGCGCCCCTGGTGCCGGACGGCTCGAACTGGAAGGCGACGATGCTGATCGAATACCCCGACCCCAACGAGCGCAAGCGCGAGCTGGCGCGCCTCATCGGCGTCGAGGACCGCATGTTCATCGAGGTGGAAGGCCAGGTTCGGGTCTATGCAATTGCCGATGAAGACCTGGACCGCGAGAACGAGGAGAAGACCTCGGCCGTGCACTTCGTGCGCTTCGAGCTGAGCGCAGCCATGCGCGAGGCCGTGAAGGCCGGCGCCGCCGTCAAGCTCGGCTGCGACCACACCCATTACCCAGCGCATCTACAGATCGCGCCGGAGACGCTGGCGAGCCTGGCGGGCGACCTGAGCTGACCGGTTCTCTTCCTTTTTGCTGGCACAGTCGGGGCCACAACAGCAGGGAGATTGCATGAGCTTTGAATCGAGCCGCTTCCCGAGCGGCCTCGCGCGCCTGATTCAGGTGGTCGCCGTCCTGGCCGTGCTGTGGGCACTGGCGCCCTATGGCATCGTGCCGGCCGGTTCGCGCGGCGTCATGACCACCTTCGGCCGCCCCGGCGACGATGTGCTGGACGAGGGCATCCATCTGCGCTTCCCGCTGGCACAGAAGATTCATCTGCTCGAGACCCGGGTGCAGAAGAGCGAAGGCGAGGGCGATGCCGCGTCCAAGGACCTGCAGGCCGTGCACACCCGCGTCGCCATCAATTACCACCTCGAGCCCCACCAGGTTGCCCAGGCCTTCAAGGCCATCGGCCCCAGCACCGATGTCATCGCCGACCGCATCATCCTGCCGGCGGCCCAGGAGTCGATGAAGGCCGTCACGGCGCGCTTCACGGCCGAGGAGCTGATCACGCGCCGCACCGATGTGCGCGAGGCCATCTCTTCGCTGCTGCGCGAGAAGATGCAGCGCCATGGCCTGGTGCTGGACGAGTTCGCCATCATCAACTTCAAGTTCTCGGACAGCTTCTCCAAGGCCATCGAGGCCAAGGTCGGTGCCGAGCAGGACAAGCTGCGCGCCGAGCGCGACCTGCTGCGCATCCGCGTCGAGGCCGAGCAGAAGATCACCCAGGCCAAGGCCGAGGCGGAATCGCTGGCCCTGCAGCGCGCCCAGGTGACGCCCGAGTTGTTGAAGCTGCGCGAGATCGAGAACCAGCGCGCCGCCATCGGCAAGTGGAACGGCGTGCTGCCGACCACCACCTATGGCCAGGTGCCGCTGATCGGCATCGCTGCTGCCGCGGCCAAGTAGCCGGTCGCGGCGCTCAGGCGACCAGTGCCTGCCGGTCCCGGGCCGCCATGACCCGGTTGCGGCCCGATCGCTTGGCCTCGTAGAGCGCCTGGTCGGCCGCGGCGGTCAGCGCGGCGGCGTCATCGAGCGAGTCGTCCAGGCTGGCGACGCCGCAGCTGATGGTGAGCCGCCGGTCCAGGCCCGGTATCTGCAGTGCCGCCACGCAGCGGCGTGCGGCTTCGGCCAGCACGAGGGCACCGTCCAGCGTCGTCTGCGGCATCACGACGATGAACTCCTCGCCGCCCCAGCGCCCGAGCACGTCGATGCTGCGGGCGCGCCGGCCCAGCGCCGCGGCCAGGCGGCGCAGCACCTCGTCGCCCATGGCATGCCCGTGACCGTCGTTGATGCCCTTGAAATGATCGACGTCGACCAGCATCAGCGACAGCGGGTTGCCGAAGCGTCGGGCCCGTGCCAGCTCCTGGTCGAGGGTCTGTGCCAGCGCGCGGCGGTTGTACAGCCCGGTCAGCTCGTCATGGCGCGACAGGCGATCCAGCGCGGCGACCTTCTGCTGCAGGTCGCGCCGCGCGGCACGCAGCTCGATGAGGGCCATCACCTGCCGGCCCAGGCGCTGCAGCAGGTCGCGCTGGGTGTCGCTGAGGTCCCGCGGCTGGCTGTCCAGCACGCACAGCGTGCCGATGTGCAGCCCGTCGCCGACATGCAGATTGATGCCGCTGTACATGCGATAGCCCATGTCCAGCGTCGGCGCCAGCACCGCCGTGCGCGGGTCGGCGCGCACGTCGCGCAGATGCAGGCCGCCGGGCTCCAGGATGGTCCAGGCGCAGTAGTCCTGGTCGCGCGGACGCTGGCTGCCGGCGCGCAGGCCTACGGCGGATTTCAGCCACACACGCTCGGCGTCCACCATGACGACGAAGGCATACGGTGCGTCGCAGACGTGGGCGGCCAGCTCGGTCAGGAAATCGAAATCCGGATCGTTGGGCGTGTCCAGGATGCCGTAGCGCTGCAGGGCCGACAGGCGTTCGGCTTCGTTGCCGGGGCGGGGAATGGCGGTGTCAGGCATCGTGGCTCTCCTGAATGTCGCTGCGCACCGGTGCCTGGGTGGGCGCCGGCTGCTGCGGCAGGCTGAAATGGAAGCTGGCGCCCCCCTCGGGATTGGCCTGGGCCCAGGCAGAGCCGCCGTGGCGCTCGGCGATCTGCTTGACGATGGACAGGCCCAGCCCGTTGCCCTCAAAGCGCCCGCCGTCCAGGCGCTTGAAGGGCTTGAACAGTTGCTCGGCCTCGCTTGGCGAAAAGCCGATGCCGTTGTCCCGCACGCGGAAGACGACGCGGCCGGCGTCGTTCCAGGCCTGCACCTCAATGCGTGGCATGGCGCAGCCCTGGGTGAACTTCAGCGCGTTGCCGATCAGGTTGACGAAGACCTGACGCAGCAGCGTGGCATCGGCTTGCACCGGGGGCAGGGGGCCGAGCTGCAGGGCCCGCCGCCCCTGCGACGACGTCAGGGCCAACTGCTGGGCCACCTCTTCGGCCAGGCGCTGGCTGTCGACGCTCTCGAGCTTCAGGGCCACGTCGGCGGCGTGCGCCAGGCACATCAGTGCGTCCACCAGCTGCAGCGTCGTCGCGGCCTGGTGGGCGATGGTCTGCAGCATGCGCTCGGCCTGGGCGTCGCTCCGGAGCAGGGCCTCGCGGGCCAGCCGCGCCAGGCCCTCGATGCCGTAGAGCGGGCCGCGCAGGTCATGGGCGACGGCGCGATTGAAGCTCTCGAGCGCAGCCACCTTGGCGCGCAGGCCGGCGGTCTGGTCGTCCAGGCGCCGCGCCAGGTCGGCGTGCATCAGCTCGAGTTGGCTGCCCAGTTGCATCAGACGGGCACGGTTGGAGCGGCTGCGGCGGCGTTCGCGCCGCAGCGCGAGGCCGAGCATGGCGCTGACCAGACCCGTCGAAGCGAGCAGCAGCAGCCAGCTCAGCGGCAGGTTGGATGCGGGGACGAAGGCACTCAAGGGAACTCCGGGAACTTCAGGCCACGGGGGGCATGCCCGACTGTGGCGTGGGGCAGCGCGGCCTGGGTGTCCTACAGTCCACAAGAGTTGACTCAACGTCCACGAGGGCCGCTGCTGCCATGAGTTCCGATGGGCTGGGCCAGGTGCTGGATCGCTTGCGCGTGCAGGCCATGACCTTCCAGGCCGGGCCGGTGTGCGGCGTCACGCGCTATGACGAGTCGCGTGGCGTGGGCTTCGTGCACATACTGCGCGAAGGCCGCATGGTGATGACCTATGCCGACGCCGATGGCGTCGCGCAGCGCCACGCGCTGGACGAACCGACGCTGTTGTTCTTCCCGCGACCCCTGACCCATGGCTTCATCCAGGCTTCGGAGCGCGGCTCCGAGCTGTTCTGCGCCAAGCTTCGCTTCGAAGGCGGAGCGGCCCATCCGCTGGCCCGGGCCCTGCCGCCGGTGCTGGCGGTGCCGCTGGCCCGCCTGCCCATGCTCAGCCACACGCTGGCTCTGCTGTTCGACGAGGGTTCGCGCATCATGCAGGGGCAGCGCGTGCTGGCCGACCGGCTCTTCGAGGTGCTGCTGATCCAGCTGCTGCGCTGGATGCAGGAGGATGCCCGGGCGCCGGAGCTGCCCGCGGGCCTGCTTGCCGGCCTGGCGCATCCCAAGCTGGCGCAGGCCCTGAGCGCCATGCATGAACAACCTTCCGAGCCCTGGACGCTGGACGGCCTGGCCGGGCGGGCCGGCATGTCGCGCAGCAGCTTCGCGGCGAGCTTCCATGAGGTGCTGGGCGAAACGCCGGCTGACTATCTCGCGCAGTGGCGCATCGAGCTGGCCAAGCAGGCCCTGCTGCGCGGCGAGGCGCTGAAGCGGATTGCGCTGGACACCGGCTACGGCAGTTCATCGGCCCTGTCGCGCGCCTTTGCGAGCCGGGTGGGCCAGGCGCCGCGGGCCTGGCTGGCCGTCCAGCGGCTGGCGCTGCGACCTGCCGGCTGAGCTCATGCGGGCAGCGAGACCGCGTCCAGCAATTCGCTCTCGATCTGCAGCTGGGCCTTGTTGTGCTGCAGCGCGGCGCCGTCGACGAGGAAGGTGTCTTCGACGCGCTCGCCCAGCGTCGAGATCTTGGCCAGCTGCAGATTGATGCCATGCCGCGCCAGCACGCGGGCGATGGCGTAGAGCAGGCCGGCGCGGTCGCTGGTGGAGATGGTCAGCAGCCAGGCCGTGGCGCGCTCGTCCGGGCGCAGCGAGATGCGCGGCGTGTAGGGGAAGCTCTTGACGCGGCGCGAGAGGCGCCCGCGGCGCGGTTCCGGCAGCGGGCCGCCGGCCTGCAGCACACTGGCCAGCTTCTGCTCCACCATGGGCACGAGGTCGCGGTGGTGCACGTCGGCCTCGGGGCGGATGACCTGGAAGGTGTCCAGCGCATAGCCGTTGCGCGTGGTGTGCACCTTGGCGTCGAGGATGCTGAAGCCGGCGCTGTCGAAATAGCCGCAGATGCGGGCGAACAGATCGGGCTGGTCGGGCGAATAGACCAGCACCTGCAGGCCTTCGCCGATGGGCGAGGGCCGGGCGCGCACGACGGGCACCTGCGTGTCCACATGCCGCCACAGCGAGCGCGCATGCCAGGCCAGCTCGGCGCCGTCGTGGCGGGCGAAATAGCTGACGGCCAGGCGCTTCCACAGCGGCTCCTCGGTGCCGGGCAACTGGGAGTGCAGGGCCAGGTCCTGGCGGGCCTCGGCCTTGCGCGCCTCGATCTCGGCATCGAGATTGATCTTGGCGCCACCCAGGGCCCGCAGCGTGATGCGGAACAGGTCCTCCAGCAGCTTGCCCTTCCAGGCATTCCAGACCTTGGGACTGGTGCCGCGGATGTCGGCGACGGTCAGCAGATAGAGGGCCGTCAAGCGGCGCACGTCGCCGACCTTGGCGGCGAAGGCGGCGATGACCTCGGGGTCGGCCAGGTCCTCCTTCTGGGCCACGCGCGACATCGTCAGGTGGTGCTCGACGAGGAAGACGCACATGGCGGTGTCCTCGGCGCCCAGGCCGTGCTGGCGGCAGAAGCGCCTGACCTCGACGGCGCCCAGCTCCGAGTGGTCGCCGCCGCGGCCCTTGGCCACGTCGTGGAAGAGGGCGGCGATGTAGAGCACCTCGGGCTCGCTGAACTGCGCGGCGAGCTGGGAGCAGAACGGGTATTCGTGGGCGTGCTCGGGGATGAAGAAGCGCCTCACATTGCGCAGCACCATCAGGATGTGCTGGTCCACGGTGTAGACGTGGAAGAGATCGTGCTGCATCTGCCCGACGATGGCGCGGAAGACCCACAGATAGCGGCCCAGCACCGAGGTCTGGTTCATCAGCCGGAAGGCGTGGGTCTGGCCTTCATGCTGGCGCAGCATGGTCATGAAGGTCGCGCGGTTGACCGGGTCGCGGCGCCAGGCCGCATCCATCAGGCCGCGGGCGTTGTACAGGGCCCGCAGCGTGCGCGCCGACAGGCCCTTGATGCCGGGCGTCTGCTGGTAGATCAGGAAGGTGCGCAGGATGGCATGCGGGTCGCGCTGGTAGAGGTCGTCGCTGGCGACCTCCAGCATGCGGCCGCGGTCCAGGAAGTCCGGCTGGCCCTCGATGGGGCGCAGCAGGCCCTGCTGGGAGCCGTTGATCTGCTCCTCCAGGTTCAGCAGCAGGATCTGGTGCAGCTGCGTGACCGCCTTGGCGGCCCAGTAGTAGCGCCGCATCAGCACTTCGGAAGCGCGCTGGGCACCGGTGCCTTCGAAGCCGAAGCTCTGGGCCACGGCGGTCTGCAGGTCGAAGACGAGGCGGTCTTCGCGGCGGCCGGCGACGGCGTGCAGGCGGGCGCGGATCAGCCTCAGTTGACCCTCGTTGCGCTGCAGCTGCTTGCTCTCGAAGGGTGTGATGAGGCCGCGCTGGGCCAGGGCCTTCCAGGTCTTGCCCAGGCCCGCCGAGCGGGCCAGCCAGATCAGCATCTGCAGGTCGCGCAGGCCGCCGGGGCTTTCCTTGCAGTTGGGTTCCAGCGCGTAGGGCGTGTCGTCGAACTTGGTGTGGCGCTGCACGCTCTCCAGCGTCTTGGCGCGGAAGAAGGCCTTGGGGTCCATGGCCTGCATGAAGCGCTTGTGCATCTGCCGGAACAGCTTGACGTCGCCGGCCAGCGGGCGGGCTTCGAGCAGGGCGGTCTGGATGGTCACGTCGCCCTGCGACTCGGTCAGGCATTCGCCCAGGGTGCGCACCGAGGAGCCGATCTCCAGCCCCACGTCCCAGCAGGAGGTGATGAAGCCTTCGATGGCCGACTTGGCCGGACCGGGCTGGTAGGCCTCGACGCCGTCGGGCAGCAGCACCAGCACGTCCACATCTGAATGTGGGAACAGCTCGCCGCGGCCATAGCCGCCGACGGCCGCCAGGCAGGCGCCGGCGGGCATGCCGGCGGCATCCCACAGCGAGCGCAGGGTGTCGTCGACATGGCGGGCCAGCTTGCGCAGCAGGCTTTGCGTGCCGGCCTGGGTGGGCCGCGCGGCGAGGAAGCCGTCGATCAGGGTCTGCTTGCCCGCCTTGAACTGCTGGCGGAGCTCGGCAAGCGTGGCCACGGCTTAGACGGTCGCCGCAGCTGCCTGCGTGATGAAGGCCGGCGGCGGCGGGCTGCCGGCCGACAGCGTCATGACCTCGTAGCCCGTGTCGGTCACCAGGATGGTGTGCTCCCACTGGGCCGAGAGCGAGCGGTCCTTGGTCGCGATGGTCCAGCCGTCGCCCATCTCCTTGATCTCGCGCCGGCCGGCGTTGATCATGGGTTCGATGGTGAACATCATGCCGGGCACCAGCTCTTCCAGCGTGCCGGGGCGGCCGTAGTGAAGCACCTGGGGCTCCTCGTGGAAGACCTGGCCGATGCCGTGGCCGCAGAACTCGCGCACGATGGAGAAGCCGGCGTTTTCGGCAAAGGTCTGGATGGCGTGGCCGATGTCGCCCAGGCGCGCGCCCGGCCTGACCTTGGCGATGCCCTTCCACATGGCCTCGTAGGTGAAGGCGCACAGGCGCTTGGCCGCGATGCTGCCGTCACCGACGACGAACATGCGGCTGGTGTCGCCATGCCAGCCGTCCTTGATGACGGTGACGTCGATGTTGACGATGTCGCCGTTCTTCAGCGCCTTGTCGTTGGGGATGCCATGGCAGACCACCTGGTTGACCGAGGTGCAGATGGACTTGGGGTAGGGGATGTAGCCGGGCGGGCAGTAGTTCAGCGGGGCGGGGATGCCCTGCTGCACATGGACGATGAAGTCGTGAGCCAGCTTGTCCAGCTCATTGGTCGTGATGCCCGGCTTGACGTGGGGCGTCAGCATGTCGAGCACTTCGGACGCCAGGCGCCCGGCGATGCGCATGCCTTCGACATCGGCAGCGGTCTTGATCGTGATGGCCATAGGGCCGAATTATCTCAGTCCGCCCAGATGACCGTACCCGTGACCCAGGTTGCCAGCACGACGATGCCGAAGGCGATGCGATACCAGGCAAACGGCACGAAGGTGTGGCTGGACACATAGCGCAGCAGCCAGCGCACGCAGGCCCAGGCGGCCAGGAAGCTGACGACGAAGCCGACCGCGAACATGGGGAAGTCGGCCATGGACAGCGCATGGCGCTCTTTCCACAGGCTGTAGCCGCCGGCCGAGATCAGCGTCGGGATGGCCAGGAAGAAGGAGAAATCGGTGGCCGCCTTGCGCGACAGGCCCAGCAGCATGCCGCCGATGATGGTGGCGCCGGACCGGCTGGTGCCGGGGATCATGCCCAGGCATTGAACGAAGCCAACCTTGAGGGCATCCAGCGGCGTCATGTCGTCCACCGTCTGCACGCGGGCGACCGGTTGGGCGCGCTTTTCCACCCACAGGATGATCAGCGCGCCGACGATGAAGGCGCCGGCCACGACCGGCGCGTTGAAGAGGTGGGCCTTGATGGCCTTGTAGACGGTCAGGCCGACGACGCCGGCCGGGATGAAGCCGATGATGATGTTGCCCACGAAGCGCTGCTGCTTGGCGCTGCTGGTGATGCCGCCCAGGGCTTCGCGGATGCGCGCCCAGTAGACGATGAACACCGCCAGGATGGCACCGCTCTGGATGGCGATGTCGAAGACCTTGGACTTGGCGTCCGTCATGCCCAGCAGGCTGCCGGTCAGGATCAGGTGGCCCGTGGACGACACCGGCAGGAACTCGGTCAGCCCCTCGACGATGCCCATGATGGCGGCTTTGATCAGCAGGATGACATCCACGTAAACGGCTCCGAAGGACTGCAAAAAGGCGGCGCAGTGTAGCCAGCGGCCAAGGCGCGTCCTTGCGGGCGGCTGGCCGCCGCGGCTACATTACTGACTCTCCGGTCATTAACAGCCTCGTCTTGGCCACAGCCACGCCCCGTCAACGCCGCAAGGATGCCCGCCCGCAGGAGCTGCTGGATGCCGCTCTGCAGCTTTTCGTCGAGAAGGGTTTCGCCGCCACCCGCAGCGAGGAGATCGCCGCCCGCGCCGGCGTCGCCAAGGGCACGCTCTACCGCTACTACCCGAGCAAGGACGAGCTCTTCATGGCCATGGTGCGCGACAACCTGTCGGTGCACATCGCCGAATCGGCCGCCCAGGCCGCTCAATACGAAGGCTCCATCGCCGAGCTGCTGAGCCAGATGATGCAGGCCTGGTGGGCCAAGGTCGGCCACGGCAATGCCGGCGTCGTCTGCAAGATCATGATGGTCGAGGCGCGCAACTTCCCCGAGCTGGCGCGCTTCTATGTTGAGGAGGTCATCCGGCCCTCCCAGGCCCTGATCGGCGGCCTCATCGAGCGTGGCATCCACACCGGGGAATTCCGCGCCGTGCCCGTCGAGGCGACGGTGCACATGCTGATCGCGCCCATGCTGCACATGCTGCTGCACGAGCACTCCTTCGGCGAGCACGACATCTGCCACCAGACCATGGCCGCCGAGGAGCTGCTGGACGCCCAGATGGCGCTGTTGCTGCACGGACTGCTCGCCGACCCGGCCTGACCTCTAGAATTTTGCTTTTTGCCGTCGACCGCGCCCCGGAGAACAAGATGAATCTCGAACAAGTCCGCTTCAACATGATCGAGCAGCAGATCCGTCCCTGGGACGTGCTCGATCCCAGCGTGCTGGAGCTGCTGCGCGTGGTCCACCGCGAGGACTTCGTGCCCGAGGCCCACCGGGCCCAGGCCTTCGTCGACACCGAGCTGCCGCTGACGGCCACCCGCCGCATGCTGGCGCCCAAGGTCGAGGCTCGCCTGCTGCAGGAACTCAAGGTGCAGCGCCATGAGAAGGTGCTGGAGATCGGCGCCGCGACGGGTCACCTGGCCGCGCTGCTCGGCCACAAGGCCCAGCGCGTCATCGCCCTGGAAGCCGATGCCGGCCTGGCCGCCGCCGCCACCGCCAACCTCAAGCGCGCCGGCGTGCTCAACGCCACGGTGCTGAACCAGGACGGCGCCGCCGGCCTGGCCGCCGAGGAACCCTTCGACGTCATCCTGCTGTCCGGCTCGGTCGCCGCCGTGCCGCAAGTCCTGCTGAACCAGCTCAAGGTCGGCGGTCGCCTGGCGGCCATCGTCGGCGGCGAGCCGGTCATGCGCGCCTTGCTGGTCACGCGCACTGGCGCCAGCGATTTCCGGACCGTGGAAATGTTCGACACGGTGGCCGGCCGCCTGCCCGGTTTTGCCGAAGCGCCGGCCTTCTCGTTCTGATCTCGATGCAGTTTGTCGCCATAAAACGCCGCTTGCCCCCGTTTGGGCGCAGGTCGTCACATGGCTTCAGTCATCGGCGGGCTTTGCCTCTATAAACCCGGCCGCGCTCACACCATTGCTCCAGTCAAGGAATCTCATGCCCTTCGTCACAGCCTCCCGCCTGACCCTGCAACCGCTGGCCCTTGCCGCCGGCCTCCTGCTCGCCGGCGTGGCCCAGGCCCAGAGCCTGCAGGAGCTCTACGACGCGGCACGGGGCTATGACGCGACCTATCTGGCGACCCGCGCCAGTGCCGATGCCGCCGCTGCGCGCGCAGCCCAGGCCGAGGCGCTGGTGCGCCCGTCGCTGGGCCTGCAGGCGACCGGCACCCAGGCCCGCATCGATCCGCCCGTGGGTGGCGGCGTCAACAGCACCACGGTGACGGCAGGCCTGCAGGGCAAGTATTCGGTCTACAACGCGGCCAATGTGCCCACCATCGACAAGGCCCGCCGCGGTTACGCCGCCGCACAGGCTGACTTCGAGGCCGCGGAGCAGGACCTCATCGTGCGCCTGGCCACGGCGTATTTCGACGTGCTGGCGGCCAAGGACGCGCTGACCACGTCGCGAGCCAACAAGACCGCCATCGCCGAACAGCTGGCTTCGGCCAAGCGCAATTTCGAGGTTGGCACCGCCACCATCACCGATACCCGTGAAGCCCAGGCCCGCTACGACCTCGCCGTGGCTCAGGAGCTGGCTGCCGACAACGACCTGCGCGTCAAGCGCGTGACGCTGGACCAGTTCGTCGGCCGCGTCGGCGTCGAGCCCAAGGGCCTGGCCGTGCCGGTGGCCCTGCCGGCCCTGCCCAGCGACAACGTCGACACCTGGGTCGCCACCGGCGACGACCAGCACCCGGCCATCCGCAAGGCCCGCCTGGGCCTGGAAGTGGCCCAGCTCGACACCCAGATCGCCCGTGCCGGCGAGAAGCCCACGCTGGACGCCAGCGCCAGCGTCGGCGGCCAGAACCTGCACAACAGCCTCAGCGGTGCCCAGGCGGTGGCCTCGGGTGTCGGCACCACCAAGAACGCCAGCATCGGCCTGACCTTCACCTACCCGCTGTACACCGGTGGTGCCACGCAGAACCGCATCAAGGAAACCCTGGTGCTGGAGGACAAGGCCCGCAACGACCTCGACTTCGCCCGCCGCAGCGTTTCCGAGGCCACGCGCCGCGCCTTCTTCGGTGTGCAGTCGCTGAAGGCTCAGGTCGCCGCCTACGAGGCTGCCGAGTCGTCCACCAAGCTGGCCCTGGAAGCCACCCAGCTGGGTTACAAGGTTGGCGTGCGCGTCAACCTGGACGTGCTGAACGCCCAGACCCAGCTCTTCACCACCCAGCGCGATCTGGCCAAGGCCCGCTACGACGTCGTCGTCAACGGCCTCAAGCTGCGCCAGGCCTCGGGCCAGTTGCGCGCCGAGGACATCAACGCGGTCAACACGCTGCTGGCCAAGTAAGCCGCGCCGCGGCTTGGCTCAAGCCCCGCCGCGGCGGGGCTTTTTCATTTCCGGCACTGCTGCCACCGGTTCGTGCTCACCGGTCGGCAGCGGCTTGATCGGCGCATGCTCGCGCACGGCATTCAGGATGATGGCGGTCGACGTCGGCACCTGCTGGCAGAAGCGCGACAGCGTCGCGCGCAGATGGGCCACATCGCGCACGGCGATCTCGAGGATCCAGCTGTCCTCGCCCGTCACGCCATAGGCCGTCACGACCTCGGGGCTGGATTCGAGCGCCCGCATCAGCACGCCCTCGTCGAGATTGCCGATGCGGATGATGGAGCGGATGCCATAGCCCAGCTTGCTCGCGTCGACGACGGCCCGATAGCCGCGGATGACGCCGCCGTCCTCCAGCTTGCGCACCCGCTCGGTCACGGCGGGCTGGCTGAGATGCACCCGCCGGCCCAGCTCGGCCATGGTCAGTCGGGCATCGGCCTGCAGTTCGGCCAGGATGCGGTGGTCATGCTGATCGAGTTCGATGGCCATGAAAGTCTCTGCGATTGGATCGAATGTCTTTTGATCTTAAGGCGAGTGATTCGATCAACCTTCAATGACCCATGTTCGGCTGGGGCGAGAATTTCTACGATCCTGGCCCATGAACGCCACCGTCCTGCCGCTGAAGACCGCCCCGGGCCTGAGTCCCAAGCTGATGCTCTGCCTGGCCGCCACCTGGCTGGTCTGGGGCTCGACCTACCTGGCCATCAAGGTCGCGCTGATCAGCCTGCCGCCTTTTTTCCAGATGGGCAGCCGCTTCCTGGTCGCCGGTGCCTTGCTGGCGGTGTGGATGCGCTGGCGCGGCGCGCCATGGCCGAGCCGGCGCCAGTGGCTGCATGCCCTGGTCATCGGGGGCCTGATGCTGGGCGGCGGCATGGGCGGCACGGCGACGGCCGAGCAGACCGTGGGTTCGGGCCTGGTGGTCGCCTTCATCGCCGTGATGCCGCTGATGATCGCCGGCCTCAACCTGCTGTGGGGCGAGAAGCCGACGCGGCTGGAGTCGCTGGGCATCGCCTTCGGCCTGGTCGGCGTGCTGCTGCTGACGCAGGGCCAGGGCTTCGGTGCCTCGCCCATGGGTCTCGTGGCCATCAGCGTCGCCTGCGCGAGCTGGGCCGTGGGCAGCGTGCTGTCGCAGCGCGTCTGGCCGCTGGCGCCCGGCGCCATGGGCTTTGCGAGCGAGATGCTGGCCGGGGGCCTCGTGCTGATGGGCCTGAGCCTGGTCAGCGGCGAGACCCTGCCCAACCACATCGAGCCACAGGCGCTGTGGGCCTGGGTCTATCTTGTCGTGTTCGGCTCGCTGATCGCCTTCAACGCCTATATGGTGCTGCTGGCCGAGGCCTCGGCTGGCCTGGCGTCGAGCTATTCCTTCGTCAACCCGGTCATCGCCATGCTGCTCGGCGTGACGCTGGCGGGCGAGCAGATCAGCGGCCACGAATGGCTGGCCGCCGGCGTCGTGCTGCTGGGTGTGGTGCTGCTGCTCAGCGCGCGGGCAGGGCGTTGATGGGGATGCGCAGATAGGCGACGCCGTTGTCGTCGGCCGGCGGCATTTGGCCGGCACGGATGTTGACCTGGATGGACGGCAGGATCAGGGTAGGCACGTCCAGCTTGGCGTCGCGCGCCTGGCGCATCTGCACGAACTGGGCTGCCTCGATGCCGTCGCGGACATGGATATTGCTCGCGCGCTGCTCGGCCACGGTGGTCTCCCAGGCCGGCTCGCGGCCGTCGGGCGGGTAGTCGTGGCAGACGAATATTCGTGTCTCGGGCGCAAGCGCCAGGATGCGTCGCATGGACGCGTACAGCGCGTGCGCGTCGCCGCCGGGGAAGTCGGCGCGGGCCGAGCCGACGTCAGGCATGAATAGCGTGTCGCCGACGAAGACCGCGCCGTCAACGACATAGGCCATGTCGGCGGGCGTGTGGCCCGGCACCAGCAGCGCGCGCGCTTCGGTCTCGCCGATGTGGAACAGCTCGTCGTCCTTGAAGAGGTGGTCGAACTGGGCGCCGTCGGGCAGGAAGCCGCGCTCGAGGTTGAAGAGCTGCTTGAACGTTGCCTGCACCTGCGTGATGTGCTCGCCGATGGCGATGCGACCGCCGACCTGCTGCTGCAGGTAGCGGGCGCTGGACAGGTGGTCGGCATGGGCGTGGGTTTCCAGGATCCACTGCACCGTGAGGCCGTGCTCCCGGACGTAGGCGATCAGCCGGTCGGCCTGCAGCGTGCTGGTGCGGCCCGACTTGAAGTCGAAATCCAGCACGGGGTCGACGAGGGCGGCGCACCGGCTGGCGTTGTCGACGATGACATAGGAGACGGTGCAGGTCTTGTCGTCGAAGAAGGCCTGGACGGTGGTGCTGGCGGCCATGCGGGCTCCCGTTTCGTTCAATATATTGATTGACATTATATTTGTTGGCATAATGAAGTCAACTTCACGGAGCGACTCATGCCCACTTCCGTCATCGACCCCGCCATGTTGCGCCAGGCCGCCGGCCAGGCCGTCAGCGCCCTGAAGGTGCTGGCCAACGAAGACCGCCTGCTGCTGCTGTGCCAACTGTCGCAGGGGGAGATGGCGGTTGGTGACCTGGAGGAAGTGCTGGGCATCCGCCAACCCACGCTGTCGCAGCAACTGGCCGTGATGCGCGCCGAGGGCGTGGTGGATACGCGCCGGGACGGCAAACGCATCTTCTACAGCATTGCCGACGCGCGCTTGCTGCAGGTGCTGGGCCTGCTGTACAGCCTCTATTGCCCCAAGGAGTGAGCCGTGCACATCGACTGGATTGCGTTCACGCCCCTGGCCTCCCTGGCCGGCGGTGCGCTCATCGGCGTCGCGGCGGCGCTGTTCGTCCTGCTCAACGGCCGCATCGCGGGCATCAGCGGTGTACTGGGCGGGCTGTTGCGACCGGCCCGGGGCGATGTGGGATGGCGCGTCGCCTTCTTGCTGGGCTTGGTCGGCGCGCCGGCAGCGTACGCGCTGTTCACGGCCGTGCCGCTGCCGCGCATCGATGCCGGCTGGCCGGTGTTGGTGCTGGCGGGGTTGCTGGTGGGCGTGGGCACGCGCTATGGCGCTGGTTGCACCAGCGGGCATGGCGTCTGCGGGCTGTCCCGCCTGTCGTCGCGTTCCCTGGCCGCGACGCTGGCCTTCATGGGGGCCGGCTTCGTCACGGTGTTCGTGCTGCGGCACGTCGTCGCCTTTTGAGGAGGGCTCATGGCGATCTTCACTTCCCTGCTGGCCGGCCTGGTGTTCGGTCTCGGCCTCATTCTGTCGGGCATGGCCAACCCGGCCAAGGTGCTGGGTTTCCTCGACCTGGCCGGCGCCTGGGACCCGTCGCTGGCGCTGGTCATGGTGGGGGCCATCGCCGTGGGCCTGGTGGCGTTCGCGGTCGCCCGGCGGCGCGGGACCACCTTGCTGGACATGCCTTTGCGGTTGCCGACCGCGAGCGCCATCGACCGCCGGCTGCTCAGCGGCAGCCTGCTGTTTGGTGCCGGCTGGGGGCTCGCCGGCTTCTGCCCGGGGCCGGCGCTGGTGGCGCTGGGCATGGGCGAGCTCAAGGCCGTGGTCTTCGTCGCCGCGATGCTGGCCGGTATGGGCTTGTTCGAGCTGCTTGAGCGGCGAGGGAAGGCCTGAGCCATGAGCGTCGATGCAGACTGGGCCTGCGTGGCCATGACGCTGGTGGTGACGGGCCTGTACGAGGGCTTGCTGCTGCTGCGTCGGCCGCAGCGGCTGGCCCCGGCCCGGCATGCCGGACTGCGCGAGGAATGGTTCCGTGTCGTCTCCGAGCAGCCGGGCTCCGAGGTGCTGGCGGTGCAGACGCTGCGCAACTCGTTGATGTCGGCCACCATGCTGGCCTCCACGACCGCGCTGGCCCTGATGGGCACGGCCACGCTGGTGGCGCCTTCGCTGCACGAGAGCCTGGCCGGCACGGGGGGCATTGCCGGTCCCGGCCCGCGCATGGTGCTGGAACTGGTGCTGCTGGCGCTGCTGTCCGCATCGCTGGTGTCGACGCTGATGGCAGTTCGCTTCTACAACCACGCCGGCTTCATCGGCGGCATGCCGGTCGCCTCCGAGGCGCGGGCGCGCTGGACAGTTGCCGGCGTGCGCTACGTCCGCAGGGCCGGCCTGCTCTACGGGGTTGGCCTGCGCCAGCTGGTGCTTGTGGTGCCGGTCGTTGCCACGCTGCTGGTGCCGGCCGCTGGCCCGGTGGCCGCGGTGCTGGTGGCGACGATGCTGTACTCCCTGGACCGCTTCGGCGACGGCGGCGCCCCGGCCTGAGTGCGCGGCGCCGATGCGAACAGGGGCCAAAATCCGCGCCCATGCTGTTCCTGCTCTCGCCCGCCAAGTCCCTCGACTACGACACGCCGACGCCTGCCGACCTGGCGCCGGCCCTGACCCGCCCGCAGTTCCTGGACGACACCGCCGCGCTGATCGATGTGCTGCGCACCAAGAGCGTGGACGATGTCCGCGAGCTGATGGACCTGTCCGAGCCCCTGGCCCAGCTCAATGTCGACCGCTATGCCGCCTGGCGGCCGCGCTTCACCGACAAGAACAGCAAGCCGGCCGTGCTGGCCTTCAACGGCGACGTCTACGACGGCCTGGACGCCAAGACGCTGAGCGGCGAGGACATCGCCTGGGCCCAGGCGCATGTGCGCATGCTGTCGGGCCTGTACGGCATCCTGCGGCCGCTGGACCGCATGCAGCCCTATCGCCTGGAGATGGGCACCCGCCTCGCCGGCGAGCATGGCGCCAGCCTCTACGACTACTGGGGCGACCGCCTGGCCCTGCACCTGAACAAGCTGGCTCGAGGCGAGAAGGTGCCCGTCATCGTCAACCTGGCCTCGCAGGAGTATTTCCGTGCGGCCGACCGCAAGGCGTTGAAGCCTCGCGTCATCGACTGCCAGTTCGAGGACTGGAAGAACGGCGAGTACAAGATCATCAGCTTCTTCGCCAAGCGTGCTCGCGGGCTGATGGCTCGCTTCGCGATCCGGCAACGCCTTGAAACGCCTGAAGGGCTCAAGGCCTTCGATCTGGACGGTTATCGTCTGGCCTCTGACGTCTCTTCTCCCGACCGACTCGTCTTCCGCCGCAAGTCATGAGCCAACAAGTCATCACCCCCGAGCTGTGTGAGTGGATCACCGAGCAGAGCCGTGCCGGCCATGCTTCAGAAAGCATCCTGGCGGCCATGCTGGGCAGCGGTTGGGATGAGGGCATCGCCCGCCAGGCCCTGGCCCGCACGCTGGGCCAGTCGGCCACGCTGACGGCCCCGCCCGGGGCCACGCCCGGCCTGCCCGAGCCCGACCTGAGCCGCTTCGCCCCCGTCATCGACGCCGGCGACCGCCAGGTCAAGGTCATGATGGCCCTGCGCCAGCCGCGCGTCGTCGTCTTCGGCAGCCTGCTGTCCGACGAGGAGTGCGACGGCATCATCGACCTGGCAGCCAAGCGCCTGGCGCGCTCCGAGACGGTGGCCACGGGCACCGACGGCAGCGAGGTGAATGCCGCGCGCACCAGCGACGGCATGTTCTTCGAGCGCTGCGAGACCGACCTGATCCGCACCCTCGAGGCGCGCCTGGCCACGCTGCTGCGCTGGCCCCTGGACCATGGCGAGGGCCTGCAGGTGCTGCGCTATCGCCCGGGTGCCGAATACCAGCCCCATTACGACTATTTCGACCCCGGTCACGTCAGCACGCCCAACATCCTCAAGCGCGGCGGCCAGCGCGTGGCGACCCTGGTCATCTACCTGAACACGCCCACCGCGGGCGGCTCGACCATCTTCCCGGACATCGGCCTGGACGTCGCCCCGGTCAAGGGCAATGCCGTCTTCTTCAGCTACGACCGGCCCCACCCCTCGACACAGACCCTGCATGGCGGCTCGCCGGTGCTCGAAGGCGAGAAATGGGTCGCCACCAAGTGGCTGCGCCAGGGCGTGTTCACTTGACCGGTGAGGTGACCGCGATGAAAACCACCATCGCCATCAGGCCGAACAGCAGCAGCAGCGAATAGCCGACGCTCAGCAGCGCGCCGCGCCAGGCGGCGCCCCAACGGCTCAGGCCGTAGACCTGTTGCATCGCGACCAGGCCATGCGCGAACACGGCCAGCGTCAGCAACCCCGCCGAATGCGTCGCGAACCCGGCCAGCAGTGCCAGGAACCACAGGCTGTGGCTGTGCAGCGAGAACACGAAATGTTCCGCATAGCGCCGGCCGCTGCGCAAGAACATCAGCAACAGCAAGGCCGCGAACACCGGCTGCATCGCCAGCAGGCCGTAGGGCGCCAGCGCCAGCAGTTTGGCCGACCATTGTTCGCGCGTCAGATGCGTCGCATGCTCGACCGATTTCACGAGCCAGCGCTGAACGGCGCTGCAGGTGTCGGCCTCTGCCAGCTTGCAGCCAAGCACGCTCAGATTCATCTGTTCCGAGGGCTTGCCCGCTGCCGAGGCGGCTTCTGCAGCGAGCTGCGCGGGCGTCATGCCGGGCCTCATGTGCACGCCCAGGGATTGACCCGGTGCCGCCACCGGATCGGGCAGGGCGGGCAGCAGGGCCCAGCCGACGAAGAACACGAAGCTCGCGCTCAGATAGACCCGCAGCGGCAGCAGGTAGCGGCGACGCTGGCCATGGAAATAGGCATTGGTCAGATGGCCGGGCAGGCAGATCAGCGCCCACAGCGTGCGCCACAGCGGCCCGTCGAAGGCGATGTAGTGGCCCAGGTACTCGGTGAACATCTCGCGCACCGAGGGCGGATGCAGATCGGTCTCCTGCCCGCAATGGCCACAGTAGACGGGGCGCGGCGTGGCCAGCGTGAAGTGGCAGTTGCGGCAATAGGGCAGTGCGGGTGCGTGGTCTGAACTCATGCGCTCAACAACCTGTTGATCAGCTCCGGCGTGCTGGACGCCGCATATTTCTTCATCAGCCGGCCGCGGTAGATGTCCACCGTGCGCGGGCTCACGCCCAGGCGTCGGCCTACGGCCTTGCTGGTCAGGCCCTCGACGAGCAGGGCGGCAATCTCGCGCTCGCGCGGCGTCAGCTCGGCCGTGATCTGGCGCCGGGCCGACAGGTCCTCGAAGCTCCAGATGCCGCGGGCATGCGGGTTGGCCGGATCGAGTGCGCGACCGGTCACGTGGCACCAGAACAGTTCGCCGCTGCCGAGGCGACGCATGACGCGGTCGTCGGCATAGTGGCCCTGGGCGTCCAGGCTCGCGACGATGCGGGCGCCGGTGCGCTCGAACTCGACGGCGCTGGGGTACATGACGGCAAAGCTCTGGCCGATGAGCTGCTCGCGCGCCGCGCCGAACATCTGCAGCACGCGTTCGTTGCAGTCGACGATCTGGCGCTGGGCCGACAGCACCAAGCCTATCGGTGCCAGCTGGAAGGCGCTGCGGTAGTCGAGGGCGGCGGGTTCCACTTAGGCGATCTTGCGTAATCGACGGCGAGAGGGGCGCGATAGTACCCTTGCGGGCGTTGCCAACCGCAGGAGACTTTTCGCATGAACAAGGTGTACCCGAGCGCCGATGAGGCGTTGCGCGGCGTCGTGAAGGACGGGCAGATGCTGGCCGTCGGCGGCTTCGGCCTTTGCGGCATTCCCGAGGCGCTGATCGCTGCCCTGCGCGACAGCGGCGTCAAGGACCTGACGGTCATCTCGAACAATGCCGGCGTGGACGGCTTCGGCCTCGGTCAGCTGCTCACCACGCGGCAGATCAAGAAGATGATCTCCAGCTATGTGGGCGAGAACAAGGAGTTCGAGCGCCAATACCTGGCCGGCGAGCTGGAGCTGGAATTCACGCCCCAGGGGACGCTGGCCGAGAAGATGCGCGCCGGTGGCGCTGGCATCCCGGCCTTCTTCGTGCGCACCGGCGTCGGCACCCTGATCGCCGAGGGCAAGGAGACGCGCGAGTTCAACGGCGAGACCTATATCCTCGAGAAGGCCCTGGTGCCCGACGTGTCCCTGGTCAAGGCCTACAAGGCCGACAAGAGCGGCAACCTGGTGTTCCGCCGCACCGCGCGCAACTTCAACCCGGCCGCGGCCATGGCCGGCAAGCTGACCGTCGTCGAGGTCGAGCACCTCGTCGAGACGGGCGACATCGATCCGGACGACGTCCACCTGCCGGGCATCTATGTGCACCGCATCGTCGTCAACGCCAACCCCGAGAAGCGCATCGAGAAGATGACGCTCTCTCCCAAGAAGGAGGCCTGAGCCATGGCCTGGACCCAAGACCAGATGGCCGCGCGTGCGGCCCAGGAGCTGGAAGACGGCTTCTACGTCAACCTCGGCATCGGCATCCCGACGCTGGTGGCCAACCATGTGCCGGCCAGCAAGGAAGTCTGGCTGCAGAGCGAGAACGGCATGCTGGGCATCGGCCCCTTCCCGACCGAAGACGAAGTCGACGCCGACCTCATCAACGCCGGCAAGCAGACCGTCACCACGCTGCCCGGCTCCAGCATCTTCGGCAGCCATGACAGCTTCGCCATGATCCGCGCCGGCAAGATCAACCTCAGCATCCTGGGCGCCATGCAGGTCAGCGGCAAGGGCGACCTGGCCAACTGGATGATCCCGGGCAAGATGGTCAAGGGCATGGGCGGCGCCATGGACCTCGTCGCCGGCGTCAAGCGCGTCATCGTGCTGATGGAGCACGTGGCCAAGAAGAAGGACGGCAGCGAGGACCTCAAGATCATCCCCAGCTGCACCCTGCCGCTGACGGGCGTGGGCGTGGTCGACCGCATCATCACGGACCTGGGCGTCTTCGACGTCGTGCCCGAGGGCATCAAGCTCGTCGAGCTGGCCGAGGGCGTCACGCGTGAACAAGCGCAAAGCAAGACCGGGGTTCCGTTGCTCTGAGGTAAATCAGGCGTCATACCCCCAGTTCGTGGGCCTCGACGGGTCGGCGCAAGCCGGCCCTTTTTCGTTGCGCGACGATCATCCACACAACGAGCGAGGACCCCATGCGCGCACCGCCGTCGCCTGAAGTCGAGACCATCGCCACCCCCGCAGCCGAGACATCTGCGGACCCCGGCCTGACCGTGGCCGTTGCCGCGGCAGCGCTGCTGGCCGCTTGCGGCGGTGGGGGAGGGGATGGCGGCACACCGACGCCTTCACCGCCTCCGCCGCCGCCCCCACCACCGCCGCCGCCTCCTCCTCCCCCGCCTCCTCCTCCCCCGCCTCCTCCTCCCCCGCCTCCACCCCCTCCCGGCATCACCGATGCCGACGCCGCGCGCTTCCTGGCCCAGGCCGGCTTCTCGGCCAGCAGTGCCGACATCGCCACCGTCAAGGCCAATGGCTATGCCGCCTGGCTGGACGCGCAGTTCGCGCTGCCCGTCACCGACAGCCACTTCGACTGGATGGTGGCCAACGGCTACGCCATCGTCGACCACCGCAACGACTTCGGCGGCGCCGACAACACCCTGTGGCGCAAGCTGCTGTCAGCCCCCGACTCGCTGCGCCAGCGCGTCGTGCTGGCCCTGAGCGAGATCTTCGTCATCTCCATGAGCGGCCTGCCCATGCCCTGGCGCGGCTTCGCCATTGCCTGCTATGTGGACATGCTGGAGCAGCGTGCCTTCGGCAGCTACCGCGAGCTGCTGAACGCGGTCTCCTTGTCCAACGGCATGGGCGTGTATCTGGCCATGCGCGGCAACCTCAAGGCCGACCCCAACACCGGTCGCGTGCCGGACGAGAACTACGCCCGCGAGGTCATGCAGCTGTTCAGCATCGGCCTCTACCAGCTCAATGCCGACGGCAGCTTGAAGCTGGACGGCAGCGGCAAGCCTCTCGAGACCTACACCCAGACCAACATCACCGACCTGGCCGCCGTGCTCACCGGCTGGGACTTCGACAGCTACAGCGGCACCGACCCCAGCTTCATGAAGAAGCCCATGGTCAACATCGCCTCGCGCTTCTCGACCGGGCCCAAGAAGGTGCTGGATGTCGACATCCCCGCGTCGGCCGACGGCCCGGCGGCGCTGAAGATCGCGCTCGACACGCTGGCTGCCCATGCCAACGTCGGTCCCTTCATCGGCCGCCAGCTCATTCAGCGCCTTGTCGCGTCCAACCCGAGTGCAGCCTATGTCGGCCGTGTCGCTGCCGTCTGGGCCGACAACGGCTCCGGCGTGCGCGGTGACCTCAAGGCCGTCATCCGGGCCATCCTGCTCGACACCGAAGCCCGCACCGTGTCCGGTGATCCGGGTGCCGGCAAGCTGCGCGAACCGCTGCAGCGCTTCATCCAGTGGGGGCGCAGCTTCGGCGTCACCTCGCCCAACGGCCTGTGGAACATCGGCAACACCAGCGACTCCGGCACCCGCCTGGGCCAGAGCCCCATGCGCAGCCCCTCGGTCTTCAACTTCTTCCGCCCTGGCTATGTGCCGCCCAACTCGCAGCTGGGCATCAACGCGGTCACGGCGCCGGAGTTCCAGCTCTGCAACGAGAGCACGGTGGCGGGTTACCTCAACTATCTGCAGAAGGCCATCTCCGACGGCGTCGGGGACGTGAAGCCGAGCTACACGGCCGAGCTTGCGCTGGCGGGCGATGCGCCCGGCCTGGTCGCCAGCCTCGCGCTGCGCCTGGGTGGGGCCGCCATCTCGACCACCACGCAAACGACCGTCGCGACGGCCGTCGCCACCATCTCAGCCAGCAGCGATGCCGGCAAGCTCAACCGTGTGCAGGCTGCCATCCTGATGCTGATGGCCTGCCCCGAATATCAAATCCAGAAGTGAAGGGGACGACGATGAAGCTCAACCGACTCCCCGAACTGCAGCGCCGCGAGTTCCTGCGCCGCGCCGGCGCCCTTGGCATTGCCGGCGCCGCCGCGCCCTGGGCGCTCAACCTCGCCGCCCTCGGCGAGGCCGCCGCGGCCACCGGCCCCAGCGACTACAAGGCCCTGGTCTGCGTCTTCCTCTATGGCGGCAATGACTACGGCAACACCCTGGTGCCCTACGACCCCGCCAGCTACAACGCCTACGCCAACATCCGCCAGACCCTGGCCACGCCGCGCGACCAGCTCGCTGCGACGGCCCTGGGCCTCAACGTCGGCGGCCGCCAGATGGCCCTGGCCCCCCAGCTCGGCAAGCTCAAGAGCCTGTGGGACAGCGGCAGGCTGGGCATCCAGCTCAACGTCGGCACGCTGATCCAGCCCACCACGCTGGCCCAGTACAACGCCAGGAACGTGCCGCTGCCGCCCAAGCTGTTCTCGCACAACGACCAGCAGTCGGTCTGGCAGAGCAGCTCGCCGGAGGGCGCCACCTCGGGCTGGGGCGGCCGCATGGGCGATCTGTTTTTGGGCGGCAACGGCACGGCCACCTTCACCTGCATCAACGCGTCGGGCAATGCCGTCTTCATGGCCGGCAAGCAGGCCGTGCAGTACCAGGTGTCGACCAGCGGTGCCGTGCCCATCAACGGCATCCTGAAGCCCCTCTACGGCTCCCAGGCCTGCGCCGACACGCTGCGCAGCCTCATCACGGCCGACCGCACGAACTGGATGGAGGCTGAGCTGAACAAGGTCGTCGCGCGCTCGGTGGGGGCCCAGAGCATCGTCTCGGCAGGTCTGGCCGGCGTGCCGGCCCTGCAGACTTCCTTCGACACGACCAACAACCTCGCTGCCCAGCTGCTGATGGTGGCCAAGCTCATCGGCGCCCGCCAGGCTCTGGGTGCGACGCGCCAGGTCTTCTTCGTCTCCCTGGGCGGTTTCGACCTGCACGACTTCCTCGTCGACGAGCATCCGGGCCTGCTGACGGCGGTCAACGATGCGCTCGGCAGCTTCTACGCGGCCACCGTCGAGCTGGGCGTGGCCAACCAGGTCACCACCTTCACGGCCAGCGACTTCGGCCGCTCGCTGACGAGCAACGGCGACGGCTCCGACCACGGCTGGGGCAGCCACCACTTCGTCCTCGGCGGCGCAGTGCAGGGCGGCAAGTTCTGGGGCACGCTGCCCTCGGTCAGCGTCAACGGCCCCGACGACGTGGGCCAGGGCCGGCTGCTGCCGACCGTGGCGGTCGACCAACTGGGCGCGACGCTCGCAACCTGGATGGGCATCAGCGCCACCGACCTGCCGAGGGTGCTGCCGCAGATCGTCAACTACAGCCAGAAGGACATGGCTTACTTTGCTTGACGTGGGGAGCAGGGTGGCCATGCCTAAGATGGCCGCCATGCTCCGTCTCCTGACGCCCCTCCTGCTGGTCGGCCTGCTGGCCCCGGCTCACGCCCTCGACCAACCCGAGGCCGCCACCACCCGCACGGCCAAGCAGGGCAGCCTGACGACACCGGCCAAGCGCTTCGCGGTGACGGCGGCCAATCCGCTGGCGGCGGCCGCCGGCCTCGAGATCCTGAAGGCCGGTGGCTCGGCGGTCGACGCCACCATCGCCGTGCAGATGGTGCTGGGCCTGGTGGAGCCGCAGTCCAGCGGCATCGCCGGCGGTGCCTTCCTGATGCACTGGGACGGCCGCCAGGTGCAGTCCTTTGATGGCCGCGAGTCGGCGCCGGCCGCGGCCGCGCCGGAACTCTTCCTGAAGGCCGACGGCAAACCCCTGCCGATGCGCGAGGCCATCATGAGCGGCCTGTCCACCGGCGTGCCCGGCGTGCTCGCCATGCTGGCCGAGGCGCACCGCCAGCACGGCAAGCTGCCCTGGGCGCGGCTGTTCGAGCCCGCCATCCGCCTGGCCGACCAGGGCTTTGCGATCAGCCCTCGTTTGTTCGAGCTCGCCTCCGGCGAGAACGCGCTGCGTGGCGACGCCCAGGCCGGTCCGTACTTCTACGACGCCACCGGCAACCCCAAGCCCGTCGGCACCGTGCTGAAGAACCCGGCCTATGCCGCCGTGCTGCGCGGCATCGCCAAACAAGGTCCCAAGGCCTTCTACGAGGGGGCCGTGGCCGAGGACATCGTGCGCCGCGTGAAAGGCCATGCGCGCCCGGGCACCTTGGTGGCGGCCGACCTCGCTGGCTACAAGGCGCTGGCTCGCCCGCCGCTGTGCACCGACTGGCGCAGCTACCGCGTCTGCGGCTTCCCCCCGCCGACCTCGGGCCATCTGACCCTGATGCAGATTCTCGGCATCCTCGACACCCAGCCCGCCGCCGTCGTGGCCAAGGGCATCACGGCGGACTGGATGCATGCCTATGCCGAGTCCGCCAAGCTGGCCTTTGCCGACCGCGCCCAGTACATAGCCGACCCGGCCTATGTGACCGCACCGGGCGGCGATTGGCAGAACCTGATCGCGCCGGCCTATCTGAAGCAGCGCGGCGCGTTGATCGGCCCGAAGGCCATGGGCGTGGCGACGGCCGGCCAGCCGGCGGCTGTCAAGCAGGCACTCGCGCCCCAGGCCGACCAGCTCGAGTCCGGCACCAGCCAGGTCAGCGTCGTCGACGCCGAGGGCCATGCCGTGGCCATGACGACCAGCGTCGAGTCCGCCTTCGGCAGCCGCGTCATGAGCGACGGTGGCACGGGTCTGGCCGGCGGCTTCATGCTGAACAACACGCTGACCGATTTTTCGCTGAACCCGGTCGGCGCCGACGGCAAACCGGTGGCCAACCGCGTTGAGGCGGGAAAAAGGCCGCGCTCCAGCATGGCGCCGACCCTGGTCTTCGACAAGGACGGTCAGCTCGTCATGGTGGCCGGTTCGCCGGGCGGGCCGGTCATCATCCATTACGTCGCCAAGGTCATCACCGGTGCCCTGGCCTGGGGCCTGCCGGCTCAGCAGGCGGTGGACCTGCCCAACTTCGGTCATTTCAATTCGGGTCAACTCATCGTCGAGCGCGGCGCGCTGACGGCCGGGCAGCTGGCCGACCTGCGCGGTCGCGGCCAGCAGGTCAACGAGACCGATCTGACCAGCGGCCTGCAGGTGCTGATGAAGACCCAGGCCGGCTGGACGGGCGGCGCCGACCCGCGCCGCGAGGGCATCGTTCGCGGGGAGTAGTCCTAGCGGCGCTGGTTGAGCACCCACAGCCCGATGGCGGCGAAGGCGGCAAACAGCAGGCCGCTCCAGACCTCGTAAGGCAGGCCGATGAGGCGGTAGGCCGCCGCTTCGGCGCAGTTGGCCGTGATCATGAAGACCGAGGGCCACAGCTCTTCGAGGCCGAGGGCCGTGACGATGTTGTCGGCCAAGCCCATCGCGCAGGTGGCGCTCTGCGAGGCCACCTCATGCTGGAACACCGCAGCCGTCAGGCCCGCGGCGCACAGCATCAGCACCAGGACCAGCGCTGACTGGCGCAGCACGCGCTTGGCGCTCACCAACCAGCCCAGCAGCGATACGGCGCCGATCACCAGGAAGATGAAGCGCTGCAGCACGCACCAGGGGCAGGGCTTGACGCCGAACTGATGCTGGGCGATCAGGGCGATGCCGACGGCGCCGAAGCTGGCCAGCGCCATACCGGCCAGCGCGCGGGCCGGCAGCTTGGAAGGGGTGGCGAACATCAGCCTTGGATTTCCGCGATGAGTTCGATCTCGACGCAGGCGCCGAGGGGGATCTGGGCCACGCCGAAGGCGCTGCGGGCATGCTTGCCGGCGTCGCCCAGCACCGTGGCGAACAGCTCCGAGGCGCCGTTGGTGACCAGATGCTGCTCGATGAAGTCGGGCGTGCTGTTGACCAGGCTCATGACCTTGACGATGCGGACCTTGCCGAGGTCGCCCGTGGCGGCCTGCAGGGTGCCGAGCAGGTCGATGGCGACCGAGCGTGCGGCAGCCTGGCCGGTGGCCGTGTCGACGTCCTTGCCGAGCTGGCCGACCCAGGGCTTGCCGTCCTTCTTGGCGATATGGCCGGACAGGAAGAGCAGGTTGCCGGTGCGCGCGAAGGGCAGATAGGCCGCGGCGGGCACGGCCACGGGCGGCAGGGTGATGCCGAGTTCGGCGAGCTTGGCTTGGATGGCAGAGGAGCTCATACGGGGAAGCGCGGTGGCGCAAGCAAAAAACGCCGGCATGCTACACCTCGGGTCCCAAGTTCACGGGACACGGAGGGGCATTGGCACAGCGGCCGTGGGGTGTGCGCGAGCTGGTGGCGACGGGCCTGGCCTGGCTGTCGGGCCTGGCCCTGCTGCAATGCTGCGAACGACTGCCGACGCCGGCGGAGTACGGCGTGCTGGCCATCGCATTCGCGGCGTTGCTGCTGCTGCGCCGGCGGCACTGGCTGGCGCTGGCGGGCTGTGTCGCCGTGTTCGCATTCGCCCAAGCCGCGCTGCGCGCCGAGTGGCGGCTCAAGCCCGAGTTGCATCCAGCCTGGGAGGGCCGTGATCTGGTGCTGACGGGCCAGGTCGACAGCCTGCCCCTCGCCGTCACCGGCCAAGGCGGGGTGCCGGGCTGGCGTTTCGAGTTCGCCGTCGAGGCCGTCGGGCCGGCGGGCACGGCGCTGCCTCCCGAAGTGCCGCGCCGGTTGATGCTGCTCGCCTATGACACGCCTCCCGTCACGGCGGGCGAGCGCTGGCGTTTCACCGCCCGGCTCAAACGCGCCCACGGTCTGGCCAATCCGGGCGGCTTCGATGCCGAACTGTGGCTGTTCGCGCAGGGGCTGCGGGCCAGCGGCGTGGTGCGGGCGGCCGAACGGCTGACGCCGGCGCCCTGGTGGTCGCTGGACGCCGCCCGCCAGCACCTGCGCACCTCCATCCGCGAACACGTGACCGACCCCGGCATGGCCGGGGTGCTGGCGGCGTTGAGCCTGGGCGACCAGAACGCCATTGGGCATGCCGACTGGAACCTGTTCCGCGACACCGGCGTCGCGCACCTGCTGTCGGTCTCCGGGAGTCATGTGGTGCTGCTCGGCTGGCTGGCCTCCGCCCTGGTCGCACCGCTGTGGCGCCGCAGCCGTTGGCTCTGCATGCGGCTTCCAGCGCCCACGGCGGCGCGCTGGGTCGGCGTGCTCGTGGCCTGTGCCTACGCGCTGTTCTCGGGTTGGGGCGTGCCGGCCCAGCGCACCGTCGTCATGCTGGCGGCCGTGGCCGGCTTGCGAAGCCTGGGCTTGCGCTGGCCCTGGCCCCTGGTGCTGCTGGCCGCCGCCGTCATCGTCACGGCGGTCGACCCCTGGGCGCTGATGCAGCCGGGCTTCTGGCTGTCCTTCGGCGCCGTGGGCCTGCTGATGGCCGCCGGGGGCGAGCATGCCGAGGGCTGGCGGGCTCGGCTCAAGGCCGCGCTGCGCACCCAGCTCATCGCCACGGTCGGCCTGGCGCCCTTGAGCCTGGTCTGCTTTTCCCAGCTGTCCCTGGTCGGCCTGCTGGCCAATCTGGTCGCCATTCCGCTGATCAGTTTTGTCGTCACGCCGCTGGCCCTGGCGGGTGGCCTGTTCGCGCCGCTTTGGGTCCTGGCCGCCTTGCTGATGCAGGCATTGATGGCTTGGCTCAAGCTGCTGATGGCGTTGCCGGCGGCGGTCTGGTGGCTGCCCGCTGCGCCGCTGTGGGCGCAGGGGCTGGCCTTGGCCGGCGCGACGCTTGTCGTGCTCCGGCTGCCCTGGCGGCTGCGGGCCGCGGGCCTGGCGATGATGCTGCCGCTGCTGTGGCCCGCCGTGCCGGGGCCGCCCCAAGGCGAGTTCGAGCTGCTGGCGCCCGACATCGGCCAGGGCAACGCGATCGTGATCCGCACCGAAGGGCATGTGCTCGTCTTCGACGCCGGCCCGGTCTATGCGCCGGGCGCCGACGCCGGCGAACGCGTGCTGCTGCCGCTGCTGCGCTCGCTGGGTGTGCAGAGGCTGGACCTGCTGGTGCTCAGCCATCGCGACGGCGACCATGTCGGCGGTGCCGCGACGCTGATGCAGGCCCTGCCGGTCGCCGAGTTGCGCAGTTCACTGGAGCCCGGCCACGCGCTGCTGCGCGCCGGGCCGCCCGTGCGGCGCTGCGAGGCCGGACAAGGCTGGACCTGGGATGGCGTGCGCTTCGACGTGCTGCACCCGACGCCGGCCCATTACGAAGCGGGCCTGCGCTCCAACGATCTGTCCTGCGTGCTGCGCGTCACGGCGGCCTCGGGGCGGCGCGCGCTGCTGGCGGGTGACCTGGAGGCGGGGCAGGAGAGGGCCCTTGTGGCGCGCGAAGCCGATCTGCATGCCGAGGTCTTGCTCGTGCCCCATCACGGCAGCAAGACCTCGTCCAGCGCCGAACTGCTGGCGGCCGTCCAGCCCCGTCTGGGCCTGGTGCAGGCCGGCTATCGCAGCCGCTTTGGCCATCCGGCGCCGCCGGTGCTGGCGCGCTACCAGGCGGCCGGCATCGCCGTCGTGGTCAGCCCGGCCTGCGGCGCCTGGCGCTGGACGAGCAGCGGGCCGCCTGCGGCCGATGCCTGCCAGCGTGGCCGCCGGCCGCGCTACTGGCAGGACCGCAACCCGGTCAGCACGGGGCTGGATGGTCCGCCCGTCGGCGAGCTGGCGCCGGCCGATCCCGAACTGGTCTTCTGAACTCGGCCCTGCCACACTTGGCCACAACAATCATCACCGACGGAGGAACGGCATGAAGCCATTGCAACTCTGGAGTCGACGCGCCGCCTCGCTGGCGCTGCTCTGTGTCAGCCTGGCCGCCGCCGCGGGTGGCGGCAGTGGCGGCAGCGGCGTCAAGCCGACCGTCAGCAGCAAGGACTACGACGTCTACCGCAGCGGCAGCGCGGCTGACGTCCTGCCGCCGCAGCCGGCCAGCAACATGCTGGTGCTGATGGGCGGCGGCATCGACGTCGACGACGCCTTCCGCGCCATGATCGCCAAGGCGCGCGGTGGCACGGCGGCCAAGGTCGACGTCGTCGTGCTGCGCACCTCGGGCGCCGACGGCTACAACGCCTATCTGATGGCCATGGACGGTGTCGACTCGGTCGAGTCCATCGTGCTGAAGACCAAGGCCGGCGCCAGCGCCCCGGAGGTGCTGGACCTCGTCAACCGCGCCGATGTGCTCTTCATCGCCGGTGGCGACCAGTCCACCTATATCGCCCAATGGGCCGGCACGCCGCTGGAGGCCGCGATGAAGGCGGCCGTGGCGCGCAAGGTGCCGTTTGGCGGCACCAGCGCCGGCCTGTCGGTGCTGGGCCAGTTCGACTATTCGGGGGCCAACCAGTCGGTATCGTCGGCCACGGCCATGGCCAACCCCTATGACCGCAATGTCACGCTGGACCGCAGCTTCCTGAACTCGCTGCCGCTGATGACCGGTGTCATCACTGACGCCCACCTCGTCACGCGCGACCGCATGGGCCGCCTGGTGACTTTCCTGGCCCGCCTGTCGGCCGACGGCTGGGCCGGCTGGCAGACGCTGCGCGGCATCGGCGTGGACGAAGAGACGGCCGTCGTCGTCGACGGCGACATCGCCACGGTCATGGGCAATGACGACGGCCTGGGGGGACGCACCGGCCAGGCCTACTTTCTGAGACCGACGCTGGCGCCGACGACGGTGCAGGCCAAGAAGCCGCTGACCTTCCGCAGCCTGCAGGTTGAAAAGCGCACCGCTGGCGGCCAGTACAACCTGGCCACATGGCCCACCGTATCGCCGTACTTCATCTCGGTCGAGGCGGGCGTGCTGATGCCCAACCCCTACTGAGCTTCAGTCGAAGCTGGCGCGGTATTCGGGCGTCGCATCGGCGCGGGTGTTCAGCTCGAACGTGATGCCGCCCGGTGCGCGGCAGAAAAAGCGCGAGCCGCGTACGTGGTTGATGACTTCGGTTTCCATCGGCACGCCGTCGGCGAGCATGGCGGCATGGAGCGCCTCGACGTCGTCCCGCGTCGGCAATTCGAAGCCGACGTGGAAGGTCTGCGGCCAGGCCGGCGCCACACCGCTGCCGTTCTCGATGACGACATCGAAGCCGGGCCGCTTCAGGATCCAGAAGCCGCCGACCGGCGAGCGCGTGAAACCGAGGTATTTCTCGAAGAAGGCCGAGGTCTGTGTGGGGTCCAGGGAAGGAAAGCTCAGGTGGTTGAGCTTCATGGGGGAAGGTGTTGTGCTCATGGAAGGCTCCGAGGGATTTGCAGAGCCTTCATCGTCGGTTTTGCGGCCTCTTCGGGCTACTCGCATGGACGCCCTCAGGGGCATGCCGGCCCCGCGCGAGGGATTGCTCACATTGGCGCGGCGCCGAGGTAGCCGAAGACGCTCGCGGCGATGCGTTTTTCCAGCGCCGCCGCGTCGTGATCGCCGCGCAGGCCGGCCGCATCGGTCAGCGCACGGATGAGCTGGCCGAGGTCATCGGCAGCGCGCGTGGCGTCGGCCTGTGGCGCCAGGCCGGGCATGTCCAGGATGCGTCGGATCAGCTCGGCGAAGCCGCTCCTACCCTCCAGGGCCTGACGCGTCTCGGGCTTCTCTTCCTCGAGGTCCAGCAGCCGCGCGAGTTCGGCGCGGTCGAGCTGCTGGCGCACGGCAGCCTTGATCAGGTGCTGCAGCGCGGCGCGGCCGTCGGGTTCGGCCAGCGCGGCGCTGGCGTCATCGCGAAAGCGCTGCTTCTCGCGCTGCATCAGCGCAATCAACAGCGCGTCCTTGCCCGGAAAGTACTGGTAGAGCGAGCCGATGCTGACGCCGGCCCGCTCGGCCACGGCATTGGTGTTGAAGGCCTCGAAACCCTGGACTTCCAGGATCTGCGCCGCGGCCTCGAGGATGCAGGCCACCGTCTCGACGGCGCGTGGCTGCGTCGGCTGCTTGCGCGGCCGCAGGGTGCTCATCTCAATGCTCCATTTTGCGTTTGCGGTGCCAGCGGGTTATTGCGGGCCGAGCGCCGGGCCGCTCCCTAGCCGGCCCGCGTGAGGCGATGTGCTCGTGGCTCGATGCCGCGAGCATCGCCGTCCCCTTGGGGGACCGACCAGACGCGCTCGCGTTCAGCGATGAGGGGTTGGGCGAGGGGCTTCACTTCGCTCGCCGCGCCTTGACCGCCTGGCCCAGCTCGATGACGGCCAGGGCGTAATAGGCCGACCAGTTGTAGCGCGTGACGACCCAGAAATTCTGCGTGCCCAGCAGCACGGTCGTGGGCTTCTTCGGTCCGTTCTGCAGTTCGATGACGGCCATCGGGCCGTCGTGGTCGCGGGCGGCTTCCGAGGGCAGGGCGCCGGCGGCGCTGAGATCGGCGGCGCTGAAGCTGGGCTTGATGTCGGGCGCCAGCAGCCGTGCGCGTTCGCGACGGTCGGCCGGCAGCTTGACGCTGTAGTGCGTGGCGTCGCCGGGCTTCCAGCCGTACTCGGACAGGTAATGGGCCACGCTGCCGATGGCGTCCACCGGGCTGGCGATCAGGTCGATGCGGCCGTCGCCGTCGAAGTCCACCGCATGCTGGCGCCAGCTGCCGGGCATGAACTGCGGTAGCCCCAAGGCGCCGGCATAGCTGCCGCGCACTTCGGCGGCGTCCAGGCCGTTCTCGTGGCAGAGCTTGAGGAACTCCGCCAGCTCGTTGCGGAAGAAGGCCTGGCGCTCGGCGGCGCGCGGGTGCCCGGCGGGGAAGTCGAAGGCCAGCGTCGCCAGCGCGTCCAGCACCTTGAAGCCGCCGGTGATGCGGCCGTAGAAGGTCTCGACGCCAATGATGCCGACGACGACCTCGGCCGGCACGCCGTACTGGCTCTCGGCGCGGGTCAGGGCGGCCTCGTGCTCGTTCCAGAAGGCCACGCCGGCGTCCAGGCGTTTGGGCTCGATGAAGCGGTCGCGGTAGGCCGTCCAGTTCTTGGACGTCCCGACGCTGGCCGGCAGGATGAGCTGTTTGACGCGCGGCAGGTCCAGGGCCTGGCTCAGCTGCTCGCGCAGGGCCGCGGAGTCCCAACCCTGGGCGGTGGCCAGTTCGTCGGCAAAGGCGACGACGGCAGGGCGGGCGCCGAGGGGTTGGGGCGGCGGAGCCGGCTTGGCGTGGTGGGGTTTGGCTTGAACGGTGGCGGCCAGCAGCAGGCCAGCCAGCAGGGGCAGGGTTCGCAACTTCACGCCCGCAGCATACGTGCCGCCGCACGGAACTCGCGCCATTCGGGCGCGGCGGCACCCGGGGCATAGCGCGAGCGCTCCAACTGCTCCAGCCACCGCGCGGCCGGTTCGGCCTTCTGGCCATGCTGGCGGCGCAGGGCGCGGGCCCAGGCGGCGGGGCCTTCGTGGGCGGGTAGGGCGACGCCGGCACTTGCCAGCAGCGCGGTGATGCGGGCGCGCTGGCGGCTCCAGGCGTCGTGGGGGCGGCTGCTCCAGCGTATCCAGCCGGCGCCGGCGACGGCCAGCACCAGGATGACGCCGGCCAGGGCCTGGCCCAGGCCGGTCCAGTCGGTGCGCTCGAAGCCCATCTTCTTGAGCATGTCGAACTGGTTGTCGCGCGAATAGTTCAGCACCAGCTGCTGCCAGCGGTTGTTGATGGTTTCCCAGCCGCTGCGCAGAGCCCGCCACAGCGTCGGGTTGAACTGGCCGATGACGCCGGGCTCGGGGCGCAGGGCCAGGCCCTGGATGACGCGGTTGGGTGCCACGGCGGCCGTCGGATCGCTGCGCACCCAGCCGCGGCCCTCGACCCAGTATTCGGCCCAGGCATGGGCGTTGGCATTGCGCACCACGTAATAGCCGTCCTGGGGCTCGGCGTCCCAGCCCTGGAAGCCGGTCACGATGCGAGCCGGCACATTCATGGCGCGCATGACGACGACGAAGGCCGATGCGAAGTGCTCGCAGAAGCCCAGGCGCCGGTCGAGCCAGAACTCGTCGATGACGTCGGACGAGGACTCGCCGTAGCGGCCGGGCGTCAGCGTGTAGGTGAAGTCCTGGGTGCGGATGTGCTCCAGCAGGGCTGCGGCCAGGGCCTCGGCCCGCGGGCCGGGTGCCAGGTTGGCGAAGCGCGATTCGCCGGCCAGCAGCTCGGCCCAGGTGCGGGTGCGCGGGTTCAGGCCGGTGGGCAGGTCGGTGTCGGTCGACTGATGGATGCGGTTGCGGCGCTGGCCGGCCTGCCAGTCCAGGTAGGCGCTGCTGGTCAGCCTCAGCCTTTCGGTGATGGGCCGTGGTGACACCCATTGCAGCTCGGGCCCGCGCGCAACGACGAGGTCGGTCAGCGACAGTTCGCTGCCGGCCGCCCCCGGGCTCATCTCCAGCAGTGGCAGCACCGAGATGCGCAGCGGCTCCAGCGTCATCTCGTAGCGCAGGGCCGGGCCATTCGTGGTCAGGTCGTCGCGGCCGCGCAGCCAGGTCTGGCCGGGACGGGTGTCGGGCGTGCGCCAGGTCTTGCCGTCGAAGCGGGTCAGCACCGGGCCGCGGAAGTAGCGCTGGTCGGGCGGCGGCAGCGGGCCGTCGAACTTCAACCGCATCGCGATGCTGTCGTCGTTGGCGATCTCGTTCATCGCGCCGAACTCGAGCTGGTTGGACAGGCCGGTTTTGCCGATGGCCTCGGTCGGCACGCCCCACAGCGGCGCGATGCGCGGGAACAGCACGAAGAGCAGCACCATGACGGGCAGGCCCAGGGCCGTCGTGCTGGCCGCGCGCCGGGCGGCGATGGCGATGCTGGGTACACCGGTGGGCATCTGGGCCAGCACGACGGCCGCCAGCAGGCCCCACAGCGACAACAGCGACCAGACCGCCATCAGCAGGGACTGCGAGTACAGGAACTGCGTCAGCACCAGGAAGAAGCCGAGGAAGAAGACGACGAAGGCGTCGCGCCGCGCGCGCAGCTCCAGCGTCTTCAGCGCCATCAGCATGACGAGCAGGGTGATGCCGGCCTCGCGCCCGATCAGCGTGCGGAAGGTCAGCCAGGTCAGGCCGGTGTAGATGACGATGATGGCCAGCAGCCACCAGCGGCTGGGCAGGGGGCGCTGGCGCCAGGCCAACTGGGCACGCCAGCCGAGTACGACGCTTGTCAACGCGCTGCTCCACCAGGGCAGGTGGTCGGCATGCGGCGCGATGACGGCGGTGATGACGCCGAGCAGGAAGAAGCTGTCGCGGGCGTCGCGCGGCAGGCGGCTCCACCACACCGTGAATGCATTCATGCGCCGAACCCCGCCAGCGCTTCCAGGCAGGTCTGCCTGTGGGCAGCGCCGAGGGAGGGCGCGATCTCGCGGCCGGCCAGGCGCAGGCCATAGGGCTGGCCCAGGCGCTCGGCGGCCAGCACCCAGGCGGCCAGGCGCGACAGCCGGGCCTCGACGTCGCGGCCCTGGGTGTCGCGCCAGTCCAGCCACAGGTCCTGGGCCAGCGGTGCCTCGGTCTCGCGCACCCACAGCGGCAGGCCCTGGTCCAGGGCCAGGGCCGATTTGCGCCACAGGATCTGCTTCATGGAGTCGCCGCGGCGGTAGCTGCGCACCCCGGAGAAATCGGTGCCGCTGGCGGCCTGGCGCGTGGACGCGGCCTCGGCCGCACCGGCCTCGGCCTGGGCGGGGAAGGGCGCCAGCACGTCTTCGGGTCGCGGGTAGACCCAGACCTTGCTCGCCGGCCGCCAATAGCTCCAGGCGCGGAAGAAGCCGAGAGGGAAGCGCGTCGTCACGATGAGGCGGGGCAACTCGCGCAGGCCGCGGCTGTCGGCCGGCAGGCGCAGCCCGAGCACGGCATGGCCCAGGGCCGGCACGTCGACCCAGGCGGGCTCGGTGGCGCCGCTGTCGAGCTGGGCACTGACGGCGATGCCGAAGCGCGCGCTGCCCGGGTTGTGCAGGCGCAGCTCCAGCGCGTACTCGTCGCCGGCGTGTACGCCGTCGGGCGCCTTCAGGTCCATCTGCAGGCCGCGCAGATTGGCGTGGGTGGTGTGCATGGACGCCAGGCCCGCACCGGTCAGTGCGAAGGTCAGTGCATAGCCCAGGCTGAGCTGTTCGTTGATGCTGGCCAGCAGCAGCACGCCCAGCGTGCCGCAGAAGGCCACGCCGGCCCAGGTCGGCACGATGTAGACATTGCGCTGGGTGGTCTGGTGGGTGTCGGCCACGGGCTGGCGGCCCTGCCACCAGGCCTGCCAGCGTCGGCGCAGGGCCAGGATCATGGCGTCAGCTCTCGACGGTGTGCTGGGTCTGCACGCCCAACCCCTCGACACCCAGGCGCACGGTCTGGCCGGCGCGCAGATAGACCGGTGGTTTCTGGCCCATGCCGACGCCCGGCGGCGTGCCTGTGGAGATGACGTCGCCGGGCTGCAGGCTCATGAAGCGGCTCAGATAGCTGACGATCTGCGCGACGCCGAAGACCATGGTGCGCGTGCTGCCCTGCTGGAAGCGCCGGCCGTCGACCTCCAGCCACAGGTCCAGGGCCTGCGGGTCGGCAATCTCGTCCGCCGTGACCAGCCAGGGGCCGATGGGGCCGAAGCTGTCGCAGCCCTTGCCCTTGTCCCATTGCGTGCCGCGCTCGAGCTGGTATTCGCGCTCGGACACGTCGTTGACGACGCAGTAGCCGGCCACATGCCTGAGCGCATCGGCCTCGGCGATATAGCGGCCGCCCTGGCCGATGACGACGCCGAGTTCGACTTCCCAATCCGTCTTCAGCGAGCCGCGCGGGATCTGGATGGGATCGTCCGGCCCGCTGATGGCGCTGGTCCATTTGCCGAAGACGACCGGTTCAGCCGGCACGGCCAAGCCGGCCTCGGCGGCATGGTCGGCGTAGTTCAGGCCGATGCAGATGAATTTGCCGACCCGGCCGACGCAGGGGCCCAGGCGCACGTCCTGCTGGGGCGTGCCGGGTACCCGAGGCAGAGTGGTCGGATCGAGGCCGCGCAGGCGGGCAATGCCATCGGGCGTCAGCCATTCGCCGGCGATGTCGTCGACCTGGGCCGACAGGTCGCGCAAGCGGCCGTCGGCATCCAGCAGGCCCGGGCGTTCCTGGCCGGGCGGGCCGTAGCGGAGCAGCTTCATGGAATCAGGGGAGAGGGATGGCTTCGATCATGGCCCGCACCTGCTCGCGCGCGCCGCGGCCGGCGCCGGCGCGGGGCTGCAGGCGGTGGGCGATGGTCTGGGGCAGGATGGCCTGCACGTCGTCGGGCGAGACATAGTCGCGGCCCTGCAGCAGGGCCCGGGCGCGCGAGGCGCGCAGCACGGCCAGGCCGGCGCGCGGCGACAGCCCTTCGACGAACCACTGGCCGGAGCGCGTCGCGGCGATCAGGGCCTGCAGATAGTCCAGCAGCGGCGGCGCGGCATGGATGGCCTTGACGGCGGCCTGCACCTCGATGAGTTCGGCTGGCGTCATGACGGGTTTCAGCGTCTTCAGCTGCTCGCGACTGTCCTCACCCATCAGCAGTTCGCGTTCGGCAGCGGCGTCCGGGTAGCCCAGCGAAATGCACATCAGGAAGCGGTCCAGCTGCGACTCGGGCAGGGGGAAGGTGCCGAGCTGCTCGCTGGGGTTCTGCGTCGCGATGACGAAGAAGGGCTCGGGCAGCGGGTGGCTGACGCCCTCGATGCTGACCTGGTGCTCCTCCATGGCTTCCAGCAGCGCGCTCTGGGTCTTGGGGCCGGCGCGGTTGATCTCGTCGGCCAGCAGCACCTGGGCGAACACCGGGCCCGGGTGGAAGGCGAAGCCCTGGCGCTCGCGCTCGTAGACCGACACGCCCAGCAGGTCGCTGGGCAGCAGGTCGGCCGTGAACTGCAGGCGCGAGAACTTCAGGCCCAGGGAGATGGCCAGGGCATGGGCCAGCGTCGTCTTGCCGACGCCGGGCAGGTCCTCGATCAGCAGGTGGCCGCCGGCCATCAGGCAGGCCAGGGAATCGGCGATCTGGGCCGGTTTGCCCTTGATGACCGTGCTAATCTGGTTTTGCAGTGCCAGCAGTTGCGCTGCCAGCGTTCGTGATGGATGCGTCATGAGCCTGGACCATAGCAAGAGACAGCGCTTCCTTCATGCCTACCGCCTATTTCAACCCGCCCGAGTGCCGCCGCCACGACATGGGCGAGGGCCACCCCGAATGCCCGGAGCGGCTGGCGGCCATCGATGACTGGCTGATCGCCTCGGGCCTGGGGCAGGCGCTGGAGTATGTCGATGCCCGCCCGGTGGACATGAAGGACGTGGAGCTGGCCCATACCCACCGCTATGTGGCGGAGATCGGCGCCATGCTGCGAGACTGCGCCGAGAAGGGCGAGCGCTGCGCGGTGGACCCCGACACGTCGGCCAATGCCCACACCTGGGCCGCCGCCCTGCATGCCGCCGGGGCCGCCGTGCAGGCCACCGACCTCGTCATCGAAGGCCGTGCCGACAACGCCTTCTGCTCGGTGCGCCCGCCCGGCCACCATGCCACGCGCGACCAGAGCATGGGCTTCTGCTTCTTCAACAACGTGGCCATCGCGGCCCGGCATGCGCTGGACGTCAAAGGTCTCAAGCGCGTGGCCATCGTCGACTTCGACGTCCACCACGGCAACGGCACCGAGGACATCATTGCCGGCGACGAGCGCGTGCTGATGGTCAGCCTCTTCCAGCACCCTCTCTATCCCTACAGCGGCGCCGTGCCCAAGGGGACCAATATGGTCAACGTGCCGCTGCCGGCCTACACGCGCGGCGGCGAGGTGAGGGAGATCGTCGAGGCCATGTGGCTGCCGGCTCTGGAGCGCTTCAAGCCGCAGATGATCTTCATCTCGGCCGGCTTCGACGCGCATCGCGACGATGATCTGGGCCAGCTGGGCCTGGTCGAGGCCGACTACGAATGGATGACCCTGAAAATCAAGGCCGTGGCCGAGCGCCATGCCCACGGCCGCATCGTGTCGGTCCTCGAGGGCGGTTACAACCTTCATGCCTTGTCGCGTAGCGTGGGCGTCCACTTGCGCGCGTTGGCCGATCTATAGACCTTGCGGGACAGACCGCACTCGCGAAGCGAGCAGCTCTGTCCCCAACTGACTAGAACAACATGCACCAACCTTTGAGCCTGGCCGAACTCCAGGCCCTGTTGTCCCGCGTCTTCAGTGCGGATGCCCTGGCCGAATGGGCCCTGCTGCTCGGCTGCCTCGTGCTGGCCGCGCTGCTCAGTTGGGCGCTGTCGCGCGCGGCGACCAAGCGCGAGAACAGCGTACTGTTCGGCGAGCGCGTCATCGACGGCGCGCTCTTCCCCCTGCTCGCCCTCGGCCTGGCCTTTGGCGCGCGGCGCCTGCTGCCGCTGTACGGCCTGACGCCGGCCCTCTTCAAGCTGGCCCTGCCGGTGCTGGTGTCGCTGGCCGCCATCCGCCTCGTCGCCCGGGTGCTGCGGGCCGCCTGGCCCAATTCGACGGCCTTCAAGGCGCTGGAGAAGCTGGGTTCCTGGCTGGTGTGGATGGGCGCCGTGCTGTGGATCACCGGGCTGTGGCCGGTGCTGATGGACGAACTGGACGACATCGGCTGGAAGTTCGGCACCGTCAAGCTGACGCTGCGCAACCTCATCGAGGGCGGCCTGACGGCGACGCTGGTGCTGGTCGTCGCGCTGTGGATCTCGTCGGCCATCGAGGCCCAGCTGCTGCGCCGCGAGTCGCTGGACCTGTCCATGCGCAAGATCGCCTCCAACGCGATCCGCTCCCTGCTGCTCTTCATCGGCCTGCTGTTCGCCCTGTCGGCCGCGGGCATCGACCTGACGGCCCTGGGCGTGCTGGGCGGGGCCCTCGGCGTGGGCCTGGGCTTCGGCCTGCAGAAGCTGGCGGCCAACTACGTGAGCGGCTTCGTCATCCTGGCCGAGCGCAGCCTGCGCATCGGCGACATGGTCAAGGTCGACGGCTTCGAAGGCCGCGTCACCGACATCAAGACGCGCTACACGGTGATCCGGTCGCTGGGCGGCAAGGAAGCCATCGTGCCCAACGAGATCCTGATCACGCAGCGGGTCGAGAACTCTTCGCTGGCCGACCCGCGCGTGCTGCTGTCCACCCTCGTGCAGGTCGACTACGACTGCGATATCGACGCCGTCATGAAGGCCCTGACCGAGGCCGTGGTGAAGGTGCCGCGCGTGCTTGCCGACCCGGGGCCGTCGGTGCAGCTGAGCCGCTTCGCCGACAGCGGCCTGGAGCTCAGCGTGTTCTTCTGGATCATGGACCCGGAGAACGGCAGCGGCGGCGTGCGCTCGGAGGTCAACCTCGCGGTGCTGCGCACCCTGCATGGCCTGGGCGTGGATATTCCCTATCCACAGCAGGTGCAGCGCCAGCCCAAGGAAGCGCCAGGTACGCAGGCCTGACGGCCAGGGTTTCCCCGTCGCATGAATTGGGGGTGACCGGCGGCGCCAGCTCAGCACAATCGTCGCAGTTCCAGCCAGGAGGACTGCATGCGCTTCGCCCCGACCGTTTTCAGCCTCGCCCTCGCAGCCGCCGCGACCGGCGCGAGCGCGGTGCCGACGGCCATCTCCAATGCCGCCTTCGCTGCGACCTATGTGCGTGACTGCCGCAGCCCCGCCGCGCAGGCCGCCGCCAGCACGACGCCCGACCGCTGCGAGGCCGCCCTGGATGCGTCCGGCCAACCCATCTTCCGGCCCATCATCGAGCAGAACTCGCAGCTGACCATCGGCGGCACCTCCGCTGCGACGCATGCCAGCAACCCCATCGGCTCGCAGGGCGGCCAGACGACGCGTTCATCCATCGACGCTTCCGGCGCTGCCGGCGTGCTCATCCTCAAGCAGGGTGCCTTCGCGGGCGACTATGCGCGCGTGTCGGGTCACTCGGTGGGTCTGCAGAGCTTCCAGTACACCGGCAGCACGCCCGAAGTGCGCAGCCTGCACAACGTGCTGGACTTCAGCGCCAACGTGACGCCCACCCACATCCTCGACGCCCCGGGCGATGCCGACCTCGGCACCACCAACGCCTCGGTCTATGCCAAGACGCGGGTGACGGTGTTCTCGCTGCTGAGCGCCAGTTTCGACTTCGACAATGACCCCGCGCTGGGCTTCGAGCCCCAGTCCAGCGGCTTCTGGAGCCAGGCCTCCGGCCGTGCAGACTTCCGCCTCGAAGGTCAGGTGGACAACGACGGCATCACCGCCTCGGGCACGTCGACTGACATCGACTTCACCGTGGAAGCCGGCCGCTACTACTTCGTCGAAAGCTATCTGGGCCTGTGGGCCCGCTTCGGCGGCGAGCTGGATGCCACCCACACCTTCACCAGCACGCTGGGCGAGAAGGATGCGGCTGGCGCCTTCGTGGCCGACGCCAGCGACTTCACGGCGGCGGCCGCGCTGGATGCGCCCATCGTCATCAATGCCGGCAATGTGCCCGAGCCGGCCACGCTGGCGTTGACCGGCCTGGCGCTCGCAGGCGCAGCCGGCCTGCGTCGTCGTGCCGCGCCCTGCCGCGCCCTGGCTGCCGTCTGACCCTCGGCCTCAGTGCCGCCAGACCGCCGCTTTCCAGTTGTCCAGCCCCTGCTCGAAGTGGGGCGCGCTGGCGGCGCTCGCCGCGGGCAGTGGTGAGCGCAGCTCCACGTTGTAGGCCAGGCCCAGGTGGATGGGCGCGCCCTGACTGGAGAAGTCAGGGCAGGTTTCGGCGGCGCCACACGCGGGCCCGTCCACCAGTCTGAAGGCCGTGGCGCCAAGGCCCAGCCAGCGCCGGCTGTACCAGCCGCCGGCAAAACAGGTGATGCCCGCGCTGTCGTACGGCAGGAAGCGGCGTGCGCCCTGTTCCAGCGTCGGCAGCCAGTAGTTCCTGAAGTTCGCGGAATTGGGGTCGAGGCTCACGGCGATGTTGTTGCAGTCCAGGCTGAACTCGATCAGGTAGATCGCGCCCTGCAATGAGGGGTCGTAGGGGACGGCCCGGGTGTTGAACAGGTTGACGGCGCGCAACTCCAGCGGCAGGTCGACGCCCAGCAAGCGAAAGGCGCCCGGGTTGCCGCCGCTGCTGGTGCGGGAAGCGCTGAACTTGAAGCCGGGCAGGGCCGGGTTGGCCAGGGCGGCCAGGCGCCAGTCGCCGTCGGCGAATTCGGTGTCGGTGAAGGTGACAGGCGGCATGGAAGACACCGCAATCACGCCGCCCGCGACGGCGTCGCCGTTGCTGCCGTGGATGCTGACCTGAAAGCCGGCGCCGTCGTCGCCCAGGTTGGCGGCGGCCAGGGTGTAGCTCGCGCCGGTGGCACCGACGATGTCGGCGCAGTTCGTCGCCCCCTTGGGTTGCCGGCACCAGCGGTAGGTGGGCGACGTGGCGTCGGTGCTGGCCGTGAAGGTCACTGCGGTGCCAACCTGCACGATCCCTGGCTCGGCCGTCACGGTGGCCGTCGGCTGCGGCGGCGTGACGGGCGTGCCGCCGCAGCCTTGTGGTGTGTTGAGGCAGGAGGTGTCCGGCAAGCCGAGCGCACCGCCACCGCCGCTGCCGACGATGGCAATCAACCCGAGCGCGATGACGCACAACTGCGCCAGCACTCGCCAGGCCTGCAATTCAGTCTTCATGCCTGTTCTCCCGTCGATGCAGCCACCTCAGCAGGCCGGCTGCGGCCAGCGCGCCCGCGCTCAGGGCCAGCACATCGGCCACATCGAAGCGGCCATTCACGAGGTAGCGCGAGATCGCCTGCGCCGGCGCCAGTGACCCGAAGGCGGACTGCAGCGCCTGCGACAGGGTTGTGCTGAGCTGAGGAAGTTGGCCCAGCTCGAAGGCCAGGTCCACCGCCCACCAGGCCGCGACGACGCCGTAGGCCGGCGTGGCCCGTCGCCGCGAGGCAGCGGCACTCAGCAGGCCGAAGGCGAAGGGGTGGATGAAGCTGGGCAGCCAGGCCCCCATGGCGCCGAACAGCGGCGCATGGCCCAGTGTCGCGGCGTGCGGCAACAGCATTGCGCTGCCGGCGGGCCTGTCCGTCAGATAGACCAGCAGGCCCAGAGCGAGCGCGGCAGCCGCCGCCAGCAGCATCAACCCGCGTGCGGGCAGCGGTACGGCCTCAACGTCGCTCGGCGGCATCGGTCCCTCCTGGGATGGAGCGATGCTAGTCCTCAGCGGCCTGGGGCCGCCGGGCTGTCCTAGAAATCCGCGTCAAGCACGACCCGGTAGCGTGCCTTGCCACTGCGCAGATGGTCCAGCGCGTCGTTGACGCGGCTCATGGCGAAGCGCTCGACCTGCGGCAGGATGTGGTGACGGGCCGAGAACTCCAGCATGGTCCTCAGCACCGAGGGCGGCGGCGTCGGTGAGGCCGACAGGCTCTTCTGCCAGCTCAGCAGGCCGCCACTCTTCAGCGCCATCGCGTCGGTGACGACGCCCACCAGATGCATGCGGCCCTTGGGTGCCAGCGTCGCCAGCAGGGCGTCCCAGTTCAGCGCGGCGCCGACGGTGATCAGCAGGAAGTCCAGGCTGCCCGCGGCGGCCTTCAGCTCGGCCTTGTCGACGCTGGAGAGTGTCTTGTGGGCGCCCAGGGCCAGGGCCTCGTCGCGCTTGGAGGCCGAGGACGTGAAGGCCGTGACCTCGCAACCCCAGGCACGCGCGAACTTGACGGCCAGATGACCCAGGCCGCCGATGCCGACCACGCCGACGCGGTCGGTGGGCTTGATCGAGTGCAGCACGAAAGGCAGGAAGACGGTGCCGCCGCCGCACATCAGCGGACCGGCGGCCGCCGGGTCCAATGCGTCGGGCAGGGGAATGGCCCAGCTCCAGTGGGCGCGCAGCCGGTCGGCAAAGCCGCCATGGCGGCCGATCAGCGTCGGCTGGCGCTTGCCGCACAGATGCTGCTCGCCGCCGAGGCAGAAATTGCAATGCGTGCAGCTGCTGCTGTGCCAGCCCACGCCGACGCGCTGGCCGATCTGGCGGCCCTTGGCATGGGCGCCCAGAGCGGTGATGCGGCCGACGACTTCATGGCCGGGCACGACGGGGTAGGCGGCCGGGAACCACTCGCTGTCGATCATGGCGAGGTCGGAATGGCAGATGCCGCAATGCTCGACCGTGATCTCGACGTCCTCGTCGCCCAGCGGGCCGGGGTCGTAATCAAAGGGCTGCAGGGCGCCACCGGGGGCGAGAGCGGCGTAGGCGCGGATGGTGGACATGCGACCTCCTAGGGAAGCGGGTGGGCCTTGAAGAACTGCCAGATCATCGCGGTTGCATCCACTTCCGTGTGCGGCCAGATGTGGCCCATGCCGTCGATGCGCAGCAGTTTCACCTCGGCGTCACCGCTGCAGCCGGCGTAGCGAATCGTCTGCAGCGGCCCGGCCTGCCTGTCCTGCACCAGCTTCTGCTGGCAGTGGTTGTACGAAGCCCAGCCGGCCAGGGCCTCGGGCACGCTCTCCACCCACTCGGCCCCGCGGTCGGCGTGGCCTTCGTAAGGGTTGGTGAAGTCGGCCAGGCCATGGATGGTCAGCACGGGCACGGTTCGGCCCGCGCAGGGGCCGAACCAGCGCAGCCCGCCGACCGGCGCGATGGCGGCGATGCGGTTGTTCAAGCGGCAGCCCAGCAGCGAAGACATGCGCCCGCCGCCCGAGAAGCCGGTGGCGTAGACCCGGGCCGGGTCGATGCAGTTGCGCGCAGAGATGTCGTCGATGACGTCGGACACGTATTGCACGTCGTCGGCGCGCGGCGTGTAGACGGGCACGTTCCAGCGCGAGTCCTCGGCCTGCAGCGTGGCGACGGCAAAGCCCTCGTGGGTCGCCAGGGCCTCGAAGCCGGTCTCGCGGGCGCGGCCCGTGGTGTTGCCGCCGGTGCCGTGCAGGTCGAACACCAGCGGCAGCCGCGCCTGGCCGGCGGCGTTGGCGGGCACGAAGAGGCGGTAGACGCGCTTGCGGCCGCCCGACGTCAGCTCGCGCAGCTCGCCGTTGACGGGCGTCAGCGAGCAGGTCGCGGGCGCAGTCTGGGCCTGGGCCAGCGGAGACAGGGCGCACAGCGCCAGCAGCAGGGTGGCGGCGTGAAGCAGTCGCATATCAGCTCACGTCGCGGGCGTAGACGATGAAGCCCATGTGGTGGGCAACCTTGTCGTAGAGCGCGCGGCCGGTCGTGTTGGTGGTGTGGGTCTGCCAGTAGACGCGCTTGATGCCGGCCTCGCGGGCCGCCGCATACACGCCTTCGATCAGCGCCCGGCCCACGCCGCGGCCGCGGGCCTCGGGAGAGGTGAAGAGGTCCTGCAGATAGCAGGTCAGCTCGATGCGCGTCGTGCTGCGGTGGTAGAGATAGTGCACGAGGCCGAGCAGGCGGCCTTGTTCATCCTCGGCGACCAGGGCGTAGACGGGCTCGCTGGCGTCGAAGAAGCGCGCCCAGGTGGTCTCGGTGATTTCGGCCGGCAGGGCCGTTTCGCCGGCGCGGTCGTAGAAGGCGTTGTAGCCGTCCCAGAGGGGCTGCCAGGCGGCGCGGTCGCAGGCCTGGATGGCACGGATGTGGATCATGGTCGGGGGGCGTTGTCAGGGGAGTCCGGGCACATTGTTTCCGAAGCGGACGGCGGGCATAGTCATGTCACAACAACAGCGGGAGACGACATGCCAGGACTGCGCAAGCTGGCCCTTGCCGGGTGGCTCGCCCTGCATGCCGTCGCCGCGGTCGCGGTCCCCGCGACGCTCAGGCTGTGCGTGTCGGACCAGCCCTTCGGCCCCTATACCCAGCCGGATGGCAATGGCCTGTTCCAGCAGCGCGTGCTGGCGGCGGCCAAGGGGCTGGAAGTGGCCATCATCCAATACGCGGCCCCGCGGGCGCGCTGCCTGCAGGACAGTCGCCAGGGTCGCGCCGACGCGCTGATCGGCGTGTTCTCGCCCGAGCGCCTGGCCTGGTTGGCCTACCCGATGCGTGACGGTCAGCCGCTGGCCGAGCAGGGCGTGGGCCGCATCCAGGTCGTCGTGTTCAGGCGTGTCGGCACACACGTCGAGTGGGACGGCCAGAAGCTCGTCGGCCTGGGCGATCAGCCGCTGGGCCTGAGATTCGGCTTTGCCTACGGCGACCGGCTGGAAGGCTTGGGTGTGAAGCTGGACGACCACGCGATGTCCAGCGAACAGTTGATCGCCAAGCTGGTCAAGGGCCGGGTCGGCGCCATCCTGCTGACAGAAGAGGCCTTGCCGCAGATCGCCAAGTTGCCGCCGAACCAGGTCGAGGTCTTGCCACGCCTCTACGACACCATGACGCTCTACCTCATCGTCACCCGCGCTTTCGAGCAGCGCCACGCCGAACTGGTGCAGAAGCTGTGGGCCAACCTGGCCGCGGCGGGCACCCATTGACGTCTCCACAGTTCGCGCACGATCGGGCGGCAAGATGCCGCCGTCATTGCCTCTGGAGCCCCGAATGAACAAGCCTTCGCTGATCTGCAGCCTGCTGCTCGCCGTTGCCGGCGCGAGTGCTCAACCCCAGGGCGGCCCCCCAAGTGGTCCACCTCCCGGCGGCGAGCACCGCGGTCCGCCGCCCGAAGCCTTGGCCGCCTGCAAGACGAGCAAGGCCGGCGCGGACTGCAGCTTCACGCACGAGAGCCGCACGGTGAAGGGCAGCTGCTGGGCGCCCGAAGGCCGTCCGCTGGCCTGCCGGCCCAAGGACATGCCGCCGCCCCCGCCGCCGGGGGCTTCGGCACCTCCGCCGAAGCGCTGATCAGGCCGTGGCGACCGGAATGCTGACGGCCTTGCCGGAAGCGATGCGCTGCTTCCACTCGGCCGGGCCGGTGATGTGGGCGCTGGTGCCGTTGGCGTCCACCGCCACCGTCACCGGCATGTCCACCACGTCGAACTCGTAGATGGCTTCCATGCCGAGATCCTCGAAGCCGACGACCTTGGCGCCCTTGATGGCCTTGCTGACCAGATAGGCCGAACCGCCGACCGCCATCAGGTAGGCGCTCTTGTGGTTCTTGATGGACTCGATGGCGACCGGGCCGCGCTCGGCCTTGCCCACCATGGCGATCAGGCCGGTTTGGCTGAGCATCATGTCGGTGAACTTGTCCATGCGCGTGGCCGTCGTCGGGCCGGCCGGGCCGACCACTTCATCGCGCACCGGGTCGACCGGGCCGACGTAGTAGATGACGCGGTTGGTGAAGTCCACCGGCAGTTGCTCACCCTTGGCCAGCATGTCCTGGATACGCTTGTGGGCGGCGTCGCGGCCGGTCAGCATCTTGCCGTTCAGCAGCAGGGTGTCGCCCGGCTTCCAGCTGGCCACTTCGGCCGGCGTCAGCGCATTCAGGTCGACGCGCTTGCTCTTGTTGTAGTCGGGCGCCCAGTGCACGTCGGGCCACAGGTCCAGGCTCGGCGCCTCCAGATAGCTCGGGCCGCTGCCGTCCAGCACGAAGTGGGCGTGGCGGGTGGCCGCGCAGTTCGGGATCATGGCGATGGGCTTGCTGGCGGCGTGGGTCGGGAAGGTCTTGATCTTCACGTCCAGCACCGTCGTCAGGCCGCCCAGGCCCTGGGCGCCGATGCCCAGTGCGTTGACCTTCTCGTAGAGCTCGATGCGCAGCTCTTCGAGCTTGTTCTGCGGGCCGCGCTGCAGCAGCTCGTACATGTCGATGTCTTCCATCAGCGACTGCTTGGCCAGCAGGGCAGCCTTCTCGGCCGTGCCGCCGACGCCGATGCCCAGCATGCCCGGCGGGCACCAGCCGGCGCCCATGGTCGGCACCGTCTTCAGCACCCAGTCGACGATGTCGTCGCTGGGATTGAGCATGTAGACCTTGCTCTTGTTCTCCGAGCCGCCGCCCTTGGCCGCCACGATGACGTCAACCGTGTTGCCCGGCACCAGGTCCATCTGCACGACGGCCGGCGTGTTGTCCTTGGTGTTCTTGCGGGCAAAGATGGGGTCGTCCAGCACCGAGGCGCGCAGCTTGTTGTCCGGGTTGAGGTAACCCTGGCGCACGCCTTCGTTGACGGCATCCTCGATGCTGCCGCTGAAGCCTTCCCAGCGCACGTCCATGCCGATCTTCAGGAAGACGTTGACGATGCCGGTGTCCTGGCAGATGGGTCGCTTGCCTTCCGCGCACATGCGGCTGTTGGTCAGGATCTGGGCGATCGCGTCCTTGGCGGCCGGGCTCTGCTCGCTTTCGTAGGCGCGGGCCAGGTGGGCGATGTAGTCGGCCGGGTGGTAGTAGCTGATGTACTGCAGGGCGGCGGCGACGCTGTCGATGAGGTCTTGCTGGCGGATGGTGGTCATGGCGGAGCGGGGCGGAGAAATTAGGGGTAATTATCGGCGCGAGGCTGACTATGCTGGCTGACCAGCCCGACGAGACCCTGACATGAGCACCCGTATCGAGCGCGACACCTTCGGCCCCATCGAGGTGCCGGCCGACAAGCTGTGGGGGGCGCAGACGCAGCGCTCGCTGCAGAACTTCGACATCTCCGGCGAGCGCCAGGCGCCCGAACTGATCCGGGCGTTGGCCCGCGTGAAGCGGGCTTCGGCCGTCGTCAACCAGGCGCTGGGCCTGCAGGACGCCAAGAAGACCGATGCCATCGTCGCCGCGGCCGACGAGGTGATAGCCGGCCAGCATGTCGACGAGTTCCCTCTGGTGGTCTGGCAGACCGGCTCGGGCACGCAGACCAACATGAACGTCAACGAGGTGCTGGCCAACCGCGCCAGCGAGCTGCTGGGCGGCGAGCGCGGGGAAGGGCGGCTGGTGCATCCCAACGACGACGTCAACCGCAGCCAGAGCAGCAACGACGTCTTCCCGACCGCCATGCACGTTGCTGCCGTGCAGGCCCTGCAGGAACGCCTGCTGCCGCCGCTGCAGGCCTTGCGCGAGACGCTGAGGCAGAAGGCCGAGGCGTTTGATGGCATCGTCAAGATCGGCCGCACTCATCTGCAGGATGCGACGCCGCTGACGCTGGGTCAGGAGATCTCGGGCTGGGTGGCGCAACTGGCCCAGGGCGAGAGACATGTGCTGGCGGCCCTGCCGCATCTCCACGAACTGGCCCTGGGCGGCACGGCGGTCGGTACGGGCTTGAATGCCCCGAAGGGCTATGCGCAAGCCGTGGCGGCCGAGCTGGCGCGGTTGACCGGTCATCCCTTCGTGACGGCGCCCAACAAGTTCGAGGCCATGGCCTCCTGCGATGCCCTGGTCCATGCCCATGGTGCGCTGAAGACGCTGGCGGCCAGCATGAACAAGATCGCCAACGATGTGCGCTGGCTGGCCAGCGGCCCGCGCAGTGGCATCGGTGAGATCAGCATCCCCGAGAACGAGCCGGGCTCGTCCATCATGCCCGGCAAGGTCAACCCGACCCAGAGCGAGGCGGTGACCATGCTGGCGGCCCAGGTCATGGGCAATGACGTGGCCATCAACATCGGCGGCGCGTCGGGCAATTTCGAGCTCAACGTCTTCCGGCCCATGGTCATTCACAACTTCCTGCAGAGCGTGCGCCTGCTGGCGGACGGCATGGCCAGCTTCAACAGGCACTGCGCCGTCGGCATCATCCCCAACGAAGGCCGCATCGCCGAGCTGGTGGAGCGCTCACTGATGCTGGTGACGGCGCTGAACACCCATATCGGCTACGACAAGGCCGCACAGATCGCCAAGAAGGCGCACAAGGAAGGGACCAGCCTGCGCGAGGCCGCGCTGGCCCTGGGCCACGTGACGGCCGAGCAGTTCGACGCCTGGGTGGTGCCGGGCCACATGGTCGGGCGCTGAGAACCTGAGCGGACTTTGACCTTCGTCAATCCGCGGCGATCTGGTGGGCCTGCGGGCGCTGCCGCGGCACTTTGTCATTGGTGAGGGAGGCGGGCGAGCTTCAAACTGCCTGCATGACTCCAAGCGTCAAGTACGAACATGACACCGTGCCCGCCGTGCTGGATGGCCTGTCCCGTCCGGCCCGCAGCGGCGAGGGCGCGCCGGTATTGACCGATCTGGACGAACTGTGGCGCCAGATGCAGACCCGGCCGGCCGTTCGTGCGGCAAGGCTGGGGGACGCGCTGATCCAGGCCGGATTGCTGAGTCCCGCTCAATTGCAGCATGCGTTGCAGCGTCAAGTGGACGGCCAGTTCCACCTCCCGGTGGGCGAGCAGCTCGTCAAGGATGGCGTGCTGACTTCCGCTCAATTGCGCCAGATGCTGGCCGCCTGGCAAGGCGTTCCCACCGTGGACCTGGCGCGCGTGCGGCCGCAGCCTGAGGCCCTGGCCCAGGTGCCGCGCGTGGTCGCCTTGCGCGAATCAGTCTGCCCGTTGATGGTGAGGGACGATGCGTTGGTGGTGGCCGTCGCCGATCCATGGGATCACCATCTTCTGGATGTGCTGCGCTTTGTGTCGGAGCTGCGCGTCCAGCCGGTTCTGGCCTTGCCGGGAACGCTGATGCCCGCCATCGCGGGTGCCTACCAGGCGACGCAGGGCAGCGCGGAGCCGGCGGCCGATGGTGCAACCCAGGCCGTGACGCCGGGATTGCAGGCCACCACGGTGCGTGAGCTGGCCCTGCAACTGGCGGCCGGTGAGGGCGTTTCCAGTGACGTCGAGGCCGGCGTGGTGGCCGAGTCGGACAACACCCTGGTGCGCCTGGTCAACCGGCTGATCGCCGACGCCATTGAGCTGCGCGCTTCGGACATCCATGTCGAGACGTCCGACGCGCCGCGACCGGTGCGCGTGCGGCTGCGCATCGACGGCGATCTGGTGCGCTACCTGGAACTGCCCGCCCGCGTGCGCTTCGCGCTGGTGGCGCGGCTCAAGATCATGGCCAACCTCGACATCTCCGAGCATCGCCGCCCGCAGGACGGCAAGATCGACTTCAGCCGCTTCGGCGGCGCGCCCGTTGAGCTGCGCCTGGTCACGGTGCCGACCAACACGGGGATGGAAGACGTGGTGCTGCGCCTGCTGGGCGGCATGAAGCCGCTGCCGCTGGACGATATCGGCCTTTCCGCCGCCAACCTCGAGCGCCTGAAAAAGGTGATGGGCAAGGCCTACGGCCTGCTGCTGATCTGCGGCCCCACGGGCTGCGGCAAGACCACGACGCTGCACTCGGTCATGCGCGAGCTCAACGAAGACAAGCGCAAGATCTGGACGGCCGAGGATCCCATCGAGATTTCGCAGGAGGGGTTGCGCCAGGTGCAGGTCAACGCGCGCATCGGCTGGACTTTCGCGGCGGCCATGCGCACCTTCCTGCGTGCCGACCCGGACGTGATCATGATCGGCGAGATGCGCGACGAAGAGACGGCCCGCATCGCTGTCGAGGCGTCGCTGACCGGGCATCTGGTGATGTCAACCCTGCACACCAACTCCGCGCCCGAGAGCGTCACGCGCCTGCTCGAGATCGGACTGGACCCCTTCATGTTCTCGGACTCGCTGCTGGCCGTGCTGGCGCAGCGCCTGGTACGGCGGCTGTGCCCGGACTGTCGCCAGGTCGAAATCCTGGACGACCGGGCGGCCCGATCGCTGTGCCAGCTTTACCTGCAGACGCCCGTGCCCGGCCTGGACGCCGAGGGGCTGCTGGCGAGCTGGCGCGGACGCTTCGCCTCGGACGGGCAGCTTCGCCAGTACCGGCACCGTGGCTGCGATGCCTGTGGCGGCACCGGCTATCGCGGCCGCCTGGGCATCCATGAATTGCTGGTCGCCGATGACGCGATGCGGGCGCTCGTTCGCCGGCGCGCCCCGGCCAGCGAGATGTTCGAACTCGCGATGCAGTCGGGCATGCGCACCTTGCGCCAGGACGGCGTCGAAAAGGTGCTGGCAGGCCTGACCGACCTGCCCGAGGTGCTGGCTGCCAGCAATCAGTGAGCCGTCTGCTTTCTCAAGGGAGTCGCAACGATGGATGCCGTTTCAGACACGTGGACGCCGGGGCCTTTGTCGCTGGAGGCGCCGGCCCTGCAGCTTGGCTGCCTGGGTGAATGGTTGGCCGGTTGGGCGTTGAGCCTCCAGGCGGCCGCGCAGGACCCGACCGTCGTTGTCCGCATGGGCGCCGAGATGGAACAACTCGGGCTCGAGATGCAGGCCCTGGTGCATGCCTTGCGGGGCGTGCGGCCGGTGGAGGTCGAGGCACTGGATCTCCAATCCGCCGCTGCGCAGGTCGTCGAGCAATGGCAGCCGGCGCTGTCGCGGGCCGGTGTGCGGGCAACCCTGCGGCCCGGACCCGCCTTGGAGCAGGAGCTGGAGGCCGGCCTTGTGCAGCACGCGCTCGACTTGCTGCTGGCGCATGGCCTCAGTGGGGGCAAGGATCTGGAACTTGCGGTGTCGCCGTCGTTGGACGGCGCGGCGGTGCTGCGGATGGGGTGCGCCGGTTCGGATACCGGCCAGGAAGAGCTCCACTGGCTGCTGTTGCGCCTCTTGGCCCGTGCACGTGGCTGGCAGCTGCGGCGCCGTCAGGCTGCGGAGGGCGGGGACGTCGATATCGTGTTGCGCCTGGCTCCCGCATCATTGGGCGAGGAGGCGGACCCGGCGGACGAGGGGCTGCCGCGGCGCCAGTTGGACCGCAGCATGCGCGTCCTGGTCGTGGACCCCCACGAGGCCAGCCGGGTCGAGTCCGCCCGGTTGCTGACCCAGGCCGGCATGCGCTGCGACTGCGTGGCCACTCCGGCGCAGGCCCAGGAGCTCCTGCTGAAGACAGACCCCGGCTGGACTGCCCTTGTGGCCGGGCTTGGCGCCGAGGAGCCCGGCATGGAGGCGCTGGTGCAGACGCTGCGCGAGCGTTACGGCCTGAGCCGGTGGATCGAATTGGTCGATGAGCGATATCGGTTCGACATCGCCGCCGCGAACGGCTCGCACCCGGCGCGGCTGGGCCGGCTGGATCTTGCCAAGACCCTGGTCACCGCCCTGGCCGGTTGATCCTGCTGAGTCCTGCCGGCGCTCAGTGCTTGTCCGGCGGCGCCAGCAGCCGGTCGGTGAAGGCGATCGCCATCGCCGACAGCAGGAAGGCTAGGTGGATGAGGGTCTGCCACATCAGCGTCTGCTGCTCGTAGTTGGCGGCGCTGATGAAGGTCTTCAGCAGGTGGATGGAGCTGATGCCGATGATGGCGGTCGCGAGCTTGACCTTCAGCACCGATGCGTTGACGTGGCTGAGCCACTCCGGCTGGTCGGGATGGCCGTCCAGGTCCATGCGCGAGACGAAGGTCTCGTAGCCGCCGACGATGACCATGATCAGCAGGTTGGAGATCATCACCACGTCCACCAGCCCCAGCACGACCAGCATCAGGATGGTTTCGTTCAGGCGGGCGATGGGCTCGTAGCCTGTGATGGTGCCTGCCGCGTCCTTGATGGCCGAGGCCTTGTAGCCCACGCTCTTCACCAGCGTCTCTAGCGCGTGCATGTCGCCGAAGGCGGCCTCGACGAGGTGCATCAGCTCCGTCAGGAACTGGAAGACATACACCGCCTGGGCCAGGATGAGGCCGATATACAGCGGCAGCTGCAGCCAGCGGCTGGCGAAGATGAGGCGGGGCAGGGGGCGCAGCGGGGTGGTCATGGGATCCTGGGGCGTCGAAGAACGCGCGGATTTTAGGGAGGGCCTGTGTCAGTGACGCAGCGCGGCTTCCAGCTCCAGCAGCGGCCGTTTGAAGTAGGGCGCGACCTCGGGCTGGGTCTTGAAGGCCTGGCGGGACTGGGCCGCCAGAGCGAGAGCGCCGGGGCGGTCACCCGCGGCAAGGGCGCAAAGGCCGGCGTGGGCGCGCAGCCAGGCGGGGCGCGGAGCCGCAGGGTTGCGGTCGCGTAGCAGGGCCTCGGCCTGGGCGATGAGCTTGTCACGACCGGCGGTGGGGTAGCCTTGGGTGCAATCGAGCTGGGCGGCGACGGCCTCGCTGGTGAAGCGCTCTGGTGGAAGGTCGGGTGTCGTCCCGGGATTGAGCCCCCGCACGGTAGACGCCGCGTCGGCAGGTCGGTCGAGGTCGAGCAGGAGCTGAGCCTTGACCCAGGCCAGCATGGCGCGCGCATTCGGCGTCAATGCGGCACCGTCCAACTGCTGCAGACCCTCCTCGGCGTGGCCGGCCTGGGCCCTCGCCAGTCCTTTGCGGGCCAGATCGCCGGCCTGGTCGGGCGGACGCATCTGTCCATCCCGGACGAGCTTGGACCAGTAGTCCCCGATCTCGTGCCCATGGCTGACGGACGAGCCTATGGCCGACGCGTAGACGTCGGCTGCCGTCCACTGCAGGCGTTGCCAATACCTTTGCGGTGATCGCGGCCCGCGCCAGGGCGACGGGAAGCTGTCGTGCAGGAAGTCCCAAGCCGCCTGGATGTCGCCGTGGGCCAGGGCGAGTCGGCTGCGCATCTGGTTGAGACGATATTCCTGCAGTTGCGGTCTTTCGGGCTGGGCATCGATCAAGGCAGCAGCCGAGCCTGCGGCCTGCTGGGCTTCGGTGTGGCTGGCCAGGCCCCGTTGATAGCGTGACAGCGCATATTCGGCCTGGATGATGCGAGCCTCGATGACGGCTGGGCCGCCACGGGCATTCAGGTTGCGCACGACGGCTTCGATCAGCGGCGCAGCGGCGTTGGCCTGGCCGTGGTCGATCAGGCTCTGGGCGGCGAGCTCGCGCAACCGATGCACGAGTGGTGATGTTTCGCCCTGGGCCGCGAGCGCCATCGTGATGCCGCGACCGAGATGGGTGTCGGCCTCGGCATAGTGGTCCGCGCGCTCCGACATCTCGGCCCGCAAGGCCTCGATGCGGGCCGCCGCGATCGAGCTGGCGGGCTGGGCCGGCAACAGGACCTGCGCTTGGCGGAGCGAGGCCTGCGCCGCGTCGGCATGGCCAACGGCCCAGGCGGCTTGGGCGATCAGGGCCAGCGCCTCGGCGCGCAACGGGCTGTCCCTGGCGGCCAGCTTCAGCACTTCCTGCGCGGCTGCGTCGGCCTCGGTCCAGCGGTAAGCCGCCAGCCAGGCCTCGGCGGCCAGCAGCCGGGCCTCGGCCAGGGCTTCGCGACCGGCGCCGGCGCGCTGCAGGATCTCGTGCTGGCGCTGGGCATGCTCGGCAGCCAGTTCGGGCTTGTCCATCTCCAGGAAGAGGCGCGCCACGGCGCCCAGCAGGTCGGCCTGCAGCTCCGGCTCGCCGGAAAAGCGCTGCTGGATCAGCGCCGCGCTGTCGGCCAGGGTCAGCTCGGGCGTCGGGCGGCGTGCGTCGGTGCGGGCGAAGAAGGCCGCCTGGTCGGCGCGCAGCAGGGCCGCCGCGAAGCTGGTGGCCATCTGCTGGCGCTGTGCGGCCAACTCAGCGCGCTGGTTCTGGCGCAGGGCCAGGCCGCCACCGACGGTGAGCGCGGCGGCGATGGCGGCCGAACTTGCAAAGGCCAGCCGGTGGCGGCGTACGGTGCGCCCCAGGCGATACCAGGCGCTGGCCGGCTTGGCCAGCACGGGCTCGCCGCGCAGATGGCGCTCCAGGTCCTGGGCGAAGGCGTCGACGCTGGCATAGCGCTGGGCGGGGTCGCGCCTCAGGGCCTTGGCGAGGATGGCGTCGAGGTCGCCACGCAGGGCCCGGGCCGTCGCGCGGTCCTCACAGCGGCTGCTGGCCCGCTCGGGCTCGTCGGCCAGCACGGCCTCCTCCCAGGCGGCGCGACTGGGACGGGCCAGGCGGTAGGGCGTCTGGCCGGCCAGCAGCTCGAAGGCCAGCACGCCCAGGCTGTAGACGTCGGTGGCCACGGTCACCGGCTCGCCGCGCAGCTGCTCGGGCGAGGCGTAGTGGGGCGTCAGGCGGCGGGCGCCGTCCTCGGTCACGCCGGCGGAGGCGTCGCTCAGCAGCCTGGCGATGCCAAAGTCCAGCAGATGGGCCTGGCCGTCGGGCGTCACCAGCACATTGGAGGGCTTGATGTCGCGGTGCACGATGAGGCGGCCGTGGGCATAGCCGACGGCGCGCATGATCTGCAGCAGCAGCTCGAGCCGCTCCGCCACGCTGGCGTTGCGCTCCCGGCACCAGATGTCGACGGGCTGTCCGGCAACCAGCTCCAGCGCCAGATAAGGCCAGCCGCGCGCATCGATGCCGGCGTCGTAGAGCCGGGCGATGTTGGGGTGCTCCAGCATCGCGCCGATGTCGCGCTCCTGGGCCATCAGCCGGGCCAGGCCCTCGCCCCAGGTCAGGCGCGGCAGCTTCAGGGCCACCTCGCGCTGGTAGCTGCCGTCGGCGCGCTCGGCCCGCCAGACGCTGCCCATGCCGCCGCGGCCGATCTCCTCGAGGAGGCGGTAGGGGCCGATGCGGTCGCCGGCCTGGATGGCGGCGCTGTCGTCGCCTTCCCACGCACCGATGCGGGGCAGGGTGCGCAGGCGGCCGTCGTGGGTCAGGCCGGCTTCGCGGGCCAGCATCTCGCGCAGCGGGTCGGCCAGGTGGGCGTTCTCGGGCGGCAGGCCGGCCAGCCAGGCCTCGCGTTGCGCGGGCGCCAGGGCCAAGGCTTCGTCGAGCAGGCGGCTCAGGCGGATCAGGTGGTCCGCAGACAGCATGGAAGGATTCTCGTCATCGGGTCGACACGCTAGGTCAGACGCGAAGCTGTCGCCAGACCGGACATCCCCAGTCTGAATGATTTGCGCCGGCCGGACTGCTGGCAGCATGCGAGCCCGTGAGCACCGACACCATCGATGGCCTGATCGAGCAGGTCAATTCCGGCGCCCCCGGCGCCCAGGATCGTCTCTTCGCCGCCGCCTACGACGAGCTGCGCAAGCTGGCGCGTTCACGGTTGCGTGACGGCGGCCGCAACACGGTGCTGGACACCACGGCCCTGGTACACGAGAGCTATCTGCGCCTGCTGGGCAGCGGCCGGCTGCGGCCCGACAGCCGGCGCGCCTTCTTCGCCTATGCCTCCCAGGTGATGCGCTCGGTCATCATCGACGCGGTGCGCGAGCGCCAGGCCCAGCGCCGCGGCGGCGACCTGGCCCGGCTGACGCTGGACACCCATATCGCCGACAGCACGCCGGCCGAAGAGGAAGAGGTGCTGCAGGTGCACGAGGCCCTGGACGCCCTGGCCGCCGCCGAGCCGCGCCTGGCCAAGGTCGTCGAGATGCGCTATTTCGGCGGCTACAGCGAGACCGAGATCGCCGAGGCCCTGCAGATCACCGATCGCACCGTGCGAAGGGACTGGGACAAGGCGAGGCTGCTGCTGGGCGTGCTGCTGGGGCAATAGATGTCCGGATAGGCGGTTGCATTGCGTCCGTTCTGGCGTGGGCAGGTGGCCCACGGATCGGAGCCCACCATGCGCCTGCCTTGCCTGCCGACCCTGCTGCTGTGCGCAGCCTTGGTGCCCGCCCTGGCCCGGGCTGCCGACTACACCGTGCTGGCCCAGGACCATGTGGCCGGCCATCTGAGTGTCCAGACGACCGCCGATGGCAGCATCGAGACGGACTACAGCTACCGCGACAACGGTCGCGGGCCGGACCTGAAGGAGAGCTTTCGCCTCGCCGCCAACGGTGCGCCGCGCGACTACCGCGGTCGCGGGCGCAGCACCATGGGCGCCGAGATCGCCGAGGACTTCGACGTGGCCGACGCGCGGGCACGGTGGCACTCGCGGGCCGACAGCGGCGAAGCGCCGGCGGCGGAGGACTTCGTCTTCATCCCGCTCGAGGCCTCCCCGGGCTATTACGGCGCCTTGGTGAGCATGCTGCTGGCCCGGGCCGACGGCAGCGCGGCGACGCTCGGGGGGCTGCGCATCCGCGCCGAGATCCTGACCCGCCTCACACCCGATGCCGCGACCGGTCCGCTCGCCCTGGTGGCCGTGACCGGCGCCGACGCCCAGCCCTGGTATTACTGGGTGCGCGACGACGCGACGCATGCGCTGGTCGCCATCACCTGGCCATCCTGGGCCGTCCTGCTCAAGGGCAGCGAGGCCATCGCGCCGGCGCTGTTGGCGCGTCAGCAGCAGGCCGCCGACGAGCGCCTGATGCAGCTGCGCCAGCGCCTGGCCCGGCCGCTGGACGGTGTGACGCTGATCCGCAATGTGCGCTGGTTCGACGCCCCGGCGGCGCGCATGCGCGGGCCCAGCGACGTGTGGATCTCGCAGGGGCGCATCGACGCCATCACCGAACCCGGCGCCCTGCGCGTGCTGCCCGAGCGCGCCATCGATGGCCGCGGCCAGACCCTGCTGCCCGGGCTGTGGGACATGCATGCCCATCTGTGGAGCGAGGACGGCCTGGCCCATCTGGCGGCGGGCGTGACCAGCGTCCGTGACCCCGGCAACGACAACGTCGAACTGCAGCGCCTGCGCACTCGCATCGAGCGCGGCGAGGTCATCGGCCCGCGCGTCCATGCCGCCGGCTTCATCGAGGGCAAGAGCCCGTATTCGTCGCGCAACGGCATCGTCGCCGACACGCTGGAGGAGGCGCTGGACGCGGTCAGTTGGTATGCCTGCCACGGCTATGTCGGCGTCAAGCTCTACAACTCCGTCAAGCCCGAATGGGTCAGGCCGCTGACCGACAAGGCGCACCGCCTGGGCCTGCACGTGAACGGGCATGTGCCGGCCTTCATGCTGGCCGAGCAGGCGGTGCGGAGCGGCTATGACGAGCTGACCCACATCAACCAGGTCATGCTGAACTTCGTCACCCAGCCCGGCGACGACAGCCGCACCCTGCTGCGTTTCCAGCGTGTCGGCAGCGACGCCCGGGCCGTGGACTTGGCCAGCCCGGCCGTGAAACGCTTCATCGCGCTGCTGCGCGAACGCCACACCGTCGTCGATCCGACCCTCGCCGCCTTCGAGGCCATGTTCACCCAGGCCCAGGGCGAGCTCGACCCGACGCTGGGCAGCGTCGCTGGGCATCTGCCGGTGCTGTGGCAGCGCCAGATGCGCTCGGCGCCGATGGACTTGGGCGGTGACAAGCTGGCCAGCTACCGCGCCTCCTACGCCAAGATGCTGGCCCTGACCCGCGACATGCACCGCGGCGGCGCCACCCTGGTGGCCGGCACCGACACGACGGCCGGCCTGGGCCTGCACCGCGAGCTGGCCCTCTATGTGAAGGCCGGCATCCCGGCGCCCGAGGTGCTGCGCATCGCCACCTGGAACGGCGCTCGTGTCGCGAAGGCCTCCGAGCAACGCGGCCGCATCGCGCGCGGCCAGTCGGCCGACCTGGTGCTGGTGGACGGCGACCCCAGCGTCGACATCGAGCAGCTGCGCCGCGCCAGCCTCGTCATCCAGGGGCAGGTGGCCTATGTGCCGGCCGAACTCTACGAGGCCATGGGCTTCAAGCCCTTTGTCGGCGGCCCACGCATGCTGCTGCGGCCCGTCGACTGAAAGCCCCCGGCGCGCAGGCATCGTTTCTGGCGAACCGAGCATGCGCAGGCGCCGGCGACCTGCGGGCCGGGGCTGCGCCGCCCCTCTAGACTCCGATGATCGGACGGACACGCCGTCAGGGCATCGTCAGATGCCCCAAGCACAGTCCGCGCCGAGCAACATCAGGAGACACAGGTCATGAGCACGCTGAACACCTATCCGCCCAGCCCCGAGTGGGTCGCCAATGCCCACGTCAAGGGCGAGGCCGGCTACGCGGCGCTGGTGGCGGAGGCCGAAAAGGACTACGCCGGCTACTGGGCCCGCCTGGCCCGTGAGCTGCTGAGCTGGCAGACGCCCTTCACCAAGACGCTGAACGACAGCGATGCGCCGTTCTTCAAGTGGTTCGAGGACGGCAAGCTCAATGTCTCCTACAACTGCCTGGACCGCCATGTCGAGGCCGGCAAGGGGGGCAAGACGGCCCTGATCTTCGAAGCCGACGACGGCACCGTCACCCACGTCACCTATGCCCAGCTGCTGGACAAGGTCGGCCAGCTGGCCAATGCGCTGAAGGCCCGCGGCATCAAGAAGGGCGACCGCGTCGTCATCTACATGCCGATGTCCATCGAAGGCGTGGTGGCCATGCAGGCCTGCGCCCGCATCGGCGCGACGCATTCGGTGGTGTTCGGCGGCTTCTCGGCCCAGTCGCTGCGCGACCGCGTGCAGGACGCCGGGGCCGTGGCCATCCTCTGTGCCGATGAGCAGGCACGCGGCGGCAAGGCCCTGCCGCTGAAGGCCATCGTCGACGAGGCCCTGGACGGCGGTTCCTGCCCGACGCTGAAGGACGTCATCGTCTACAAGCGCACCGGCGGCAAGATCGCCTGGGTCGAAGGCCGCGACCTCTGGCTGCACGAGCTGATGGCGGCGCAGTCCGCCACCTGCCCGCCGGAATGGGTCGAAGCCGAGCACCCGCTGTTCCTGCTCTACACCTCCGGGTCCACCGGCAAGCCCAAGGGCGTGCAGCACAGCACCGGCGGCTATCTGCTGCATGCAGCGCTGACCACCAAGTGGACCTTCGACCTGAAGGACAACGACGTCTTCTGGTGCACGGCCGACATCGGCTGGGTCACCGGTCATACCTACATCACCTATGGCCCCCTGGCCCTGGGCGGTACCGAGATCGTCTTCGAGGGCGTGCCCACCTACCCGGACGCCGGCCGCTTCTGGCAGATGATCCAGAAGCACAAGGTCACCATCTTCTACACGGCGCCCACTGCCATCCGTTCGCTGATCAAGGCAGCCGAGAGCAACGAGGCCGTGCACCCGAAGAAGTACGACCTCTCCAGCCTGCGCCTGCTGGGCTCGGTGGGTGAACCCATCAACCCGGCCGCCTGGGAGTGGTACCACCAGCACGTGGGCGGCAGCCGCTGCCCCATCGTCGACACCTTCTGGCAGACCGAGACCGGCGGTCACATGATCACGCCGCTGCCCGGCGTGACGACGCTGGTGCCTGGCTCCTGCACGCTGCCCTTCCCGGGCATCACGGCGGCCATCGTCGACGAGACCGGCAACGACGTGCCCAACGGCCAGGGCGGCATCCTGGTCGTCAAGAAGCCCTGGCCGTCGATGATCCGCACGATCTACGGCGACCCCGAGCGCTTCAAGAAGAGCTACTACCCGTCCGAGCTCAAGGGCTATTACCTGGCCGGCGACGGCGCCATCCGTGACGCCGAGACGGGCTACTTCACCATCACGGGCCGCATCGACGACGTGCTGAACGTGTCCGGCCACCGCATGGGCACGATGGAAATCGAATCGGCCCTGGTCAGCTGCACCGAGCTGGTGGCCGAGGCCGCCGTGGTGGGCCGCCCCGACGACACCACCGGCGAGGCCATCTGTGCCTTCGTCGTGCTGAAGCGCCCCCGCCCCACGGGCGACGAGGCCAAGGCCATCGCCAAGCAGCTGCGCGACCATGTGGCCAAGGAGATCGGCCCCATCGCCAAGCCCAAGGACATCCGCTTCGGCGACAACCTGCCCAAGACCCGCTCGGGCAAGATCATGCGGCGGCTGCTGAGGTCGGTGGCCAAGGGAGAGAGCGTCACTCAGGACACGAGTACGTTGGAGAACCCAGCCATCCTGGAACAGTTGGGCCAGGCTTACTAGCCTGGACTGGCTGTTGCGGGCCGCGCCGTGCGCGGTCGGCGCAGCCGAGGGGCGGGGTTCGGGGCTCGCTCATATCGCTTGCGATGTGAGCGAGCACCAGAATCCCGCAATCCTCGAACAGTTGGGTCAGGCTTACTGACGTCCTGCCTCGCAGAGAAAGGCCGCCTTCGGGCGGCCTTTTGTCTTACTGGCGACGACGCAGCTTGAAACCGATCAGCCCCAGTCCGCCCAGCAGCAGCGCGTAACTGCCGGGCTCCGGCACGGCTGACACGTTCAGCGCCTGGTCCAGATGGATCTTCAGGAACTCGGTGTTGTCCGAGCCGAGGTTGCGGCCGCCGGTACCGGGATAGTTGTTGTCGTTGGCCACCAGCAGCGTGTGCGAGTCCAGCACCAGCACGCTCTCGATGGTCACGAAGGGGAAGGTGAATTTGGCGCTGCCGTCGCCATTCAGGTCATGCGGGTCGGCGATGTTCATCAGGTCGACCACCTCGGTCTTGCTGACGTTGCCGCTGGCATCCAGCTGGTTCAGGTCGATCTTGAAGATCTTCTTGAACGGCGTGCCGCCGCCGGTGGCCGTGGCGCCATTGCGTTCGATGACGAGGAACTCGTGGTCGTTGATGGCCGTCATGTCGCCGATGTTGGTGCCGGCGGCGTCGAGCTTGTAGTGCCACTGCTGGCCCGTGTAGGCCTCGGTGTCCACGTTGAAGGCATTGATGCGCAGGGTGCCGGCCGGATCGCCGTTGACAGTGCCTTCCAGCAGCGTGTACAGGCGGTCGCCGTTCTGGTTGATGGCCATGCCTTCGAAGCCGCGCGAACTGCCCAGTGTCGCGCTGGCGCTGCCGTTGATGACAGCCTCGTTCTGCGGCGACAGCACGCCCAGCATGCCGATCTCGCGGCGCATCACCTGGCCCTGGGCGTTGGTCTTGACGAGATAGGGGCCGAACTCGTCGCCGAACCACAGATTGCCGTTCTTGTCCTTGCGCACCGACTCGATGTCGAGGTCGGCGCCGGTCAGCAGCCGGTTGCTGCGGATGCTGGAATCGACCAGCGGGTTTGCGGCGCTGTTGTAGTAGCGGCTGTAGTCGGCCTGGATCTTGATGGACAGCAGGTTGTTGGGGTCGGACAAGCCCAGATAGCTGCCGGCCGTGAAGCCGGGCATGGCGGCGCCGGTCTTGAAGTTGGCGGCCGAGACCGTGCCGCTGCCCCCCAGGGCGGTCTTGAAGTCCGGCGTGACGGCATACATGCGCAGCAGGGCGTCGGCCGAGTTCTCCTTGGTGCCGAAGCCGTTGTCGGGCATGAAGAGATAGCTCCCCGCCGTCGGGCCGGCCAGCACGGCGGAGAAGCCCTGCACCGACTGCTTGTCCAGCAGGGGCAGGGGGTTGCCGCCGGCGCCGCTGGCGAACTGGCCGGTCGTCGGGCCTTCGGCAAAGGTGTTGGCCGGCATCAGGGCCCAGCCTTCCAGCGTGGCCGAGGCGGCCTGAGCGGCGCCCGCGGCGAACACGGCAGCGACGGTTGCCGCGATGGCGGAGAGTTTCGGGATGCGGTCGTGGGTCATGGGCAGCGCCGGCAGAGCGCGCAGACAGCCTGCGCGCGTCAGATTCTTGGCAGCGGCCATGACCGGGCCGTGAAGCCGGCCCATGCGCCGAACGGACGTTCTAGGGATTCGTCGGCTTGAAAAGCAAACAGGCCCCGCAGGGCCTGTTTTCAGGAGAGCGAGGGTCTCACTTGACCGTCAGCACCCACTTGGCCAGCGTCTCGGCCTCGGCCGGGCTCACCTGGGTATTGGCCGGCATGGGCACGGGACCCCAGACGCCGGAACCACCCTTGACGATCTTGTCGGCCAGCTTCTTGTAGGCGTCCTTGTCCTTCGCATACTTGGCGGCCACGTCCTTGTAGGCCGGGCCGACGAGCTTCTTGTCCAGGGCATGGCAGGCCATGCAGTTCTTCTTCTGCGCCAGTTCCTGGTTGGCGAAGGCGGCGGGGGCGATGACGAGGGCGAGGCTGAGAATCAGAGCTTGCTTCATGCGAACCTTTCGGGGCGTTGGACTACAGTGGTTGCAAAGATACCTGAAGGAGAGGCCGAATGGCGTTCGTGTTGTTGGGTGTATTGCTGTTGGTGCTGAAGTTGGGCGGCTGGGTTCAGTTCAGCAAGGACGAGTTCTGGGCCTGGGTCATCGTGCTGTCGCCCTTTGTGCTGGCCGCGATATGGTGGTCGTGGGCAGACTCCAGCGGTTTGACCCAGCGCAAGGCCATGGATGCCCTGGATGAAAAGAGGGAAGCCCGTCGCCAGCAGCTGATGGAAGGGCTGGGGCAGGCGAAGCCGGGGACGAAAAAGAAGCGTTGATGTGCGCCCCTCGCCCGGTCTCGCCCTGCTGAACGCAGGCGCGCCCAGCCGGTCTTGCAGACCGCGCAGCCGACGGAGCGGCTGCTCTTCGGCAGGCACAACAAGTCCACAGGACTTGCCGTGTCCGGCCTCAGCCCCCGAGGGGACGGCGATGCTTGCGGCGTCGAGTCGCAAGCACATCGCCAGAGCGGCCGGCTAGGTGAACTGGAGTCGGACACAAGCAGTCCCTGTGGACTGCTTGTGCCTACGAAAGGCCATGGGCCTCTGACCCATGGCAGGCCCGGCGCTCGGCCCGAAATCAATCCAATACCGCGCCTGTGCTTGCGCTGGATGCATTCTTCGCGAACTTGGCCAGCACGCCCCGCGTGTAGCGCGGCGCCGGCTTGACCCAGGCGGCGCGGCGCTTGGCGATTTCCGCATCGCTGACGTTGAGCTGCAGCACCAGCTGGTGGGCATCGATGGTGATGGAGTCGCCCTCCTGCACCAGGGCGATGACACCGCCTTCATAGGCCTCGGGTGCCACATGGCCGACGACCATGCCCCAGGTGCCACCGGAGAAGCGGCCGTCGGTGATGAGGCCGACGCTTTCGCCCAGGCCCTGGCCGATCAGGGCGCCGGTGGGGGCCAGCATCTCGGGCATGCCGGGGCCGCCCTTGGGGCCGAGATAGCGCAGCACCATGACGTCGCCGGCCACGATCTTGTTGGCCATGATGGCGGCCAGGGCCGACTGCTCGTCGTCGAAGACGCGGGCCGGGCCGGTGATGACGGGGTTCTTCAGGCCGGTGATCTTGGCGACGCAGCCTTCGGGGCTGAGGTTGCCCTTCAGGATGGCCAGGTGGCCTTCGTCGTAGATGGGCTTGGCAACGGGCTGGATGACGTCCTGCTCGGCGCTCAGGGCCGGCACGTCGGCCAGGTTCTCGGCCACCGTCTTGCCGGTGATGGTGATGCAGTCGCCGTGCAGCAGGCCGGCCGTCAGCAGCTCCTTCATGACGGCGGGCACGCCGCCGGCCTTGTGCAGGTCCACGGCCAGGTATTTGCCGCTGGGCTTCAAGTTGCACAGCACCGGGATCTTCTTGCGCATGCGCTCGAAGTCGTCGATGGTCCAGTCCACCTCGGCCGCGTGGGCGATGGCCAGGAAATGCAGCACCGCATTGGTGGAGCCGCCCGTGGCCATGATGACGGCGACGGCGTTCTCGATGGCCTTCTTGGTGACGATGTCGCGCGGCTTCAGGTCGGCCTTGACGGCCTCGACCAGGTACTTCGACGCCAGCTTGACGTTCTCGACCACCTCGTCCTCGACATTGGACATGCTGGACGAATAGGGCAGGCTCATGCCCAGGGCCTCGAAGGCCGAGCTCATGGTGTTGGCCGTGTACATGCCGCCGCAGGAACCGCTGCCGGGGATGGCGCGCTTCTCGATCTGGCAGAAGTCTTCCTCGCTCATCTTGCCGGCGCTGAACTGGCCGACGGCCTCGAAGACGCTGACGATGTTGAGGTCCTGGCCCTTGTAGTGACCGGGCTTGATGGTGCCGCCATAGATGTAGATGGCCGGCACGTTGGAGCGCAGCATGCCCATCATGCCGCCGGGCATGTTCTTGTCGCAGCCGCCGATGACCATGACGCCGTCCAGCCACTGGCCGCCCACGCAGGTCTCCACGCAGTCGGCGATGACCTCGCGCGACACCAGCGAGTACTTCATGCCCTCGGTGCCCATGGCCATGCCGTCGGAGATGGTGGGCGTGCCGAACAGCTGGGCATTCGCGCCGGCCGCCTTCAGGCCGATGACGGCCGCGTCGGCGAGCTTTTGCAGGCCGGAGTTGCAGGGCGTGATGGTGGAGTGGCCGTTGGCGATGCCGATCATGGGCTTGCCGAAGTCGGTCTCCTGATAGCCCATGCCGTAGTACATGGAGCGATTGGGGGCGCGGGCCACGCCCTCGGTGATGTTCTTGCTGCGGCGGTTGAAGCTCATGGCGGTCTCCTGGAGAAGCCGGCAGTTTGGCGCGGGGCGGTACGCTTTTCAAATATATTGTTCTCTCTGCATTGATATGCATGGTGAATCAATGATCGAGCTGCGCCCCCTCCAGCAATTCCTCGCCGTGGCCGAGCTGCTGCATTTCGGCCGGGCCGCCGAGCGCCTGCACATGAGTCAGCCGCCGCTGACCCAGGCCGTGCGCAAGCTGGAGGGCCAGCTCGGCGTGCAGCTCTTCGAGCGCAGCAGCCGCAGCGTGCGCCTGACGCCGGCCGGCGCGGCCCTGCAGGTGTCGGCGCAGAAGCTGCTGGCCGACGCGGCCGCCCTGCCAAGCGAGGTGAGGGCGGTCGCCGATGGCCTGGCCGGGCGGCTGCGCCTGGCCTTCGTGTCCACCGTGGGCTTCGGTGGCCTGCCTCAATGGCTGCGCTCGTTTCGCGAGGCCTGTCCCCAGGTGGCCCTGGCCCTGCGCGAGGCGACGCTGGACGTGCAACTGCGCGAATTCGAGGCCGGCAGCATTGATGCCGGTTTCGTCATCCACACGCCCGGCGCTGCGCCGGCGGGCTACCAGCGCCTGTCCATCGGCGTCGAGCCCCTGGTGCTGGCCTTCCCGAGCAGCGACGAGACGCCCAGCGACGCCCAGTGCCGCGCGGCGCCGCTGGTGATCTTCCCGCGCGAGGTGGCGCCGTCGCTCTACGACGCCATCCTGGCCCACCATGGCGGCGCGGGCGTGGCCCAGGAAGCCATCCAGATGCAGACCATCATCAACCTCGTCTCCGCCGCCATCGGCGTCGCCTGGGTGCCGGCCAGCCTGCAGGGCCTGCAGCGCGCCGGCGTCAGCTATCGCGACATGCCCGGCGCCCCGCAGGTCGAGACCAGCCTGATCTGGCGCAGCGACGCGCCGCCTGTGGTCGCGCGCTTCGTCGGGCACGTCGCAGCCATGCCTGAAGTCACAGCGGGCAAACCCGGGCATCCGTGAACTGCTTCACGGCGTTGTGCCCCCATCTTCAAGGAGCCTCCTGCATGACCCTCCGTTTGCTTCCCCTCGCGCTGGCCCTGCTCGCCGGCGCCGCCCAGGCCGACCTGCTCAAGGACCCGCAATGGCAGGTCTGGCTCGACGCCGGCAAGACGGCCGACCTCGTGCGCGCCGCCAAGGCCAAGGGCGACGACGACCAGGCCGCGATCGCGCTGGCGATGGCCGCCGTCGACGACAACGACGGCGCGCGCCTGGAGGCCGCCATTGCGTCCCTGCAGGCCTGCATCGACAAACGCCCCCAGGCTGCCTGCGCCTACGCCCTGGGCCGCGTCTACGGCCAGCAGGCCATGACGGCCAGCGTCTTCAAGATGCCGGGCCTGGCCACCAAGACCAAGGAGCAGTTCGTCAAGGCCGTCGAGCTGGACCCGCAGCTCTTCGAGGCCCGCAGCGGCCTGACCCAGTTCTATCTGATGGCGCCGGGCTTTGCCGGCGGCAGCACGGCCAAGGCCAAGGAACTCGCCGTGGAGGTGCAGCCGCGTCAACCCGAGCAGGCCAAGCTGCTGCGCGCCATGCTGGCCATGAACGACAAGGACTGGGCCGGCGCCGAGCGTGAACTGGCCAGCACCAAGGCGGGGGATGACCACACGGTGGCTCGCGAACTGCGCGGCCAGTGGACGCGGCTGGGCTTCGAATTCATGGACCAGAAGAACCTGCCCAAGGCCCGCAGCATCTTCGAGGCGCTGCAGCGCGACTACCCGGCGCATGCCGCCGGCGCCTATGGCCTGGGCCGCGTGCTGACCGAAATGGGCCAGCCGGAAGAGGCCGTCAAGTCGCTGGAGCGGGCCCGCACCCTCGAAGGCGCCGATCGCATGCCCATCGACCACCGCCTGGGCCAGGCCCTGATCGCCAAGGGCGACAAGGCCGCGGCCAAGGTGGCGCTGGAGCGCTTCGTGCAGAACAAGCGCGCCAATCCGCGCAACGTCGACGAGGCCAAAAAGCTGCTGGCCGGCCTGGCCTGAGGGGAAAGGGAAGGGCGCTGGCTATGATGCCGGCCGCTCTTCTCTGTACCGAGCCATGCTGGTTCATCCTCAGTTCGACCCCATCGCCATCCACATCGGCTCCAAGGGCATCCATTGGTATGGCATCACCTACCTGATTGCCTTCGGCCTCTTCCTGTGGCTGGCCACGCTGCGCTCGCGCATGCCCCAGCACGTGGCTGTCGGCTGGACCAAGCGTGACGTCGACGACGTGCTCTTCTACGGCGTTCTCGGCGTCGTGCTGGGCGGGCGCCTCGGCTATTGCTTCTTCTACAAGCCTGGCTACTACATCCAGCACCTGACCGAGATCATCCGGGTCTGGGACGGTGGTATGTCCTTCCATGGCGGCCTGCTCGGCGTGCTGCTCGGCCTGTACTTCTTCGGGCGCCGTCGTGGCCGCAGCTTCCTGGAGGTATCCGACCTGGTCGCCCCCTGCGTGCCCACCGGCATCATGGCCGTGCGCCTGGGCAACTTCATCAACGGTGAACTGTGGGGCCGCCCCGCGCCCGCCGACCTGCCCTGGGCGATGATCTTCCCCCAGGCCAACGACGGCGGCATCGCCCGCCACCCGTCGCAGCTCTACCAGGCCGCCGGCGAAGGCCTGCTGCTCTTCATCATCCTGTGGTTCTACGCCCGCAAGCCCCGCGCGACGGGGCAGATCTCCGGCGTCTTCATGATGGGCTATGGCGTGCTGCGCTTCGCGGCCGAGTACTTCCGCGAGCCCGACGACTTTCTGGGCCTGCGCGCGCTGGACTGGAGCCAGGGCCAGTGGCTGAGCCTGCCGATGGTCATCGTGGGCGCCGCCATCTTTGCCTGGGCGACCAAGCGCAACGCGAGACCGGCATGAGACAGATCTTCTTCGACACCGAGACCACCGGCCTGGAGGCCGACAAGGGCGACCGCGTCATCGAGGTCGGCTGCGTCGAGATGGTCAACCGCCAGCTCACCGGCAACCACCTGCACCTCTACATCAACCCCGAGCGTGCCAGCCACGAGGACGCGCTGCGGGTGCACGGCCTGACCGAGGCCTTCCTGTCGGACAAGCCCAAGTTCGCCGAGATCGTCGACCAGCTGCTGGCTTTTCTCGCCGGCGCCGAGCTGGTCATCCACAACGCGCCTTTCGACATCGGCTTCGTCAACGCCGAGCTCAAGCGCCTGAAGCGCGGCGTGCTGACCGATCACGTCGGCAGCGTGCGCGACACGCTGCTGATGGCCCGCGACCTCTTCCCCGGCAAGGCCAACTCCCTGGATGCGCTGTGCCGCCGCCTGGAAGTCGACAATTCCAAGCGCACTTTCCACGGCGCCCTGCTGGATGCCGAACTGCTGGCCGACGTCTACATCCGCCTGACGCGCGGCCAGGACGCGCTGCTGATGGACGAGCACGGTGACAGCAGCGGCAGTGATGGCCACGCCGCCATCGAGGCCGTGGACCTGAGCCGTTTCGCGCTGCCGGTGCCGCGCGCCAGCGACGCCGAGGCCGAGGCTCACACCAAGCTGCTGACCGACCTCGACAAGGCGGCCGGCGGCGCCTGCAAATGGCGCGCGCTGGAGCCCGCCCAACCCGTGGCATAATCGCGGGCTTCCCGGAAACGGGTCCGTTTTTCCAGGGCGGTTAGCTCAGCGGTAGAGCACTGCCTTCACACGGCAGGGGTCGCAGGTTCGAACCCTGCACCGCCCACCAAGCCTCGCTTGGAACCTGAAAAAACGGCCACCGAACACCCGGGCGGTTAGCTCAGCGGTAGAGCACTGCCTTCACACGGCAGGGGTCGCAGGTTCGAACCCTGCACCGCCCACCAGACAGACCCCCTCAGCCCTGCGGCGAGGGGGTTTTGCTTTTTCCGACTCGCTGCACGCATGCACGCTGGCTTTCTTCCGGCCGGCCGTGGTCCTCGAGCGGCTGCGGCGACACGACCGCGGCGCGGTAGCGGCCCGCATTCAGCAGGCGCATGACGCCGCGCCGTGCCCGGCTCGCCAGGCGTTCGCTGTCGTAGGGGCCGAGCCGCTTGACGGGGAACAGCCCCAGCTCGTCGATGACCTCGACCCAATGCGCCTTGTCGCTGCCTGTCTCCATGGCGATTCCTCTCGAAGTCGGGCGTTGCAGGACTTCGAGTCTGCGGACCTCGGGTGAGGCCGCTGAGAGGAGGGTGAGGCCAGCGTGAAGTTCAGGCGCCGGTGGCTGTCACTGGCTGAACGCGACGCCGTTGAAGTTGGAGATGCCGATGGCGCTCGTCGTGGCTGCGGCCGTCAGGTCACCGTAGGCGTCGATGGCATACACGGCGATGTGGGCACCGTCCGCGGCGCTGTAGATGACGGCCAGCCATTTGCCGTCCGGGGAGACCGTGAGATCGGTCGGCGCACCAGGCAGCGGCACCGACTTGTAGAAGGAGCCGCCCATGCCGTCGCTGAAGAAGATCGAGATCGCCTTAGCCGGCGTGTTGCCTGAATACCAGAGGTTGCCCGGCCCCTTGACCAGCCAGCAGGGCGCGTTGCCGTTGGGGAAGGCGGGTGTCGGGCCGGCGATGGGGTAGACCATGCGATCGGCGTTGACCAGGGCCAGGCTGTTGGGGCTGTGGGCCGGGTTGAAGCCCAGCATGTCGCCCCAGAAGGCGGCGCCCAGCGGCGTGTCGTTGGCGCCGGCGGGCAGGGCGACCGCGGTGCCGGTGCCGGCCAGCGCGCCCTGCTTGTTCAGCGGCAATTGCATGACAGAGCCGGCCTTCATCGTCACGGCCGCCCAGCTGCGGCCCGCCACGATCTGGGCCGCCGACGTGTTGGGCAGCGCGACCGCCGTGCCCTCCAGCTTGCCCGACGGCCAGTCGTGGGCCTCGGCGCAGTTGGCGCCGGCGACGAAGAGGTGGTCGTGCTTCAGCGCGACGGACACGGGCTTGGTGCAGCCGGCTGCGAGGCCGAGGGTTCGGCCGATGTGCACGAAGTCGCCCTGGCGAACCAGTTGGGTCACGGTGTTGGACCCGTAGTTGGCGACCGCGCCGACGCCGTCGTGGAATTGAACCAGGCCGGCGTTGCCGCCGGCGCCGCCCGCGCCGCCCGTGGCCAGCGACGTGACGTAGGACAGCGAAGCCGCCCCGCCCGTGTCGAGGCGGAAGACGACGATGTTGTTGGCCGTGGCGTTGTTGGTGCTGGTCACCAGCAGGGTGGCGCGACCCGTGCCGTGGTCGTCGTGGCCGTCATGGGCGAGGGCCGGGCTGCTGGTGAGCGCCGTGGCGAACAGTGCGCCGACGACGGTGGAGAGAAGGGAACGTTGCAGTGTCATGTTGGCTCCTTGGGAAGCGATGGGGGCGACGCGCCTGCGGTCGTGTGGAGGAGGGCGCTGGGCTTGGTCCGCCGAGGGCGGCGGTCCTTACGGGGCCGGATGAAGCGTGAACCGGTGACAGCGGGGGTGTAAGGCGCCGGCTCGTGGCCCGACCACCGCGCAGGCGGGCGCCCTGTCGCCGGCCTTCAGCAAGGAGAACTGCCATGACGACCGCATTCAATGTCGTTCGCTTTCGCGTCAAGCCCGGCCGCGAGCAGGCCTTCATCGACGCCCACCGCCGCGCCGATTTCTCGGCCGAAGGCTTCCGGGGCGGCGCGCTCGTCCAGACCGGCGAGCACAGCTTCTGCATCATTGGCGAGTGGGCCTCGATGGAGGCGCTGGCCCAGGCGCGGCCGACCATGATTGGCGTGCTCGACAGCTTCCGCGCCGAGCTGGAAGACCTGGGCGGCGGCCTGGGCGTGACCGACCCGGTCTCGGGCGAAGTCGTGCTCACGCTGCGCTGAGACGCGCCTCCTGCCGAGGGGCTGTCAGGCCGGCGCCTCGGTTCCCCACCATGCCTGCACGCGCATGGCCATCGCGATGACGAGAAACATGCTGCCCAGGGCCAGCCAGGCATAGGGCCGCAGCAGCGGAATGCCGATCAGGATCAACCCGTCGTTGGAGCCGGGTATCAGCAGGCTGCCCCAGGCCATCAGCACGCCGCCGGCGAAACAGCGCCGAAACTGGGCGAGCACCGGCCACGCCGAGCGCCAGCGGCCGGCGGTGAGGCCACCGAGCAGGGCGCCGACATACAGCGCCGCCAACAGCAGCAGCGGCAGCAGGCCCGGGCCGGCCCGGGCGGGACCGACCCTCCTCGCCAGGTCGGCGAGCACGTCGGTATAGGCCCAGTTGCCGGCCAGCAGCAGCGTGACGACGAAGCTCGCGCCGATGACGATGGTGGCGGCATGTGGTGACCAGACCTGCCGCGCCAGCGTGCGCAGGCGGCCCGGCGCCCTCAGTGCCAGCAGCGCCGGCCACAGCCGCCAGCAGGCATAGGCGATGAACAGCGGCCCGAGCACGGTGGCCGAGCCGGCGATGGGCGAGGCGTGAGCCAGCGCCTGCGCGGCCGGGCGCGAGAACAGCGGTTGCACGCTCAGGCAGCCGGCGTAGAAGCCCAGCGGCGTGGCGGCATAGGCCCAGTCCCCCGAGCCCAGGCGGGCGATGGCGCCGAAGACGCAGGCCTGGTTGAGCCAGGCGCCCAGGCCCAGCAAGGCGCCGCCCAGCACCGTCCAGGCATTGCTGGCAAAGCCGGCGGGCATGCTGCCGGCCAGGTGCATGAGCTCGGCCAGCGCCAGGCCGCCGGCCACCCACAGCGAGGCCTCCAGCATGGCCGCCAGGCGGTGGGCGCGGCCGTGGTTGAGCACTTCGTCCACCGCGGCCACCATGCAGGTGCCGCCGCGCTGGATGGCATAGCCCATGGCGCCCACGCAGAGCAGGGCGGTGAACCAGATGGCAGTCATGGCGGGCTCAGACGTGCTCGACGACGCCTTCGATGGGATCGGTCGGCTCGCGCCAGGGCGAGCGCTCGATCATGCGCAGCGTGTCGGCATAGCCCGCCTCGCGGCGCGCCTTGACGCCGGCCGGCGTGAAGTCGATGTCCTTGGTGTGGTCCTCGCCTTCCAGGCGCGGCGCCAGCAGATGGGCCACGTGCATGGTGGTGCCGCAACCCCAGGATGACAGCTCCTTGATGGCCGCATCGGCCTGCTTGTTCGCAGGCAGTTGCTGCGTGAGCTGGCGGATGATGTGGCGCAGGCGGTGGATCTGCTTCTGCCTTGCGATATGGCTGTCGGCGCGGCTGGCGAACTGGATGTCCTTCTGCCGGCCCATCACCTGCCAGATGGACTCGGGCTCGGGCGCCGTCTGGTGCCAGACGTTGACGGCGAAGATCAGCGAGTCGCGGCGGCGCCGGTCGTCCAGCACGGCCTCGATGGGCGTGTTGGAGTAGAGGCCGCCGTCCCAATAGGGCTCGCCGTCGATGCGCACCGCCGGAAAGGCCGGCGGCAGCGCGCCCGAGGCCATGACGTGTTCCACGCAAAGCGGCTCGTACTGGCTGTCGAAGTAGCGCATGGCGCCGCTGCAGGCGTTGACGGCGCCAACCGTCAGCCGCGTCGCGCCGGCTTGCAGGCTGCCGAAGTCCACCAGCTCGGCCAGCGTCGCGCGCAGCGGCTCGGTGCTGTAGTAGGCCGCCGACTCCACGCCCACGTTGGCGCGCACGCCGCGCAGCGCTGCCATGCTGGGCTCGAAGAAGGCCGGGATGCCGCGCATCACCGTCGTCATGTTGGCGACCCAGTTGCCCATGCCCAGCCAGTCCAGCGGGCCGGCCGTGGTGGCCGGCTGCTCCACGTGCTCCCAGAAGGCATTGAGGCGGCCCATGCGGTCAGCCGGCGCGTTGCCCGCGATGAGGGCCGCGTTGATGGCACCGATGGACGTGCCGATGACCCAGTCGGGCTCGATGCCCGCGTCGTGCAGCGCCTCGTACACGCCGACCTGGTAGGCGCCCAGGGCCCCACCGCCTTGCAGCACCAGCACCACCTGGCCGGGCAGGCCGGGGGGTGAGGCGGTACGCGCTTTGCGGGCCTTGGTGGCGGTGGGGGCGGTGGCGTTCATCGGCTGTCTCTTCTGGTTGGCGTGGGCAGGGGTCGTTGACGAAGGCCGCGGCCTTACATCATCTTTTCCATGGTGGCCGGCTTCTTGTCGTTGACGACGTCGGCGATGGTCAGCTCGACGGGCATCGAGCCGACGTTCTTCCACCAGTGCCGGGTGCCGAGGAACTCGCGCGCGATGTCGCCGGCCTTGTGCAGGACGGGCACGCTGCACTTGCTGCTGTACTCAAAGATCTCGCCGCTGTTGACCATGATCAGCGCGGGCCGGTCCTCGTGGCTGTGCAGGGGCACGACGCCACCGGGGGCGATGGTCATGTGGCGCATGCGCAGGCGGCGCTGGTCGAGCTTGACGTTCTCCTTGGACAGGTCGATGGAGGCCAGTTCGGTGTCGGTCACGCCGACCGGTGCATTGGCTGCACCTGGCAGGGCGTTGGCTGCGGTCTTGTCGGCCGGGCATTCACCGGCGAAGGCGGTGCTGGCCAGCGACAGTGCTGCCGCAGAGGTGATGCAGAGGAAGCGAAGGGTGGGGTTCATGGGAGTTCTCCTTGGGAGTGGGGGGGTGAATGGGCGAAGCCCGGGGCTCATTGCGCCGTCCAGCCGCCTTCGAGGGGCAGGATGGCGCCGGTGATGGAAGCGGCGTCGTCGGAGCACAGGAAGGAGGTCAGGGCGGCGACCTGTTCCACGGTGACGAACTTCTTGGTGGGTTGGGCGGCCAGCAGCACGTTGCGCACGACCTCTTCAGGCGTGATGCCGCGTGCACGCGCCGTGTCGGGGATCTGCTGCTCCACCAGCGGCGTCAGCACATAGCCAGGGCAGACCGCATTGACGGTGATGCCGCCCTCGGCCACTTCCAGCGCGACGGACTTGGTGAAGCCGGCGACGCCATGCTTGGCCGTCACATAGGCCGACTTGTAGGGGCTGGCCACCAGGGCATGGGCCGAGGCAATGTTGACGATGCGGCCAAAGCCCTTCTTCTTCATCGCCGGCAGCGCCAGGCGGGTGGTGTGGAAGCAGGCCGACAGGTTGATGGCCAGGATGGCGTACCACTTGTCGACGGGAAATTCGTCGACCGGCGCCACATGCTGGATGCCGGCGTTGTTGATGAGCAGGTCGATGCAGCCGAACTCGGACAGGGCCTTGCCCATCATGTCTTCGATGGCCTCGGGGCGGCTCATGTCGGCACCGTCGTAGCGCACCTGCACGTCGTAGCGTTCGGCCAGCTCGTCGCGCAGCCGCGTGATGGCGCCGGCGTCGCCGAAGCCGTTGAGGACGATGTTGGCGCCCTGGGCGGCCAGGCTGCGGGCGATGCCCAGGCCGATGCCGGAGGTCGAGCCCGTGACGAGGGCGGTCTTGCCGATGAACATGATGGAAGGCTCCTAGAGGTGCTGGGGATCGTTGGCAGCGCTGTGCGGTTGCCGCGGGGGATCGACGTCGCTGGTGCGCGTGAAGCGCAGGTGGGTGATGTCGGCGGGGAAGAAGAGGCTCCAGGTCCACTCGACCCAGATGCGCACCTTGCGGCCCAGGGTGGGCATGCGCATCAGGTAGTAGGCGCGCCAGGCCAGCCAGGCCGGCAGGCCCGTGAGCGGCACGCCCAGCACCTGAGCCACGCCGCGGTGATGGCCGGTGGTGGCCATCATTCCGCGCGAGCTGTAGTTGAAGGGGCGGGTCGGCTGGTCGGCGAGATGCCTGAGCAGGTTGCTCGCGAGCTGCCCGGCCTGGGCGACGGCGAATTGCGCCGTGGGCGGGCAGGGCTTGCCGTCGGCCAGGTTCAGCGTCGCGGCGCAGTCGCCGAGAGCCCACAAGCCCGGGCGGTTGGGCACCTGGCCGTCGGGGTCGGTCACGATGCGGCCCCGCAGGGTCTCGACGCCCAGCGTCTCCACCAGCGGGTTGCTGCGCGCGCCGATGGTGCAGACGACGGTGGCGCTGGTGATGCGCTCGCCGCCGGCCAGGTCCACGCCGTGGGCGTCGATGCTGGCGGCCTTGGCGCCCAGGCGCACGTCCACGCCGCGCTCGCCGAGCGACTTCGCCGCCGCGGTGCCGAGCGCGGCCGGCAGTTCGGGCAGCAGGCGGTCGCCGTCGTGCAGCAGGGTGACGCGCAGCTCGTGCGCCTTGACGCGCGGGTAGCAGCGGTGGGCGCTGCGGATGAAGTCCACGACGGCGCCGGCCACCTCCACGCCCGAGAAGCCGCCGCCGATGACGACGAAGTGGCCCAGAGAACGTCGGTGCGCCTTGTTGTGGCACAGCTCGATGTGGGCCAGGCGCTGCAGCAGGCGGTTGCGGATGTGCATGGCATCGCCCACCAGCTTCAGCGGCAGGGCGTGCTCGGCCAGGCCCGGGATGATGCCGAGGTTGGCGCGCTGCCCGAAGGCCAGCACCAGGTGGTCGAAGTGCATCTCCAGCGGGCCGGCCAGCGTGGAGCAGGTCAGCGTCCTGCCGGCGTGGTCGACGCGGTCGAGCCGGCCCATGATGAAGCGGGTGGTGAGCAGCATCTCGCGGATCGGCGCAATGACGTGTTCGGGGAACACGGCCGCGCCCACCACCTCGGCCAGCATGGGGTTGAAGGTCGTGTAGCTCTCCTCGCTGAGCAGCACGAGCTGCCAGCCCGGCGGCAAGCGGGCTTCGAGGGCGCGGGCCAGGGTGGTGCCGGCAAAGCCGCCGCCGGCAATCACGAGGGTCTTGAGGGCTGGGGTGGAGGTGGGAGTCGTCATGGGGCTTCTCGGCAATGGGGAGAAGCTTAGGAATCGGGCCTCCAACGCGGAAATCGCAACAATTCATCGCGCCATCGGCCGCGGTTATCGGCGATGTGCTTTTTCACTGAAAGGTTTGGCGCTCGGCCGCGACCGATGCGCCCATGGAGCTCTACCAGATCCGCTATTTCCTGGCCGTGGCCGACACGCTGAACTTCACGCGTGCGTCCGAGCGGTCCTTCGTGTCGCAGCCGGCCCTCACCAAGGCCATCCAGCGGCTGGAGGAGGGCATCGGCGGACGGCTCTTCGACCGCACCAAGAACTCCGTGCAGCTGACCGATCTCGGTCGGGGCATGCTGCCCAACTTCAGGCAGATCTACGAGACCGCCAACCATGCACGCGAAGAGGCCCGGCGTCTCATGCGGGCGCAGCGTGAGGTGGTGCGCGTGGGTGTCATGTGCACCATCGACCTGCACCAGGTGCTGCCGGGCTTTGTCGAGAGCCAGGAGGGGCGCACGGAGGTGGAGCTGAGCTTTCGCGAGGGCAACCTCGAGGCGCTGACCGACGCACTCGACCAGGGGGACGTGGACGTGGGCATCATGTGCTCGCCCTACGAGATGCCCAAGCGATTCGCCGCCACGCCGCTGTTCAGCGAGGACTATGTGCTGGCCATCGGCGACGACCACCGCTTCAGCGGGCGCGCCAGCGTGGAGATGGCCGAGCTGAACCGCGAGCGCTATTGCGAACGCGTGATGTGCGAGTTCTCCACCTATATCGAGCGCCTGCTGCGCGACCGCAGCGTCAGGCTGGAGGTGGTGCAGCAATCCTCCCGCGAGGACTGGATCCAGGCCCTGGTGCGCGCGAACTTCGGGGTCGCCTTCATGCCCATCTCCATCGCGCGGGCCGCGCGGCTGGCCTTCGTCACGCTGTCGGACGTGCCCATCGTGCGCGAGGTCAGCGTGCTGACCCAGGCCGGGCGGCTCCGCAGTGCGGCCCAGCAGGCCGTCATCGACTCCCTGGTGCGTCATGACTGGGACGCCTCGCCTGCACTCACCCCCTAGAAGCGCTTGGCAAGCCAGCCGCAAGCCAACGCTTTGTAAACTGGCGCATCGTGATTGCCATGCTTCACCCGTGACCGACTTTGCGCTTCAGGTCGAATGCCTGCGCCCGCAGTTGCTGCGGTTCGCCCGGGCCCAGTTGAGGAACGATGCCTGGGCCGAGGACGCCGTCTCCGAATGCCTGCTGGCCGCGCTGGAGCGCCCCCAGGCCTTTGGCGGGCAGTCGCAGCTCAAGACCTGGCTGATCGGCATCCTCAAGCACAAGCTGATCGACCAGCTGCGCCGCAACACCCGCGAGGCCACCGTCCTCGTCGGCGAGGACGGCGAGGATCTCTTCGACGACCTCTTCCAGCCCGATGGTCATTGGCGCGAGGCGCCGCGCGACTGGGGTGACCCCGATGCGGCCTGCAGCCAGAAGCAGTTCTTCGAGGTATTGCAGGCCTGCTGCGAGCACCTGCCGCCCACCCAGGCGCGCGTCTTCATGATGCGCGAGTGGCTGGACCTGGACTCCGACGAGATCTGCCGCGAGCTGGCCATCACCTCGGCCAACCTGTGGGTGCTGCTGCACCGTGCACGGATGCGCTTGCGCGACTGCCTGCAACTGCGCTGGTTCGATGCCGCCGGGGCGGCTTCCGCATGAAGAACACGCTGACCTGCCGCGAAGCCACGCGCCTGCTGCTGGAGGACGAGGACCGCGAGCTGCCCGCCGCGGACCGCCTCGCCCTGCAGGTGCACGTCAAGATCTGCTTTGCCTGCCAGCGTTTCGTCGCCCAGCTCAATCTGATGCGCCGCGCCACACGGGCCTGGCGCAAGCACAGCGAGACCGAAGACGACGAGGGCCTGGTCGGCTAGGCGCCTCAGTGCGCATGCCGCCCTCAGGCGAGTTGCTGCCGGGTCCAGGCCAGCACGCCGCCGGGGCCCTGGAATTCATCGATGGAGCGCACCGGGATGTGCGGGTGCCGGTCCCGCCACATGGCCGCCAGCGCGCTGCCTGGGCCGATTTCCAGCACACAGCGCACGCGGCGCTCGGCGATGCTGTCCATGCAGTCGTCCCAACGCACCGTGCTGGCGATCTGGCCTGCAAGCGCTGATGCAAGCGCTGCCGGGCTGCGGGCAGCGCTGCCGGTGAAGTCGCAGACGACGGCAGTGTTTGCGGGCTTCAGGTCGACGCGGGCGAGGCGCTGCGAAAACGCCTGGGCCGCAGCGGCCATGGCCGGCGTGTGCGAGGCGATGGCAATGGGCAGGCGGGTGCATTTCATGCCGGCGGCGGTCCAGCTTGAGGCGTTGGTGTCGAGCTCGGCCGCCGCGCCGCCGACGATGACGCGCTCGGCGCTGATGCGGATGGCGATCGACAGTGCCGGCACGGCCTCGGCCAGCGCCAGCGCGCGAGGCCCCTGCAGGGCAAGCAAACCGGTGTGCTGCCCCGCCACGCTGTCGTTCATGGCCTGGGCGCGGGTGGCGGCGAGGTCGAGGGCCGTGCCGGCATCGAAGACGCCCGCAGCGGCGAAGGCGGCGAGTTCGCCGACGCTGTAGCCGGCGACGGCCGTCGGCCGCGGAAGTTGGGCTGCGAGCACCTGCCAGGCGGCGATGGCCATGCCCGTCAGCAGCGGCTGGGCGACGACGTTGGCATGCAGCCAGTTCGTGTCATCCAAGCTGTTACGCCAGTCCGGTCCCAGCCGCCGGGCCATGGCGTCCAGGGCCGGCCGGGCTTCGGGCTGGGCGTCCAGCCAGGGCAGCATCTGCGGGTGCTGGGCACCCTGCCCGGGGAAGAGCAGGGCCAGACTCACTGGCGCACCCTTCGGCCTGCGGCCCTGCCTGGCCGACAGCGCGGCCAGGCGTTCACCAGGCATGGGATGCCCTCAGGGCATCCCATGTCCGGGCTCACTCCCGCCGAGCGGGAGCGAGCTTGCTTGGGGCGGCCCGGCGCGGCGCTCATTCAGCCCAGGCGGTCCAGCCAGCAGGCCGCGGCGAGGGTGTCGGCGGCACCGCCGGGCGACAGGTTGCGGCACACGAACTCGGCGGCGATGGCTTCGGCGGCTTCGAGGCCTTGTGAAGCGCCGCCGGCGGCGAGGAAGTCACACGCGGCCGTCTGGGCGAAGCGCAGGCCTTCGAGGCCGCCGCGGTGGGCGAGGTTGCTGTCGTCGAGCGCGGCGATGACGGCGAACAGGGCGTCCAGGCGGGCAACCTGAACCGGCAGGCCTCTTGCCTTTTGCAGCGCCGGCACGGCGGTTTCGAACAGCGTCGGAAAGCCCATCGCGGCTTCGGCCGAGGCGCTGCGCAGATTGAAGCGCCGTGCGGCCAGACCGCCGGGCAATGTGGAGCTGCGTTGCGCACGAGCGGCGAGTGCTTCGCCCCAGCGGTCCAGCAGTGTCTGGCGGATCAGCGCAGGCGTGGGCCGTTGGCCCAGCGCCCCCGCCGAGGCACAGAGCAGCCCCAGCATGAAGATGGCACCCCGGTGGGTGTTGATGCCGCCGGTGGCTGCCAGCATGCGCGCTTCCGCCGCGATGCCGCAGCGCTCCAGGGCCTCGAAGGGCGCGCCGACGGCGCCCAGCTCGGCGATGCGGACGAAATAGCTGCGCAGGGCGAACAGGCTGCGCATGAAAGTGTGAGCGTCCATGTCGGCATGGCTGCCGCGGTCGGTCAGCGTGACGAGGCCGGGCTTGGGCGACAGCGCGAGCTCGTCGTACAGCGCGAGCGTGGCGGCGCGGCCGATTTCCGTGGCCGTCGGCGCGGTCGAGCGGGGCGCCAGAGCCCTCATGCCAGGGCCTCCATCGAGGCGCCATGAAGCCGCTTCACGAGCAGGGCATTCGCGCGGCCGGCGCGACCGGCCAGCCATTCGCGCCAGGCGATGGCGGCGTCGCCCTCGAAGACCAGTTCACCGTCCAGGCGGCGGGAGGGCGACCCGAAGGCGTTCAAGGCGGCGGCGACCGCATCGGCCTGCTCCTCGCTGATCACGCTCACCCAGACGTCGATATCCGAGCCGTCGCGTACATGCTGCAAGCCGGTCAGGTGTTGCCAGCCGTGGCTGCCGTAGACCCGGGCCGTCGCGCCGCAGGCCTGCAGGGCGAGGGCGAGCTGGCGGGCCGGCGTTCGGGCGCTCTGGGGCAACTGCGTGACGAGCTGATCCAGGCGCGGGAACTCGTCGAAGTAAAGCACCTCGGTCTTGTCGACGCGGAGCGCGAGGCGCCTATGGCTCCAGCGGCGCGGTGCGCTGAGGCCCATGGCGACGCCGTCGTCCTCATCGCGTTGACGCGTGACGACCAGCGGCAGGCCGTGCGCTGCCCAATAGCGCAGGCAATCGCGCGCCTCACGGTCCCAGTCGCGATCCAGCAGGCGCTGCCAGCCGGCCACCGTCAGCCTTGCGATCTGGTGGCGGTGCAGGGCAGTCATGCGGCATCCAGCACGCGCTGCACGACGCTGGCGGCCAGGCGCCGGCCACCGCGAGCGGCACCATCCTCGGCGCGGCGATCCGTCGTCGGTGCATCGGCCAGCGCCTCGCGCAGGGCCTGGGCGAGGTCGCCCTGCCAGAGCTTGCGCACGCCACCCATGGCGACGTAGTTGCCCACCCCCGGCGCGAACACCGGGTTGGATTCGGACAGCTGGGCCAGCAGCGCCTCGGGCAGCTTGGTGACGCGGGCCATGGCCGGCAGGCGCATGACGCGGATCTCGGCTTCGGGCAGGGCGTCGCAGGCGTCGGCAATCAGGCCGGAGGTGATGAAGCCGCCGGACAGGGCCTGGTCGTAGACAAGGCCGATGACGCGGTGGCCGCGGCGGCGCGCGAAGTCGATGCACATGCCGAGGTGGGCCATGGCGCGGTTGATGCCCAGCAGCTCGTCGCGGCGGCGCAGCTGCTGGCCTTGCGTGTCGATGAGCAGCAGGATGGCGCGCCCCGGGTGTTGCGTGACGACGTCCAGCACCGCACGGGCCTGGGCCAGGGCCAACTGCACACCGATGGGCGCGTGGGCCGTGGTGCCGATGACGGCCAGCGCTTCGCCGTCGAACTCGACGGTGCCTTGCAGGAAGTCACCGTCGCGCGTGATGGCGTGGGCTTCGCCGAAGAGGCGCTCGGCCAGCAGGGTCCAGTCCATCAGCGCACTCCCAGGCCGCGCAGGGCGGCGACGTCGAGGTCGGGAACCTGGGCGGCGTCGGTCACGCCGAGCGAGGCCCACAGCGGGATGGCCTCGGCGCCTTCATAGCTCAGACGCGAGGCGAGCAGGGCGTGTTCCTGCTCCAGGGCTGCAAGCGTGATCGGCTTGGCCGCATCCAGGGCCGCAAGCGCCGCCGCGCGGAACTCGGCAACATCGTCTTCCACCAGCGCATCGCAGTCACCGCTCAGCCAGCGGTGCTTGCCGCCGGTCGTGCGCCACACCAGCGCCCGGTCGCGCGAGTCGAATTCCTCGACGCCATGCGAGGCCTCGATGACCTCGGGGCCGGACATGGCCAGGCGTCCGATGTCGCTCATGACGACGTGGTCGGCGCAGCGCGCGACGATGCCCATGCCGCCGAAGCAGCCGTTGGCACCGCCGATCAGCACGATGACGGGAATGCCGGCGGCGCGCACGTCTAGCAGGGCGCGCATGACTTCGGAGACGGCGATCAGCCCGGCATTGGCCTCGTGCAGGCGCACGCCGCCGGACTCGGCCAGCAGCAGCACCGCGTCGGGTTTCTCCAGCAGGGCGCGCTTGAACAGGCCGACGAGCTTGGCGCCATGCACCTCGCCCACGCCGCCGCCCATGAACTCGCCTTCCTGGGCAGCGATGAAGACCTGGCGACCAGCCAGCGTGGCGCGGCCGATGGCGATGCCGTCGTCAAAGGCAGCGGGCAGGCTGAGCTGGCCGAGATGAGGGCTGGTCAGGCGCTGGGCCGGGGGCAGCCATTCATGGAAGCTGCCGGTGTCGACGAGTTGGGCCAGCCGCTCGCGGGCGGAGCATTCAGCGTAAGAAGTGCTCATGGTTGCAGCTCCTGGGCCGCCTGGTCCAGGCGCAGGCTGACGACGGCGGGGGTGGCGCCCATGTCGTGGATGGAAAGTTGCACGCCGGCGAGCTGGTGGCGGGCATGGAAGTCATGCACGACGGCGGCCCAGATGGCGCCGAAGCCGCGGGCCGAGGTTTCGATGTGGACACGGCAGTCGTTGCCGGCCGCCGGTTCCAGCAGTACCTCGAGATTGCCCGAGCCGACGACGCCGACCAACACGGGCGTGAAGACGCCGGCGGGGCGAGTGCCGGCAAAGGCGTAGTCCAGGGTTTCAAGTCCAGGAGAGCTGCTCATGGCATCACCAGTTGCGAAAGCGCTTGGGCGGGCTGTAGAGGCCGCCGGAGGCGCGCACGAGGTCGCGCATGCTGCGGGCGGCCAGCAGGTTGCGCGTGGCCTCGCGCGGGTCGATGCCGAGGTCGGCCGGCCGCTTGATGACGCCGCGGTCGCGCAGGTTCTCCACCATGCGGGCGTCGCGTGCCAGGCCCACCGCCGTGTAGCCGGCCACGCCGCGGATGGCCTGCTCGCGCTCCTCGTCGCTGCGGCACAGCAGCAGGTTGGCGATGCCTTCCTCGGTCAGGATGTGGGACACGTCCTCGCCGTAGATCATGATGGGCGGCAGGGCCATGCCGGCCTGCTGCTGCAGCGTCCAGGCGTCCAGGCGCTCGACGAAGGCCGGCTGCATGTGCTCGCGAAAGGTCTCGACCATCTGCACCACCAGCTTCTGGCCGCGCGGCGTGCCGGTGGCGCCTGGCCGGCCGGCGCGGGCTTCCTCTCCGGCTTTCAACCATGCAGGGCTTGCGTGCCGCCGGCCACGGGCGTCCGCGCCCATGTTGGGCGCGCCGCCGAAGCCTGTGATGCGGCCCAGCGTGGCGGTGGAGGAATTGCCCTGCAGGTCGATCTGCAGCGTCGAGCCGATGAAGAGGTCGCAGGCGTAGTGGCCGGCAGCCTGGCAGAAGGCGCGGTTGCTGCGCAGGCTGCCGTCGGCGCCGGTGAAGAAGACGTCCGATCGGGCGCGGATGTAGTCCTCCATGCCCAGCTCGGAGCCGAAGGAGTGGATGGACTCCACCCAGCCGGCCTCGATGGCGGGGATCAGCGCCGGGTGCGGGTTCAGCGCCCAGTGCTTGCAGATCTTGCCCTTCAGGCCGAGCTGTTCGCCATAGGTGGGCAGCAGCAACTCGATGGCCGCGGTGTCGAAGCCGATGCCGTGGTTGAGCCGCTGCACGCCGTATTCGGCATAGATGCCCTTGATGGCCATCATGGCCATCAGCACCTGGATCTCGCTGATCTGGGCCGGGTCGCGGGTGAACAGCGGCTCGACGAGATTAGGGCGCGGTGCCTTGACCACAAAGTCCACCCAGTCGGCGGGGATGTCGATGCGCGGTAGGGTGTCGACGATCTCGTTGACCTGGGCGATGACGAGGCCGCCTGAGAAGGCGGTGGCCTCGACGATGGCCGGCGTGTCTTCGGTGTTGGGGCCGGTGTAGAGATTGCCTTGGCGGTCGGCGGCGTGAGCGGCGACGAGGGCCACCTTGGGCGTCAGGTCGACGAAGTAGCGGGCGAAGAGCTCGAGATAGGTGTGGATGGCGCCGATCTCGATGCCGCCGCTTGTCACCAGTTTGGCCAGGCGGGCGCCCTGGGGGCCGGAAAAGCTGAAGTCCAGCCGCTTGGCGATGCCGGTCTCGAAGACGTCCAGATGCTCGGGCAGGGCGAGCACCGACTGCACCATGTGCAGGTCGCGCACGCGCTGCGGGTCGACCTGCGTCAGCGACTGCGCCAGGAAGTCGGCCTGCTTCTGGTTGTTGCCTTCCAGGCAGACGCGGTCGCCGGGTTGCAGCACCGCTTCCAGCAGCGCGACGGCGGCGTCGGTCGCAACGTGCCGGCCACGCACGCCGGGCACTTCGGCCGCGCGGGCCAGGCGCTCGCGGCGCTGGCGGTCGCGCAGATTCCAGGCGGGGGCGTTCATCGTGGCCTCCTCAATGCGCGGCGTTCACAGCGCCCATGACCATGTCGGGCAGGGCGGTCGCAATGCCCGGGAAGATGCAGATCAGCAGCACCGCCAGCAGCATCAGGATCACGAAGGGGAGGACGCCCCAGATGATGTCGCGCAGCTCGATGTCGGGGGCGATGTTCTTGATGACGAAGATGTTCAGCCCCACCGGCGGGTGGATGAGGCCGGTCTCCATGACGATGGTCATCAGGATGCCGAACCAGATCAGGTCGAAGCCGGCCGCCTTCAGTGGCGGCAGGATGATGGGCGCCGTCATCAGGATGATGCTGACCGGCGGCAGGAAGAAGCCCAGCCCGATGACCATCAGCAGCACCGCCGCCAGCAGCACCCATTTGGACAGCTGCATGCCGACGATCCACTCCGCCGCTGCCTGGCTGATGTGCAGATAGCTCATCACATAGGAGAACAGCAGCGACATGCCGATGATGAACATCAGCATGGTCGACTCCTTCAGCGTCGACGTGAGGATGGGCGCGACGTCCTTGGGCCGCCACACGCCGTAGATGGTGGCGATCAGCAGCAGGGCCAGCAGGGCGCCGAGGCCCGCCGTCTCGGAAGGCGTCGCGAAGCCGCCATACAGCGCCACCATGACGCCGATCAGCAGCAGCACGAAGGGCACGACGCGCGGCAGCATCTCGAACTTCTGGCGGCTGGTGAAGGTCTCCTGGGCCAGCAAAGCCGAGGCGGCACCCGTGCGCTTGAACTCGGCCTCGGCCAGTGCGTGCTCCTTGCGGTAGCGCAGGGCCGCGTAGACGGCGAACAGCACCACCAGCAGCACGCCCGGCATGATGCCGGCGAGGAAGAGCCGGCCCAGCGACTGCTCGGCCGCCACCGCGTACAGGATCATGGTGATGGACGGCGGCAGCAGGATGCCCAGGGTGCCGCCGGCCGCGATGATGCCGGCCGCGAAACCAGGCGAGTAGCCGCGCTTGCGCATCTCCGGAATGCCGGCGCTGCCGATGGCCGAGCAGGTGGCCGGGCTGGAACCGGCCATGGCCGCGAACAGCGCGCAGGCGAACACGTTGGCAATGCCCAGGCCGCCGGGGATGCGGCCCATCCAGACGTGCATGGCCGCATACAGGTCCTGGCCGGCGCGTGACTTGCCGATGGCCGCACCTTTCAGGATGAACAGGGGAATGGAGAGCAGCGTGATGCTGGCCATCTCCTCGTAGACGTTCTGGGTGACCGTGTCGAGGGCCGAGGCCGGCATGAAGATGGCCATGAACAGCACCGCGACACTGCCCAGCGCGAACGCGATGGGCGCGCCCGAGAACATGAACAGCAGCGTGACGACGCCGAACAGCGAGCCCAGTAGAAGCATGCTCATGCCGCGACTCCTTGCGTGGGTTTGAACAGGCCGTTGAGTCGGGCGGTGAGCTGCACCAGCAGCTGCAGGCTGAGCAGGGACATGCCGAGAGCCATCAGCACATAGGGAATCCACAGCGGCGGCGCCCAGGACGACGACGTCGTCTGGCCCTCGGCCCAGGCCTCGTGGAACAGCGTCCAGGACTTCCAGGCGAAGAAGGCGCAGAAGGCGGTGCACATCAGGTCCACCAGCATCAGCCGCAGGCGATTGAGCGAGCGCGGCAGCAGGCCGGCGACGGCCTCGATGCCGACGTGGCCGCGCAGCTGCTGCACGAAGGCGCCGCACATGAAGGTGGCGCCGACGAGGCAAAACACCGCTGCCTCGTCCTGCCAGTCGGTCGAGGCCTTCATCACATAGCGCGAGATGACGCTGTAGGTCAGCACGCAGGAGGCCACCAGCAGGGCCAGCATGCCCAGCACCACCATGGCCTGGTTGATGAAGTGCAGCAGCCGGGCGATGGGCCGCAGCAGGGCCGGCGTGTCGGGGTCGACGCCGGCGACCGCCGGCTTGAGTTCGAAACCGTGGCTCATGGCGGCCTCAGAGCAGCTTCTGGGCGGCCTTGAGGATGGCGGCGCAGGACTCGTTCTTCTCGCCGAAGTCCTTCCACGCGGTGTCGCGCGCGATGGCCTGCCACTTCTTCAGCGTCGGCTCGTCCATGTCGTAGATCTTGGCGCCGGCCTTGGCATAGATCTCGGCCGCGGCCTTGTCGTCGGCTTTGGCGGCGTCGCGGGCAAAGACTTCCATCTCCGCGCCGACGGCCATGACGATGTCCTGCTGGGCCTTGGGCAGCTTGTTGAAGACCTCCTTGGAGATCATCAGCGGCTCGAACATGAACCAGTAGGTGCGCTGGCGGCCCGAGGTCAGGTGCTTGGCGATCTCCTCCAGCTTGAAGGAGATGAAGCTGGTGGACGAGGTCATGGCCGCGTCCATGGCGCCGGTCTGCATGGCGGCGTAGATCTCGTTGGAGGGCAGGGTGATGACGGAGGCACCGGCCTGCTTCAGCATCATGTCCATCTCGCGGCTGCCACCGCGCACCTTGAGCCCCTTGGCGTCGTCCGGTGTCACCAGCGGGCGGGCGCGGCTGGCCACGCCGCCGGCCTGCCAGACCCAGCTGACGACGATGACGCCCTTGTCGTCCAGCACCTTGGACAACAGCTTGCCCACCTCGGCCGTCTTCCAGGCCGCCCCCTGCTCGTAGCTGGGCACGAGGGCCGGCATCAGGCCGGCATTGGTCTCGGCGACCTCACCGCCGGCATAGGACAGCGGCACCAGGCTCATGTCCAGGGCGCCCTTGCGCATGGCGGAGAACTGGGCATTGGTCTTCATCAGCGAGGAGCCCGGATAGACCGAGGCCTTCAGCGCCCCGGCGCTGCGTTTTTCGACCTCGGCCGCGAACTTGCGGCAGAGACGGTCGCGGAAGTCGCCCTGCTCCAACGTGCCGCTGGGGAACTGGTGCGAGATCTTCAGGCTGGCGGCCTGGGCGAAGGCGTCGGTCCAGCCGGCGGTGGCGGTGGCAGCGGCGGTGGCGGCCATCCAGTGGCGTCGGGTCAGGGTCATGGCTGTCTCCAGAGTTCCGCCTTGGATCTGGCGGTATGCGGCCGCAGTTTCTGGGCGGCCCCTCTGGCGGTCAATCAGTCTGACCGGGCGACGTTTACGCCCGCTGAAACGATGGCGGGTTAACCCTTGAGTTCGGCGGCGTGGCTGCGGCAGGCAGCCAGCAGCGACAGCAGGTTGGGGTCGCGTTCGCGCGTGCGCAGGAAGACGACGCTGATCTTCTGACGCATCTGGTAGCGCGGCTGCAGCGGCACCAGCACCACGTTGCGCGGCAGCACGCTGCGGATGCGCCCTGGCAGCAGGGTGCAGCCGATGCCGCCGCCCACCAGGTTCATCAGCGAGAAGATGTCGTTGGTGGTCATGACCACGTTGGGCTCGAAGCCCGCGACGCGGAAGGCGTCGATGAAGCGGTCGTGGGTCACATAGCCTTCGTTCAGCGACACGAAGCGCTCGTCGGCAAAGGCGCTGAGGTCGATCTCGGCCTGCCTTGCGTGCGGCGACTCCGCTGGCGCGGCGAAGAAGATGTCGTCCTCGAACAGCAGTTGCGACTCGACGTCGCCCGCGCCTTCGGGAAAGCCCATGACGGTGGCGTCCAGGGCACCCTCGCGCAGCTTGCGCAGCAGGTCGTGGTTGGAGCCCAGCACCAGCTCGGTCTGGATGTCGGGCTTGCGCAGGCGCAGGCCCATGATGAGGGCCGGCACGGTCACGCTGGTCAGCGAATAGAGCGAACCGATGCGGATGCGGTCGGCCGCGTAGCCGGCGATCTCGCGCGTGGCGCGGATGCCGTGGGACATGGTCTGCAGCACCTCGCGGGCCACGTCGGCCAGCGCGTGGGCCGCGTCGGTGGGCTGCAGGTTGCGGCCTTCCAGGCGGAACAGGCTGCAGCGCGTGCCGGTCTCCAGCGAGTGCAGGGCGCGGTGCACGCTGACGGCACTGATGCCCAGGCGCTCGGCCGCACGCGCGAGGTTCCCGCTTTCCAGGAAGGCGAGCAGGATCTCGAGCTTGCGGAAGGTGATCTCTTCGTCGATGCGGTGGAGCATGGCGCCATCGTAGCCAGCGCCGGCCGCCACAGCGTCAGACGTGCATCCAGGCCGCGCCGCCCAGCGCAAAGCCGACGAGGCCGGCGGCGATGGTGGCCCACTCCATCCAGCGCTTCTTGGTCAGCAGCGTGATGGCAGCCAGCGCGATGGAGACCTGCAGGGCGGTCGTCGCCTGGGCCCAGCGGTGGTGCAGATGGATCTGCTCGGCGCTCTCCTCGTCGAAATGCTTGGACTCTTCCTCCAGCTTCTCGGCGTTGAGCTTGATCTCGGCCTTTTCCTTCTCGTAGCGCGCGATCTTGTCGCGGTACTTGGCCTTCTGCTCCTCGCTGGTGCTGAGATCCAGGGCCAGCTCGGACAGGTTCTGCTTGCTGCTCTTGGCCTGGTAGAAGGCCCATTGGTTGCTGGCCTCGGTCTTCTTGATGGCCGCGTCGTTCTTGTACAGGGCCGCGTTGACCTGGGTCACGCCGCCCGTGTACGAAAAGAAGGCGCCGACGGTGGCCAGGATGGCCGTGATGACGGCCAGCTTGCCGGCAAAGCCCTTGGGCTCGTGGTGGGCCGCATGCTCCATCTCGTGGTCGTGCGGGCCGTGGACGTGGAAGCCGTGTCCGGACATGGTTTTATTCCTTGCGTAAGTAATCGACGAAGTCGAAGCGCATGCCGTTGGCGCTGCTGCGCGTCTCGCGGGTGGCTTCGATGAATTGATCGCGCGGCCAGGCCGGGAAATGCCGGTCCGCATCGGGGAAGACGACATCCACCTCGGTCAGCGCCAGTTTGTCAGTCCGCGGCAAGGCCAGCGCGTAGATCTCGCCGCCGCCGATGACGCAGGTCTCGGGCTCGGCGGCGCAGGCGGTGAGGGCCGCGTCCAGGCTGGCGAAGACCTCGGCGCCGGGCAGTTCGGCTGCCGAGCGGCTGACGACGAGGTTGCGCCGCCCGGGCAGCGGGCGGAACCTGGCCGGTATCGAATCCCAGGTCTTGCGACCCATGACGACAGGCTTTCCCATCGTCAGCGCCTTGAAGCGGGCCATGTCCTCGGGCAGATGCCAGAGCAGGGCGTTGTCGCGGCCGATGGCGCCATCCTTTGCGACAGCCGCCACCAAGGTGATCTTGCTCATACGGCGACGGGCGCCTTGATGGCGGGGTGCGGGTCGTAGCCACTCAGTTCGAAGTCTTCGTACTCGTAGTCGAAGATGGACGCCGGCCGGCGCTTGAGGGTCATCGTCGGGTAGGGCCGCGGCTCGCGGGCCAGCTGGGTCTGCACCTGCTCGACGTGGTTGTCGTAGATGTGGCAGTCGCCGCCCGTCCAGATGAAGTCACCCAGCTGCAGATCGCATTGCTGGGCCAGCATCATGGTCAGCAGGGCATAGCTCGCGATATTGAAGGGCACGCCGAGGAAGATGTCGGCGCTGCGCTGGTAGAGCTGGCAGCTCAGTTTTCCGTCGGCCACGTAGAACTGGAAGAAGGCGTGGCAGGGCATCAGCGCCATCTTGGGCAGGTCGGCCACGTTCCAGGCGCTGACGATGATGCGGCGCGAGTCGGGGTTGGACTTCAGCGTCTTCACCACGTCGGCAATCTGGTCGATATGCCCGCCGTCCGGCGTGGGCCAGGACCGCCACTGCACGCCGTAGACCGGGCCGAGGTCGCCGTCGGCGCGCGCCCACTCGTTCCAAATCGTCACGCCGCGGTCCTGCAGCCACTTGACGTTGCTGTCGCCGCGCAGGAACCACAGCAGCTCCAGCACGATGGACTTCAGGTGCACCTTCTTGGTCGTCACCAGCGGGAAGCCCTGGGCCAGGTCGAAGCGCATCTGGTGACCGAACACGCTGCGCGTGCCGGTGCCGGTGCGGTCGCTTTTCTGCACGCCATGCCCGAACACATGGCGCATGAAGTCTTCGTATTGCTGGGGAGGGCGGGGCGGAGTGCTCATGGACGGCATTGTCTCCGCTACGTCGTCGGTTCCGCGGCGAGCCAGTCTCAGATCAGGCGCGCGAGCCCGAAGATGGCCAGCCCGCCCGAGACGATCAGGAACAGGGTCTTGGCCGTGCGGTCGGAGACGACGGCGCCCGTGATGTTGCTCAGCAGGATGAGGGCGAAGATGTATACGGTTTTCACGGCGTGGGTTCTAGGTCTCTGGATGGCTGTGGGTCGCTTGGCGAGCGCTGGGTTCCGTCTCCAGCCCGAACTGCATCGCGGCCAACTTGGCATACAGCCCGCCTCGCGCCACGAGCGCTTCGTGCCGGCCGATGTCCACGATGCGTCCCGCATCCAGAACCACGATGCGGTCCGCCTTCTGGATGGTCGCCAGCCGGTGCGCGATGACCAGGGTCGTGCGGTGCTGCATGGCGGCCTCCAGCGCCGCCTGCACGACGCGTTCGCTTTCGGCGTCCAGGGCGCTGGTGGCTTCGTCGAGCAGCAGCAGCGGCGGGTTCTTCAGCATGGCGCGGGCGATGCTGATGCGCTGGCGCTGGCCGCCGGACAGGCGCACGCCACGCTCGCCCAGGAAGCTCGCATAGCCCTCGGGCAGGGCGCGGATGAAGTCGTCGGCGAAGGCGGCCTTGGCGGCGGCCATGACTTCCTCGTCGGTCGCGTCGGGGCGGCCGTAGCGGATGTTTTCCATGGCCGTCGTCGAGAAGATGACGCTGTCCTGCGGCACCAGCCCGATGCTGGCGCGCAGGTCCTTCAGCGTCAGCTGGCGGGTGTCGACGCCGTTCAGGCGGATGACGCCCGACTGCGGGTCGTAGAAGCGCAGCAGCAGCTGGAAGACCGTGCTCTTGCCCGCGCCGCTGGGGCCGACCAGGGCGACGGTTTCGCCGGGCTCGACGCTGAGGCTGAGCCTGTCCAGGGCTGCCGTGGCGGGCCGCGAGGGGTAGTGGAACTGGATGGCATCGAACTCGACGCCGCTGCCGCCTGATTTCTGGGCCAGGGCCTGCGGCGCGGGCGGGTCGGCCACCGGCGAGCGGGCTTCCATCAGCTCGATGAGTCTCTCGGTCGCGCCGGCGGCGCGCAGCACATCGCCCCAGACTTCGGCCAGCACGGCCACGCTGCTGACCAGCAGGGTCACGTAGACGACGGTCTGCCCCAGATGGCCCGCCGAGATCTTGCCGGCGATGACGGCCTGGGTGCCCTGGTACAGGCCCCACAGCATGGCGCCGAAGACGGCCGTGATGATGAAGGCCACCATGAAGCTGCGGATGCGGGTGCGCTTGCGGGCCGTGTCGAAGGCGGCCTCGCTGGCCTTGGCGAAGCGTTTGGCCTCGGCGCCTTCCTGGGTGTAGCTCTGCACGACGGTGACGGCGTTCAGCACCTCGGCGGCGATGGCCGAGGTATCGGCCACGCGGTCCTGGCTGGCGCGCGACAGCTTGCGCACGCGGCGGCCGAAGAACAGGGCCGGCGCCACCACCAGCACCAGGATGCCCAGCACCTGGCCCATCACATAGGGGTTGGTGACGACGAGCATGATCAGGGCACCGACGCCCATGACCATGTTGCGCAGGCCCATGGACAGGCTGGAGCCGACGACGGTCTGCACGACGGTGGTGTCGGTCGTGATGCGGGACAGCACCTCGCCCGTCTGCGTCGTCTCGAAGAACTCGGGGCTCTGGCGCAGCACATGGGTGTAGACGGCATTGCGCAGGTCGGCCGTGACGCGCTCGCCCAGCCAGGTGACCATGTAGAAACGCGAGGCCGAGAACAGGCCCAGGGCCGCGCCGACGCCGAACATGGCCAGGAAATGCTCGCGCAGGGCCATCAGCCGCTCGCCTGCATTGCCGGCGGCGAAGCCGGCGTCGATGAGGCCGCGTAGCGCGATGGGGAAGGCCAGCGTGGCCAGGGCGGCCAGCAGCAGGGTCAGCAGGGCCAGCGCGATGCGGCCGCGGTAGGGGCGCAGGAAGGGCGCCAGGCCGCTCAGGGAGCGGGCCTGCTTGGAGGCGGGGCGGTCGGAGGTGGAGCTCATGTCTTCAGGGGGCGCCATGCCTGGCGTTGCTTTCGGCGGGCATTGTGGGTCACGGCAAGGGCGGCCTGCCGCCGTAACCGGTCAATTCCAGATAGCCGGCGCCGAGCGGCCGCTTTTGGGCGTCGAACAGCCGGGAGGCGCCTTCCCAGTAGATGAGGCCGCTGCTGTTGCGGGCGTCGATCTCCTGGGCGTCGAAATACGCGCTCAGCAGCATCTCGCCGGCCGGGCTCTTCAAGCGCCATTCGACGGGGTAGCGGGCGCCGGTGACGGGGCTGGTCCAGTGGCGCAGCGGGGTCATCTCGACCTCCTCGGGCCTGAAGCTGCGGTCGGGCTGGCCCGGCGTGCGCGCACTGCCGCCGGCCCAGGCGCGGCTGCCGTCCTTGCGGCGCAACTGGAACAGGGTCAGCGCGCGCCCGTCATCGAGGTTGAGGCCCAGCCAGTCCCAGCCGGCGGTCTCGCCGAGATAGCGGTCGCTCCATTCGTGGTCCAGCCAGGCGCGGCCGGTCAGCGCCTGGCGCTGTCCGTCCAGGGTCAAGGTGGCCTGGGTCGCGAGCTGGGGGCGGGTGTAGTAGTGGCTGAATTGCTCGGGATCGGGGCCTTTGCGCGAGATGCCGCCGTCGCCCTGCAGCAGGGGGGCGTCAGGTGCCGCCAGGTTGAGCGCCAGGGCGAAGCCGGGGCCGCTGAAGGCGGCCTGGTAGCCGTCGGCCGTGCGCTTCAGGGTCCAGTCACGGAGCTTGACGTCGCAGTCGCCCCGCATCGCCTGCACGGCCCCGGGCAGGGCGCGCAGCAGGCTTTGGGCATGGCGCTGCTTCTGCGCGCTGATGTCGGACAGTGCGACATGGCCGAGCAGCAGCTCCTTGGCGGCCAGGCCGCTGGGGTGGTCAGCCGCCGCCGGGCCGGGCAGGCGGAAGAAGGTCAGCTGGTAGCCGAAGCGCGGCGGGCCACCGGTGGCGTCGCCGAGCAGGCCCGTCAGATACCACCACTCGATGCTCTGGGCCGGGTGGGCGCCGAAGTCGGACGGGAATTGCATCGCGGCCCGCGCGTGAAGCGGCAGGGCGGCGAGAAGCAGGGCGCGGCGTTTCATCTTCAAGCGTCCTCCCTTACGGCGCGCACGGCGTCCTGGCCGAGGGCGCGGCGCCCGGCCAGCAGCGAGGCGCCGACGGCCGCGGCAAAGGCGAGGCCGACAAGGGCGGCCAGGCGGCCCAGCGGCAGATGCATCTCCATGCTCCAGTGAAAGCTCTGCGGGTTGACGACGTAGACGAGGATGGCGCTCAGGCCCAGTCCCAGCCCCAGGCCCGCGAGGGCGCCGGCGCCGCCCTGCAGGCTGGCTTCGATCAGCAGCAGTCGCATCAGCTGGCGCCTGGACAGGCCCAGATGCCGCAGCAGGCCGAACTCGCGCCGGCGCGCCAGGGCCTGGGCCGACTGGCTGGCGATGACGCCGAACAGGCCCACGGCCAGGGCCACGGCCTGCAGCCAGACGGTGATGGCAAAGCTGCGGTCGAAGATCTTCAGCGACAGCGCGCGCAGCTCGCCCGCGGCGGCCATCTCGACGTTTTCGCCGCCCAGCTTGCGCACCGCGGTGCGGGCGGCGTCCAGTGAACGGCCCGGCGCCAGCCACAGGGCCAGCTCGGCCGTGCTGTTGTCGCCGCTGGCACGGCGGTAGTCGTCCAGCGCCATCCACAGCGCCGTGTTCTGGCGCGAATAGTCGCGCCACACGCCCAGCACCTGCAGCTTCAGCACGCGGTCGCCGTCGAGCAGGGTGCCTTCGAAGACGTTGCCGGGCTTCAGTCCGTCGCGATCGCGCGCGGCCTCGTTGACCCAGACGCCCAGCGTGCCCGCGGCCGCCGCGCCGCTCCAGCGCTCGACCAGCGGCAGGCCGCCGGCCTTGACGTCGCGCGCGGTCAGGGCCACGGCCTCGCCGCTGGACGCCAGGCGCAGCCGGGCCGTCAGTTGGGGCGAGCTGCGGGCGACTTCGGGCAATTGGGCGAGGGATTGCAGCAGAGCGGCAGGCAGCGGCGCGGGAACGCCGTTGGCGCCGCGCAGCGAGCTGCGCACATAGAGATCGGCCGGCAGGGCCTGGTCCAGCCAGCGCATCAGCGATTCGCGGAAGCTGCCGATCATGACCGTCATCGCCACGGCCAGGGCCAGGGCGACGAGGACGCCGGCCAGCGAGCGGCGCGCCTCGGTGGCCTGGTCGCGGCTGCGCTCGCGGGCCAGCAGCAGCAGGGCGCCGGCCGGAAGGCGCGTGAGCAGCGCCGTCATGCCCTGCACCCCGGCCGGCACCAGGGCCAGGCCGCCCATCAGCAGGAAGAACATGGCGGCATAGGCGGCGACGGGCGTGTCGTTCCAGACCGGTGGCAGCCAGGCCAGGGCGGCGCCCACGGCCAGCAGGGCGAGGCCCGCCCAGGCCGGCAGCGTGCGCCCGGCCGGTAGGCCCAGGCCCTTGAGCACCAGGGCGGGTGCGATGCGGCGCACGGTCAGCGCCGGCGCCAGCGCGGCGACCAGGGCCGCGGCCAGGCCCAGGGCGCCGTACACCAGGGCGGGCATCAACAGGGGCTGGTTGAAGAGCAGGTCGATGGACGAGCCGTTGGCCCCATGCAGGCCGAGGTCGCTGCCCATCAGCTTGAGCGCACCCGCCGCCAGGCCCACGCCCAGGCTCAGGCCCAGTGCCGTGCCGGCGACGCCGATGGCCGCGCCTTCGGTCAGGATCAGCCGCCAGCGCATGCGCGCCGACACGCCGAGCACGCCGACAAGGGCCCATTGCGACAGGCGCTGGGCCGTGGCGAGGGACAGCACGGCGTAGACGAGGAAGCTGCCGGTGAAGAGGGCCATCAGGGCCAGCAGGCCGAGGTTGACGCGGTAGGAGCGCGTCATGTCGGACAGGCGCGCGCCTTGATCGACCGGCGGCGTGGCCTGCCAGCGGTCGGGCAGGTGGGCGGCCCAGGTGGTGGCGTCGGTGCCGGGGACGAGCTGTACGTCGATGCGGTCCAGGCTGCCGAGGCGGCCGAGCAGGCTTTGCGCGTCGGCGATGTCCAGCACGCCCAGCGGCGTGTTGTCCGCAGCGACGCGGCCGCCGATATTGAGTTCGATGTCGCGCGCCGTGCCGCCTGCCTGGGGCAGGCGCAGCTTCAGGGTCCTGGCGTCGGCGGGCAGCAGTTTGCGGGCGGCCTCGTTCAGGTGGACGATGTTGGCGCCCAGCATCGCCGCCGGGCCGCCGTGGACTTGGGGCGTCAGCTCGGGCGCGAGCGGGTGGCCGGCATGGGCCGAGGCGAGCAGGGCCAGCGGGTCCAGGCCGATGAGCTGGATGGACAGGCCGCGGCCGCCCGGACCGACCTGGCCGGGCCACAGGGCCAGGGCCTCGACGACGGGACTGGCGGCAGCCACCTCGGGGCGGTTCAGCAGCTCGACGAGATCGGCGTCGGCCAGGGAGCCCGCGCGGGCCGTCAGCACCAGATCCGGTTGGCCGTTGACGCCGCGTGCCGCGCGGGCGAACTCGGCCAGGGCTGCGCCGTTGAGCAGGTGCACACCGAAGGCCAGGGCGACGCCGAGCATGACGGCGACGATGGCGAGCACGACGCGGCCGGGCTGGTCGCGCCAGGCGGGCCAGCTGAAGTGGCGCCACAAGGTCATACGGGATGCAGCCCGCTGTCGTCCAGCCTCACGCGCCGGTCGGCCGCCTCGGCGGCGCGTTCCGAATGCGTCACCAGCAGGCAGGCCGCGCCGGCCTCCTGGGTGCAGCGCCTCAGCAGTTCCAGCACTTCGGCGGCATGACGCGGGTCGAGGTTGCCGGTGGGCTCGTCCGCCAGCACGAGACGGGGGCGGTGCACCAGGGCCCGCGCAATCGCGACGCGTTGCAGCTGGCCGCCCGAGAGCTGGCGCGGCATGCGTGTGGCCAGAGCTGCCAGTTCGACGGCCGCCAGCATCTGGTGCACGCGCTCGTCGTCACGCTGGCCCAGCAGGCGCAGCGGCAGGGCGACGTTGTCGGCGACGCTCAGATGCGGCAGCAGGTGGAAGGCCTGGAAGATGAAGCCCAGCTCGCGGCGGCGCAGTGCCGAGCGGGCCTCGTCGTCCAGGGCCCGCAGGTCCTGGCCGGCCAGGGTGATTGTGCCGGCATCGGCCTCGTCCAGCCCGGCCAGGCAGTTCAGCAGCGTGGACTTGCCGCTGCCCGACTCGCCGAGCAGGGCCACGATCTCGCCGCTTTCCAGGTCCAGGTCCACATCGGAAAACACCGCCACCTCGCCGTAGGACTTCGCGAGGCGGCGCGCACTCAAAAGACTCATGGACCGGATTCTGGGTCCTTGCGCGCGGCGCTGGCCCGACCCTGGGGTGGCGCGAGCTTGATGCCGCGTCGGGCCAGGGCTTCGCGCAGCAGCAGTTCGGCCTGGGCATTGGCGCTGCGCAGCTCCGTCGCCGCGAGCCGCTCGACCTCGGCCCACAAGGCCGGGTCGATGCGCAGCGGGAAGGATTTCTTGTCGGGGCTGGCCATGCCTGCAGGATCAGGTGTACAGGGTGCCGGTGTTGACGACCGGTTGAGTTTCGCGGTCGGAACACAGCACGACCAGCAGATTGCTGACCATGGCCGCCTTGCGCTCGTCGTCGAGCACGACGATCTGGCGCTCGCTCAGGCCCTGGAGGGCCGTCTCGACCATGGTGACGGCGCCCTGCACGATCTTGGCGCGCGCGCCGATGATGGCCTCGGCCTGCTGGCGGCGCAGCATGACCTGGGCGATCTCGGGCGCATAGGCGAGGTGGCTGATCTTGGCGTCCAGCACGTCGACGCCGGCGTCGTGGAAGCGCGCCTGCAGTTCCTTGCGCAGGGCCTGGGCGACGGCGTCCTGGCCACCGCGCAGGGTCACGCTGTTGGTGTCGGCCTCGTCGGAGTGGTCATAGGCATAGCAGGTGGCCAGGTGGCGGATGGCGGCCTCGGCCTGCACTCGCACATAGGCTTCGTAGTCGTCGACCTGGAACAGGGCCTGGGCCGTGTCGCGCACCTGCCAGACGATGACGGCGGCGATCTCGATGGGGTTGCCACGCTGGTCGTTGACCTTGAGCACCGGCGCATTCAGGTTGCGGTCGCGCAGGGACACGCGCTTCTTGACCGACAGCGGGTTGGCCCAGCGCAGGCCGGCACCGCGGTCGCTGCCGGTGTAGGCGCCGAACAGCGTCAGCGCAGCGGCCTGGTTGGGGTTGAGCATGTACAGGCCCGCCATGACCAGCACACCCAGCACGCCCAGCGGCAGGCCCAGCACCGGCAGGCCGCGGCTCAGCGCGAGCCCGCCCATGGCGCCGAGGGCGAGGCCGACGGCGGCCATCACATAGCCGTTGCCGGCACGGGCGGGGCGTTCACTCAGAAGAGGGCGCGACGGGGAGGCGTTCATGGCTGAACCTGTCTCAAAAGTAAATCAAAGTGATATCACTTTAGCGAGGCTTTGGCCGATCCGCAAGCGGCTGTGAAAACTAACCGAGAAGGCGTTGCAGGCCGGCCAGCAACTCGGCGATGGGCTGGGCGCCGTCGCAGGCGATGACGCGGCGCTGGGGCATGCTGCGCAGCCAGGTGACCTGGCGCTTGGCCAGCTGGCGGGTGGCGGCGATGCCGCGGTCGCGCAGGTCGGCGAAGTCCTTGCTGTCGAGCGCCTCCCAGGCCTGGCGGTAGCCGACGCAGCGCATGGAGGGCAGGGCCAGGCTGAGGTCGCCACGGGCGCGCAGGGCCTTCACTTCTTCGACAAGGCCTTGCGCCAGCATGAGGTCGAAGCGCTGGGCCAGGCGCTCGTGCAGCCAGGCGCGGTCGGTGGGCTCGAGCGAGAACAGCGGCCAGTCGACCCCCTCGTCGCGTGAGGCGGCATGCAGGGCGCTCAAGGGCTGGCCGGTCAGTCGGATGACCTCGAGGGCGCGCTGGATGCGCTGGCTGTCGTTGGGGGCCAGGCGTGCGCCGGTCTCGGGATCGAGCTTGCTCAACTCGGCGTGCATGGCCGGCCAGCCGCGCTCGGCGGCTTCGGCGTCGATGGCGGCGCGCAGCTCGGCATCGGCCTGGGGCAGGGTCGACAGACCATCGAACAAGGCCTTGAAGTACAGCATGGTGCCGCCCACCAGCAGCGGCAGTCGGCCGCGCGCGCTGATTTCGGCGGCGAGCCGCTTGGCATCGCGCACGAACTCGGCGGCCGAATAACTCTCGGTCGGGTCGAGGATGTCGATGAGGTGGTGCGGCACCGCGGCCTGCTCGGCAGCGGTGGGCTTGGCCGTGCCGATGTCCATGCCGCGGTAGACCAGAGCCGAGTCGACGCTGATGATCTCGACCGGCAGCACCTCGGCAATCGCGAGGGCCGCCGCCGTCTTGCCGCAGCCGGTGGGGCCGGCCAGGCAGATCGGTGTGTTCAGAATTTCTCCCATGGAGCCAGATAGCGCCATTGACCGACGGGCAGGTGACCCAGCGGAATGCGGCCGATGCGCACGCGCTTCAGGCCGACGACCTTGAGGCCGACCAGCTCGCACATGCGGCGGATCTGGCGCTTCTTGCCCTCGCGCAGCACAAAGCGCAGTTGCTGCTCGTTCTGCCAGCTGACCTTGGCGGGCTTGAGCAGCTCGCCGTCGAGTTCGAGGCCATGGTTGAGCAGGGCCAGCTTGTTGTTCGACAGCGCTGCGTTGGGCAGCGTGCCTTCGGGCACCGGTTCGGCACCGGCCAAGCCGACGAACTCGACGCGGACGAGGTATTCCTTCTCGATGTCGGAGTCGTCACCGATCAGCACGCGGGCGATGCGCCCGTCCTGGGTCAGCACCAGCAAGCCGGTGGAGTCGATGTCCAGGCGGCCGGCGGGAGCCAGGTTGCGATGGTGGCCGGCGTTGGGCTTGATGCCGGACGGGTCTTCCTTCCAGCGGTTCTCGGGCTGGAACAGCACGACGGCCGGCTCGTAACCGTCCTCGGCCTGGCCGGAGACGTAGCCGATGGGCTTGTGCAGCAGCACGGTGACGAGCTCGGCCTGTTGCTGGCGGGCGGCGGGGTCGATGGTGATCTCGACGTCAGGGCCGACGCGCTGGCCCAGCACGGCCACCTTGCCGTTGACGCGCACCCAGCCGGCGGCGATCCATTCATCGGCCTCGCGGCGGGACGCGAGCTTCAACTCGCCCATGCGCTTGGACAGGCGCTCGCCATCTTCGGGCGCGACTTCACGGGCGGGGTTGTTGCGCTGCTGCGGCCGCTGCGGTGGCTCGAAGCCGGGGCCGCGGTTGGAGGAACGGCGCTGGTCGACGCGCGGTGGGCGGTCCGCCGGCGGGCGTTCATCGGGGCGCGAGCGAGGGCCCCGTTCGGCACGCTGTGGCGGCGCATCGTCCCGGTAGGGCGGGCGCGGGCCGCGTTCGGGCCGCTGCGGGGCGTCGCCGCGCGGCCCCTGCGGGCGCTCCGGCTTGAAGGCACTGCCGGTCTTGGGCCGTGCCGGGCGATCTTCTCGCATCGGAGCGGGCCGCTCACGCTTCTGCTGCGCCTTCTGGAACTGCTCTTCGCGCTCGGCGCGGTCGGCCTGGGCCTTGGCCAGCGTGGTGCGCGGCTTGGAGACGCCCTTGCCGCGCACCGGGGCGCGCTTCTCGCCCTCGGCATTGCGGGTCTTGGCGGCGGGCTTGGGTTTGCCCTTGAGGGTGATGGTGGCCATGTCGGTCTTCTTTCAGCGGCCGCGCAGGAACAGGGCGTCCAGCTCTTTCATGTCGAGCTGGCGCCAAGTCGGGCGGCCGTGGTTGCATTGGTCGGCGCGTTCGGTGGCTTCCATGTCGCGCAGCAGGGCGTTCATCTCGTCGAGGTTGAGCTGGCGGTTGGCGCGCACGGCGCCGTGGCAGGCCATGGTGGCGAGGATCTCGTGCTGGGCGCGCTCCAGCACCGAGCTGGCGTCGAACTGGGCCATCTCGGCCAGCAGCTCGCGGGTCAGCGCGACGAGGTCGCTGGCGGCCAGCAGGGCAGGGCGAGAGCGCACGGCGAGAGTCCGCGTCGACAGCGGCGACACGTCGAGGCCCAGCTGGCTCAGGGTCTCGGCATGCTGCTCGGCAGCGGCGACCTCCTCGGCCGTGGCGGCGAAGCTGACCGGGATCAGCAGCGGCTGGCTTTCTATGGTCGTCGAGCCCAGCTTGGCCTTGAGCCGCTCATAGACGACGCGCTCATGGGCGGCATGCATGTCGACGATGACCAGGCCCTGCCGGTTCTCGGCCAGGATGTAGACGCCCTGGATCTGCGCGATGGCGCGGCCCAGCGGCCAGTCTTCCTTCTTCGACAGCGCCGGCAGGTCGATCAGGGGGGCGGGACCGGTATCCGGCAGCGTGGTGGCGACGATGGGCTTGGGCGATTCCCACAGGGCCTCATGCTGCACCAGCGACAGGCGCACTTGCTCGGCCGTCGGCGGCACCGGGGGCGTGAAAGCCGGCTGGGCCTGGTAGCTCGGGCGCGGCTCGGCAACGAAGAGGGTGGCCGGCATGGTCGGCTCGAAGCCCAGCGGCGCCATGGCCGACTCGACGCCGGCGGCTTCCGCGCGGGACTGGGCCAGCGCATCGATGAAGGCGCGTCGCACCGACTGGTGGATAGCGCGACCGTCGCGGAAGCGCACCTCGATCTTGGTCGGGTGCACGTTGACGTCGACCAGCTCGGGCGCGATCTCGATGAACAGCACATAGCTGGGCTGGCGCTGGCCGTGCAGCACGTCCTCGTAGGCCGAGCGGATGGCGTGGCTGATCAGCTTGTCGCGCACATAGCGGCCGTTGACCCAGACATATTGCTGGTCGGCCCGCGAGCGTGCCGCTTCGGGCAGGCCGGCGCGGCCGGTCAGGGCCAGCGGCCCGGCGCTGTGCTCGAAGGGGCGGCTCTCGGCGATGAAGTCCTCGCCCAGCACGTCGGAGATGCGCTGCTCGCTGGAGGCGGCCCGCCACTGGTCGACCAGCTTGCCCTCGTGCCAGATGGCGAAGCCGACGTCGGGCCGGGCCAGCGCGTGGCGGCGCACGGCCTCCACGCAGTGCGCCAGCTCGGTGGCGTCGGTCTTGAGGAATTTGCGGCGGGCGGGCGTGGCGAAGAAGAGTTCGCGCACCTCGACGCTGGTGCCGCGCGAGCGGGCGGCGGCCGACAGCTCGCCGCTGCGGGCGTCCAGGCGATGCGCATGGGCCGCGTCGGCCGTGCGGCTGGCAATGGACATCTCCGACACCGAGGCGATGGCCGCCAGGGCCTCGCCGCGGAAACCCATGGTGGCGACCGATTCCAGCTCGTGCAGCGAGGCGATCTTGCTGGTGGCGTGGCGCTTGAGCGCCAGCGGCAGCTGGGCGACGGGGATGCCGCAGCCGTCGTCCTCGACGACGATGCCGCGCACGCCGCCGGCCATCAGCTTGACGAGGACATTGCGGGCGCCGGCGTCCAGCGCGTTGTCCACCAGCTCGCGCACCACCGAGGCCGGACGCTCGACGACCTCGCCGGCGGCAATCTGGCTGATCAGCTCGTCGGGCAGTTCGCGGATGACGCGGGGCGGGGCAAGGTCGGGCAGGGACAAATCCATCCTGCGGATTATCGCGGCGGGGCAGACGTCACAGAGTCGTCCGGATAATGCCGCGCCATGGACTTCCTGCCCTTCCTCCTCGACTTCATCCTGCACGTCGACCAGCACCTGGCCAACTTCGTCGCCAGCTACGGCGCCTGGGTCTATGCGCTGCTGTTCCTGATCATCTTCGTGGAGACGGGTGTCGTCGTCATGCCCTTCCTGCCGGGCGACTCGCTGCTCTTCGTCGTCGGCGCCATGTGCGGGGTCGGCCTGATGGACCTGGGCCTGTCCATGGCGTTGCTGACGGCGGCGGCCATCCTGGGCAACCAGAGCAACTACACCATCGGCCGCCATTTCGGGCCACGCGTCTTCCAGTGGGAAAACTCGCGCTTCTTCAACAAGGCGGCCTTCGACAAGGCCCATGCCTTCTACGAGAAGTACGGCGGCATCACCATCGTCGCCGCGCGCTTCATGCCTTTCCTGCGCACCTTCGCCCCCTTCGTGGCCGGCGTGGCGCAGATGACGCGGCGCAAGTTCACGATGTATGACGTCGGCGGCGGCACGCTGTGGGTCTGCGGCATCACGCTGGTCGGCTATGTCTTCGGCAACGTGCCCTGGGTCAAGACGAATCTGGACAAGATCATCTGGGCCATGATCCTCATCCCCGGCCTCATCGTCATTGGCGGCAGCCTGAAATCCAGGTTCAAGCGGTCGGCGGGCTGAGGGCACCGGCCTCAGTCACCCCATTTGGCGAGGTAGGCCTCGTAGTTGCGCTGCCATTCGGGCGAGCCGGCACGTCCGCTGCTCTGGTGGGTGATGGCGATGGGCCAGGTGGCCAGCCACAGCCCGGCCTGGCGGGCGCTGCGGCAGAAATCCATGTCGTAGAAGTGGAAGTCGAAGCGCTCGTCGAAGCGGACCTGCCTGTCCCTGAGCAGGTCGCGCCGCGTGGCGAGCAGCACGCCGTCCAGCAGTTCGCAGCTGGCCGGTACGGCGCCGAAATGCGCGACCTTGCCGCAGGCCTGCTGCCCATGGCAGACCGTGCCGCTGAGGTGCTCGGGGGCATCCCATTCGAAGCGCGGCGTGGGGAAGGCCCATGAGGGCTGCCCCGGCACGCGGCGGCGGTTGCCCGCCACGCCGATGACGTCGACCGCGTTCACGGCGGCCGACACATGCTCGAAGAAGAAATGGTCGTCCAGCCAGACGTCGTCGTGGATGAACACCAGGATGGGCTCGGCGTCGGTGGCGGCGATACGCTCGTTGTAGACCGCGGACAGGCTGCGGCGGTTCTCGAAGGCGATGCGCGGTTTCAGGCGTCGGTCGTGCGACAGGCGTCGCAGGGACTGGCCCAGTGCCGAGCGGGTCCAGAAGTCATCGGCAGCCAGGCGCGTTGCGCAAATCAGATCCATCATGCGTGTCGCGTACCCAGGGAAACCCGTCGTCGTCGGCGAAGCGGCGTAGTCTAGCGATGACCTTCGGGACCCTGGATCCGAGCCGATACAGTGCCGGCCTTCACATTTGTGCGAACGGAGTTCCCCGGTGAGCCATTTCCGCCCCGCCCTTGTCCTGGCCTGTGCCTGGGCCGCCGCCGCCACGGCGCAAGCCGAGCCGACGCTGATGCTGCGCCAGCCGGCCGTGTCCAGGGACCACCTGGCCTTCGTCTATGCCGGTGACCTCTGGCTGGCCGACCGCAGCGGCGGCAATGCGCGCCGCCTGACCAGCCACGCCGCCAGCGAGTTCGCGCCGCGCTTCTCGCCGGACGGCAAGAGCATCGCCTTCTCGGCCAGCTATGACGGCAACACCGACGTCTACGTGATCGGCCTGGACGGCGGCGCGCCCAAGCGCCTGACCTGGCATCCCAGCCCGGACGTCGTCAGCGGCTGGAGCCCTGACGGCAAGCGCGTGCTGTTCGCTTCGCCGCGCGAGGTGCTGAACAACCGCAGCAACCAGCTCTACGAGGTCAGCGTCGACGGCGGCTACGAGCGCCAGGTCATGAAGGCCGTGGCCTACGAAGGGGCCTGGTCGGCCGACGGCAAGCAGCTGGCCTTCCGGCCCTGGCGCGCCGCCTATGTGGCCGAATCCGGCTGGCGCCAGAGCCGCGGCGGCACGACGCCGCCGGTCTGGATCATGGACATGGCCAGCCAGAAGTGGCAGCAGATCCCCCACGTCAACGCCAGCGATTCCGCTCCCGTCTGGGCGGGCGGCGAGGTCGTCTTCATCTCCGACCGTGCCGACGGCGCGGCCAATCTCTTCGCCTTCAACCCGGCCACGCAGTCGCTGCGCCAACTGACCCATGAGACGCAGTGGGACGTGCGCAGCGTCGATGCCTTCGGCACGACCCTGGTCTACGAGTCGGGCGGTCGCCTCAAGCAGATCGAGCTGTCCGGTGGCGAGCCGCGCGCGCTCGACATCCAGCTGGCCAGCACCGCGCCCCAGGCCCGCACGCAATGGAAGGATGCCGGCAAGGCCATCACCTCGGCCCGCCTGTCGGCCACCGGCAAGCGCGCCGTCGTCAGCGCCCGCGGCGAAGTCTTCACGGTGCCGGTCAAGGACGGCAGCGTGCGCAACCTGACCGAGACGTCCGGCGTGCGCGAGAAGGATGCGGTCTGGAGCGCCGATGGCCAGCGCATCGCCTATCTCTCCGACGCACCCGGCATGCGCCATGAAGTGGTGCTGGTGGCCCAGAACGGGCTGGGGGCCAAGGAGCACTTCCTGCTGCCCAAGGAGGGTTACTTCACGCTGGCCGACTGGTCGCCTGACGGCAACCAGCTCATCCTGGTTGACAACCACCTCAACCTCTACCGCATGGGCCTGGCGGCAGGCCCGCAGCGCGGCCAGCTCGTCAAGATCGCGACCGACGTGCGTCGCGGCGGCATCGATGCGTCCATCTCGCCGGACAGCCGCTGGCTGGCCTTCACGAGCTCGGGCGACAACTTCTTCGGCCGCATCTGGCTGCACGACATGACGACGGGCCGCAACCACGCGGTCACCGACGGCCTGAGCCATGCCGGCAGCCCGACGTTCTCGGCCAAGGGCGACTACCTCTACTTCACCGCCTCCATCAACACCGGCCCGACGGCCGTCGGCCTGGACCTGTCGACCCAGGAGCGCCCGCGGCGCGCCGGGCTCTACGCCCTGGTGCTGGCCGCCGACGGCAAGTCGCCGCTGGCGCCCAAGGCCGGTGACGAGGACGGCAAGAAGGACGAGAAGAAGGACGAGGCCAAGAAGGACGACGGCAAGAAGGCCGATGCCAAGAAGGACGACAAGAAGGACGACAAGAAGGACGACAAGAAAGACGAGAAGAAGGCTGACCCGGTCAAGCCCATCAAGGTCGACCTCGAAGGCCTGGCCGATCGCGTCGTGGCCCTGCCGGTGGCCGAGCGCAACTACGACAGCCTGTCGGTGGCGTCAGATGGCGCCCTGTACTACCTGCAGCATCCCCAGCCGGGCGCCAGCAACGAGCCGCCCCAGGCCGAGCGCCGCGCGACGGCCGAGCTGTGGCGCTTCGACTTCGAGGAGCGCAAGCCCAAGCTGCTGCGTACCGGCATCGCCGACTACTCGCTCAGCGAAGACCACAAGAAGCTGCTGCTGACCGTGGCCGGCGGCAAGCTCGAAGTGGGCGATGCCAACGACAAGGGCGACAGCAAGCCGCTGGACACCTCCGGCTTGCGCACCCGTGTCGATCTCAAGGCCGAGTGGAAGCAGATCTTCGACGAGACCTGGTGGATGGAGAAGGACTTCTTCTACGACCCCGGCATGCATGGCCTGAACTGGCAGGCCGTCTACGACCGCTATCTGCCGCAGCTGGCCCATGTGCAGCGCCGCGAGGACCTCAACGACCTGCTGGTGCAGATGATTGCCGAGCTGCAGGTCGGCCACAACCGCACCGGCGGTGGCGACGTGCACCAGGAGGCTCCGGTGGCCGTCGGCCTGCTGGGCGCCGACTTCGCCATCGAGCAGGGGCGCTACAAGATCGCCAAGCTCTATGCCGGTGACCGCCTGAATCCCAATCTGCGCTCGCCGCTGAGCGTGCCGGGCCTGGGCGTGAAGGAGGGCGATTTCATCCTGGCCGTCAATGGCCATGAGCTGGAGGACAAGACCAACATCTTCGCGCTGCTGGAGAACATGGTCGGCAAGCAGGTGGTCCTCGCAGTGGCGCATGACGCTGCCGGCAAGGGCCGCCGCGACATCACCGTCGAGCCCATCGCCAACGAGGGCCTGCTGCGCCGCTGGGCGTGGATCGAGGGCAACCGGCTGAAGGTGCAGCAGAAGACCGGCGGCAAGGTTGCCTATGTCTACATGCCCGACACCGCCGGCCAGGGCTTCGAGCACTTCAACCGCATGTTCTTCGCCCAGGTGGACAAGCAGGCCCTGATCGTCGATGACCGCCGCAACGGCGGCGGCCAGGCGGCCAACTACGTGACCGAGCTGCTGGCCCGGCCCTATCTGGGCAGCTGGAAGGACCGCGACGGCCTGGTCTTCGACACGCCGGGCGGCGCCATCTACGGCCCCAAGGCCATGCTGATCGACCAGGACGCCGGCTCGGGCGGCGACTTCATGCCCTATGCCTTCAAGCGCGTGGGCTTAGGGCCGCTGATCGGCAAGCGCACCTGGGGCGGCCTGATCGGCATCTCGGTCAACCCGCCGCTGATCGACGGCGCTTTCGTGACCGTGCCTTACTTCCGCTTCTACACGCCGGAAGGCGAGTGGCGCATCGAGAACGAGGGCGTGTCGCCGGACATCGACGTCGAACTCGACCCCGCCGCCGTCAATCGCGGTGACGATACCCAGCTGGATGCGGCGATTGCCGACGTGCTGAAGCGCCTGGAGGCCTGGAAGCCCATCCAGCGCAAGGCCGCGCCGGCTGCGGCGACGCTGGGGCGCTGATGAAAGCCTGGGCGGCCCTGTCCCTGCGGGGCCGCCTTTTTCTTCTCGCGCTGCTGCCGCTGCTCGCCTCGCTGGCCCTGATCGCGCTGGCCGTGCGCCAGCAGGAAAGCGAGCTGGCGGCCCGTGAACACGCCCTGGTGCGCGCCAGCTATATGGACGCGCGGCGCACCGAGCTCAAACACTACGTCGACCTGGCCGTCAGCACCATCCAGCCCCTGCTCGGCCAGCCCGGCGGGCCCGAGAAGGCGCTGGCCATCCTGTCCTCGCTGGACTATGGCCGCGACGGCTATTTCTTCGTCTATTCGCTGGATGGCCGGGTGCTGATGCATTCGCGCCAGCCCGAGCTGATCGGCCAGAACCTCTGGGAGCTGCGCGACCCCCAGGGCCGGCCCACCATCCAGCAGCTGATCGCTCAGGCCAAGGCCGGCGGCGGCTATGTCGAATACCTGTGGCGCAAGCCCTCCAGCAGCCTGCTGGCACCCAAGCTGGGCTATGTCGTCGCCGTGCCGCAATGGGACTGGATGCTGGGTACGGGCCTGTATCTGGACGGCATCGAAGCCACCATGGCCGAACTGGAGCGCGGTGCGCGCCAGAACATCACGGCCACCATGCTGTGGGTGGGCGCCGTGGCCGTCTTCGGCGTGGCGCTGATCAGTGCCGGCGCTCTGGTGCTCAACCTCAGCGAGCACCGCAGCGCCGAGGCCAAGCTGCGCGCCTTGGCCAGACAGGTGGTGCAAAGCCAGGAGGACGAGCGCGCGCGGCTGGCCCGCGAGCTGCACGATGGCGTCAGCCAGGCCCTGGTGGCCACCAAGCTGTTGATCGAGTCGGCCCAGCACGAACCTCAAGGCGCGGCGCGGCTGCAGGAGCTGGCCCTGAAGCAGCTCAACGGCACGCTGGCCGAGGTCAGGCACATCTCCCATGCGCTGCGGCCCGCCTTGCTGGACACCCTGGGCCTGGCGGCGGCCCTGCAGCATCTGGCCGGCGAGTTCGACGCGGCCGGCGGCACGCATTTCCAGGCGACGGTGGAGGGCGAGGAGATCGACCCGCCCGAAGCCGTCAAGACGGCGCTGTTCCGCATTGCCCAGGAGGCGCTGAACAACGCGGCCCGGCATGCGCATGCGACGACGGTCGCCGTGGTGCTGCGCTTTGAGGACTGCGGCATCACGCTGGAGATCCATGATGACGGCCAGGGCTTCGATGCCGAGGCCGCCCAGGCCGTGGCCGACCAGGGCCTGGGCCTGCGCAGCATGCGCGAGCGCGCCGCGGCCCTGGGCGCGCGGCTCAGCCTGGTCACTTCGCCTGGACTCGGCAGCCGGCTCACGGTCAAACTGGCGGCTGCATGACGACGCCGCCTCCCATCCGCATCCTGCTTGTCGACGACCATCCCATGGTGCGCGAGGGCCTGGCCGTGCGCCTGGCCTCGGTGCCGCGCTTCGAGGTCGTCGGCGAGGCGGGTGGCCGCGCCGAGGCCCTGGAGCAGCTCGCACGCACTTCGCCCGATGTCGTGCTGATGGACGTGGGACTGAAGGACGGCAACGGCATTGCCCTGGGCGCCGAGATGCTGGCCGTGCGGCCGGCCGTCAAGCTGCTGATGTTCAGCATGTATGACAACCCCGAGTATGTGCAGCGCGCCCTGACCGCGGGTGCGCGCGGCTATGTGCTCAAGGATGCGCCGGCGACCGAGGTCGTGTCGGCCATCGACGCGGTGGCGGCGGGCGGCACCTTCCTGAGTGCGGCGGTGTCGGGCCGGCTGTTCCGCGGCCAAGCGCCCAAGCCGGTGCTGACGCCGCGCGAGAGCGAGATCCTGAGCCTGCTGGGGCAGGGCGCCTCGAGCAAGCAGATCGCGCGTGACCTGGATTTGTCGGTGCGCACCGTCGAGGCCCACCGCCAGAGCATCAAGCGCAAGCTGGAGCTGGACGGGCAGGCGGAGTTGATCCGCTATGCGGTCGAGCATGCGCGCGAAACCGGCGTGAAATGACTCGTGGCGCCAGGTGAAATGACTCGCGTGAAATGACTCGCGCGAGCCTGCACGGTCACGCCGGACAAGGGACTTGATCCCCCTAAGTTGGCATGCTAGAAGCGGGCATTTTTCGTCCGCCAAGCACCGGTTTGAAATGACCCGCGCGCTGGAGGCGAGACTCACTCCTAATGACAGGATCGGGCGGGCTCATGAGTGTCGACATCGCGCAGCAACCTCGCAAGAAGCGCGTCAGCGCCAAGGCCGCACCCGCGGTCGCGGCAAGCAATGGAACTGAAGCCGGGCCGGAGTTGAGCGGACCCCGCCAGCGCCAGGTGCTGGCGGCCTTGTCGGCCTTTCGCGACGGCGACTTCTCCGTCCGCCTGCCCAACGACTGGGATGGCATCGACGGCCAGATCGCCGCGGCCTTCAACCAGATCACGGCGCAGGAGGCGCGCATTGCCGCCGAGGTGGCGCGGCTGAGCGCAACCGTCGGCAAGGAAGGCCGGCTCAAGCACCGCATGTCGCTGCCGGGCTCCATCGGCGGCTGGGCCACCAAGGTCGAGTCCATCAACACCCTGCTGGACGACCTGGTGCGGCCGACGGCCGAGATCGCCCGCACCATCGGCGCCGTGGCCAAGGGCGACCTGAGCCAGTCCATGGAGCTCGAAGTCGATGGCCGTGAGCTGAAGGGCGAGTTCCTGCGCTCGGCCAAGCTGGTCAACACCATGATCGACCAGCTGTCGGTATTCACGAGTGAAGTGACCCGCGTCGCGCGCGAAGTGGGTACCGAAGGCAAGCTCGGCGGCCAGGCCCAGGTCAAGGGTGTGTCGGGCGTGTGGAAGGACCTGACCGACTCCGTCAACCAGATGGCCGGCAACCTGACGGCCCAGGTGCGCAACATCGCCGACGTGACCATCGCGGTGGCCAATGGCGACCTGTCCAAGAAGATCACCGTGGACGTGCGCGGCGAAATCCTGCAGCTCAAGGAAGCCACCAACACCATGGTGGACCAGTTGCGGTCGTTCGCGTCGGAAGTGACGCGCGTGGCCCGCGAGGTGGGCACGGACGGGCGCCTGGGCGGCCAGGCCGTCGTGCCCGGCGTGGCCGGCACCTGGAAGGACCTGACCGACTCGGTCAACGCCATGGCCACCAATCTGACGGCCCAGGTGCGCAATATCGCCACCGTCACGACGGCCGTGGCGCGCGGCGACCTGAGCCGCAAGATCACCGTGGACGTGAAGGGCGAGATCCTGGAGCTCAAGGAAACCATCAACACCATGGTGGACCAGCTCAACGGCTTCTCTTCCGAAGTGACGCGCGTGGCCCGGGAGGTGGGCACCGAGGGCAAGCTCGGCGGGCAGGCGCAGGTGAAGGGCGTGTCCGGCACCTGGAAGGACCTGACCGACAACGTCAACTCCATGGCGTCCAACCTGACCGGTCAGGTGCGCAACATCGCCGACGTGGCCACGGCCGTGGCCAACGGCGACCTGTCCAAGAAGATCACCGTGGAAGTGAAGGGAGAGATTCTTGCCCTGAAGAACACCATGAACACCATGGTGGACCAGCTCAACGGCTTCGCCGGCGAGGTGAGTCGCGTGGCCCGCGAGGTGGGCACCGACGGCAAGCTCGGCGGCCAGGCCCAGGTGCCCGGCGTGGCCGGCACCTGGAAGGACCTGACGGACAACGTCAACTTCATGGCGTCGAACCTGACCGGCCAGGTGCGCAACATTGCTGAAGTGACCACCGCCGTGGCCAACGGCGACCTGTCCAAGAAGATCACCGTCGACGTGCGCGGCGAGATCCTGGAGCTGAAGAACACCATCAACACCATGGTGGACCAGCTCAACGGCTTCGCTTCGGAAGTGACCCGCGTGGCCCGCGAGGTCGGCACCGACGGCAAGCTCGGCGGCCAGGCCCAGGGCCGCGGCGTGGCCGGCATCTGGAAGGATCTGACCGACTCCGTCAACGCGATGGCGACCAATCTCACGGCCCAGGTGCGCAACATCGCCGACGTGACGACGGCCGTGGCCAACGGCGACCTGTCCAAGAAGATCACCGTCGACGTGCGCGGCGAGATCCTGGAGCTGAAGAACACCATC
>NZ_JBYSZK010000008.1:0-16080 GCF_058787015.1 Roseateles sp. FW305-36 | reverse complement strand
ATCAACACCATGGTGGACCAGCTCAACGGCTTTGCCGGCGAGGTCAGCCGCGTGGCGCGCGAGGTGGGCACGGAAGGCAAGCTGGGCGGCCAGGCCCAGGTGCCCGGCGTGGCGGGCACCTGGAAGGACCTGACCGACAACGTCAACTCCATGGCCTCCAACCTGACGGGCCAGGTGCGCAATATCGCGGACGTGGCCACAGCCGTGGCCGGTGGCGACCTGTCCAAGAAGATCACGGTGGACGTGAAGGGCGAGATCCTGGAGCTGAAGAACACGCTGAATACCATGGTGGACCAGCTCAATGGCTTCGCTTCCGAGGTCAGCCGCGTGGCCCGCGAGGTGGGCACGGAGGGCAAGCTGGGCGGCCAGGCCCAGGTGCCCGGCGTGGCCGGCACGTGGAAGGACCTGACGGACAACGTCAACTTCATGGCCTCCAACCTGACGGGCCAGGTGCGCAACATCGCCGACGTGGCGACGGCCGTGGCCAGCGGCGACCTCTCCAAGAAGATCACCGTGGAGGTCAAGGGCGAGATCCTGGCGCTGAAGAACACGCTGAACACCATGGTGGACCAGCTCAACGGCTTCGCCTCCGAGGTGAGCCGTGTGGCCCGTGAGGTGGGCACGGACGGCAAGCTCGGCGGCCAGGCCCAGGTGCCCGGCGTGGCCGGCACATGGAAGGACCTGACCGACAACGTCAACTTCATGGCCTCCAACCTGACGGGCCAGGTGCGCAACATCGCCGAGGTGACGACGGCGGTTGCCAACGGCGATCTGTCCAAGAAGATCACCGTGGACGTGCGCGGCGAGATCCTGGAGCTGAAGGACACCATCAATACCATGGTGGACCAGCTCAACGCCTTCGCCGGCGAAGTGACCCGGGTGGCGCGCGAGGTGGGCACCGAGGGCAAGCTCGGTGGCCAGGCCCAGGTGCCGGGCGTGGCGGGCACCTGGAAGGACCTGACGGACAACGTCAACTCCATGGCGTCCAACCTGACGGGCCAGGTGCGCAACATCGCCGACGTGACCATCGCGGTGGCCAGTGGCGACCTGTCCAAGAAGATCACGGTGGACGTGCGCGGCGAGATCCTTCAGCTGAAGGAGACCATCAACACCATGGTGGACCAGCTGCGCGCTTTTGCCTCCGAGGTGACACGCGTGGCCCGCGAGGTGGGCACGGAAGGCAAGCTGGGCGGCCAGGCGGCCGTGCCGGGCGTGGCCGGCGTGTGGAAGGACCTGACGGACAACGTCAACTCCATGGCGTCCAACCTGACCGGCCAGGTGCGCAACATCGCCGACGTGGCCACCGCCATCGCGCGAGGTGACTTGAGCCGCAAGATCACGGTGGACGTGAAGGGCGAGATCCTGCAGCTGAAGGAAACCATGAACACCATGGTCGAGCAGCTCGGCGCCTTCGCCTCGGAAGTGAGCCGCGTGGCGCGCGAGGTGGGCACCGAAGGCAAGCTCGGCGGCCAGGCCCAGGTGCCGGGTGTGGCCGGCACGTGGAAGGACCTGACCGACAACGTCAACTCCATGGCGAGCAACCTGACCAACCAGGTGCGCAACATCGCCGAGGTGACCATCGCGGTGGCCAACGGCGACCTGTCCAAGAAGATCACCGTCGACGTGCGCGGCGAGATCCTGCAGCTGAAGGAAACCATCAACACCATGGTGGAGCAGCTGCGCTCCTTCGCCTCCGAGGTGACGCGCGTGGCCCGCGAGGTGGGCACGGAAGGGCGCCTGGGCGTGCAGGCCGTGGTGCCGGGCGTGGCCGGCACCTGGAAGGACCTGACCGACTCGGTCAACACCATGGGCGCCAACCTGACGGCCCAGGTGCGCAACATCGCCGAGGTGACGACGGCCGTGGCCCGCGGCGACCTGAACCGCAAGATCACGGTGGACGTCAGCGGCGAAATCCTGGAGCTGAAGAACACCATCAACACCATGGTGGACCAGCTCAACGCCTTCGCCGGCGAGGTGACGCGCGTCGCACGCGAGGTGGGCACGGAAGGCAAGCTCGGTGGCCAGGCCAAGGTGGCCGGCGTGGGTGGCACCTGGAAGGACCTGACCGACAACGTCAACTTCATGGCCTCCAACCTGACCGAACAGGTGCGCGGCATCGTGAAGGTCGTGACGGCCGTGGCCAACGGCAACCTGACGCAACGCCTGACCGTGCAGGCCAAGGGCGAGGTGGCGGCCCTGGCCGACACCATCAACAACATGACCGACACCCTGGCCACCTTCGCCGAGCAGGTGACCAATGTGGCGCGCGAAGTGGGCGTGGACGGACGCCTGGGCGGCCAGGCCCATGTGCCGGGCGCCTCGGGCACCTGGAAGGACCTGACCGGCAACGTCAACCTGCTGGCCGCCAACCTGACGACCCAGGTGCGCGCCATCGCCGAGGTGGCCACCGCCGTGACCAAGGGCGACCTGACGCGCGCCATCCAGGTCGAAGCCAAGGGCGAGGTGTCCGAGCTCAAGGACAACATCAACACGATGATTTCCAATCTGCGCGAAACAACCGAGCGCAACCGCGAGCAGGACTGGCTGAAGACCAACCTCGCCAAGTTCACCGGCATGCTGCAGGGCCAGCGCGAGCTGCAGACGGTCAGCCAGATGCTGCTGACCGAGCTGGCGCCGCTGGTGCAGGCCCACCAGGGCACCATCTATCACGTGGCCGGTGCCGAGAGCGACAACCGCCAGCAGCTGCGGCTGCTGGCGAGCTATGCGCAGTCGGGCGCCGTCCGCCTGGCCCCCATCATCGAGATGGGCGAAGGCCTGGTCGGCCAGTGCGCGCTGGAAAAGCGCAGCACCCTGCTGGCCGACATCGCCTCGGACTTCGTCGCCATCTCGTCCAGCCTGGGACAGGCCACGCGCGTCAGCGTGGTCGTGCTGCCGGTGCTGTTCGAGGGCCAGACCAAGGCCGTCATCGAACTGGCCACGCTGCAGCCCTTCAGCAGCGGCTCGCTGGCCTTCCTGGAGCTGCTGACCCAGAGCATCGGCGCGGTGTTCAACACCATCGAGGCGACCATGCGCACCGAGGCCCTGCTGGCCCAGTCCCAGCAGCTGACGGTGGAGCTGCAGTCGCGCCAGAGCGAGCTGCAGGAGACCAACGAGCAGCTCGGCACCAAGGCCCGGCTGCTGGCCGAGCAGAACGAGGAGGTCGAGCGCAAGAACGCCGAAGTGGAGCAGGCCCGTCACGCGCTGGAGGACAAGGCGGCCGAGCTGGCGCTGACGTCCAAGTACAAGTCGGAGTTCCTGGCCAATATGTCGCACGAGCTGCGCACGCCGCTGAACTCCATCCTGATCCTGAGCCAGCAGCTGGCCGGCAACAACGACGGCAACCTCAGCAGCAAGCAGGTCGAGTTCTCGCGCAACATCAATTCCTCGGGCTCGGACCTGCTGCACCTCATCAACGACATCCTGGACCTGTCCAAGATCGAGTCGGGCACGGTGACGGTGGAAATCGAGGACATCGCCTTCGCTTCGCTGCGCGACAACATCGACCGCAACTTCCGCCATGTGGCCGAAGCCAAGGCCCTGCCGCTGCGCCTGCTGTTCGCCGACGACCTGCCGCGCAGCATGGAAAGCGACGCCAAGCGCCTGCAGCAGATCCTGAAGAACCTGCTGTCCAACGCCGTCAAGTTCACGGCCCACGGCCATGTGGAGCTGCGCGTCAGCCTGGCCAGCGAGGGTTGGAGCACCGAGCACCCGGTGTTGTCCAAGGCGCCCCAGGTGCTGGCCTTCGCGGTGGAAGACACCGGCATCGGTGTCGCCCCCGAGAAGCAGCGCCTGATCTTCGAGGCCTTCCAGCAGGCCGACGCCGGCACCTCGCGCAAATACGGCGGTACCGGCCTGGGCCTGGCCATCAGCCGCGAGCTGGCGGCGCTGCTGGGCGGTGAGATCCGCCTGTCCAGCGTGCATGGCCATGGCAGCACCTTCACCCTCTTCCTGCCGCTGCATTTCGCCGGCGCCGACAGCGCCCGCATGGCCCCGCCCGAGCGTGGCCGCCCCGCCCAGGCGCCGCGCAGCAACCTGCCGCTGGTGCGCGAGACGACGGTGCCCGACGACCGCGACAACCTCGTCGAGGGCGAGTCGGTGCTGCTCATCATCGAGGACGACCCTCACTTCGCGCGCATCGTGCTGGGTCTGGCGCGTGACCGCGGCTTCAAGGGCCTGGTGGCGCTGAAGGGCAGTCTGGGCCTGGAGCTGGCGCGGCGCTTCCTGCCCACCGCCATCTCGCTGGACATCTTCCTGCCCGACATGCTGGGCTGGACGGTGCTCAACCAGCTCAAGCTGGACCCGCTGACCCGCCACATCCCCGTGCAGATCTTCAGCGTCGCCGAGGAGGACCGCAACCACGGCCTGGCCCACGGCGCCTTCAGCTACGTGGTGAAGTCCTCCACCAGCGAGGAGATGGAGGCGGCCCTGGACCGCATCCGCGATTTCACGGTGCCGCGCGTCAAGCGCCTGCTCGTCATCGAGGACAACGACATCGAGCGCCAGGCCATCGTCGAACTGCTCGACCATGACGACATCGACCTGGAGACCGCCGGCACCGGCGCCCAAGCGCTGGAGCTGCTGCGCGACCAGGCCTTCGACTGCATCGTGCTCGACCTGCGCCTGCCCGACGTCAGCGGCTTCGCCCTGCTGGAGAAGCTGCATGCCGATCCCTCGCTGGCGAGCGTGCCCGTCGTCGTCTTCACCGGCAAGGACCTCTCCGGCGCCGAGCAGAAGCAGCTGCGCGCCCTGGCCAAGAGCGTGGTGCTGAAGGACGTGCAAAGCCCCGAGCGCCTGCTGGACGAGACGGCACTCTTCCTGCATCGCGTCGTCACCGAGCTGCCGCAGAACAAGCAGGACATCCTGCAGAAGCTGCACGGCGCGGCGGAGATGCTGCGCGGCCGCCGCGTGCTGGTGGTGGACGACGACGCCCGCAACATCTTCGCGCTGACGACGCTGCTGGAGAACCAGGAGATGCAGGTGCTGACCGCCACCAGCGGCCGCGCCGCCGTGGAGATCATCCAGCACACGCCCGATCTCGACCTCGTGCTGATGGACATCATGATGCCGGACATGGACGGCTACGAGACCATGCGCGAGATCCGCTCCCACGCCGAGTTCCGCAACCTGCCCATCCTGGCCCTGACGGCCAAGGCCATGAAGGGCGACCGCGAGAAATGCCTGGAGGCCGGCGCGAGCGACTACATCTCCAAACCGGTCAACACCGCGCAGCTGCTGTCGCTGATGCGCGTGTGGCTGTACCGTTGATGGCGATGCGGACGACCGACATCCTGGAGGCGAGAGCGGGCGTGGACGAGCTCACCAACATCCTCATCGTCGACGACGAGCCGGCCAATCTGCTGGTGCTGGAGAGCGTGCTGGCCGATCCGGGCTATCGCATCGTGCGCGCGCTGTCGGCCGACCAGGCCCTGCTCGCGCTGATGAGCCAGGAGTTCGCCGTCATGGTGCTGGACATCCAGCTGCCCGACATGAACGGCATCGAGCTGGCGCAGATGATCAAGGAGCGCAAGCGCAACGCCCACCTGCCCATCATCTTCCTGACGGCCTATTTCGATCAGGACCAGCACCGGCTGCAGGGCTATGGCTCGGGGGCCGTGGACTATCTGCACAAGCCGGTGAACCCGGCGGTGCTGCGCTCCAAGGTGGCGGTCTTCGCCGAACTGGATCGCAAGACCCGCCAGCTGCAGCGCGCGAACATGGCCCTGCAGGCCGAGGTGGAAGAAAGGCGCCGCGCCGAGGAACTGCTGCGTGAACTCAACGAGACGCTGGAGGGTCGCGTCACCGAGCGCACCGAGGCCTTCCAGGCCGCTGACCGGCGCCTGCGCGCCATGATGAGCAGCATCACGGATGGCCTGCTCGTCATCGAGCATGACGGGCTTGTCGGTTATGTCAACGAGCAGGGCGCCCGCCTGCTGGGCCGCCAGGCCGCCGAGCTGACCGGGCGGCGCAGTGCCGACGTGTTCGGTGCCGGTGGCGAATTCGAGGCAGGCTTCGCGAGTGCGCGGGCCAAGGGCCAGGCCGTGTCCTTCGAAGCCCTGGTGCCCGCCTCGACGGAGCGCTGGGTGGAATGCCATTGCTATCCGTCCCACGATGGCCTGTCGGTCTACTTCCACGACATCACCGACCGCCGCGAGCTGCAGCTGCGCCGCGAGCAATTGCTGGCCGCCGAGCAGGCTGCGCGTGGCGCCGCCGACCAGGCGTCGCGGGCCAAGGAGGAGTTCGTCGCCGCCATCAGCCACGAGCTGCGCACGCCGCTGGCGGCCATCCTCGGCTGGGTCAATGTGCTGGCCCACCCCAGCGTGCAGCCGGCCATGCAGCAGCGCGGCATCCAGGCCATTGCCCGCAATGCCCAGGCCCAGGCCGTCCTCGTCGACGACCTGCTGGAGATGAGCCGCATCGTCGCCGGCAAGCAGCTGATGAATGTCGAGCGGGTGGACCTGAACGGCATCGTGGCCGGCGCGGCCGATACGGCGCGGCCGACGGCCCAGCAGCGCCAGCTCGACATCGTGCTGCACCTCGCACCCGAGGCGGCCGAAGTCTTCGGCGATGCGCGGCGACTGACCCAGGTCGTCATGAACCTCGTGACCAATGCGATGAAGTTCACGTCGGTGGGCGGCAGCGTCACCCTGTCGACGCGGCTGAACGGGCCCGTCGTGGAGATTGCCGTCAGCGACACCGGCCAGGGCATAGACCCGGCCTTCCTGCCCCAGCTGTTCGATCGCTTCACCCAGGCCGACGGCACGGCCACCAGCGTGCACGGCGGTCTGGGCCTGGGCCTGTCCATCGTCAAGAACCTGGTCGAGCTGCATGGCGGCGAGGTGGCGGCGCACAGCGCCGGCCCCGGCCAGGGGTCGACCTTCAGCGTGCGCCTGCCCCGCGCGGGCCCATCGACGTCGGCGGGTTTCGAGACCGAGGCCGGCGGCGTCGAACCCTCGATCGCCGGCGTGCGCGTGCTGCTGGTCGACGATCATCCCGACGTGCTGGAGGTCCATGCCCGCCTGCTGTCCGAGCGCGGGGCCCGGGTGGTCACCGCCGAGTCGGGCGAAGCGGCGCTCGCGCTGCTGCGCGAGCAGAGCTTTGACGTGCTGCTCAGCGATCTCGGCATGCCGGGCATGGGCGGCTACGACCTGATCCGCCATGTGCGGCGGCAACTGGCCCTGGGGCCGGCCGACCTGCCCGCTGCCGCCGTCACGGCCTATGTGCGCGCCGCCGACCGCGAGGCGGCCCTCGAAGCCGGCTTCCAGCGCTGCCTGCCCAAGGCCGTCTCACCCCATTTGCTGGCCCGGGCCGTGGCGGAGCTTTCGCTCAGCCGCCAGCCGGTCGCCCCCGAGGAGTTGGATTTGCGAGTGCTGTTTGTGGAAGACAACGAGGATCTGCGCGAGCAGATCGGCTATCTGCTCGAGGAGGTCGGCTTGCAGCTGGAAAGCTGCGCCACGGCCGAAGAGGCCCTGGCGATGTATTCGCCGGACCGCTTCGATCTGGTGCTGACCGACGTCAGCCTGCCGCAGATGTCGGGCGTTGACCTGGCTCGCGCCATCCTGCGCAGTGCGCCCGAGGCCTGGGTCGTGTTTTCGTCGGGCTATGCGATGAAGTCCGACCTGTCGGACTTCGGACCCCATGTGAGGGCCTTGCTCAAGCCCTTCGATCTGCCTGACCTTCAACAGCTGCTGGCGGAGATTCGCCAGCAGCGTTGAGCGTCAGTTTCAGCGGCCACGGCGCGGGCCGTAGTCGTCGCGGTCGTGACCCCAGCGGTCACCTCGGTCGCCGTGATCGCGGTGGCCGTGGTCCCAACGGTCGTCGCGGCCTTCCCAGCGGCGCTCATAGACCACCCGCGGAGGCGGGGCGTAGTAGACGTCACGTTCGACGTAGCGGGGGGCGGGCGCGTAGCGCACGACCGGGGCCGCTTCGTAGTAGACCGGAGCCGGTTCGTAGTAGACGGGTGCGGGTGCCGGGGCGTAGTAGCCGCCGTTGGACACGACGACGCCGGTGGCGGGCAGGCTGATGCCGACGGACCAGTGCGTGCCGGCCTGGGCGGACGTGGCGCCCAGCAGGGCAGCCGTGGTGGCAAGGGCGGCAAGAACGGTGCGGAACATGGCGGTACTCCTATGGGGCTCAGCAAGATGCTGGCCGTGTACGAACAACGCCGGTCGGGGGCCGACGTTGACGGGCCTGGCCGGGCATTGGTAAGCGGGTGTAGTCCGGGTTGACCCTTAGGTATTGCCGCGTGGCGCCCCTGCGTGGCTTGACCGATGCCCCGGGGGCCTCGTTTTCCGAGACTTGGCTCACGGTAGCGCCGCCCCTTCGACGTGCGCACCGCAACGGAGACAAGCCCCATGCAGAACCTGCGCCGCCACCTCGCCTGGGCGGGTGTCGCGATCCTCGGTGCCGTATCCCTCGCCACCGTGGCCCTGAGCCGCGGCGAGACGATCAGTGCGCTGTGGGTCGTGGCCGCCGCCCTGTGCACCTACCTCATCGCCTACCGCTACTACAGCCTGTTCATCGCCGACAAGGTGCTGGGGTTGGACGCGCGCCGGCAGACCCCGGCCTGGAAGTACAACGACGGCCTGGATTTCGTGCCCACCAACAAGCACGTGCTCTACGGCCACCACTTCGCGGCGATTGCCGGCGCCGGCCCACTGGTCGGCCCCGTGCTGGCGGCGCAGATGGGCTATCTGCCCGGCCTGCTGTGGATCCTGGCTGGCGTCGTCTTCGCCGGCGCGGTGCAGGACTTCATCGTGCTCTTCATCTCCACGAGGCGTGACGGCCGGTCGCTCGGCGACCTCGTCAAGCAGGAGATGGGCACGGTGCCCGGGCTCATCGCGCTGTTCGGTGCCTTCATGATCATGATCATCATCCTGGCGGTGCTGGCCCTGATCGTCGTGAAGGCCCTGGCCGATTCGCCCTGGGGCCTGTTCACGGTGGCGGCGACGATTCCCGTCGCCCTCTTCATGGGCGTCTACCTGCGCTTCATCCGCCCGGGCCGCATCGGCGAGGTGTCGGTGATCGGCTTCGCGCTGCTGATGGCGGCCATCTTCGGCGGCCAGACCGTCAGCGAGAGCCCGACGCTGGCGCCCCTCTTCACGCTGCAGCCCACGACGCTGGTCGGCCTGCTGATCGGCTACGGCTTCGTCGCCGCCTGCATCCCGGTGTGGCTGCTGCTGGCGCCGCGCGACTACCTCAGCACCTTCCTGAAGATCGGCACCATCATTGCGCTGGCCATCGGCATCGTCATCGTCGCGCCGCCGCTGAAGATGCCGGCGTTGACGCAGTTTGCCGTCGGCGGCGGCCCCGTCTGGGCGGGCAATCTCTTCCCCTTCCTCTTCATCACCATCGCCTGCGGCGCCGTGTCGGGCTTCCATGCGCTGATCTCTTCGGGCACGTCCCCGAAGCTGCTGGAGAACGAGACGCATGCCCGCTACATCGGCTACGGCGGCATGCTGGCCGAGAGCTTTGTCGCCGTGATGGCGCTGGTGGCGGCCTCGTGCATCGAGCCGGGCGTCTACTTCGCCATGAACAGCCCGGCCGCCGTCGTCGGCAAGGACGCCGCCACGGTCGCGCAGACCCTGTCGACCTGGGGCTTCGTCATCACGCCCGACATGCTGACCCAGGCCGCGGCCGACGTCGGCGAAAAGACCATCCTGGCGCGTGCCGGCGGTGCGCCGACGCTGGCCGTGGGCATGGCCGAAATCCTGCACCAGGTGGTGGGCGGCAAGGCCCTGATGGCCTTCTGGTACCACTTCGCCATCCTGTTCGAGGCCCTGTTCATCCTGACGGCCGTGGATGCCGGCACCCGCGCCGGCCGCTTCATGCTGCAGGACCTGCTGGGCAGCTTCGTGCCATCGCTGAAGCGCACCGAGAGTTGGGTGGCCAACCTTGTCGCCACCGGCCTGTGCGTGGCGGCCTGGGGCTATTTCCTCTACCAGGGCGTGGTCGATCCGCTGGGCGGCATCAACACGCTGTGGCCGCTGTTCGGCATCGCCAACCAGATGCTGGCCGCCGTCGCGCTGCTGCTGGGCACCGTCGTCATCTTCAAGATGAAGAAGGACCGCCATGCCTGGGTCACGGCCTTGCCTGCGGCCTGGCTGCTGGTCTGCACGATGAGCGCCGGCTGGCTGAAGATCTTCGCCGCCGATCCCAAGCTCGGCTTCCTGGCCCACGCCGACAAATACGCCGCGGCGATTGCCGAGGGCAAGGTACTGGCACCGGCCAAGTCGCTGGAGGCGATGTCGCGCGTCGTGTTCAACGACAGGCTGGACGCGGCGCTGTGCGCCCTCTTCATGGGGGTGGTGCTGAGCGTGCTGGTCTACAGCGTCAAGGCCATTCTCGAAGCGCGCCGTACCGGCAAGGCCACGGCCCAGGAAACCGCCTTCGTGCTGCTGCCGGCCGGCCAGCATGCTTGAGCTGCGCGAGCTCGCCCAGGCGGGCCGCTATCTGAGGCAGAGCCTGCGCCTGATGGTGGGCGTGCCGGACTACGGCAGCTACCTGGCCCATCACCAGGCCACGCATCCGGAGCGGCCCGCCATGAGCTATGAGGAGTTCTTCAGGGAGAGGCAGGCGGCGCGCTACAGCGCGCGCGTCGGGAAGTGCTGCTAAGGAGGCTGCGAACGGCCCCTGCACGCCCGCTCATCCCCCTGCAACGCCGCCACTTGGCGTTGCAAATGCGCGCCGTAGCTCGAGCTACGGCTGTGCTTTGCGCCTTGATTGGCGACGCTGCAGCGGTCTGCTCGGGCGCGCCGGAGCCATTCACAGCCTCCGCCCAGCGGTACAAAGCCGGCCATGCCGTCTATGAACGACGACGTCTTTCCCGAAGGCTTTCGCTTGATGCGTTGGCGGTCGAGCTATGGCGACTTGATTGCTGGCTTGGCCTGTGTCTGGGTCGCCGCGGGCGCCAGCTACTTCGGCTTCTGGTCCTGCGGCAACTACGTCTGGAAGTCGGACGCCTTTCGCTACGGAGCGGTGGCGCTCACGCTCGTCGCCGTGTTGTTTCCGGGGCACCGCTTGAACAACCTGCCACGGCGAATGCTGTTCCCTGTGGCGCTGTGGGCGGCGTATGTGCTCCTTGAATCAGCAGTTGCACCGTTCTATCCCGGAGCACCGGCCACGTGGCACGAATACGCACAGGACTTCAAGACCGCGTTGAGCTTCGGTCCTTGCCGCTGAAACACGAAACTCAGAGCGTCGTGCTGCGCTTCCTCGCCATCGGCGGGCTCTTGGCGAAGTATTTGGCGATGCCCGAGGCCAGCGCATCCACGAGCTGGTCCTGGTAGTCCGGGTCGCGCAGCTTCTTCTCTTCCTCGGGGTTGGAGATGAAGGCCGTCTCGACCAGGATGCTGGGGATGTCCGGCGCCTTCAGCACGGCGAAGCCGGCCTGTTCGACGCGGGCCTTGTGCAGCTTGCCAACCTTGCCGATCTGGCCCAGCACCTCGCCACCGAGCTTGAGGCTGTCCTTGATCTGGGCCGTCGTGCTCATGTCCAGCAGGGCGCGCAGCACATTGGCATCCTTGGTGGCCGCGCCGACGTTGACGCCGCCCACCATGTCGGCGGCGTTCTCCTTGTCGGCCATCCAGCGCGCGGCAGCGCTGGTGGCCGCGCCGTCGCTGAGCACGAAGACCGAGGCACCGCGAGCCTGGGGCGTGATGAAGGCATCGGCGTGGATGGACACGAAGAGGTCGGCCTGCACGCGCCGGGCCTTGCGCACGCGCTCGTGCAGGGGCACGAAGAAGTCGGCGTCGCGCGTCATCAGCACGCGGATGTTGGGGTTGGTCGTCAGGCGCTCCCGCAACTTGTGGGCGACGGCCAGCACCACGTCCTTCTCGCGCAGGCCGGAGGGACCGACGGCGCCGGGGTCTTCACCGCCATGGCCGGGGTCCAGCGCAATGATGATGAGGCGATCGATCTTGGGCTCGGCGGCTGGCGCCGGCGCGGGGGAGGGCGCGGGCCTGGACGCCGCGGCCACGGGTGAGGGCGCCGGGGCCGAAGCCGCGGGAGCGGGGCGCTCGATCTTCTGGATCAGGTCACCCAGGGCGTCGTTGACGGCGCTGGCAGCCTGTTCAGCGCGCTGGGCCGGGGAGGGCGCTGGAGCAGTTGGCGCCTTGCCGCGCTCGTTGGCCAGGGCTACCAGCGGGTCGGCCGCGAACTTCGGGTACAGGTCGAAGACCAGGCGGTGCTTGTAGGCCGCCACCGGCGCCAGCGTGAAGATCTGCGGCGCCACCGGCTGGCGCAGGTCCAGCACGATGCGCACGACGGTCGGCGTGTTCTGGCCGACGCGCACGCCGCTGATGTAAGGGTCGTCGGGCTTGACCTTGCCGATCAGCTCGCGCAGCCCCGGGCTCAGCTCCAGGCCGTCGACGTCGATGACGAGGCGGTGCGGCGAGTCGACGAGGAAGTATTTGGTCGTCAACGCCTTGTCGGACTCGAGGGTGACGCGGGTGTATTCCTGCGCCGGCCAGACGCGTACGGCGACGATGCTGGCATCGCTGCCGGCGGCGAGGGTGTCGGGCGCCTTCAGCAGCAGGGCCAGCAGGCCGAGGGAATCGCGGCGCTTCATGTCAGGGCCTCGACGAGCGCGGGAGCACCCACGGCGCGCACCTGGCGGCTGTCGTCGGGCATCAGTTCGATGAAGAGTTGCAGATCGGGCGGCGGCAACTGGCCGGCGGCCTTCTCGGGCCATTCGCAGAGCTTGAGGCCGGGCGCGGCGAAGACGTCGCGAAAGCCGGCGTCTTCCCACTCGCGCGGATCGCCGAAGCGGTAGAAGTCGAAGTGGCTGGCCGTGCCGCCTCCCGAGGATTCAGGCAGTTCGTAGCTCTCCATGACGGCATAGCTCGGGCTCTTGATGCGGCCCTCGACGCCCAGGGCCCGCAGCAGCAGGCGCACGAAGGTCGTCTTGCCGGCACCGAGCGGCCCGTGCAGCTCGATCAGGGCGTTCATGGTGCCCCCAGACCTGCCGTCCAGCGCCAGGCCCCCCGAGGGGGATTCAGAAACCTTGGAGCGGTCCGGCGCTTTCTGAAGGGAGGGGAGCAATGCCGCCGCGAGACTTTTGGCGGTGGCTTGGGCCGCGGCCTCGTCGGGCCACAGCAGTTGGGTTTCTAAAATCGCAGGCAAATGCAAGAGGTCCCGTCCACTGTCGATGCCGCCGCGCTGCTGGAGAAACTGCGCGGCTGGGCTCTTGGGCTGGGATTCTCACAGATCGCCGTGGCGGATGTGGACCTCAGCAGCGCCGAACCCGGCCTGCAGGCCTGGCTGGACGCCGGCCACCACGGCCGCATGCACTACATGGCCGCCCACGGCATGAAGCGGGCCCGGCCGGCCGAGCTGGTGCCGGGCACGCTGCGCGTCATCACGGCACGCATGGACTATCTGCCGCAGGGGACGGAGCCGGGCTGGCAGGCGGTCGAATGGGCTGGCCTGGCCCAGCCCGAACAGGCCCAGATTTCGATCTATGCCCGTGGCCGCGACTATCACAAGGTGCTGCGCCAGCGCCTGCAGAAGCTGGCCGACATGCTGGAAGCCGAGGTCGGGCCGCTGGGCTACCGCGTCTTCACCGACTCGGCGCCGGTGCTGGAGGTGGAACTGGCGGCGCGTTCGGGCCTGGGCTGGCGCGGCAAGCACACGCTGACCCTGCACCGCGAGGCGGGCTCGATGTTCTTCCTTGGCGAGCTCTTCATCGATCTCGCCCTTCCGTTGACGGAAGCCGTTACGGCCCATTGCGGTGAATGCCGGTCCTGCATCGATGTCTGCCCGACGGCTGCCATCACGGCGCCTTATCGCGTCGACGCGCGGCGCTGCATCTCCTACCTGACCATCGAGCACGACGGCCCCATTCCCGAGGAGCTGCGGCCGCTGCTGGGCAACCGCATCTACGGCTGCGATGACTGCCAGCTGGCCTGCCCCTGGAACAAGTTCGCCCAACCCGCCGTGCTGGCCGACTTCGACGTGCGCCCCGGCATGGCAGGCGCGCCGATTGCCACGCTGCTCGGATGGGACGAGAAGGAGTTCCTGCGCCGCACCGAGGGTTCGGCCATCCGGCGCATCGGTTTCGCCCGCTGGCAGCGCAATCTGGCGGTTTCTGCCGGCAATGCGCTGCGCCAGCGCGACGACCCGGCCCTGCGCGCCGCCCTGCAGCAGGCGGGGCAGGGGGCCGACGCCCTGGTGGCCGAACACATCGCCTGGGCCCTGTCCGCGCCGCAAGCCGCCGGCGCGTTATCGTCGCGCCCGCACCCGCTGGAGCTTTCTGAATGATGTCGTCCGTCCGTCGCCGCGCCGCAGTCTTCGCCCTGGCCGCAGCCGCGTCCCTGCCCGCTCACGCCGTGCGCTACGAGGGCCAGGATTTCCCCGACACCCTGCAACTCGGTGGTTCCGCGCTGCAGCTCAACGGCGTCGGCACCAAGATGTTCATCATGCGCTACTCGGCCTATCTGGCCGCGCTCTACGTGCCGCACAAGGCAGGCACGTCGGAGGCGATCTATGCACAGACCGGCCCCAAGCGCGTCGAGTTGCGCATCACCATTCCCCTCGTGAAGGACGTGTCGACGCAGGAGTTCGTCAAGGCCATCAACAAGGGCGTGAGCCGCAATGCCACCGAGGCCGAAAAGGTCGCGGTGGCCGAGCGGGTGAAGCAGTTCAACGCAGCCATCGGCGAGATCGGGCGCGTGAAGAAGGGCGACCTGCTGCACATCGACTATCTGCCCGACCAGGGCGGCACCGTGCTCAGCGTCAACGGCAAGATCTGGGGCAAGGCCATCGAGGGCCAGGATTTCTACACGGCCTTCCTGAAGGTCTTCCTGGGCGACAACAGCGACGCCCGATTGCGGGCCGGCCTGCTGGGGCAGCCGTCCTGAACTAGCATCGGTCTCATCACACCCAGGAGACCGACCCCATGCAACGCCGTTCCGTCCTGCAAGCCGCCGCACTCACGAGCCTCGGCCCCTTGGGCAACCTCGCCTGGGCCCAGGGCTACCCGACCAAACCGGTGCGCCTGATCGTGCCGTTTGCACCTGGCGGCACGACGGACATCATTGCCCGCATCGTCTCCGAGCGCATGAACGCCATCCTGGGCCAGACCATGGTGGTCGACAACAAGGCCGGCGGTGGCGGCACGGTGGGCGCCACCGAGATCGCGCGCTCCTCGCCGGACGGCTACACGCTGGGCGTGGCGACGGTGTCGACGACAGCGTCCAACCCCGCCATCAATCCCAAGATCGCCTACAACCCGCTGACGGACTTCACGCCCATCACCAACATCGCGGCGACGCCCAACGTCATCGCCGTGCATCCCAGCTTCCCGGCGCGCGACTACAAGGGCTTCGTCGCCGAACTCAAGAAGAACCCGGCCAAGCACAGCTACGCGACCTCGGGCACGGGCGGCATCGGCCACATGCAGATGGAGCTGTACAAGACGCTGGCCGGTGTCTTCGTGCTGCACATCCCCTACCGCGGTGCCGGCCCGGCCCTGAACGACACGGTGGCCGGCCAGGTGCCGATGATCTTCGACAACCTGCCTTCGGCCTTGCCCTTCATCAAGGACGGTCGCCTGATTCCCATCGTCGTCGCGGCGCCGCAGCGCCTGGCTTCCCTGCCCAATGTGCCGACCTTCAAGGAAGTCGGCCTGGAGCCGGTCAATCGCATGGCCTACTACGGCATCCACGGCCCCAAGGGCCTGCCCAAGGACATTGTCGACAAGGTCCACAACGCCATCAAGAAGGCGGTCGAACTGCCCGACGTGAAGAAGCGCATCGAGGACACCGGCTCGCTGATCGTGGCCAACACGCCCGAGCAGTTCGCGGCCCAGATCGCCGCGGAATTCGACGTCTACAAGAAGGTCGTCGCCCAACAGAAATTGAAGCTTGATTGACATGGAGCCCCTCGCCTGGTCACGCGCCGCTGGACGCGGGCGTGCCCAGTCGGGCTTGCAGACCGCGCTGCGGCAGGTGCCGCAGCTCTTCGTCAGGCACAGGCCGTCCACTGGACGCCCTGTGTCCGGCCTCAGCCCCCGAGCAACTGTGTTCGGTGTCAAGCCTCTGATGGAGACTGCAGATGCTTGACGGCATTCCAGGTCGCTTGATC
>NZ_JBYSZK010000007.1:0-332670 GCF_058787015.1 Roseateles sp. FW305-36 | reverse complement strand
CTTGAGGAAAACAGCAACGGCAACTATCGAATACCGCCCACATCAATCCGGTTGATTAACCGGGAAGTCCCTGTAGAGTGGGTTAGGCGGTTGTGGAATACGCCACCTTCCGCTGCTGAAGCTACTTGCGTCACCCCAGCCAAGCGCTGAAAGTATTCGCTATAGAGAATGCGATCTCGATCACGTTTAAACTCGGATCGCACATCTTTCAGCGACGCATCAGCCCCGCTAAGCGAGCGCCGGTCAATGCGCCCAGTTGGCTGGACGGCGGCTGCTTTTTTCTTATCCCCTGTCTTCGCAGGTTTTATAGGTGTTCCTCCCACGCAGAGTCACCTATTTGATCGCAGATGAAATTTGCCAACGTTCGTTGAGATCGGCTTTGCCACGCGCGACAAGGTTCATGGCAGCAATCTTGACGTCTACACCGCGAAATTTGGCATCTTGGTCGGTGATTTGCTCGACGAGCTTTTTAATGCTCGCGGCCTTTTGTTGACGGGCCAAGGCCTTCAGAATCGCAGCTTCAACTTGCTTGGCTAGATCTGCGTCCATAGCATTCCTTTCAGACCTGATCGCGAACTGAACGATAGCACCGGTGCGAACGCTTTGAGGATTTCGCATTCACCCAAGTATGAACTGTGCAACGGCACTTCAAGCGATCAGCTAGACGACGTAGAAGCCTCGCGCCCGTTCAAGCATCGCCTGCAACAACACATTGCACCCCGCCTCGATGTGCTCGGGCTTCGCGTCCTCGATCTCGTTGTGGCTGATGCCGTCCTTGCAGGGAATGAAGATCATGCCGGCCGGGGCCAGGCGGGCCATGTAGACGGCGTCGTGGCCGGCGCCGGAGACGGCGCGCATATTGCTGTAGCCCAGCGTGTCGGCGGCCTTCTGCACCGCCGCGATGCAGTCGGCGTGGAAGGGCTGGGCCGGGTAGGCGCTGACGGGCGTGATCTCGATGGGCAGGCCGCTGTCGGCGGACAGCTTGGCAGCGACCGCGCGGATGTCGGCGTCCATGGCTTCGCACAGCGCGTCGGTCGCGTTGCGCAGGTCGATGCTGAACTTCACGCGGCCCGGGATGACGTTGCGGCTGTTGGGGTGCACCTGCACCATGCCCACGGTGCCGCGGCCATGTGGCGGGTGGCGATGGGCGCAGGCGACGACTTCCTGCATCAGCTTGGTGGCCACCTGCAACGCATCCTTGCGCAGGGCCATGGGCGTGGGGCCGGCGTGGGCCTCCATGCCGGTGACGACGCAGTCGTACCAGCGGATGCCCAGCACGCCGGTGACGACGCCGATGGTCTTGTCATGGTCCTCCAGCACCGGGCCCTGCTCGATATGGGTCTCGAAATAGGCGCCGATGGGATGGTCACCCGGCACCTGGCTGCCGATGTAGCCGATGCGCTCGAGCTCGCCCTTGACCGTCTTGCCTTCGGTGTCGGTCGCCGCGTAGGCATGCTCCAGCGTGAAGGCCTTGGCGAACACGCCCGAGCCCATCATGACGGGCACGAAGCGCGAGCCTTCCTCGTTGGTCCAGAACGCCACCTCGATGGGCGCCTCGGTCTCGATGCCGTGGTCGTTCAGCGTGCGCACGACTTCGATGCCGGCCAGCACGCCGTAGTTGCCATCGAACTTGCCGCCGGTGGGCTGGGTGTCGATGTGGCTGCCGGTCATGATGGGCGGCAGGCTGTTGTTGCGGCCCGCGCGGCGCATGAAGCCATTGCCGATCTGGTCGATGGTGACCGTCATGCCGGCCTCGCGCGCCCAGCGCGTGACGAGGTCGCGGCCCTGCTTGTCGAGGTCGGTCAGGGTCAGGCGGCAGACGCCGCCTTTCTCCGTCGCGCCGATCTTGGCGAGCTCCATCAGCGAGTCCCAGAGGCGCTGGCCGTTGACGCGCAGTTGGGTGATGTCGGTCTTCGTGGTGGGCATGTCCATGGTGGACTCCTAAGGATTCAGGGCGGTGCCGAAGCGCAGCTTGTTGTGGTCGGGGTCGACGAGTAAAAACTCGCGCACGCCCCAGGGCATGTCTTCGATGGGCTTGACGGGCTGCACGCCCTTGGCGGTGAAGGCGGCGTAGGTTGCATCCGCGTCCGGCACCCAGAAATACACGGCGCCGCCGGGCGCGCAGTCGCCGGCGTGGCCGCTCAGGAAGATGGTCTGGCCCTCGCGTGTCAGCTGCACGAAGAGGGGAAAGCCGGGCTCGAACTGGTGCTGCCAGTCGACCGTGAACCCGAGCTGATCGACATAGAACGCCAGGCTGCGATCGGCCTGGATCATGCGCAGCTGCGGGACGACGGTCTGCTTGCTCATCGGGCGACGGCGGTGGGCTGCAGGTCGGCGGCGCGCTTGGCGGCCGCATCGAACTGCGGGCCGAACGGCGGGCGCTTCAGATAGCGGCCCTTGCCCTGCTCGGCACGCAGCTCGCCGCGGGCGAACACGACGCGGCCTTGCGCAATCGTGTGGCTGGGGATGCCGCGCACGGTGCGGCCCTCGAAGATGTTGAAGTCGTTCTTGGAGAACTGGGTCTTGGCGCTCAGCGTCTTGATGCCGGCCGGGTCCCACAGCACCAGGTCGGCGTCGGCGCCTTCAGCGATGACGCCCTTGCGCGGGTACATATTGAAGAGCTTGGCCGCGTTGGACGAGGTGATGGCGACGAACTCGCTGGGCGTGAGCCGGCCGGAGTTGACGCCGGCGTCCCACAGCACCGCCATGCGCTCCTCGACACCGCCGCAGCCGTTGGGGATCTTGGCGAAGTTGTCGATGCCGGCGGCCTTCTGGCCCGCGCAGAAGGTGCAGTGGTCGGTCGCGGTCGTGTGCAGCTGCCCGCTCTGCAGGCCGCGCCACAGGAACTCCTGGTGGATCTTGGGTCGGAAGGGCGGGCTCATCACATAGGCGGCGGCCTTGGCGAAGTCGGGGTCGCGGTAGACGCTGTCGTCGATGAGCAGATGGCCAGCCAGCACTTCGCCGTAGACACGCTGGCCACGGGCGCGGGCACGGGCGATGGCTTCGGCGCTCTCGATGCAGCTGACATGCACGATGTAGATGGGCACGCCCAGCACGTCGGCAATCGCGATGGCGCGGTTGGCGGCTTCGCCTTCCACCATGGGCGGGCGGCTCATCGGGTGGCCTTCGGGGCCGGTGATGCCCATCTTGGCGACCTCGGCCTGCAGCAGATAGACGAGCTCGCCGTTCTCGGCGTGCACGGTCGGCATGGCGCCGAGTTCGAGGGCGCGCTTGAAGCTGTTCACCAGCGTCTCGTCGTCGCACATGATGGCGTTCTTGTAGGCCATGAAGTGCTTGAAGCTGTTCACGCCTTCCTCGCGCACCAGCGTGCCCATGTCGGCATGGACCTGCTCGCTCCACCACGTCACGGCGACGTGGAAGGCGTAGTCGGCCGCGCTCTTCTCGGCCCAGCCGCGCCACTGCTGGTAGGCGTCCATCAGCGGCTGCTGCGGGTTGGGGATGACGAAGTCGATGATGCTGGTCGTGCCGCCCGCCAGGGCCGCGGCGGTGCCGCTGAAGAAGTCGTCCTGCGTCACCGTGCCCATGAAGGGCAGCTGCATATGGGTGTGCGGGTCGATGCCGCCGGGCAGCAGGTACTGGCCGGTGCCATCCAGCGTCGTGGTGCCGCTCGGTGCTTCCTTTGCGGCGCGGTCGCCGAGGGCCGCGATGCGGCCGTCGATGCACAGCACATCGGTGCGGCTTTCAGCGTCGGCATTGACGACGACGGCGCCGCGGATCAGGAGGGGAGAGGAGGTCATGTCGCGCTCCGGGTGAGCGGTTGGGATTGGGTCTTGCCGGCCATCATCAAGCCGTAGACGATGGCCGCGAGGGCGAGGCCGGCGAACCAGGCGTAGGTGTAGATGGCCTTGAAGGCGGCGCCGACCTCGGGGAAGGCGGCCGGGAAGGCGGCGTTCAGGAAGCCGGGCACATTGGGCGCGACGCCGACGACGAAGGCGACGACGGCGGCGATATTCCAACCGCCGCGATAGCTGTAGCGGCCACCCTCGCGATAGAGCTCATCGACGGCCAGCTCGGTCTTGCGTAGCACGTAGTAGTCGACGATGAGGATGCCCGCCACCGGCCCCAGCAGCGCGGAATAACCGATCAGCCACGTGAAGATATAGCCCTCGGTCGAGGCCAGGATCTTCCACGGCATCATGGCGATGGCGATGCCGGCCGTCAGCATGCCGCCGGTCTTGTAGCTGATGCGGCCGGGCGCCAGCGCCGAGAAGTCATAGGCCGGGCCGACCAGGTTGGCGGCGAGGTTGACGCTGACGGTGTCGATCAGCAGCACGATGAGGGCGATCAGCACCGCGGCGCCCGTCATGCGGCTGGCCAGGTCCACCGGGTCCCACAGCGCCTTGCCGTAGATGACGACGGTGGCCGACGTGACGAAGACCGCCAGCGCTGCCAGCAGGCCCATGGGCGCCGGCAGGCCGATGGCCTGGCCGACGAGCTGGTCGCGCTGGCTCTTGGCAAAGCGGGTGAAGTCGGGGATGTTCAGCGCCAGCGTGGCCCAGAAACCCACCATGGCGGTCAGCGAGGGCCAGAACACGGCCGAGAACTGGCCGGCCTTCTTGCCGCCTTCCACAAACGCCGAGGGCTGGTCGAGGATGGGGCCGAAGCCCCCCGCCTTGTCCCAGGCCCACCACAGCAAGACGAAGCAGATGACGATCTTGATCGGTGCGGTGTAGGTCTCGAGCTTGCGGATGGCCTCGATGCCGTGCACGACGAAATAGAACTGCAGGGCCCAGAACAGCAGGAAGCAGCCGAGCTGGGCCGGGTTGATGCCCAGGCCCGGCAGCGGGTCGCCCGTGAGTGGTTGGCCGACCAGCACGCCGGCCAGGGTGTAGATCATCTGGCCGCCGAACCAGGTCTGGATGCCGTACCAGCCGCAGGCCACCAGGGCCCGCAGCAGGGCCGGCAGCCGCGCGCCCTGGGTGCCAAACGACGCGCGCGCCAGCACCGCATACGGGATGCCGTATTTGGCGCCGGCATGGCCGATCAGCAGCATGGGCACCAGCACGATGAGGTTGCCGAGGAAGACCGTGCCGACGGCCTGGTTCCAGCTCATGCCCGACTCGATCAGGCTGGCCGCCAGCGTGTAGGCCGGTATGCACATGACCATGCCGACCCACAACGCGGCAAAGTGATACCAGCGCCACGTTCGCTGCGCAGCTGTCGTCGGTACGAGATCAGGGTTGCTCAGCGTCGGGTCTGTCATGGGCAGTTTCCGTGGGGTTTACGTGTTCTGCGGGAAAGCAAATTGCGGGCCCTTGGGCAGCGAATCAGGCCAGCGCTGCATGACGGCCTTGTGCTTGGTATAGAAGCGCACGCCTTCCGGGCCGTAGGCGTGGTGGTCGCCGAACAGGCTGCGCTTCCAGCCACCGAAGCTGTTGAAGGCCATGGGCACCGGCAGGGGCACATTGACGCCCACCATGCCGACCTGGATGTGGTGCACGAACTCGCGCGCCACATGGCCGTCACGGGTAAAGATGGCCACGCCGTTCGCATATTCGTTGGCTTCGATCAGCGCCAGGGCCGCAGCCAGGTCGGGCACGCGCACCACGCACAGCACCGGGCCGAAGATTTCTTCCTTGTAGCAAGTCATGTCGGCGCTGACGCCATCGAGCAGCGTGCCGCCGACGAAGAAGCCGTCCTCATGGCCGGCCACGCGATAGCCGCGGCCATCGACGACGGCCTTGGCACCGGCCGCCACGCCTTCACCGATCAGCTTCTCGACGCGCTGCTGCGAGGCCCGCGTGATCAGCGGGCCCATCTCGATGCCGCTGCCATGGCCTTCGCCGATCTTCAGCGCCGCGACCTTGGGCGCCAGCGCCGCCACCAGCGCATCGGCCGCGTCGCCCACCGCCACGGCGACCGAGATCGCCATGCAGCGCTCGCCGGCCGAGCCATAGGCCGCGCCCATCAGCGCGTCGACGGCCTGCTCGAGATCGGCATCGGGCATGACAACCATGTGGTTCTTGGCGCCGCCCAGGGCCTGCACGCGCTTGCCGTGGGCCGAGCCGACCTTGTAGATGTGCTCGGCCACGGGGGTGGAGCCGACGAAGCTGACCGCCGCGATGCCGGGGTGGGCCAGGATGGCGTCGACGATGTCCTTGTCGCCCTGGATGACGCTGAAGACGCCGTCCGGCAGGCCGGCGTCCTTCAGCCATTGCGCCATCAACAGCGACGCGCTGGGGTCGCGCTCGCTGGGCTTGAGGATGAAGGCATTGCCGCAGCCGATGGCCAGCGGGTACATCCACATGGGCACCATGGCGGGGAAGTTGAACGGCGTGATGCCCGCCACGACGCCCAGGGGCTGGCGCACGCTCCAGGCGTCCAGGCCGCGGGCTATCTGCTCGGTGTACTCGCCCTTCAGCAACTGGGGCATGGCGGTCGCGAACTCGATGTTCTCGATGCCGCGGGCCACTTCGCCCAGCGCGTCTGGCAGGGTCTTGCCATGCTCGCGCACCAGGGCGGCGGCCAGTTCTTCGCGCTTGTCCTGCACGATGGACAGGAACTTGAACAGCACGCGCGAGCGCGCCAGCGCCGGCGTCTGCGCCCAGGCCTTGGCGGCCTTGGTGCCGCTGGCGACGGCGGCATCCAGGTCGCCCGCGCTGCCCAGCAGCAGCTGGCCCTGCACCGCGCCGGTGGCGGGGTTGTAGATGTCCTGCTGGCCCTTGGGCTGGCCGCGCGTGACGGCCCCGTTGATCCAGTGGGCGACTTCGTAGTGACTCATGGCTTGTCCTTCAAGCGCAGCCCGATCGCATGGGATTGTTGGGATGCGTGGTCCAGTTCGCGTAGCTGCCGTCGATGACGCGGCCCGTGCGGGCATCCGTCTCGCCGGCCTGCAGCTTGCGCATCGAGATGGTGCCAGGGACGGGGCAGATCGACACGCAGAGATTGCAACCGACACATTCGGCGTCATTGACCTCGAAATGGCGCTGGCCGTTCTTGGTGGCGAAGATGGCCTGGTGGGAGGTGTCCTCGCAGACGACGTGGCAGCGGCCGCATTGGATGCAGCTGTCCTGGTCGATAACGGCCTTCTCGACGTAGTTCAGGTTGAGCTGGTTCCAGTTCTTCACCGTGGGCACGGCGCGGCCCTGGAAGTCGGCCAGCGTCTTGTAGCCCTTCTCGTCCATGAAGTTGGACAGGCCCGAGCACATGTCCTGCACGATCTTGAAGCCATAGACCATGGCGGCGGTGCAGACCTGCACCGTGCCGCAGCCCATGGCGATGAACTCGGCTGCGTCGCGCCAGGTGGTGATGCCGCCGATGCCGCTGATGGGCAGGCCGGCCGTGGTCGCGTCACGCGCGATCTCGGCCACCATGTTCAGCGCGATGGGCTTGACGGCCTGGCCGCAGTAGCCGCCATGCGAGCCCAGGCCGTCGGTGGACGGGCTCATGATCATGGTGTCCAGGTCCACGCCCATCACCGAGTTGATGGTGTTGATGAGGCTGACCGCATCGGCGCCACCGGCATGCGCCGCGCGCGCCGGGAAGCGCACATCGGTGATGTTGGGCGTCAGCTTCACGATGACGGGCATCTTGGTGTGCTTCTTGCACCATTCCGTCACCTGCTGGATGTACTCGGGCACCTGGCCGACGGCCGAGCCCATGCCGCGCTCGCTCATGCCGTGGGGGCAGCCGAAGTTCAGCTCGACGGCGTCGGCGCCGGTGTCGGCCACGCGCTCCAGGATGGCCTTCCAGGCCGGCTCGTTCACCGGCACCATCAGGCTCACCACCATGGCACGGTCCGGGAAGTCGCGCTTCACGCGCCGGATCTCGTCCAGGTTGGTCTGCAGCGGCCGGTCGGAGATCAGCTCGATGTTGTTGAAGCCGATGACGCGGCGGTCCTGGCTCCACAGCGTGGCATAGCGCGGGCCGTTCACGTTGACGACCGGCGGGTCCTCGCCCAGGGTCTTCCACACCACGCCGCCCCAGCCGGCCTCGAAGGCGCGGCGCACATTGACCTCCTTGTCGGTCGGCGGGGCCGACGCGAGCCAGAAGGGGTTGGGGCTCTTGATGCCCAGGAAGTTGGTGCTCAGGTCAGCCATGGCTGGCCTCCTTGTCGAGATGGCGGACGGTGCTCAGGCCCAGGGCGCGGTCGATGCTGACGGCGGCGCGTTTGCCGTGCTCCACGGCTTCGACGGTCAGGTCGCGGCCGCCGTAGCGGCAGTCGCCGCCGGCCCAGACGCGGGCCAGGCTGGTCTGGCCGTCGGCATCGGTCTTGATGCGCCCGCCCTGCAGCTCGATGGCCGTGCCAGCCGGTGCGGCTTCATAGGTCTGGCCGATGGCGCGCAGCACCATGTCGGCCTCGAGGAAGAACTGCTCGCCGGTGTCGACCAGCTTGCCGCCTTCGAGCTTGGTCGCCGCGAAGCGCATGCCGCGCAGCACGCCGCCCGCTGCCTCGACGGACAGGGGGCGAGCCCAGCAGCGCAGCGTCACGCCATGGGTCTGGGCCCAGTGCTGCTCGTACTCGGAAGCCGACAGGCCCTCGGGGCCGCGGCGGTAGACCATGGTCACCTGCTCGGCACCCAGCAGCCGGCTCTGCACGGCAGCGTCCACGGCCGTCATGCCGCCGCCGATGACGACGACCTTGCGGCCCACGGCCACCTGGGCCGGGTTGCTCTGGCGCAGTTCGGCGATGAAGTCCACCGCATCGCGCAGGCCGTCGACTTCGGGCTCGGACAGCCCCAAGGCATTGACGCCGGCCAGGCCCAGGCCGAGGAAGACGGCGTCGTATTCGGCGAGCAGGCCGTCGAGGGTGATGTCGCGGCCGAGTCGACAGTTCAGCTTCGGCGTGATGCCGCCGATGCTGAGCAGCCAGTCGATTTCCTTCTGGGCGAAGCCGCCGGCGACCTTGTAGGTGGCCAGGCCGTATTCGTTCAGGCCGCCGAGCTTGGCATTGGCGTCGAACAGCACGACGTCATGACCGCGCCAGGCCAGGCCGTGGGCCGCGGCCAGGCCGGCCGGGCCGGCGCCGACCACGGCGACGCGTTTGCCCGTCGGCATGCCGCGCTCGAACAGCGGCTTGGCTCCGGGATTGGCGAAGTGACCCTCCACCGCGAAGCGCTGCAGCAGGCCGATCTCGACCGGCTTGCTCTCGTTGGTGTTGCGCACGCAGGCCTGCTCGCACAGCACCTCGGTGGGGCAGACGCGGGCGCACATGCCGCCCAGCGGGTTGGCTGTCAGGATGCTTTCAGCGGCGCCCCGGACGTTGTCCTGTGCGATACGCTGGATGAAGCTCGGGATGTCGATGCCCGTCGGGCAGGCCGTCTGGCAGGGCGCGTCGTAGCAGTAGTAGCAGCGCTCGGCCTCGATCAGCGCCTGGGTGCGGTTCAGCGGCGGGTGACCGTCCGCAAAATTCCGGGCGTAGTCATCGGCCTTCAGTCGGCCGGATTTCAAATCGGCAAGGTCCACGGGAATCTCCCAAGGGAAAACAGTCAAACATTACTACCCTGTAAAAATTGACGTAGACGTAAAAACCCGCAGCTCCCGCCGGGAGCGCCCCGTCAAAATCCGCCGCATGACCGATCCCGTGACCGTGACGCGCACCCCGCGCGCCGCCACCCTGCGCAAGCAGGAGGCCATCCTCGCCGAAGCCGAACGCCAATTTGCCCGCTACGGATTCGAAGGCGTCAGCCTCGACAGCATCGCGGCCGTGCTGGATCTGTCGCGCCAGAACCTGCTTTACCACTGGCCCAGCAAGGAAGAGCTCTACCGCGCCGTGCTGGACAGCGTGATGGGCGAGTGGATGGCCAACATGACGGCGATCGCCGAGGCCGACGAGCCCGAGGCGGCCATCCAGACCTATGTGGCCGTCAAGCTGCGCTTCAGCCGCGACCGCGCCAGCGGCAACGCCGTCTTCACGCGCGAGATCATGGCCGGCGCGCCGCGTTACCAGGACGTGCTGAAGGCCCAGGTCATGCCGCTGCTGCACGCCGACGTGGAGCGTTTCGAGGGCTGGGCCGATGCGGGCCTGATCCGCCGCGTCGATTTCACCCACCTGATGTTCCTGATCTGGTCGTCCACCCAGGCCTATGCCGACCTGGGGCCGCAGTTCTCCCTCTACATGGGCAAACCGCATCTGGATGACGCCGACTTCGAGGCCGCCCGCGAGCTGATCACCAGCCTGATCTGGCGCAGCCTGGCCCCATGAGCACTCGCCGCAGCTTGCTTGCGGCCCTGGCGATGGTCGCCGGCTCGGCCCAGGCGGCGCCGCCCGCCGGCCTCGTCGCCCGGCTCAAGGCCCAGGCCGATGCCTGGGACCGGGCCATCGTCAGCAAGGACCGAGCCGCCATCGAGTCCAACATGGCCGGCGACTTCCGCCAGATCGACGGCCGCGGCCATGTCGAGACCAAGGCCAGCTTCGTCGAGGGCCTGATGTCGCCCGACCTCGTCCTCGACCCCTACACGGTCGAGGACTTCGAGGTGCGCGTCTACGGCGAAACGGCCCTGCTCAGCGGCCGCACCCGCATGACCGGCAGCTACGAGGGCCAGGCCTTCAAGACCCACTATCGCTACATCGACATCTACGTGAAGCGGCGCGGCGCCTGGAAGATCGTCAGCGTGCAGATCAGCCGCATCCCGGAACCCGACAAGGCGCCCTGACCGGGGGATCGCACCAGTTTCTGTTCGAGCAGCGCCCGGCCCGCGCTTAAGCTGGCCGCCATGGTTCTGCACACCCTGCTCGCCGACACCCTGGCCCGCCGCCGCGCCGTCAATCCGGCCTATTCGCTGCGAGCGCTGGCGCAGTCGCTGGGCGTGCACCACGCCACGTTGACCCGGCTGCTGGCCGGTCGCACCATCGCCACCGGTCGCTGCGTGCAGCGCCTGGGCCGGCGCCTGGGCTTGGCCGACGCCGACATCGCCCAGCTCGGCCTCGCCGAGGCCCGCCGCGGCCTATGCCGCGCCATCACGCGACGCGACTTCCGTCCCGACTCCCGCTGGCTGGCCGCCATGACCGGCCTGCCGCTGGACGCTGTCAACGTGGCCCTGCAGCGCCTGCTGGTCGACCGCGTGCTCGTCATGCGGAGTCGGGGCGACTGGCAACTTCAATCCCCCCTCGAGGAGACTCCACGATGACCGCACCCGTTACGCATTGGCAGATCGTCACGCCCGATCCGGAGAAGGCCGCGCAGTTCTATGGCCGCGTGTTCGGCTGGGCCATCACGGCCCACAACGCCATGGGTTACCGCGAGATCCCGGCCGCGCCGGGCGGCATCCCCGGCGGCATCTGGCCCGCGCCGCCCGGCGCCCCCAGCAGCGTGCAGGTTTTCGTCAGCGTGCCCGACGTGGCCGCCACGCTGGCGGCCGCCACGGCCCAGGGCGCCATGGTCATCGTGCCCGTCACGGCCTTGCCGGACGGCGACGTGATGGCGGTGATGCTGGATCCGCTGGGCCTGGCCGTCGGCCTGATGCAAGACCACAAATCGGCCTGAACTCCACGGGCGTGGCATACATGGCAGAGTCGGGCCCATGATTCTCGAAATCGCCGACTTCCGCATCCTGCCCGGCCAGCAGGCCGCCTTCGAAACCGCCCTGCAACTGGGTATTGCCGAGGCGCTGTCGCAGTCGCCTGGCTTCATCCGCGCCAGCGTGCAGCGCGGCCTCGAATCGCCCGAGCGCTATGTGCTGCTGGTCGAATGGCAGACGCTGGAAGCCCATATGCAGGGTTTCCGCAACGGGCCGCTGTTCGCCGTCTGGCGCGGCCACATCGGCAGCTACTTCGCCAGCCCGCCGAGCATGGAGCATTTCCAGGCCGTGGCCTAGGGCACCAACGGACCCTGGCGCCAGCCGGCGTCGCGGGCCGCCTTTTCCTGATCGGCGTTCAGCGCCTCTCCGGCCATGTTGGCGTCAATGGCGGTCAGCACGGCGGGCGGCAGGGCGCTGGCGGCCTGGCGCATGCCCGAGCTGTTCGTTGGCGCGACGGCCGCGACCTGCTGCAAGGCCCACACGCCATCGGCTTCGCGGCAGGCCAGGCCCGCCGTCGCCGCCGCCGAGAAGCTGCGGCAATAGCGGCCGTCCTTGGCCTTGAAGCTGATCTGCACCGCCACCGGTCCGTCGACCGCGCTGGCCAGTTGGCCTTCCAGGGCCTTGGCGATGCTGCCCGTCGCGACCAGCCGGCCCCGGTCCAGGCCGTCGCCGTCCGACGGCGCCAGCCGTGTGCCCATCAAGGTGCCCAGCACCAGGGTCGCCGCCATGCCGCCCCAGGCGGCCCAGTTCGACATGCCCCGCCGCTGCGCGCGCACGGCGCCCAGGTTCACGACCTCGGCCACCGGCTCGGCCAGCAAGGCCTTCAGGCGGTCGGGCACCGGCTCCTTCAGGACATCGTCGAAGGCCGCCCCCATGCGCTGGCGCTCGGCCTTCAATAGCGCGTCTTCTTCATTGCGGCTCATGGCCACTCTCCCAGCAATTCCTGCAAAGCCTCGCGGGCCCGGGCGAGGCGGCTCGTGACCGTGCCGACCGGCACGCCCAGGGTCTCCGCTGCTTCCTGATAGCTCAGGCCTTCGACGAGGACGAGGCCGACGATGGCGCGGTGCTCGTCGCTGAGCCTGGCCACGGCCTTGCGAACGAGGATGGCGTCGAGCTGCGAGCCAGAACCCGAGCTTGCCGCGCGGTCCCCGACATGTTCGCCCTCCTCCTCGGGCAGGAAGGTCTGGCCGCGCCTTTCGCGGGCCCTCAGTTCATCGATCCACGCGTTCTGCATGATGCGAAACATCCAGCTGTCCAGGCGCGTTCCAGGCGCCCACTGGTCGGTGCGGGTCAAGGCCTTCTCGATGGCGACCTGCACGAGGTCGTCGGCGTCTTCGCGGGAGTGAGCCAGCGTGCGGCCGAAACGGCGCAGCCGCGGCAGCAGGGCGGCGATCTCCTGGCGAAGTTCGGAAGGGTTGTCGGGCATCGATACAGGGACAACGGACGAGGCATGGATTTTCTTCCCGCTGTCATCCGTTATCTGCTCGTTATCCTCACAAAGCCATGAAACAAGCCGTCCTCGCCCTGTCACTGAGCCTGAGCTTCGCGGCCCAGGCCCAACTGCGCCTGCCGCAGCTGCCCGGGGTACAGCGCCTGCCCGGCGTCGTCGACCGCGTGGTGCAGCCCCTGCCCGAATTGCTGTCATCGACCACCCGGCTCGTGGACCTGCGCGTGACCCAGGTGCGCGACCTGCTGCTGCGCCATCCCGACGTCATCGAGGCCGACCCGCGCGGCGAGCTGATCCGCCGGCGCGAACTGGTGCTGCTGGCGCCCAGCGATGCGGCCCTGGCGGCTGCCGCAGCCCTGGGCCTCGTCAAGCTGCGCGAGGAGGCCTGGCCGGAGCTGGACTTGCGCGAGGTCGTGCTGCGCGTGCCCATGGGCCTGGACACGGCCGAGGCGCTGGACAAGCTGCGCGCGGCCCAGCCGGACTTGCAGGCCGACTTCAACCATCTGTATTCACGCAGCGGCGAGGTGGCGAAGGGCGGCTCGCCGGCGGCTCCGGCGCAGCGCGGCTCCGTACGCATCGGCCTCATCGACGGCGGTGTCGATCGCCGCCATGCCGCCCTGCGCCATGCGGGTGGCCCCAGCTTTGGCTGCGGCGGCAACGCCGTGCCGAGCGAGCACGGCACCGCCGTCGCCTCCCTGCTCGTCGGCCGCGACCGCGGCTTTGCCGGTGCGGCCGTGAAGGCCGAGCTCTATGCGGCCGACGTCTATTGCGACAAGCCGGACGGTGGCTCGGCCGAGGAGGTCGTGCGCGCTCTGGCCTGGATGGCGCGCGAGCGCGTCGCCGTCATCAACCTCAGCCTGGTCGGGCCGCAGAACCGGCTGTTGGAGCAGGGCGTGGCGGCCCTGGTGAAGCGCGGCCATCTGCTGGTCGCGGCCGTCGGCAACGACGGGCCGGCCGCCCCGCCGCTGTTTCCGGCCTCCTATGTCGGCGTCGTCGGCGTGACCGGCATCAACAGCAACCGCCGCGTGCTGCCCGAGGCGGCGCAGGGGCCGCAGGTGCTGTTGACGGCGCCGGGGGCCGACATGGCGGTGGCGCGCAGCGGTGGTGGTTACGGCATCGCGCGCGGCACCTCGTTCGCGGCCCCGCTGGTGGCGGGCCTGCTGGCGGCCGAACTGCGCGAGCCCGATGCCGCGGCCGCGGCGGCCGTCGTCGAGAAGCTGGCGGCGTCGGCCGTCGACCTGGGCGCCCCGGGCCGCGACCCCGTCTACGGCCGCGGCCTCGTCGCCGAGGACCTGCGCGTCGTGCCCGAGCAGTTGCAGGCCCGGCAGCAGCGCTGATACAGACCGTTGCACCTGGGCCGGGAAGGAAGTCGGGACCGGGGTCGTTGTGATCAGTGAAAGGGCCGGAATGGCTGGCTCTTCCGATCAAAACCCCGGAGATCCATCATGGTTGCAACCCGTCGCAGCTTCCGCATCACCCTGAGCGCCGTCGCCATGGCGGCCGGCCTCATTGCCACGACCGCCCACGCCGGCCTGCTCGGCGGTGGTGGCGGCCTCACCGGTGGCCTGACCGGCGGCCTGAACGGCGCGCTGTCGCCGCGCCAGCTCGACGTCGGCGGCAAGGCCGGCGGCAATGCCAGCGGTTCGGCCGACGGCTCTCTGGTCAAGGGCACGCTGGACAAGACCAAGGGCGCCGTGGGCGGCGTCAAGGACACGGCCAGCGGCAAGGTCGGCGAACTCAAGACCGCCGGCGGAGGCGCCAAGGATTCGCTGCGCCAGGTCGCTGGTGCCGCCTCGGGCAGCGCCGACGGCAGCCTGAACGGCGCGCTGAACGGCACGGCCAACGGCGTCAGCGGCAATCTGGCCGGCCAGGGCGGCGGCATGCTGAATGGTGCGGTGAAGCCGAGCGACACGCCGGCCGCGACGACGCCGGCAACCCCGGCGACGCCGACGACCACGGCGCCGACCCCGCCCGCCGCACCGGCCGCTCCCACCGCGTCCACGACGCCCGCCAAGCCCGCGTCGCCGCTGGCCCTGGGCGGCAGCTCGGCCGGCAATGCCAGCAAGAAGGAAGTCGGCGGCAGCGCCAGCGGCCAGGCCACCGGCCGCAAGGGCCAGGCCGAGGGCAGCGCCTCGGCGAAGGCCTCGCGCAGCGACAACGGCATGGCGCTGAATGCGGCGGCCGACGGCTCGGCCAAGCGCTGATCACGCTTGATGCCCGGAGGCGGCCCGCGGGCCGCTTCAGCCTTTGCGGCTCAAACGCCACATCGCCACGCCACCGCATAGCAGCGTGAAGCCCAGCAGCACCGCAAACGCCATCTCCGGCGCGATCCAGCGGAATTTGTCGACCCCGCCAGCGGCAAAGACGAGCTGGTTCAGGTGGAAATGCGGCCAGAAGGGCGCCTGGAAATGCATGGACTTGGGCAGGGGGAAGAAAGTGCCCGACAGGTAGAGCCCCGGCAGGTAGACGAGATGGGCATAGGCCGGCGCGGACGAGCCGCTGGCGAGCGTCCCCACCATCAGGCCCAGGGCGCAGAAGGGGATGGTGCCGGCGATGAAGACGGCGCTCATGGCCGCGAACTGGCCGGCACTCAACGCTGCCTGGCCGCTGACGGCGGTGACGATCAGGATGGGCAGATAGGCGATGACGCCGGTCACCACCCCGGCCACGATCTTGGCCGTCAGCCAGGCGCCGGGCGGCGCGGGCTGGGCGCGCTTCAGGGTCAGCAGGCCGAACTCGCGCTCCATGGCGATGGAGGGGCAGGTGGCGAAGATGGCCGACATGCTCACGGCCATCAGCGAGAAGCCGGCGAACATGAAGCGCGCCGCGTCGGCATCCTTGGTGGCCTGCTCGCCCATCACGGCGAAGGCGAACAGCAGATAGAGGGCTACCGGCAGCACGAACATCGGCAGCGCGAAGGCCGGCGAGCGCACCAGGCGCAGCAGCTCCAGGCGGATCTCGGTGGTGTAGGCCGCCATCACGCGATTGGAGCGCGTCGGCTGGGCGGATGGGATCAAGGTCAAGGTGTTCATGCGGCCTCCCGTGTCAGTTCGTTGAAGGCATCGTTGAGCCCGGCCTGTTTCACTTCCAGGCGCGAGAGCTGGGGGTCGGCCGCGAGCAGGCGGCGCACGACGGATTCGGCGTCGGTCGCGACGATGGACAGCTGGCTGTGGTCGCAGGCCACGTCGACGACACCGGCCCAGCGGCGCACCTCGATCGGTGGCAGCGTGGTGTCGCAGCGGATGTGGCGGCGCGAGACCAGGGCGCGCATCTCGTCGACGCTGCCCGACGCGATCAGGCGGCCCTTGCTGAGCACGGCGACGCGGCTGGCGAGGGCTTCGGCTTCTTCCAGATAGTGGGTGGTCAGCAGCACCGAGCAGCCCTCGCGCAGCAGGCCGCGGATGTTGTTCCACATGGCCTCGCGGGCCTGGATGTCGAGGCCGACGGTGGGCTCGTCCAGGAACAGCACTTTCGGCCGTCCGCAGAGGGCCAGCGCGAACTGCACCTGGCGCTTCTGGCCGCCCGAGAGCTTGCCGTAGGGACGGTCGGCCAATTCGACGATGCCGGAGCGTTCCAGCGCCTGCTTCACCGTCATCGGCTGCTCGTAATAGCTGGCCGACAGGGCGACCAGCTCATGCACCTTCAGATCCTTGGGTAGCTCGACGTCCTGCATCATGACGCCCAGCCCCAGGCGCTGCTGCACCTCGGTCGGTGCGCCACCGAGCAGTCGCACCACGCCGCTGTCGGCCTCGCTCAAGCCCAGCCACAGTGAGATGGCGGTGGACTTGCCGGCGCCGTTGGGGCCGAGCAGGGCGAGCAGCTCACCGCGCTTCAGGTCCAGGTCGATGCGGGTCAGGGCTTCGAGATTCCCATAGCGCTTTGACACGCCGCGCAGCGATGCGACGACGTCGCTTGGGGACTCGGTCTTCTCGGCCGGCGCTGCGGCTGCCGTGCGGCGCGGATAGGTCTTGCCGTTGAGCAGCTTGCCGAGCGGCGTCGGCCGCACCAGCCAGTGATAGCTCAACAGCAGCAGGGCCAGGCTGACGGCGACGATGAAGGGGTACTTCAGGCTCCAATGCAGGGGCCAGTCGCCGACCCAGACCTGCAGGGCCGCGACGACGGGCAGGTGGACGAGATAGATCCAGTAGGACGCATCGGCCACATAGCGCACCGCCGGGCGATGGCCGGACAGGTAGCGCAGCGCGGCGCCGGTGACGGCAAAGCTCCAGGCCCAGGCCGAGGCGACGAAGGCCAGCGTGAAGATCAGCTTCGGTTGCTCGGGCATGCCGAACATGGGCTGGGTCTTCAGGATGTAGAGGCAGACGGCCGACGACGCGGCGGCCAGGGCCAGATGCAGTATCCAACGCGAACGCATCGCGGCCAGTGCCTCCGGGGCGCGCTGCACCAGCCAGCCGAACACGAAGGCCGTGCCGTAGCCGACCGTGGCGGGCAGCTGCGGGATCAGCGACTGGTCGGGCGTGGGAATGCCCATCACGGGCAGCCACGTCGGCAGCGACAGCAGGGCGGAGGCCAGCGGCAGGCCCAGCAGCAGCGCGCCCGCGGGCCAGCGCAGGGCGCCGACGGTGATGCGATCGGCCAGGCCACGCAGCTTCTGGCTGGCATCCAGCCGCACGACGAGGCTGCGAATCAGCAGCGCCCCGGCATACAGCCACAGCAGCTGGTAGAGGAACCACAGATGCGTCAGCGGAAAGGCGCCCGGCGTCTTGGGCAGCGCCGGCATGGTCGGCGGCGCGCCGTGGAAGACCTTCTGCATGCCGAAATACCAGACCGCGGCGATGGCCGGGAAGATCAGCATCCAGCCCACCACCAGGGGTACGGCGATGCGCTTGCCGCGGTTGACCCAGAAGCCTTTCGTGCCCAGCCGCTGATGCAGCAGCCGCGCGAAGAAGCCGGCGATGAAGAAGAACAGCGTCATGCGCAAGCTGTGGGCCACGAAGCTCGCGTCGGCCAGGAAAGGGCTGGGCGAGTTGTCGACCATGGCCCAGAGGCCGGGCGGCATGCCGGGGATGAAGGACAGCGTCGCGTGGAAGGCCACGCCCAGCAAAAGGGCAAAGCTCCGCACTGCGTCGAGGGCGTGCAGCCTCTCGCCGTTGGGTTGGGTGTGCATGGGAACTCCTAGAAGGTGTGGACGGACTCCGCGCGGCCGAGCGGACCGTCGCGGCGGCGCCAATCAAGGCGCAAAGCGGAGCCGTAGCCCGTGCTACGGCGAGCATTTGCAACGCCGAGTGGCGGCGTTGCGGCGGGACGAGCGGGTGTGAGGGGTTCGTTCATGCCTTCTCACAGGAAGTCACGCCGTCTGGCGGCGATGAACAGGGGCAGGGAGAGGGTCAGCAGGGTCAGGGCCAGCTCGGCAGCGAGCAGCTGCCAGAACGCGGCATTCCAGACCGGGGCAGCGGCCTGGGTGTACTGGCCGATGGCGGGGATGCGGCCGACGCCCATCATGAACAGCGAGATGGACATATTGGTCAGGATGATCAGTCCGCCCATGCCGGCTTCGGAGGCGATGTGCAGCGCGCCGCACAGCACCATCGAGAAGTTCAGCAGCAGGAAGACGCACAGCAGCAGTGCATATGGGAGCAGGCCGTCCGGGATGCCCGGCATGACGAGGATGAGGCCCAGCGCGCCGGCGCTCAGCAGGCCCCAGGGCAGCAGGAAGCAGGCGAGCAGGCCCAGCAGCTTGGCGCGCACGTAGTCACCTGGAGAAAGCGGCAGGCTGAGCACGAACAGCAGCGAGCGCTCCTTGCGCTCCTGGGCGACGCCGAACAGCGCGAGCATGACGCCCAGGGCGATGATGGCCGTCAGCCAGACGATGAAGCCGACGTTGAAGCCCACCTCGCCCGAGGCCGCACTCAGCAGGCCCGCGAAGCCGGCGGCCGTGGCGCCGACCAGCAGCCAGCGGAAGAGGTGAAGCTCCTTGGCGATGAGCTTGCGCGTGAGCAGGTTCATGAGGGCCGTGCCTCCCGGCTGTGCATGACGGTGGCGACAAAGACCTCTTCCAGGCTCATGCGGTGCATCTCCTGCACGGGTGCGCCGAGGCGGGCCAGGAAGTCGTCGCTGAAGCCGTCAACCGTCAGCGTGATGTTGGGGCCGTCCACATCGCGGTGGACGATCTCGGGCAGCTGCCAATCGGGGGCACCTTCCGGCAGCCGCAAACGCAGCGTGCGCCAGCGTTCAAGGAAATCCTCCTTGTTGTCCGACGCGACGACGCGACCGCGGTCGATGAAGCTGATGCGGTCGGAAATGCGCTCGACGTCCAGCGTGTTGTGTGACGAGAACAGGATGGAGCGGCTGTCGTCACGCAGCACGTCCATGAACTCGGTCAGCAGCTCTTGCCGTGCGACCGGGTCCATGCCGGCCGTGGGTTCGTCCAGCACCAGCAAGCGCGGACGGCGGGCCAGGGCCAGCAGCAGCAGGGCCTTGGCCTGCTCGCCGGTGGACAGGTGCCTGGCCGTCTGCGCCGCATGCAGGCCAAAGCGCTTCATCAGCCTGGCGGCGTAGGCCGCGTCCCAGCCGGGGTAGATGGAGGCGACGAAGTCCATATGCCAGGCCAGCGTCGCCTGCGGCAGCAGCTTCATGTCGTCGCTGACGAAGCCGACGTCGGCCTTGGCCACGGCCTGGCGGCGCGGCATCTCGTGGCCGAGCAGTCGGATGCTGCCGGCATCGGGCGTCAGCAGGCCCATCAGCAGCCGGATGGTGGTGCTCTTGCCGGCGCCGTTGGGGCCGACCAGGCCCATGATCTGGCCCTGCTCGAGCTCGAGGGAGACGTCTTCCAGCGTGAAGAAGCGGAACGCCTTGCGCACGCCTTTCATGTCGATGGCCCTTGCGCTCATTGCTCGTGCTCCTCGGTGTTCAGCGCGCTGCGCAGTCGTTCAATCAGTTCGGGCTCTGGCATGGCCAGCGAACGTGCGATCTCGCCAGCGGCGGCGAGATGGGTGTCGAGCTGGGCCAGTCGCATGTCCTTGGCCAGGCCTTGCGCGTCGGCCACGAAGGAGCCCTTGCCGTGTCGGGTCACGATGACGCCCTCGGATTCCAGGTCCAGGTAGGCGCGCTTGACGGTGATGACGCTGACCCGCAGGTCGGCCGCCAGCGCGCGGATGGAGGGCAATTCCTGTCCCGCCGGCCAATCCCCGGCGGCCACGCGCTGACGGATCTGCTCGACGATCTGCAGATACATCGGCCGGGCGTCCGTCTGGGATATGAAAAGACTGCTGTGCATAATGTGTATACACAGAATATATGCACAGTCGGGCGAATGCAAGTCCCCGAATGAGCAAGGGCGGCCCGCGGGCCGCCCTTGTGCGTCGGAATCGCCGAACGCTCAGAGCTTCAGAAGCGCCTCAAGGTTCACCCGCAGCTTGAATTCCGCCGGCGCCAGGCTGGCGGTGATGGCCTGGGCCGCCAGGCGCGTGTCGCGCGGCACCGGGTTGCTCAGCGGGCTGCCGCTCTTGCCGATCAGGGCGGCGACGAGCGGCTCGTTGGCGCTGAAGCCGCGCTTGAAGACCAGGCCGACCTCGCCATTGGCCAAGCGCACGATGCTGCCCGGCGGGTAGAGGCCGACGGTCTTGATCAGGGCGGCGCCGGCCTCGTCGGGCTGGCCGAGTTCGTCGAGGAAGACGGCGCGGGCCGCCGCGGCACCGCTCATGGCCTGGCGGCTGCGGCGCGGCGACAGGCGGGCACCGAAGAGGTCGATGCGGCGCAGCAGGCGAGCCAGCTTCTCGCCGTCGCCGCGGCTGCCCAGCGGGCCGGGGCCGGCCTCGTGATGCAGGCGCACGGCGGTCAGCCAGACGGGGTCGTTGACGCCGACCTGGGCCAGGCGCTGGGCGGCGCGGTCGCCATGGGCGGCCAGGGCCTGGCGCTGGGCTGGCGTGGCGGCGTCGGCCTGAGCCGCCATGCGGTCGTGGGCCGCCGTGGCGCCATAGTTCATCGTCAACGCCGCGCCTTGCAGGGCGGTGCGCAGCTCGGGCGCCAACTGCAGCTGCTGGGCGACCAGGTCGCAGACCAGCAGGGTCAGCAGGGCATGGCGGGCGCTGTAGTCGCCGAATTCCTGGCTGCTCTCGAAGACCAGCAGCATCAGCGTGGCATCGGGGTGGGCGTGCAGGCGCTTCAGGGCCGCGTCGCGCAGTTGGCCGAGGCGGGCCGCGAAGTCCGCCGGCTCGGCCTCGCGCAGCAGGCTGTGGAGGTGCAGCAGCAGGTCCGACCAGGCCTCGCGCGGGCCGAGCTCGACCTTGGTGGGTGCCGGGGCCTCGAGCCGGAAGCTGCCATCGGCCTTGGCGATGTCGGACAGCGACACGTCCTGCATGACCATGGTGTCCAGCCGGTGGGCCAGGGCGCGCTGGTACTCGAGGGTGTCCTCGGAGTTCACCCAGGCGCCGCCCTCGACGAGGCTGCGCACCAGCGGCGAGTCGCGCAGCACCTGGCCGCGCGCGAACAGCAGCTTGCCGTTGGCGTCGAACAGGTCATAGGGCAGGGTCATGCCCAGCCGCAGCGTGCGGGCTGGAAGGGGGATGAGGTCTGAGGCCATGGATTGAGGCATTCTCCGTGCGCTTCGGCACGAACAAGCCAAGCTTGAGTGTTGACGAAGGGGGTGCTGCGTAGAATTCCCGCCCATCCGAGGAGCGCTGCGACGGGTTTTCCAGCCTGCCAGGCTCGGATTGACCGAAACGGCGCTCATCGATCCTCTGCTTGAGCCGCCATCGATGACCGCCCCCCTTTCGCCTCCAGCCCTCAAACTCTCCGGCCTCGAGCCCGTCGCCATCGACGCCGGCAGCCTGTTCGTCAACATCGGCGAGCGCACCAACGTCACCGGCTCCAAGGCCTTCGCCCGCATGATCCTGGCCGGTCAGTTCGAGGAGGCGCTGGCCGTCGCGCGCCAGCAGGTCGAGAACGGCGCCCAGGTCATCGACATCAACATGGACGAGGCCATGCTGGACAGCCAGGCGGCCATGGTGCGCTTCCTGAACCTGATCGCCGGCGAGCCCGAGATCGCGCGCGTGCCCATCATGATCGACTCGTCCAAATGGGCGGTCATCGAGGCCGGCCTGAAATGCATCCAGGGCAAGGGCATCGTCAACTCCATCTCGCTGAAGGAAGGCGAGGCGGAATTCAAGCGCCAGGCCAAGCTGGTCAAGCGCTACGGCGCGGCCGCGGTCGTGATGGCCTTCGACGAGAAGGGCCAGGCCGACACCTTCGCGCGCAAGACCGAGATCTGCGAGCGGGCCTACCGCTTCCTCGTCGACGAGGTGGACTTCCCGCCCGAGGACATCATCTTCGACCCCAACATCTTCGCCATCGCGACGGGCATCGAGGAGCACGACAACTACGCCGTGGACTTCATCGAGGCCACGCGCTGGATCAAGAAGAACCTGCCCGGCGCCAAGGTCTCGGGCGGCGTGTCCAACGTCTCCTTCAGCTTCCGCGGCAACGAGCCGGTGCGCGAAGCCATCCACACCGTCTTCCTGTACCACGCCATCCAGGCGGGCATGGACATGGGCATCGTCAACGCCGGCATGGTGGGCGTCTATGACGACCTCGATGCCGAGCTGCGCGAGCGCGTCGAGGACGTGGTGCTGAACCGTCGCCCCGACGCCGGCGAGCGCCTCATCGAGATCGCCGACCGCGCCAAGAGCGCCGGCAAGGACGACTCGGCCCGCCTGGCCTGGCGTGCCGGTGACGTGAACGCGCGGCTGTCGCATGCGCTGGTGCACGGCATCACCGACTTCATCGTCGACGACACCGAGGAGGCCTGGCAGGCCATCAAGGCCGGTGGCGGCCGGCCGCTGCATGTCATCGAAGGCCCGCTGATGGCCGGCATGAACATCGTGGGCGACCTGTTCGGCCAGGGCAAGATGTTCCTGCCCCAGGTGGTCAAGAGCGCCCGCGTGATGAAGAGCGCCGTGGCCCATCTCGTGCCCTACATCGAGGAAGAGAAGCGCCAGCTCGAAGCCGCCGGCGGCGACGTCAAGCCCAAGGGCAAGATCGTCATGGCCACCGTCAAGGGCGATGTGCACGACATCGGCAAGAACATCGTCACGGTGGTCCTGCAGTGCAACAACTACGAGGTCGTCAACATGGGCGTCATGGTGCCGGCCCAGGACATCCTGCGCAAAGCCAAGGAAGAGGGCGCCGACATCATCGGCCTGTCCGGCCTGATCACGCCCAGCCTCGAGGAGATGCAGCATGTCGCCGCCGAGATGCAGCGCGACGACTACTTCGCCTCGCGCCACATGCCGCTGCTGATCGGCGGCGCAACGACCAGCCGCGTGCACACCGCCGTCAAGATCTCGCCGCATTACGAAGGGCCGGTCGTCTATGTGCCGGATGCGTCACGCGCCGTGGGCGTGTGCACCGAACTGCTCAGCGATGAGCGCGCCGCGGCCTATATCGCCGAGCTGCGCGCCGACATCGAGAAGACCCGCCGGCTGCACGCCAGCAAGAAGCAGACGCCGCTGGTCACGCTGGAGCAGGCGCGCGCCAACAAGGCGGTGCTGGACCTGAACCGCGTTGCACCCGCGCCGAAGTTCACCGGCCGCCGCGTGCTGAAGAACCTCGACCTCGCCGAGCTGGCCCGCTACATCGACTGGGGGCCCTACTTCCAGACCTGGGACCTGGCCGGTCCCTACCCGGCCATCCTCGACGACGCCGTCGTCGGCACCGAGGCGCGCAAGGTCTTCGCCGACGCCCAGGCGATGCTGAAGAAGATCATCGACGGCCGCTGGCTGCAGGCCCATGCCGTCTTCGGTCTCTACCCGGCGGCGCGCGTCAACGAGGACGACATCGCCATCCGCAGCGAGCCGCCCATGACCTGGCGCGGCCTGCGCATGCAATCGGAGCGCCCGGTCGTCGATGGCGTGAAGCGACCGAATCGTTGCCTGTCGGACTTCGTGGCGGAGCAGGGCGACCACGTCGGCCTGTTCGCCGTGACGGCGGGCCTGGGCGTCGACAAGAAGGAAGCCGACTTCCTCGCGACACACGACGACTACTCGGCCATCATGCTCAAGGCCCTGGCGGATCGCCTCGCCGAAGCGGCCGCCGAATGGCTGCACGAGCGCGTGCGCCGCGAGTTCTGGGGCTATGCGCCCGCCGAAGCCCTGAGCAACGAAGCTCTCATCGCCGAGAAATACCAGGGCATCCGCCCCGCGCCCGGCTATCCGGCCTGCCCGGATCACCTTGCCAAGCGCGATCTGTTCAAGGTGCTGGGTCCGGAAGAGATCGGCATGGGCCTGACCGACAGCATGGCGATGACGCCGGCTGCCAGCGTCAGCGGCTTCTACCTGGCCCATCCCGACGCGGCCTACTTCAATGTCGGCCGCATCGGCGACGACCAGCTCGCCGACTGGGCCGCCCGCTGCGGCCTCAGTGAAGAGCAGGCGCGCCGCGCGCTGGCGCCGCTGTTGGGTTAGGTCGACATCCCTAGGCTGAAGCGGCTCCGTCCTACAGGGCGGGTCGCGCCGGGGCGGCATCCTGCGGGTCATATCAACGCCAGGAGGCCCCATGTCGACCCCCACCCTTCCCGTCAAGTCCACCCAGATCGTCGCCGGCGTCGCCGTCGTGCTGGCGCTGCTCGGCGGCGCCTATGCCGTGGGGCGTTCGCACACCGATAGCCCCGAGCCGGTGGCCGGGGCGACGCAGCCGCAGACCAGCGCCCAGCCGCAACGTCTGGCCAGCGCCGACCCCGTGCGCTCCACGGCCCAGCCGGCCCCGGTTGAAACCCAGGCCGCGCCGGCCCTGTGCTCGAGCTGCGGCCGGGTGACTGACGTGCACACCGAGTCGCGCCACGGCAAGGCCAGCGGCGTGGGTGCCGTGGGCGGTGCCGTCGTCGGCGGCCTGCTGGGCAATATGGTGGGCGGCGGCAATGGCCGCAAGCTCGCCACCGTGGCCGGTGCCGTCGGCGGCGGCTATGCCGGCAACGAGATCGAGAAGAACCAGAAGACCTACACCGTCTGGGTCGTCCAGGTGCGTGAAGGCGATGGTCGCCTGCGTCGCTTCGAGCGCAGCGCCGACCCGGGTCTGCGCGTCGGCGACGAGGTCAGGCTGACGGAGAACGGGTTCACGCGGGCCTGATTCAGCGCCGCGCCGCGGTGAGCAGCAGCTCATGCGGTGCGGTGAAACCAGCGGCCGTCTCGAAGGCCGTTAGCCGTTGTGCCATGTCGTCCCAGGCGGCTAGCTGAGCGGCTGCGTCCAACCGCGACAGCAGCACCAGCACCGGGCTGGCCGACGCCCTCACGAAGTCCAGGTAGTGCCGGGCCGACGCCCAATGGAAGGGGGCGTCGATGGCCGTCGTCGCGATCTCGCGAAAGCCGGCCTGTTCGAACAGCGCATCGAGGCGCCGCGCCTCACCCAGGCTGAACAGGCCGCCGGGCCGTGCGGGATCGGGCAGGGGCAGGCCGGCGTGTTCGCAGGCCGCCTTCATCAGCAGGGCCACCGCCGGGTTGCGCGCCGGTGCGCCGAAGACCAGGGCGCAGACACCGCCGCCCTCGCGCAACGAGCGCCGCATGCCGCGCAGGGCCGCCAGCGGCTCGGCCATCAGCATCAGTCCCAGGCGGCAGATGGCGGCGTCGAAGTCGACCAGATCGGCCGGCAGCGCCTCGGCGTCGGCCACCCGCGTCGAGACCTGGGACAGGCCGGCCGCGCGCCGTCGGGCGTGTTCGAGGATGACGGGTGACACGTCGGTCGCCAGCACGAACCCGCTGGCGCCGACGCGCCGGGCGACGTCCAGGGTCTGGTCGCCCGCGCCGGCGGCCACGTCCAGCACGCGGCTGCCGGATGCGATGCCGGCCATGGCCAGCAAGGCCTGGGTCGGCGCGGCCAGCCAGGCATGCAGGGCCGGCGTGAAGGCATCCCAGCCGGCGGCGGCGGCATCCCATTGCTCGCGGGCACTCATGCCGGCCTCCGGCGCAGTGCGATCAGGCCCAGGCCGGCCGTCAGCAGCGCCCAGGCCGCGGGCTCGGGCACGGCGGACACGTTGACCGCCATCTGGAAGGGGTTGGGCGTGTCGAAGGTCGACGCCGTCCAGCTCGCGCCGCCGTCGGTCGAGAAGCCGAAGGCGCCGAAATGGCCCGGCCCCTTGCTGGCATTGCCCTGGGCATAGGTCCAGCCCAGGTATTCGCGGTCGTCGCTGCTGAAGTGCTCACCGATGACCAGCCAGTAGGTCTGGCCGGGTTGCAGCAGGGCCGCGCTGTCAGGCAGCAGCCGGACAGTCGTAGGCAGGGCTTGAGGCAGGGCCGCGAAGCTGAAGCTCGTCAGCAGGCTGCCGATACCGCTGGCGCCACCATCGGCATGCAGCTCGGCGACGAAGACCGTGCCGGGCTGGCGCAGGTGAACGTTGAGCAGGGCGTCGATGGACAGCAGGCCGTGAGCGGACGCATCGGTCGTGAAGCTCTGCGCGGCCCAGAACTGCGCGCTCAGTTCGCTGGTCGCCCGCGAGGGCTGGTCGAGGTTGCCGAGCAGCACTTCGGCCTGGGTGGCGCCGGCGAGCAGGGCGGCCGAAGCCAGCAGCAGGGATTTCTTCATCGCGATCTCCTGGGTTGGGATGGCTTCAGCCTAGGGTTCGCGCTCGCCCAGCGGAAGCCGCGAAACTGCACCCCGCCCCTTCCTTTCTGCATCCCCCATGTTCGATTGGGACGACCTCCGATACCTGCATGCGCTGGCCCGCCACGGCAGCACCCTGGCCGTGGCCCGGGCGCTGGATGTCAGCGCGACGACGGTGCAGCGCCGGCTGCAGGAACTGGAGCGACGCGTCGGCCAGACCCTGGTCAGGCGCGAGGCCCAGGGCTACCAGCTGACCGACTACGCCCGCGCCCTGCTGCCGGCGGTCGAGCGCGTGGCCGCGGCGGTGCAGGAAGTGGAGCAGCAGGTGCTGGCACGCCGCGACGACGTCGTCGGCGTCATCCGCGTCACCTGCCCCGAGCCGCTGGCCCAGCGCATCACCCGATCACAGCTGCTGGAGCGTTTCCATGCCAAGCATCCGGGCCTGCGCGTCGAATGGGTCATGAGTGACCGCTACATCGACCTGGCCAAAGGAGAGGCCGACATCGCGCTGCGCTCCGGCGACACCGAGGACGGCGAGCTCGTCGGCCGCAAGGTGGGCGATTCCTTCTGGGGTGTCTACGCCAGCCGCGCCTATGTCGAAGCCCATGGGCGTCCACAGAGCCTGGACGAACTGGGCCGCTACGCCCTGGTCGGCTTCGACGATTCGCTGCCCCAGCACCGCGTGTCGCAATGGCTGCGCCAGGTCGCGCCCGACGCCACGCTGGCGGCGCGCAACAACAGCGTGCTGGGCATGCTGTATTCGGTCAAGGCGGGTGTCGGCATCGCGCCCCTGCCCATGCCCCTGGGCGATGGCGATGCCGACCTCGTGCGCCTGTTCGGTCCCGTGCCCGAGCTGACCCGCATCTGGCGGCTGCTGACCCGCGTCGAGCTGCGCCACACGCCGCGCATCGCGGCCTTCTTCGATTTCATCATCGACGAGCTGGACGCGCTGCGTCCCATCGTCACGGGCTGAGGCGGCGCTAGCCGGTGTGCACCCGGTACTGGTTGCGCCCCGCGCCCTTGGCCAGATAGAGGGCCTGGTCGGCGCGGCCCAGCAGTTCCTCGCCACCGAGCTCATCGCGCGGGTGCACGGCAACGCCGATGCTGGTGCCCACGGCCAGGGGGCCGACCGACATCACGAAGGGCTGGTTGACGGCCTCGATGATCTTGCCGGCCACGATTTCGGCCTCCGTGGCGGCGCGCAGGCCCTCCAGCACGACGACGAATTCATCGCCCGCCAGCCGGCCGACGAAGTCCGTGCCGCGCACCAGGCCGAGCAGGCGTCGCGCGAACTCGCGCAGCACCTCGTCGCCGACGCCGTGGCCATGGCCGTCGTTGATGAGCTTGAACTGGTCGATGTCCAGGAACAGCAGGGCCGTGAAGCTCTGGGCCCGGTGGGCGCGCTTGATGACGGCCGCCAGCTGCTCGTTGAAGCTGTAGCGGTTGGGCAGGCCGGTGAGGGCGTCGGTACGGGCCAACTCGGCGAGCTGGCGCTCGAAACGCCGGTGCTCGGTGACGTCGGTGCTCAGCGCATACAGGCCGCGCACCGATCCGTCAGGCGCGATGTCCGGCAGATAGAGGTTGTGCAGGGAGCGGGCCACGCCCAGGGCCAGGGATTCGAGATGGAACTCGACCCGCTCGCCGGCCAGCGCGCGCGCCAGCGGTTCGCGGCGCTGCTCGTAAAGCGGCGCCGGAATCGCCTCGGCCACTGTCTTGCCGATGGTGGCGCGGTGATCCAGGCCCGTCCACCTGCTGAAGGTCTCGTTGAGGAAGAGCAGGCGCTCGTCCTTGTCGATGTACGAAATCATGACCGGCAGGTTGTCGGCGATGTCGCGCAGCCGCTTCTCGCTTTCGGCCAGCTTCTCCTCGGCCCGGCGGCGCTCGGTGATGTCGAAGGAGACGGAATAGAAGCCGCGGATCTCGCCCTGGGCATCGAAGTCCGGCACGTATTTCTGCGCGAAGAAGCGCGTGTCGTCGCCATGCCTGACGTAGGATTCGAACTGCTGCGGCTCGCCGCGCAGCACCCCTTCGATATAGGGCTTGGCGATCTGCCAGACCGCCTCGCCGCGGATCTGCTGGAAGGTCTGCCCCATCAATTCCTTGACGGGCCGCCGCATGGTCTTCTCGACGGCCAGGTTGCCGAAGTCGGCGCGCAGCTCGCGGTCGAAGTGCGAGATGACTGCCGGGACGTTGTCGGTGATCTCGCGCATGCGCCTCTCGGCCTCGCGCAGCTCGTCGGTGCGGCGCTGCAGTGCGATGCTCATGGCGTCGAAGCGCCGCTTCAACGTGCCGATCTCGTCGCGCGTCGTGCTGTCGAACAGCGGCACCTGCTCGCCGCGCTCCAGAGCCTCGGTCGCCTCCGTGAGCCGCGCCAGCGGCCGGAGCACGCGGTGCACGGCGACGATGGCGAGGGCCAGCAGCAGCAGGCCGAAGGTGGCGACGGCGGCCATGGTGACCTGCTCATGCACGTCCTCCGCCGTCCGGCGCGCCTGGCCCGCGTTGCGCGACCAGCGGAAGGCGGCGTCCGCCATGGCTTGCGCGTCAGCCAGCAGCAGATCGAAGGCCTGGTCGCGGCGGCGCCGCTCGAAGTCGCTGGCCGGCGCGCTGGAGGTCTTCAGCGCGCGCTCGAACAGGCTGGGGAGGCGGGAGACCGCGTCCTTGAGCAGTTCCAGTTCCGCCTGCGAGCCGCGCTGCGACTCGGCGGCGGCCAGTTCGCGGGAGATGTTGGCATGCCAGGTCTTCCATTCCGAGACCGACAGTTCGTCGCGTTCGCGCTGGAACACATAGGTCGCGCCGACCAGGCCGGCGACGTCGCGCGCCACCTGCTGGGCACGCTGCTGCTGGGCCTCCGCCCGGGCTTCCTCCTGCGTGGCCTTCCACATCGCACCGATGGCCAGCGCACTCAGCAGCAGGGCGATGCTGCCCGCGGCGACGAAGAGGGTGCGGATCTTCATGACCGTCCCGGTCTCAACGCGCCAGGCCCACGGCGTTGGGCAGAACGGCGCGCAGCGGCGCGGCGTCGATCATCACGCGGTAGTCGGCCGGCTTGCTGCCGGTCGCATAGCCTTCGCGCAGCGCCCAGTTGGCCTGCAGCTGCAGGGTTCGCAGCAGGCCTTCTTCCAGCGCCAGCAGCGCATGCGTGCGCTGCATGGACCAGGCGGCGAAGCTGGGCTCGACGGCGAGGCGGGCGACGAAGATGGCCTCGGCCCGGCGCGGCTGGGCACGGATGGATTCGTTGGCGCGGTGGATGGCGCGCAGGAAGCGCTCGACGTCGCTGCGCCGTGTCTTCAACACGCTGTTCTGCGCGACGAGGTTGAAGGTCTGCTTGTAGTCGCCCGATTCGCTCAGCACCACGCCGTCTACGCGCGGGCTGTGGGCGGTGGCGTAGGCGAAGGGCTGGAAGACCGCGACGGCGTCGACCTGGCCCGTGGCCATGGCATTCAACGCCGCATCGGGCTGGATGGGGACCTGCACGATGCTTTGCGGGTCGACGTTGTTGTTGAGCAGGAAGCTGTCCAGGAAGTACTGCGCCGAGGTGCCCTTGACGACGCCCACACGCTTGCCGACGAGGTCGGCAGGCACCTTGACGCCGGCGGCGCGGCGGGCCACCAGCTCGACGTCGCTGGTGGTGCTGGAGAAGGTGGCGATGACGGCGAAGTCGGTGCGCTCGAAGGACTCGAAGACGATGGCGGTTTCGGCGGCGGTACCGACGTCGGCGCGACCCTCGGCCATCAACTTCAGGCAGCGCCGGCCGCTGGGCGCCTCGACGGCCTTGACCTCCAGGCCTTCGGCTTCGAAGAGCCCGTCCGCGAGCGCGACGAACACCGGCAGGGAATGCGGCGACCGCGACACCGCGACCGTCAGCGGGGCGGCCGCCGCGCTGCCTGCCAGCCAGACGGCCAGCAGCAGCGAAGCGGGTTTCAGGCGCGGAGTCCACATGGCTGCGTCCTTGCGGAGAGGCTTTCAGCGGGCGAGGGTGACCGCGCCGGGCGCGAGGGCCTGCAGCAGGCGCGCGTCGATCAGTTGCTGCACCGAGGGCGGCGGCTCGCCGGACTTGTTGTCCTGGCCCAGCTGCCAGCGGATCTGGCTGAGCATGGTCGTGGGCAGCGAGGTGTGCAGGGCGATCCGGTAGTCCTGTTCGGCCATCAGCCTCTGCGCCACCGGCACGCCGACCTTCAGGCTGGCCGCGAGGATGGCCTGGGCCTCGGCAGGTGCGTCCGCGATGAAACGCTGGGCCCGCAGCAGGGCCCGCAAGACCTTCTCGAAGCGGGGCCGGTCCCGTTCGACCGCGCGTGCCTGGGCCACGATGCAGAAGTGCTGGGTGTAGACATGGGCCGACGGCAGGCGCACCGCATCGGCGGCGAGCTTGTCCTCGATGCGGCCCGCTTCCGGCTCCCAGACGACGGCGGCGGCGGCCTTGCCCTGCAGGACCAGGTCACCCAGGGCGCCGGGCTCGGCGAAGCTCAGCTTGACGCGGTCCGGGTCGATGCCCTGGTAGGTCAGCCAGCGATCGAGGAAATATTCGGCCGAAGTGCCGGCGACCGTGGCGATGCGCTTGCCCGACATGTCGGGGCCTTGCCGCACGCCGGCCCGGCGGCTGGCGATGAGCTTGATCTGGGCGGTGGATTCGCCGATGGACGCGAGGATGGCGACGGAGGGCGTCTGGGTCGCCGTCATCGCGACGGCGAACTCGGCGCTGGCGGCGATGTCGGCGGCGCCGGACCGCAGGGCGGCCAGGCAGGCCTTGCCGCTGGTGCAGGGGATGCGGACGACGTCCAGGCCTTCGGCCTGGAAGAGGCGCTGCTCGACGGCCACCGTCAGCGGCAGCGAGACTGGGCCGCTGGGCATGGCGATGCTGATGGTGGCGGCCAGCGCGGAAGAGGCAGCCGACAGGGCCAGCAGCGTCGCGAGGGTGAGTTGCAGCGGGCGCATCTCAGCCCGCCTGGCCGGGCAGGCCGCGGCGCAACTGGATGGCCTCGGCGACGTGGGGGCTGGCGATCGATGCGGCCGCGGCCAGGTCGGCCACCGTGCGGGCGACGCGCAGCACGCGGTGGAAGCCGCGCGCCGACCAGCCCAGGCGCTCCGCCGAGCGCTCCAGCAGGGCCTTGGCGGTCGGCTCCAGCACGGCGTGCTCATTGAGGTCCTGAGCCTGCAGCTGGGCGTTGGCCATGCCCTGGCGTGCCAGCGCCCGTTGGCGCGCCGCGGCGACGCGCTCGGCGACGGCGGCGCTGGCTTCACCGGGCGCCAGGTCCTGCAGCTCGCGGGGTGGGATGGCGGGCACTTCGATGAGCAGGTCGAGGCGGTCGAGGAAGGGGCCGCTGAGCCGACCTTGGTAGCGCGAGACCTGGTCGGGCGTGCAGCGGCAGGCCTTCAGCGGGCTGCCCAGATGACCACAGGGGCAGGGGTTCATGGCGGCGATCAACTGGAAGCGGGCCGGGAATTCGGCCTGGCGCGCGGCGCGGGAGATCAGGATGCGGCCGGTCTCCAGCGGCTCGCGAAGGGCCTCCAACGCCGCCCTCGGGAACTCGGGCAGTTCGTCGAGGAAGAGCACGCCATGCTGGGCCAGTGAGATCTCGCCCGGCCGCGGCGGCGAGCCGCCGCCCACCAGGGCCACGCTGGAGGCCGAGTGATGGGGCGAGCGCAGCGGGCGCTGGCCCCAGCGCTCGACGTCGAACTGTCCGGCCAGGCTGAGGACGGCGGCCGATTCAAGGGCCGCTTCGTCGTCCAGCGGGGGCAGCAGGCCGGCCAGGCGCTGGGCCAGCATGGACTTGCCGGTGCCGGGCGGACCCACCATCAGCAGGCTGTGCCCGCCGGCCGCGGCAATCTCCAGCGCGCGCTTCGGCGCGGCCTGGCCCTTGATGTCGGCGATGTCGGGCAGGCCGCGCGCCGCCTCGCGGGGCAGGGCGGTGGCGCGCGGCAGGGTCTCGCCCCCGGGCTGCAGGGCCGCCACGACGTCGAGCAGATGGCGGGCCTGCCTGACCACCAGGCCGTCGACCAGGGCGGCCTCGGCAGCGCTGGCTTCGGGCAGCAGCAGTTCGCGCCGGATCTCGCCATTTGCACCGTCCTGGCGCAGTGCCAGGGCCATGGCCAGGGCGCCGCGCACGGCGCGCAACTCGCCCGCCAGCGACAGTTCACCGGCGCACTCGTAGCCCACCAGCCGGGCCGCATCGATCTGGCCGTTGGCCGCGAGCAGGCCCAGGGCCATGGGCAGGTCGAAGCGCCCGCCCTCCTTGGGCAGGTCGGCCGGTGCGAGATTGACCGTGATGCGCTTGTTGGCCGGGAATGACAGCCCGCTGTTCTGCAGTGCCGCACGCACCCGCTCGCGGGCTTCCTTGACCTCGGTGTCGGCCAGGCCGACGACGGTGAAGGACGGCAGTCCGTTGGCCAGATGGACCTCGACGGTGACCGGCGCGGCGGCCAGGCCATCGAGGGCGCGGCTGTGGACGATGGCGAGGCTCATCGGCTCAGGCCGGGCTCGGCGTGGGGGCGGGCGGGGTGGCGGACGGCTCCGGCATCGAGAGGCTCCCAGGGGTGGCGGACCAGTCTAGCCGCCGGTCCGGCGCGAGTCGGCCCAGTGCTTCTCCCAGGAATGCACCATATGAGTGCCTCCTCCTTCATGCTTGGGATCCAGTTTGGTGCAAATGCCTGAGTTGGGGGCGCCGCCAGCCCAGATCCGTGCAGTGTGACAAGGCGTGACCCTTGGCACGGAAGCTGCAAATACCCCGGCGGACCGTATTCCCACCCACTTTCTTTCTACTCAGGAGCTCCGCCATGAAGTTGTCCCCTTCGCTGATCGCACTCGCGCTGTCCGCGGTCGCCCTGCCCGCGTTCGCCGATGAGCCGGCGCCGGACCCCCTGTCGTTCAACGTCGGCGCCGTCAGCGAATACCGCTACCGCGGCATCTCCCAGAGCCGCCTGAAGCCGGCCCTGCAGGGCGGCATCGACTACGCCGCCCCGAACGGCTTCTACGTCGGCACCTGGGCCTCCACCATCAAGTGGATCAAGGACGCCGGCGGCGACGGCCAGGTCGAGATCGACCTCTACGGCGGCTACAAGACCGAAGTGGCCAAGGGCCTGACGCTGGACGTCGGCGTGCTGCAGTACCTCTACCCCAGCAACAAGCTCCACCCCAGCGCCAACACCTTCGAGCTCTACGGCGCCCTGAGCTTCGGCCCGGTGACGGCCAAGTACTCGCACAGCGCGACCAATCTGTTCGGCTTCGCCGACAGCAAGAACTCCGGCTACTTCGACGTGACGGCCAACTTCGACCTCGGTGACGGCATGACCCTGTCGCCCCACGTCGGCCACCAGACCGTCAAGCGCAACTCCGGTGCCTCCTACACCGACTACTCCCTGACCCTGGCCAAGGACTTCTCGGGCCTGGTCGTCAGCGGCGGCGTCATCGGCACCGATGCCAAGGGTTATCTGAGCCCCAACGGCAAGGACCTGGGCAAGACCATGCTCGTGGTCGGCCTGAAGAAGACTTTCTAAGAACTCATTGGAGAGCGACATGAAACTGATCACTGCCGTCATCAAGCCTTTCAAGCTCGACGAGGTGCGTGAGGCCCTGAGCGCCATCGGCGTGCAGGGCCTGACGGTCACCGAGGTCAAGGGCTTCGGCCGCCAGAAGGGCCACACCGAGCTGTACCGCGGCGCCGAGTACGTCGTCGACTTCCTGCCCAAGGTCAAGATCGAAGCGGCCGTGAATGACGACGTCGTCGAGCGCGTCATCGAGGCCATCGAGTCCTCCGCCCGCACCGGCAAGATCGGTGACGGCAAGATTTTCGTGTCGCCGCTGGATCAGGTCGTACGCATCCGCACCGGCGAAACCGGCAATGACGCGCTCTGAAGCGTCGCACCACCACCCGTTGGAGACCATTCAAATGAAGAAAATCCTTGCCGGGCTCGCGCTCGCTGCCGGCCTGCTGGCGCCGGCCGCCTGGGCCCAGGATCCGGCCGCCTCGGCGCCCGTTGCTGCGGCGGCCACGGCCACCGCTCCTGCGGCCGATGCCGCCTCCGCCCCCGCTGCTGCGGCGGCCTCTGCACCGGCTGAAGCCGCCTCGGCACCGGCCCCCGTGCCGAACAAGGGCGACACCGCCTGGATGCTGCTGTCCACCCTGCTCGTCATCATGATGACGGTGCCGGGCCTGGCGCTGTTCTACGGCGGCCTGGTGCGCAGCAAGAACATGCTGTCGGTGCTGATGCAGGTCATGGTCGGCTTCTCGCTGATCGTCGTGCTGTGGGTGCTGTACGGCTACAGCTTCGCCTTCACCGAGGGCAATGCCTTCATCGGCGGCACCGATCGCCTCTTCATGAAGGGCATCTGGGACAACGTCGCAGGCACCTTCGCCACCGGCGGCACCTTCAGCAAGGGTGTGCCGATGTACGAGATGGTGTTCGCCGCCTTCCAGGCCACCTTCGCCGGCATCACCGCCTGCCTGATCGTCGGCGCCTTCGCCGAGCGCATCAAGTTCTCCGCCTGCCTGGCCTTCCTGACGCTGTGGTTCACCTTCAGCTATCTGCCGATCGCCCATATGGTGTGGTTCTGGATGGGTCCGGATGCCTATACGGGCAAGGAAGTCGTTGACGCGATGAACGCCAAGGCTGGCCTGATCTGGCAATGGGGCGCGCTGGACTTCGCCGGCGGCACGGTGGTGCACATCAACGCCGCCGTCGCGGGCCTGGTGGGCGCCATCATGGTCGGCAAGCGCGTCGGCTACGGCAAGGAGCAGTTCACGCCCCACAGCCTGACGCTGACCATGGTCGGTGCCGCGCTGCTGTGGGTGGGCTGGTTCGGCTTCAACGCCGGCTCCGCGCTGGAAGCCAACGGCTTCGCCGCCCTGGCCTTCATCAACACCTTCGCCGCCACGGCTGCCGCCGTGCTGGCCTGGTGCGTGGGTGAAGCGCTGCTCAAGGGCAAGGCTTCCATGCTGGGTGCTGCCTCGGGTGCCGTCGCCGGCCTCGTGGCCATCACGCCCGCCGCCGGCAACGTCGGCATCGGTGGTGGCCTGGTCATCGGCATCGTCGCCGGCTTCGCCTGCCTGTGGGGCGTGACGGGCCTGAAGAAGCTGCTCGGCAAGGACGACTCGCTGGACGTGTTCGGCGTGCACGGCGTGGGCGGTATCGTCGGCGCCCTGCTGACCGGTGTGTTCAACAGCCCGGCCCTGGGCGGCCCGAGCACCGTGGCCGATTGGGTCACCGCCGGCATGACCACGCCGGAGGCCTACTCCATCGCCAGCCAGTTCATCATCCAGGCCAAGGCCGTCGGCGTGACCATCGTCTGGTCGGGCATCGTCTCCCTGGTGGCCTACAAGCTGGTGGACATGACCATCGGCCTGCGCGTCACCGAAGAGGAAGAGCGCGAAGGCCTGGACATCTCGTCGCACGGCGAGACGGCCTATCACAAGTGATCCACTGCTGCGGCAGTCACGAAGCCGCCCTCCGGGGCGGCTTTTTTTCGTGCCTATGATTTGCGCAAAGACGACGCAGGGGGCGCGATGAAGAAGAGGTTTCACGGCCTGGCCGTGGGGGGCTGGGCCCTGCTGGCCGGCATGCAGGCCGTGGCTGGCGAGGCTGACCTGGACTGGCTCAAGAGCACGCCGGAACCGGTCGTGGCGGCCGCGCCGGCGTCGCCCGCCAGCCTCAAGCTCGGTGCCAATGAACAGATCAAGGCCTGGGCGGTGTCGCCGCTGGCCCCGGTGGTGGCCGTGGTGGTCAGCGAAGGCGCCCGCCAGCGGCTCATCAGCTGGGATGTCCGCGAGCCCGACCAGGCCCAGGAGCTGCCGCTGCCAGCCGACGTCGACGTCTCCGGGCTGGCCTTCCACCCCGAGCAGCCAGAGCTTTTCGTCAGCGCGCGTCGCGGCACGGTCTGGCAACTGCTGGGGCAGCGCTTCCCCGGCTCGAAGTGGGCACCGTCGCTTCTCGCGACCAGCAAGCAGCCTCTCGCCGACGTCCTGGTGGTGCCGCGCCGCTTCACCTCGGCGATGGAGGGCGGGTCGGTGGGCTATCGCCTCTATTTTTCGGTGCAGACCGAAGCCGGCATGGCGGTGCAGACGGTGCGCGAGGACGGCCGTGGCCTGTACACGATGTTCGCCACGCCCAGGGCCCTGCAGGTGCTGGGCCCCTCCAGCTTTCTCGGCGGCCTGGAGGAGGGCACCGAGGTGTTCCAGGGCCAGGGGGCGGCGCGTCCCGTGGCGGCCCATCCCGGCGGTGGCGAACTGGCCCTGCAGGACGACAAGGGCTGTTTCCAGATCCTGCGCCATGTCGGCGACAACTGGCGCTGGCGCGGCGAGGGCGCGACCTTGCGTGACGACCTCGCCTGTGTCGGCGAGGTGGACTACCTGCCCAACGGTCTGGGCTGGCTGCACTGGGCGGCCGGCGTCGACGGCGTCAACCTCGGCCTCAGGCATTACGGCGCGCGCTTCATCGCAACGGAGCAGCGCTTCACCGCGCGGCCGCGGCCGACGTCCGATGGGCGCGGCCTGGTCGGACCGGTGGCGGGGCCGGCCGGCGTCGAGCTGCGCTATGTGCCCATCGCGCTGCCACTGGCTGACGTCGTCAATGCCGAGGCCTTCACCCGCGACCGTCAGGCCCTGGCGACGTTGCTGCAGCACGAGGGGCTGCTGAAGCCGGGCGTCATGCCGCAGATGCACAGCCTCTACGACGTCGAGCGCTATGTCGACACCCAGGACCGTGCGCCGCTGCCCTATCTGATCACCACCGACCTGTTCTGGGAGCTGTTCTCGTCGGCCTTCGAGAGCATGTTGACGGTCAGCGAGGACCAGTCGGCCATTCCTGCCTTCTGGCGCATGGTGGCCGAGGTGCAGCGCCATCTGGCCGCCACGCCGAACAAGGAGGCCGAGCTGGTGGCCGCCTTCGACGCGCTGGCCGCGCTGCGCGCCGGCCGGGTGAAGCATCTCGAGGTGGCGCTGATCGAGGCCGGGCGGGCGCAGCCGTCGACCGTGTTCGGGGATCCCAAGCGCCGCCCCGTGCTGCTGGACTTCGGTGGCATGGCGCCGCGCGGCTTCTACACGCGCTCCGAGGCGGCCAGCCGCTATTTCCAGGCCATGCGCTATCTGACGTCGGCGCCCTTCAGCGAGCGCAGCCTGGCGGCGTTCAAGGGCATGCCGCCGGCGGTGCAGCAGGCGGCCCAGGAATGGATCCGCTGCTACCGGCCCTTCATCGCGGCGGCCCGCGCGCCGCTCGTCTGGCAGGACGGCGCCCCGCTGGCCAGCTATGCGCGCAGGCCCGTGCTCGAGGCCAAGCTGTTCCCGCTGGCCTGGGGCCTGGACAACGAGGTGTTCGACCGGGTCGTCTTGCACGCCGATGCACCGTCGGACGAGCAGGTCAACCGCATGCTGCCCTCGGGCCTGGACCTGGCCGTCGTCATGGGCAGCGACCTCGCGTTGAAGCTGCTGGAGCCGGAGATCCGGGCGCAGCCCAACTACCGCCAGCAATTGCAGCGCCTGCGCTCCTACGCCCTGGCCAAGCGCGACACGCCCGAACTGAAGGATGGCCTGTATCACGCCTGGCTGCAGGCCCTCGGCGTGCAGTGGGCGAACAAGCCGAGCTTCCCTGGCAGCCCGAGGTCCGACGGCCTGTGGGCGGCCAAGCGGCTGCAGACGGGGCTGGCGTCCTGGGCGACGCTGCGCCACAGCACCCTGCTCGTGAACGACCAGGCCGGCGCCGAGGGCGGCGAGGGCGGGCCGACCTTCGAGTTCATGATCCAGCGCCCGCCACGCGGCTATGTCGAACCCGACGCACCGACCTTCAAGGCCATCGCCGGCCTGTTCGACCGGGCCGCCCAGGCCTTCGACGGCATCGCCCTGAACTGGAAGACGCCCGCTGCGCGCCAGCTGCGCGAGGGCTACAAGCAGCGCCTTGTCGACTCCCGCGACCTCGTGCTGCGCTTCGAGGCCATGGCGCGCAAGCAGGCCGCCGGCAAGCTGCTCGACGACGAGGAGTACGCCCTCATCATGCAGGTCGGCGGTGCCGTGGAGCACAACTTCCTGGTCTTCAAGAGCGCCCAGAGCAAGCGCGGCAGCGAGGCCGAGCCCTATGGCCTGGTCGTGCCCGAAGACGTGCCCAAGGTGGCCGACGTCGCGAACGGCCCCAGCGGCCGGCTGCTGGTGGCCGTCGGCGAGCCGCTGGAGTGGCAGCAGGTCGTGCCCTTTCATGGCCGGCGCCAGATCGTCAAGGGGGCGGCCTATTCCTATTACGAGTTCGCCAGCGGTGGCGTGCTGACCGACGAGGAGTGGCGCAAGCGGGTGACCACGCAGGCGCGACCGGACTGGTTGAAGCCCTATCTGCTGCCGTCGGCCGGCCCGGCGCAGCCGATGTCGACGACGCCGCGTTGACCATGCGCGCCTGGCTGTTCGGCGCGGCCCTGATGCTGGCGAGTGCCGTGCGGGCCGAGCCAGCTCTCGTGATGACGGGCGACGTGCTGCTGTCGCGACGTGTGGCGGAGGAGCTGGCGCACAAGGGGCCGGCGGCATGGCGCCGCCTTTTCGACGCGGGCGATGTCGTCGTCGGCAATCTCGAGGGCGCCGTGGGGCCGGCATCGGACTGCGTGCGCCCCACCCTGTGCTTCTCCATCGAGGCCGCCCATCTCGACCTGGCGCGCCAGGCCGGCTTCACGGCCCTGGGCCTGGAGAACAACCATGCGGCCGACCTGGGCCCGCCAGGTCGGCAGAGGACGCGACAGGCCGTCGCCGCGGCCGGCCTGCTGGGCCTGAGCCTTGCCGACGGTCCGAGCTTCCTGCAGGTGGGCGAGCACCGTGTCGGCATCGTCAGCTTCTCGCGCGTGGCCGATGCGGCCGGCGGCTTCGCGCCGCTGGACATCGCGCTCGAGCAGAAGCTGGACACGGCGCGTGCGCTGAGCGACGCCAGCATCGCCTACGTCCACTGGGGCACGGAGCTGCAGGACTGGCCCGACGAGGTGCAGTTCCGCGAGGCCCAGACGCTGATGGCGCAGGGGGCCGACGTGGTGGTGGGCCATCACCCCCATGTCGTGCAGGCGCCGGCCTGCGTCGACGGGCGGCCGGTGTTCTTCTCGCTGGGCAATCACGTGTTCGACCAGAAATACCCCATCACGCGCCAGGGCCTGATGGCCCGCTGCGAATGGGGCGAGGCCGGGCTGGCTTGCGAAGGGCGGGCCTCGCGCACGCCGGAAGGCACCTCCTTTCCCCAGGCCGCCGCGCAGCCGCCCGTGAGGCCGGCCTGCAGCGTGCCGACGCGGCCCGGCCTGGTGTTCGACGGCGTGCAGCTGCGAGCCCAGCCCTCGGGCATAGGCGTGGCAGAGGGCATCCGCCTCGAGCTGTGGTCGCAGGGGCGGCGCCTGAAGGTCGAGGCCGCGCGGGTCATCCGGCGCATCGCCAGCATCCGGCTTGCGCCCGGCTTGCCACCCTCGCTGCTGGTGCTGGAGGACCATGCCTCCGACCTCGACGGTCGCGTGGCGCCGCGGCCCTATGTCTATGCGGTGCGCGCGTCGGGCCTGCTGGCGCAGTGGCGCGGCACGGCACTGGCCTATCCGCTGATCGACGCCGTCGTGCTGCCGGGCGAAGGCGGCGACCTGCTCTGCGCCCTGCATGCCGACCAGTCCTTCCTGGGCGGTGCCGGCTCGACCAGCCGGCGCACCCTCGCCTATCGCTGGTCGGGCTTCGGCTTCGGCGCGGCCCGGTCGCCGCAGGAGCAGCAGCGCTGCGCCGAGCGCTATGCCGGGGTGAGTTCCTGACCCGGCCCGGTCGTCTTTCACGCCGGGCCGCCCTGACCGCCCGTTATGCTGGCCCGTCATGGATGTGATCACCCTCCTCGGGGCGGTGCTGGTCAATGCGCTGCTGATGAGCCTGGCGCTGGCCGTCGGCGTGGGCCTGCGCACCCGCAGTGGCCTGCAGGCCTGGCAGTTCATGCTGCTGGGCCAGGCGGCCGGCTTTGCCCTGCTGATCGGCGCCACCCTGGCGGCGCCGCGCCTGCTGGCGACGCTGGGCGTCATGGCGTTGAGCGGGTCGGCGTCCGCCACGGTCATCACGGCCTGCCGTTTTCTCGGCCTGACGGCGCGGCGCGGCTGGCTGTGGGGCGCACCGCTGGGCCTGGGCGTCGTGCATGCCCTGGTCTTCAGCGACCTGGGAGTCGCCACCGGCCTGACCAACCTGACCATAGGTGCCCAGATCATCTGGGCCAGCGTCGTGCTGCTGCGCGGTGCCGGTGGTGTGCGCTGGCGCTGGCTGTGCGGCGGCGCCGCCCTGGCCAATGGCGTCATGACGCTGGCGCGCGGCTGCCTGGTGCTGGGCTGGCCCGAGATCTACCCGCGCTTCCTGACGCCCAACCCGCTCAACATCGGTTCGATGATGCTGCTCAACGCCAGCCTGGTGCTGGGCACCATGGGTTTCCTGCTGGCCCACCGCGACGCGGCGGAGCAGGCCCTGGTGAGGCTGGCCTCGCTGGACACCCTGACCGGCCTGCTGAACCGCCGTGAGTGGATGAGCCGGGCGGCGGCGACCCTGGGCGCCGCGGGCCCCGCCAGCGTGCTGATGATGCTGGACCTGGACCACTTCAAGCGCATCAACGATGAGCGCGGCCACCCGGTCGGCGACGAGGTGCTCAAGCTGGCCGGCGAGGTGCTGCGCGGCGAGCTGCGCGCCAGCGACCTGGTGGGCCGCTACGGCGGCGAGGAGTTCTGCCTGCTGGTGCGCCAGTGCGACGCCGAGGCCTTCGGCCGCCTGGACAGCCGCCTGCACCAGGCCATGCGGCGGCGTTGCGAGGCCAGCCTGGGTTTCGTCGTCGACTTCAGTGCCGGCGCGGTGCGCATCGAGGCGGGCGAAACCCTGTCCGCCGCCATCAAGCGGGCCGACGACCAGCTCTACCGCGCCAAGCATGCCGGGCGCGGCCAGACCTGCTGCGCCGACGGCGTCTTGTGATCCCGCCGGGCGCCCCCAAGTGGGACGCCCTTCCCGAGTTTGAGATCATTCGGCCATGGTTCCCCATCTGATCACCGCCCTGAACGGCCCCATCAACGAGCTGGAAGCCCGCGTGCTGGAATCCATGCCGGCCACCGAACGCTGGTTCAGGCTGGAATGGATGGAGCACACGCCGACCTTCTACGCCTCGGTGGACCTGCGCAACGCCGGCTTCAAGCTGGCGCCGGTGGACACCAACCTCTTCCCCGGCGGTTTCCACCACCTGACCGCCCAGATGCTGCCCCAGGCCGTGCAGGCGGCCATGGCGGCCATCGAGAAGATCTGCCCCGAGGCGCGCAACCTGCTCGTCATCCCCGAGACCGGCGCGCAATGCAGCTTCTACCTGGAGAACCTGGCGACGCTGGCGCGCATCTTCACCCAGGCCGGGCTGAACGTGCGCTTCGGCACGCTGGACAGCCGCGTCACCGAACCGACCGAGCTGCGCATGCAGAACGGCGAGTCGCTGACCCTGGAACCGGTGGTGCGCAAGCGCGGCCGCCTGACGCTCAAGGGCTTCGATCCCTGCACCATTCTGCTCAACAACGATCTCGCCGCCGGCACGCCGCCGCAGCTGATGGGCCTGCACGAGCAATACCTGCTGCCGCCCCTGCACGCCGGCTGGACGGTGCGGCGCAAGAGCCAGCACTTCCGCGCCTACGACGAGGTCGCCAAGCGCTTCGCCAAGCTGCTGGGCATGGACCCCTGGCTGATCACGCCGATGTCCCAGAGCGTCGACCTGCACGGCAAGAAGGGCCTGGAGGCGCTGCAGACGGCGGCCGACGCCCAGCTGACCAAGGTGCGCCGCAAGTACAAGGAATACGGCATCAACGAGAAGCCCTTCGTCATCATCAAGAGCGACGTCGGCAGCTATGGCAAGGGCGTCATGACCGTGCGCGACGCCAAGGACATCGAGACCCTGGCCGATCGCCTGCCCGAGAACCTCGGTCAGGAAGTCATCGTGCAGGAAGGCGTGCCGACGCATGAGCGCGTGCACGAGGCGGTGGCCGAGCCGGTCGTCTACATGATGGACCGCTATGTCGTCGGGGGTTACTACCGCGTGCATGCCCACCGCGGCATCGACGAGAGCCTGAACGCCCCCGGCGCGAGCTATGTGCCGCTGGCCTTCGCCGAGTCACCTCATCTGCCCCGGCCCGGCGAGAAGCCCGGTGCCAGCGCGCCCAATCGCTTCTATATGTACGGCGTCATCGGCCGCCTGGCCATGCTGGCGGCCAGCTACGAGCTGGAAGCGACGGACCCGCAGGCCGAGGCTGAAGCGGCCTGACTCTCCCACCCCCTACGGCCTAGCGGCCGCCCCCTCAAGGGGGCGCTGCCGATGGACCGGCAAAGCCGGATCCATGGCAGTCGCTGGAGTAGCAGCCCGCCTTGCGGCTGCGAATACGCCTGCCGCCCTCGAGGCGAAGAAATGGCTGTCGCTACGCCTGGACGCATAAGGAGTCAAGCCGGAGTTGCAGGTTTGCTGCGCTGCACAAAACACCAAAACCGGGCGCAGAATCCCCACTTTCGAACAAACGCCAGCCCAAGCCGCTGGCCTTCGTGAAGTGAGTTCTTCCCATGCGGCCCGCAGCCCTTCGGCGATGGCGGGTCTGACCCTCGGGGCACTCGGAGTGGTCTACGGCGACATCGGCACCAGCCCGTTGTACGCCCTCAAAGAAGTCTTCCATGGCGGCCATGTCGGCACCACGCCCGAGAACATCCTCGGCGTGCTGTCATTGCTGTTCTGGACCCTGACCGTCGTCGTCTCGATCAAGTACGTGCTGCTGATCCTGCGCGCCGACAACAACGGCGAAGGTGGCCTCATCGCCATGCTGGCCCTGGCCACCAATGCCGTGAACGACAAGCCGCCGCTGCGCCGCACCCTGCTGCTGGTCGGGCTGTTCGGCACCGCCATCTTCTTTGGCGACGCCGTCATCACGCCGGCCATGACGGTGCTGGGCGCCGTCGAGGGCATCGACGTCTACGAGCCGCAGTTCCACGACGCCATCCTGCCGCTGACGCTCATCGTCATGGTCGGCCTGTTCGCCGTGCAGCGCTTCGGCACGGGCGGCATCGGCAAGGCCTTCGGGCCGGTCATGATGGTGTGGTTCATCACGCTGGCGGCCCTCGGCCTGCCGCACATCTTCGACAACCCGCGCGTGCTGGCGGCCGTCAACCCGGTCTATGCGCTGAACTTCTGCCTCGAGTACCGCTGGGTGGCCTTCGTCGCCCTGGGCGCCGTCGTCCTCGTCGTGACCGGCGGCGAGGCGCTGTACGCCGACCTGGGCCATTTCGGCAAGAAGCCCATCCGCATCGCCTGGTATGGCGTCGTCATGCCGGCCCTGGTCATCAACTATTTCGGCCAGGGTGCCATGCTGCTGGACAACCCGGCCGGCGTGCAGAACCCCTTCTTCCTGCTGGCGCCGGGCTGGGCCGAGATTCCGCTCTTCCTGCTCGCCACCGCAGCAGCCATCGTCGCGTCCCAGGCCCTGATCACCGCAGCCTTCTCGGTCACCAAGCAGGCCATCCAGCTCGGCATCCTGCCGCGCCTGCGCATCCTGCACACCAGCGTGCGCGACACCGGCCAGATCTACGTGCCCTTCATCAACTGGGGCTTGTTCGCCCTGGTCGTCGTCGCCGTCGTCTTCTTCGGCTCGTCCACCAAGCTGGCCGGGGCCTACGGCGTGGCCGTCACCATCGACATGACGATCACGACGGTGATGACCTTCTTCGTCATCCGCTACGGCTGGAAATATCCGCTGGCGCTTTGCGTCGCGGCCACCGGCGTCTTCTTCCTCATCGACGTGACCTTCCTGGCGTCCAACCTGCTGAAGATCGCCGCCGGCGGCTGGTTCCCGCTGCTGATCGGCATCGGCATGTTCACGCTGATGCTGACCTGGAAGCAGGGCCGCAAGCAGCTGTCCGACAAGCTGCGCGAGGACGCCATCGAGCTCAACACCTTCCTCGACGCCGTCTTCATCAACCCGCCGACGCGCGTTGCCGGCACGGCCGTCTTCCTGTCGTCCGAGAAGGGCTCCACGCCCAACGCCCTGCTGCACAACCTCAAGCACAACAAGGTGCTGCACGAGCAGAACGTCTTCGTCACCGTCAAGCACCACGAGGTGCCCTGGGTCGGCTTCGAGAAGCGCTGCGAGGTCGAGGCCCTGGGCCATTGCTGCTGGCAGGTGGCCCTGCATTTCGGCTTCAAGAACGAGCCCGACGTGCCCGAGGCCCTGGCCCTGCTGAAGAAGCACGGTGTGCAGCTCGACGAGATGGAGACGAGCTACTTCCTGAGCCGCGACATCATCATTCCGACCATAGGCTCGGGCATGGCCCTGTGGCGCGAGAAGCTGTTCGCCAGCATGCACCGCAACGCGGCCGCCGCGGCCGACTTCCTGCATCTGCCGACCAACCGCATCGTCGAGCTGGGCTCCAAGGTCGAGATCTGATGCGGCCCGAGCCGCGCCTGGGCGCCCGGCATGCCGGCGCCCTGTGCGTCGGCATGGTCGTCGGTGCCGGCATCTTCAAGACCTCGCCCATGGTGGCGCAGTCGCTGCCGGAGGCGGGCCAGCTCTACCTGGCCTGGGCCCTGGGCGGTGTGCTGTCCTTCGTCGGCGCGCTGTGCTTTGCCGAGCTGGCGGCGGCCTTCCCCGACGCCGGTGGTGACTATCACTTCCTGAGCCGCGCCTATGGCCGGCGCCTGGGCTTTTTGTTCGCCTGGTCGCGCTTCGCCGTCATCCACACCGGCTCGATGGCCCTGCTGGGCTTTGTCTTCGGTGACTACCTGTCCCAGGTTGTGGACCTCAGCCCCTGGTTGGGCAGCCATGCCAGTGCGCTGCTGGCCGCCGCGCTGATCGTGGTGCTGACCGGGCTCAATCTGCTGGGTGTTCGCGTCGGCCTCGGGACCCAGCTGGGGCTGACGACGCTGGTGCTGTGCGGCCTGCTGCTGTTGGGGGCGGGCGCTGCGCAGTTGGGGCTTCAGCCTCCCGCGACCCAGGGCGCGGCGACGGCCACGACCGACTGGGGCACGGCCATGGTCTTTGTCTTCCTGGCCTATGGCGGCTGGAGCGATGCGGCGACGCTGTCCGCCGAGATGCGCGACGGCCAGCGCGGCATGGTGCGTGCGCTGCTGCTGGGCCTGGGCGTCGTCATGGCCCTCTATCTGCTCGCCAACTGGGCCTATGTGCGGGTGCTGGGCCTGCCCGGCCTGGCCCACAGCGAGGCGCCCGCGGCCGAGGCCATGCGCCTGGCCTTGGGGCGTGGTGCCGAGCTGGTCATGGTGGGCGTCGTCACGCTGACGGCCCTGTCGGTCATGAACGCCATCCTGATCGCCGGCCCGCGCACCACCTATGCCGCGGCGCGCGACCTCGCGGCCGAGTGGAAGCTGGCGCAGTGGAATGCGCGGCGCGGTACGCCGAGTGCTGCCGTCGTCGCGACCGCTGCCATGGCCCTGCTGCTGGTGGGCCTGGGCGACTTCACGCGCGGCGGCTTCTCGACCATGGTGGACTACCTCTCGCCGGTGTATTGGTTCTTCCTGGTGCTCAGCGGTGCCGCCCTCATCGTGCTGCGTCGGCGCGAGCCCGACCAGCCGCGACCCTTTCGCGTGCCCCTGTACCCGTGGCTGCCGCTGCTGTTCTGTGCCTGCAGCGCCTATGTGCTGTGGGCCAGCCTGGTCTATGTGAAGGCCGGTGCCGTGATCGGCGTGGCGGTGCTGGCCGCGGGAGCGCTGTTGCTGCCCCTGCTCAGGCGTCGCTAGCGCCGCAGAGCAGGCGGCGCTCGATGCGCCCGTCACGCACATGCACCATCTCGCCCTTGGCCAGCGGTGACCAGGCCTCGGCATCGTCGCCCAGCGGCTCCGACGCGATGGCCCAGCCACCCGGCTGGGGTTTGAGGTAGAGGCTGGGTGGCTTGTCGTCGCTGGCCCAGCGCACCGCCCAGAGCTGCTCGCCGTCGGCGAGAGCCGCCGAAAAACGCAGCGGCGTGGTGATGCCGCGTGCCTGCATCTCGGCTACGGTGTCCAGCAGCACTTCGCGCGTCGCGGCCTGGACCGTGGCACCGTCCTGCACGCGGGCCATGATGAGCAGGAAGAGCAGCTCCGAATCGGTCGCGCCGCGCTTCAGGTCGTAGAGCTCGTCCGTCAGTCGCGCCTCCATGCCGCGGCGCAGGCGCGGAAAGTCGCCGATCTGGCCGTTGTGGATGAAGAGGTAGCGGCCGAGGTGGAAGGGGTGGCAGTTCTGCCTGGACACGCCGCCGCCGGTCGCGGCCCGCACATGGGCCATGAAGAGATGGGAGCGCACATTGGCGCACAAGGCCATCAGGTTGTCGTCGCTCCAGGCCGGCATCACCTCGCGGTAGACGCCCGGCGTGTCGCGCTCGCCATACCAGCCGATGCCGAAGCCGTCGCCATTGGTCACCGACTTGGCCTGCTCGGCCTGCAGGCTCTGGCGCACCAGCGAATGGCGCGGCTTGCAGACCAGGTCTTCCAGAAAGATCGCGTCGCCCGAGTAGGCGAGGAAACGGCACATCCGCTCAGCACTTTCGTCATTGAGGTGACGGCTATGCTGACCGCATGAGTCGCCTGCTGCAAGATTTTTCGCCGTCCACTGTTGTTGCCGGCTTCGTCGCGGTGCTGGTGGGTTACACCAGCTCGGTCGCCATCATCTTCCAGGCCACCGTGGCCCTGGGGGCGACGCCGGCCCAGACCGCCTCCTGGCTGTGGGCCCTGGGCCTGGGCATGGGCCTGACCAGCCTCGCCCTGAGCCTGTGGACGCGCCAGCCCGTGCTCACGGCCTGGTCCACGCCCGGCGCGGCCCTGCTGGCCTCGACCTCGGGCGTGGAGATGCCCGAGGCCATCGGCGCCTTCATCGTCTGCGGCCTGCTGATCGCCTGGGCCGGCGCCAGCGGCTGGTTCGAGAAGTTGATGGACCGCATCCCCGTGGCCATTGCCTCGGCCCTGCTGGCCGGCGTGCTGGCGCGCTTCGGCCTCGACGCCGTCAGCAGCGTGAAGACGGCGCCGCTGCTCGTCCTCGCCATGGCCGCGGCCTATCTGGTCGGCCGGCGCGTCTGGCCGCGCTATGCGGTGCCCGGCGTGCTGATCGCCGGCGTCGTCGTCGCCCTGGCCCAGGGGCGCCTGAGCTTCGCCGGCGTCGATACCTCCCAGGTCTTCGCGCTGCCGGTCTGGACGGCGCCGGCCTTCAGCTGGCATGCCGCCATCGGTGTGGCCCTGCCCCTCTTCATCGTCACCATGGCCTCGCAGAACCTGCCCGGTGTGGCCGCCCAGCGCGCCAGCGGCTACCAGACGCCGGTGTCCGCTTCCATCGCCGTGACCGGCGCCGCGACGACGCTGCTGGCGCCCTTCGGCGGCTATGCCTTCAACCTGGCCGCCATCACGGCCGCCATCTGCATGGGCCGCGAGGCGCATGAAGACCCGGCGCGGCGCTACACGGCCAGCGTGAGCGCCGGCCTGTTCTATGTGCTGCTGGGCCTGGCCGGCGGCGCGGTCGCCCTGCTGCTGACCGCCTTTCCGCGCGAACTGGTCGCGGCGATCGCCGGCCTGGCCCTGCTTGGCACCATCGCCGGCGCCCTGGCCGCGGCGCTGAAGGACGAGGGTCACCGCGACGCCGCCATCCTGACCTTCCTGGTCTGCCTGTCGGGCATCAGCCTCTTCGGCATTGGCGCGGCCTTCTGGGGCGTGGTCGCCGGGGGCGTGGCCACCGTCGCCGCGCGCTGGCGCCGCGCCCACGTGTAAGCGGCGCGCCTTAAGTCACGCAAATCCCGCCCCGGGGACTTCCCCGCCCTCGGATCGAGGGGCGTGGCAGCGCTTTCATGCCCTGTATCTGTCGATAATCTTTCTCGAAGCTGTCAATCATTGCCGCCCAGGCGGCTTTCCCTTCGAGACGTGCCCCCCACCACCGCGCCTGACTGGCCGATCCCTGAGCTGCCGAGCAGCCTGCAACTGCTGAGCCGCGTTGCCGGCAATGCCTGGCTGCGGACCCAGGCCGAGGGGCTGCCCGACGGCCTGCGGGTGCTGTTCGGCGGCGGCCGGATGCTTGGCGAACGAGAGGGCCTGGCCCGGCTCTTCGCCATTCCCGCCTTTGCGCGGCTGATGACCGCCCAGCCGCGGGCCGATGCCTTCTTCTTCATCAGCCACCGCCACTTCCTGTCGCGCGGCTTCGGCGGCGCCGAGCGCCTGGCCTGCGCCCTCGACCATTTCCAGTTCGAGCAGGCCCATTTCACGCCAACCTTGCTGCCGGCCCTGCATGGCGAAGGCCTGCTGCTGTGGCGTGACCCGGCAGGCCATGACCTGCGCCTGCGGGCCAATGCCGCGACCCGCCACGAGGGCCCGCTCAGCCTGCTGCTGGGCCATCGCGGGGAGGCCCTGCACGAGCTGTCCTTCGCCTGGATCGAGGCCAGCCGGCTCGGGCCCGATGCGGGGGCGGGCCCGGTGCTGTTCGCGACGCGCAACCAGTCGGTGCGCCCGGACGCGTCCGCGCTGGCGCGCTTTCGCGCCGAGTTCCCGCAGAACTCGCCCGCCTATTTCGCCTTCGCCGCGCTGAACGGCCTCGCGCGCGCCCTGGGCCAGACCCGCATCGTCGGCGTACGCGACACGCACCAGATCGCCTACGAGGCTTGCTACGCGACCGGCTTCAGGCGCTCCTACGACGACTTCTGGCTGGGTTTCGGCGGCCTGCCGCTCGAGCGGCACGGCGTGGAGATCCGGGTGCCCGTCACCGTCGCGCCGCTGTCCGAGCTCAAGGCCAAGCATCGCGCCAGGGCCCGCCAAAGGCGCGAGCATTGGCGCGGCATCGCCAGCGCCGCCGAGGCGGCCCTGAGCCCCTACGTCAGAGGCTGAAGGCAGCGCTGTGCAACACTGGCCGGCGCTGAATTGACAGGCCCGCCCCATGAAGCTTCTCTTCGTTGCCGACCCGCTCGACACCTTCAAGACCTACAAGGACTCCACCTTCGCGATGATGCGCGAGGCCGCCAGGCGTGGCCACAGCATCCTGGCCTGCGAGGTGAACCAACTCGTCTGGCTGCGCGGCGGCCGCGTGACGGCGCGCGGCGCCCGCCACATCACGCTGACCGGCCTGAGCCAGAAGGACGGCCACGACTGGTTCAAGGTCGAGTCCACCGCCGACGTCGCCCTGGCCGACGTCGACGCCGTGCTGATGCGCAAGGACCCGCCCTTCGACAGCGAGTTCTTCTACGCCACCCATCTGCTCAGTCAGGCCGAGCGCGAAGGCGCCCGCGTCTTCAACAGGGCCAGCGCCCTGCGCGAGCACCCCGAGAAGCTCGCCATCCTCGAGTTCCCGCAGTTCATCTCGCCCACGCTCGTGACGCGCGATCCGGCCGAGATCCGCGCCTTCCACGCCGAGCAGCGCGACATCATCCTCAAGCCCCTGGACGGCATGGGCGGCATGGGCATCTTCCGCGTCAAGGACGACGGGCTGAACCTCGGTGCCATCATCGAGACGCTGAACAAGGACGGCACGCAGACGGTCATGGTGCAGCGCTTCATCCCGGCCATCGCCGAGGGCGACAAGCGCATCCTCATCATCGGCGGCAAGCCGGTGCCGCATTGCCTGGCCCGCATTCCGCAGGGCGGTGAAGTGCGCGGCAACCTCGCCGCGGGCGGCAAGGGTGTGGCCCGGCCGCTGACTGCGCGCGACCGCGAGATCGCCGAATACCTCGGCCCCATCCTCGCCGCCCGCGGCCTGCTGCTGGTGGGCCTGGACGTCATCGGCGAGAACGTCACCGAGATCAATGTGACCAGCCCGACCTGCTTCCAGGAGATCACGGATCAGAGCGGCTTCGACGTCGCCAAGATGTTCATCGATGCATTGGAAGAGGCCCTGGCATGAAACGTCGTGAATTTGCTGCCGTCGGACTCGCCGCTTTTGCGCTGCCCGCCTTTGCCCAGGACGCCGGCTTCGACAAGCTGACCGAGAAGTTCCTCGAGGCGCTGTGGCGCCAGGACCCCGATGCCGCCGTCGCTGCCGGCCGCTTCGAGTTCGTGCCCCAGGTCACCCTGCCCAGCAACGCGCAGCGTGAGCGCATGCGGGCCTTCCTGAAGCAGTGGCAGGCCGAGTTCGAGCGCCAGCCCGAGGCGCCGCTGAACACCAGCCAGCGCATGGACCGCAGCGTGCTCATCGCCAAGCTGCAGAGCGATCTCTGGCGCCTGGACACGCTGCGTGAATGGTCGTGGAACCCGGCCGAGCACAACCCGGCCGCGCCGCTGGACCTGCTGCTCAATACCGAATACGCACCCTTGCCTGCAAGACTGAAGGCGTTGAAGCCGCGCGTCGCGGCCTTGCCGGCCTACTACCGTGCGGCCCAGGCCAGTCTCTCAGGCGTCTCGCGCGAGCACGCCGAGCTGGCCATCCAGCAGGCACCCGGCGTGCTGGGCGTCCTGGATGACGTCGCCAAGCGCTACGCCGAGATTGGCCTGAACATGAACGAGCCGTTTGCCGCTGCACGCGCCGCCGTCAACGGCTATGTGGCGCATCTGAAGAAACTCAAGCCGACGCGTGGCTTCCGCCTCGGCGCCGAGCTCTACGAACCCAAGTTCACCCACGACATCCAGTCGGCCCGCACGGCCAGGGAAACCTATGAGCTGGCTCAGGCGCGCCGCGAAGAGGTGCTGGCCAGCATGCAGACCCAGGCCGCCGCGCTGTGGCCCACGGTCATCGGCAGCGAGGCGCCGCCGACCGACCGCTTCGCGCTGATCGGCCGCGTCATCGCCAAGCTCAGCGAGCGCCATGTGGCCCGCGAGCGCTTCGTCGACGAGATCCGCGCCCAGATTCCGCAGCTGGAAGCCTGGGTCCGCGACCACGACCTGCTGAGCCAGGACGTCAGCAAGCCCCTGGCCGTGCGCGAGACGCCCGAATACCAGCGCGGCGTGGCCGGTGCCAGCATCGAGGCGCCCGGCGCCTACCGACCGCAGGACCGCACCTACTACAACGTCACGCCGCTGGACGATCTCAAGGCCGACGAGGCCGAGAGTTCGCTGCGCGAGTACAACCACTGGATCCTGCAGATTCTCAATATCCACGAAGCCATTCCCGGCCACTACACCCAGCTCGTGCACGCCAACCGCGCGCCGAGCAAGGTCAAGGCCCTGTTCGGCAATGGCGCCATGGTGGAAGGCTGGGCCGTCTACGGCGAGCGCATGATGATCGAGAGCGGCTACGGCGCCTCGCCCGAGATGACGCTGATGTGGGGCAAGTGGCATCTGCGCTCGGTCACCAACACCGTGCTCGACTACAGCGTCCATGTGCTCGGCATGAGCGAGGCCGACGCGACCGACCTGCTGGTGCGCCAGGCCTTCCAGACCGAGCGCGAGGCCAAGGAGAAGTGGCGCCGCGTGCAGCTGACCTCGGTGCAGCTGACCAGCTATTTCAGCGGCTACAGCGAGATCTTTGCGCTGCGTGAGCAGTTGAAGTCACGCCCCGGCTTCAACCTCAAGGCCTTCCACGAGCAATTCCTCAGCTATGGCAATGCGCCGGTGCGGTTGATTGCAGCGGAGATGCTGAAAGCCTGAAGCGGCATGCACCCGCGGCATGGCTGGCATGGCCGCTATCGCGGGTGCCGGCGATGAAGTCGAACCAGAAGTGCCCCTCATCCGGCGGCGGCTGCCTTCTGACGACTGCCTCAATCCGTTGCCACGTCGACGAACAGCGGATCGGCATCGAGAAACTGCGGCACGCCTTTCACGTCGATTCGTACGGTGTCGGCCACCTTGCCCTGTTCGCATTCCTGGTGTGGCTTGGGCCTGGGCTGGCCAGCGTCCGGCGGGTCGGTGACCATGTGGCAGTTTTTCTTCACGATTCTCGATTTGAATGTCATCGTGAACGTATCGCCGAGCGCGCCCTTGGCAACGCCGTTCACCCAAACCGTCCCGCCGCTGGCCTGCGTTCCGAAATAGGCGTCGACAGCCGTGACCTTGATGGCAACGGGCTGGTCGGCCTTGAAGGGGCTCGGCGAAACCGTGACCACCGGCCGCCGCAGCATCGAGGACGAGAGGGCCGCGGCTTCGGCTTTTTCCCACATCCGGATATACGCCTCGGCCGAATGAAACAGCGGCTCGATATCTGGCGCCGGCACGCCGAGTGCACTCAAGTCGGCAATCAGATCGGGGAACTGGCCGATCGTCGCGAAGCCGTCGGTATTGAAGTCGAAGGTGCGCTGGCCGTCCGTCATCGGCGGCATCGTCATGCCCGCGGAGAACTGGCTGGCGAAGGGATACGCCAACCGCGGCCCCCAGCCGGGCAGCGAGGTGTCGGTTCCGCCGCCGCAGGCGCCGGGACCGAAGCGCGGGCTCGGCTGCAGCAGAGAGGGCGTGTTGATGTCGGTGCCGAAAGCCACGGCCTGCCCGCCGCCTTGATCGACGGCGTACAGATACCCCTGCGCGAAGGTCTCGCTGCTGCGCCCGCAGCGGTGCGGGATCGTCGCCTTGCCCGGGGCACGCTGATAGGTCTGCACGTCGCGGATGTCGCGGCCCTGCGCGAGGATCACGCCGACCATGCCGCCGGAATCGAGAACGCGGTGGTATTTGGCCGCGGTGAGCTGGCCTTCATGGTCCTGGTCGCTTGGCCGCGGGTGCGGCAGCGGCAGAAGCTCGGTGAAGCGGCCGCCGCTGTGGTTCACGTCGTTGAAGCCCGCATGGCTGGCGACGGCCGGCGCGCCGAAGCGTTCGGCGATGTCCAGGGTGTCGGAGAACGACTTGCGCGACATGTGATCGACGTCAACGAGCATCCCGGCGCGCATCAATTCCTCGACGATCAATTTGCCGTTCGCGTTCAGGCCGAGCACGTTGCAGCGCCCGTACTTTTCCAGTTCAGGGCAGTCTTCGGTCGTGATCGAGTAGCGCCCGGCAATCTTGGCGAAGTGGTAGTCGACATCGAAGTTCAGGAACGGTGGATCGGCATGGTTGGTCTGCCCCTGCACCCGCGCCTCGAAGAACGAGGCACCACCGACGCTGTTGTCGGCCTGGTGAATCGGAAACACATGGCGCACGCCGAGTGCGTGCAATTGCGCGATGCGGGCCGACGACGCCTGGATGCCGAGCGAGTTCAACGATTCGACGCCGAGCACGACGGCGAGCTGGCCCTTGCCGATCGCGGTGCGGGCCTCGAGAGGCGTCTTCACGACGCGGAAGAAGCCGAGTCCGTTGCCGCCGGCCTCGGCGTCGATCTCGGCCTGCATCGCTCGCGCCTCGCGCAACTGGGCTTCGAGCGTCGGCGCTTCGTCGCCGCAGTTGCGGCCGTCATTGCCGACGCTCAGGCACAGCTTGGGGCTGTCGACGGCGAAGATCACCATCAGTCGCATGCCGCCCTTGACGGCGCGCGCCAGCCAGTCCTTGTAGACCTTCTGGTGGTCGGTATCGCGGTGCGTCGGCCAGTCACCCAGATTCGGCGCGCCGTTGTTGCCGAGAAAGAGCCCCCAGCGCCCGTCCATTCCGGCGCCGATGATCTCGTTGCCGTGAATCAGGCCGTGCGAGGCGATATCGCCGTCGACGGAAAGTACCGCGCTTTCCGGCCCATGAGCCGAGCCGTACAGGAACTTGCCGCCGAATGCGAGATTCGCGAAGGCGTGGTTGTGGATATCGGCATATCCGCGCAGGGTCGGCGTAAAGGCATCGCCCGGGTCCGTAATCCGCAGATCGATCTGCGTCGAGTCGTTCGAGACGTTCCCGCGGTTGCCGACCGAGACGTCGATATGGTCGCCCGGCTGTACCGAAAGCGTGCGCTTGAGCAATTGAACGCTGGTCGGCCCGAATCCATTCACCGGCACCAGGCCGCCCTGCTGAATGCCGTTGACGAAGACGCCGACTTCGGTCGTTGTGCCGCGGCTGTCTTGTCCGAACAGCGCGGCTTCGACGAGGTGTGCGCCGGCGCGTTTGGCAGTGAAGCGCACCGTGCTCACCCGGTCGCCGAGTCCCGGGTGAAAACCGGCCGTGTGCGATTCGTAAATCGGCGTGCCGAGGCTCACGGCCGCGGCAGTCGGATTGAAATAGACCGTTGGCGTCGACGCGAAGGGATTCGCGCCCATCCAGATGGCGACGCCGTGGTTCGTCGTCCTCGACGACGGCAGATAGCGCGTGAACGCGCCGCCGAATCCAGCGGTCTCGCCATATTCCCACTGCCCGCTCGGATTGGTTCCGGCCTGCATGGACGCCGAGAGGCTGAAAGTCTCGGCCGACGAAATGCCGGGGCTGCCGGCCGCGAGAACAGCCGCCATGCCGGCGGCCAGCCTTAGCCGGCACGCCCTGAAGCGAAGGGTCGTTGGCATTTCTCTTCTCCCAGGTGGGTTGAACGGATCGGGCTTGGGCGGGTGACGCTGGACCGCGTCTGCGTCCATGCAGATTCAGACGACGCCTTGCCTCCGATCCGGACATCGGGCATTCAGCGGGTGACATGGCTCTGGTCTGCACCCTGAAAGCCTGGAGCGACCTCGAGCAGGGGGCAACTGCCCTCGAAGCCGAGGCCAGGCCGCTGGTCGTGGCCTGCGCGCCATGCACGGCCGCAAGCGCGTTCCCACGTTCATGAAGCTCGCGCTGCGGCTGACCAAGAACGGGGACTGAACCCGCCGGCCAGGCGCGCATCCATCAGCGGCCCGCCTATCGGCTTGCCTGCGTCCGATGTCCCGCCGCGGCTTTGTAGCTGTTGATCTCGCGGGCCACCTCGGCCGGGTCGATGACGTCCTCCAACCGCGCAAAGCCGTCCGGCGCCAGCGCCTCCACGCGATCCAGGATGGCGTCCAGCCCTTCGCGGCGGTTCATCTCGACGATGCGGGCGCACAGGGGGCGGCGCTCGTCTTCGTAGGCCGCAAACGCCGTGTCGAGGTCGGCGTGGTTGGACAGCGCCTCGGCCAGGGCCTTCGCATCCATGATGGCCTGGGTCGCGCCGTTGCTGCCTATGGGATACATGGGATGCGCCGCGTCGCCCAGCAGTGTTGAAGGCCCCAACCGCCATTGCGGCAGCGGGTCGCGGTCCACCATGGGCCATTCCAGCATCTGCTCCGCGCCGCTGATGAGGCCGGGCACGTCCAGCCAGTCGAAGCGCCAGCGGCCGAAGGTGGGCAGCAGGTCTTCGAGCCTGCCGGCGCGGCTCCAGTCGGCCCGGTCGGGCGCGGTCAGACCGGGCGTGGGTTCGTGCACGCGGCGGTCGGCGATCCAGTTGATGAGCTGCAGGCCGTCGGCCCTCGGCGCGCCTATCGGGTAGACGACGAACTTGGCCTGGCTGTGGCCGGCCTGCACCATGGTGCGGCCGTCGAGGAAGGGCGGCGCCCATGACGTGCCGCGCCACATCATGACGCCGCGCCAGCGGGGCGCACCTTCGTCGGGGGCCAGGCGCCTGCGCAGCGCCGAATGGATGCCGTCGGCGCCGACGATGAGGTCGGCCACCTGCTCGCGCGGGCCATCCGCCGTTTCGATCAGCGCGACATGGCCGTCACGTACGCCGACGACGCGCTGGCCGCCCAGCACCCTGACCTTGGCGCTTGCCTCCCGCCACAGCCGCATCTGCAGCTCGCCGCGGTGGATGCTGAATTGCGGGTGGCTGTAGCCCCCGGCCAGGCCGCGCGGGTCGCGGTAGATGGCCTGGCCATGCCTGTTGGCGAACACCAGGGCCGAGGTCTCGACGGCCATGTCGCGCAGGACCGGCAGCAGGCCCAGCTCATCGAGCACCTCCACCGCATGAGGCAGCAGGTTGATGCCCACCCCCAGCGGACGGGGTTCGCGCACGGCCTCCAGCACGGTCACCTCATGGCCGCGTGCGCGCAGGGCCAGGGCGGCCGTCAGCCCGCCGATGCCACCGCCAGCAATGATGATCTGCATCAACTCAGGGTATGCGAGATTGTTGCAGTACGCAACTAAAACTAGCCTGCAAGGGTGAGCAAGACCGACAGCCTCGATGCCGTGACGCCCGAAGGCCTGATGCTGCCCGTGCCCGGCGTCGATTACGGCGCGCTGGACGGCCTGCTCGGCTATGCACTGCGCCGCGCGCAGAACGCCCTCTATCTGGACTTCTACCGGGCCACCGCCGAGTGGGACGTCAGCCCGCAGCGCTTCGCCGCCCTGGTGCTGATCGCCCGCAACCCGGGCATGCGCCAGGGCCTGCTCGGCCAGGCCATGGGCCTGCACCGCAGCGGCGCCCTGCGCCTGACGGACTGGCTCACCGCCCAGGGTTGGGCCGAGCGACGCGATGCGCCCGACGACGCCCGCGCCTGGGGCCTCTACCTGACGCCGACCGGCAGGCGCCGCCTCGTCAAGCTGGAAGCCGTCGTCGCCGAACACGACCGCGCGCTGGTCGCCGCCCTCGGCGAGCAGGGCGCCGCACTCAAGGCCGGGCTGGAACGCCTGGCCTGGGTCGCCACCGCGCAGAGCACCGCACCCGACAACAAGCCCAGGAGACAGCCATGATGGACAGACGCCACCTCCTTGCCGCATTGGCGGCAGTTCCCTTCGCCGCCCGCGCCCAGGGCCAGCCGCCGCGCATCCTCGTCGGCTTTCCGGCCGGGGGCTCGGTGGACACCACGGCGCGCCGCATCGCCGAATTCAGCCGCGGCAAGCTGGCCGAGACCGTGCTCGTCGAGCAGAAGGTCGGTGCCGGCGGCCGCATCGCCATCGCCGCGCTGAAGGACGCTGCGCCCGACGGCCAGACGCTGCTGATCAGCCCGTCGTCGATGTTCACCATCTACCCCCACGCCTACCGCAAGCTCGCCTACAACCCGGCCACCGATGTCATCGCCGTCGCGCCGCTGGCCCTGTCGACCTGCGGCTTCGGCGTCGGTCCCATGGTGCCGGCCACGGTGAAGACGCTGGCCCAGTTCGCCGAATGGGCCAAGGCCAACCCCGACAAGGCCGCCTACGCCTCGCCGGCGGCGGGCGCTATGCCCCACTTCCTGGGCAACCAATTCGAGCATGCCGCCGGGCTCAAGCTGACGCATGCGCCCTACCGCGGCGCGGCACCCGGCATGCAGGACCTGATGGGCGGCCAGATCGCCTCGGGCTGCTTCTCCATCGGCGACTTTCTGCCCCATCTGCCCAGCGGCCGCGTGCGCCTGCTCGGCGTGACTGACAAGGCCCGCTCGCGCTTCGTGCCCGACGCGCCGACCTTCGAGGAGCAGGGCTTCAAGGGCATCGTCGGCGTCGAGACCTATGGCCTCTTCGTGCCGGCGAAAACGCCGCAGGCCATGGTCGACAAGCTGGCCGACCTCGCCCGCAACGCCGTGCGCGAGCCCAGCGTCGTCGAGGCCCTGGGCAAGCTCGGTTTCGAGCCGCTAAGCCTGGCGCCGGCCGACTACAGCAAGCGCCTGGCCGCCGAGCGCGACTACTGGGGGCCGGTCGTCAAGGCTTCGGGATTCAGCTCGGACGATTAGCATCGGCGCTCCACAAAATGGAGCTGCCTGCATGCCCTGGCGTCGACTGGCCCTTGCCCTCGCTGTCTGCCTGACCCTGAATGCCGCCCACGCGGCCACTGATGCCGCGCGGCTGCAGGCCCTGCTGACCGAGCAGCAGTACGCCGCCGTGCGCGGCGACATGGAAGCGCTGCTGCGCAAGCAGCAGCCTGACGCCGCCGAGCGCGAAGCCCTCTATCAGTGGCTGGTCGCCCGCGACGACGGCGCCGCCATCGACCGCCGCACGCAGGCCGCGCTGACGGACGACAAGGCCGAGGCCATCGACCTGCTGGCCGCGGGCCGCCTGGCCCTGGACCGCCGCGACTTCGACCGCGCCAAGGCCTGCTTCGAGCGGGCACTGGAAAAGGCCTCTCGTCCTGTCGACCGCGCCCAGGCCCGGCGCGGCCTCGGCCAGCGCCACTACCAGCTGCGCGAGTTCGACGCCTCGCTGGCCCAGCTGGAAAAGGGCCTCGCCGAGGCCCGCACCGCCGACGGCCTTTCGGCCCTGGCCGACACGCTGATTCGCCTCGGCCGCACCGAGGACGCCATCGCAGCGGCCGAGGGCGCCGTCGCGCTGAACCGCCACCACGAGGCTGCCCACTACCTGCTCGGCAACGGCTATGTGCGCGAGAACTACAGCCAGCTCGCGGCGCGCCTGGGCGACGGCTTTGCGCCCTTGATGGCCGATGTGAAGCGCGCGTCGGACGCTTTCGAGAAAGGCGAGTTCGACACTGCGCTGTCGATCAGCCTGGCCGTGCTGCAGCGCTGCCCCCAGCTCGGCCGCGCCCATGCCATCGCGGCCAAGGCCCTGGAGTCGCAACGCTTCCTCATCGACGTGCACCGTGCCGACTATGAGCGCCGCTTCGCCGCCACGCCCATGCCCCGGGTGCCTGGCATCGAGCGCTATGTGCTGAACTGGAAGGATCTGTCGCCGCGCCACCAGAAGCGCGTCGCCCTGTCCGTCGCGCCGTGGAAGGCCTTCATCCCCGTACTGGTCGAAGGTGGCGCCACCCACTTCATCAAGCCGATGTGGATGCGCCTGTCCGAGACGCCCGAGGCCCACGCGCTGAAGGATGCCCGCATCGACTACGACTCGCGCCTGTGGGACGACGTGCGCGGCATGGGCGGCCACTTCACCGTCACCGGCATCGAGGACGTCGAGCGCAGCATCTTCGCCAAATACAACACCGTGCTGCACGAGCTGACCCACCAGGTCCACGGCGTGCTGACGGCCGACCAGTCGCGCGGCATCGAGGCGCTGTACCAGCAGGCCAAGGCGCGCGAGGCCAAGACTCGCAATGGTTTTTTGTCCCGCTATGCCGGTGGTTCGGTCTGGGAGTACTTCGCCGAGGGCGCCAATGCCGAGGCCTCGCCCCGCCGTGACGCCTACGACGGCCGCGAGATCGTGCGTGAGCGCCTCATCGCGATGGACCCGGCCCTGCGCGCCGCCATCCAGCGCTTCTATGCCCAGCGCGACACGCGCGCCAGCCTGCCGGTGGCGCTCGTGAATGCCGGCAACCAGAAGCTCGAAGACGGCAAGCTGGCCGAGGCCAGGCCGCTGTTCGCGCGGGCGCTGAAACTGGCGCCGACCGACGAGCGCGCGCTGACGGCCCAGCTCAATGCGCTGGCCATCGAGGGCGATGGCGCCGCGGTCGGCGAACTGGCCACACGCGCAACGGCTGCGCATCCGAAGAGCGGTGCCCTGCGCGTGGGCGTGGCCGATGCCCTCTGGCATGGCGGCCGCCCGCTGGCCGGAGAGGTGTTGCCGGGCCTGGTGCGCGATGTCGATGCGCTGAAGGGCGAGGACCGCTTCCGTGTCGACCTGGCCCTGGCCGACCACTACCGCCGCCTCGGCGATGTACCGCGTGCGCTGGCGGCCTACGAGGCCGTGCTGGCCTACCAGGGCGACCAGCCCGAGGCGCTGTGGGGCCGTGCCGCGACCCTGGCGCTCGATGGCCGCTGGGACGAGGCCTTTGCACAGTACGAGGCGGTGCTGCGCCTGCGCACCGGCCTTGTGCCGCTGCGCCGCGACTATGCGCTGGACCTGCTGCGCGCCGGCCGCAAGGAGGCCGCGCGGGCCCAGGTCAGGGAAGCCCTCATCCTCGACCCGGCCGACCCCGACACCTTGGCACTGAAGGGCTGGCTGGCCCTGGCCGACGGCGATGCGACAGCCGCACGCCGCGATGCCGGCGAGGCGCTGGCCCTGGGGGCCTGGAGCGACCTGGCCCTCATCGTGCAGACCGCGGCCCTGCAGTCGCTGGGCCAGACCGAAGCGGCTCAAACCGCCATCGCGCCGCTGAAGCAGCGCATCGCCACGCAGGCGCCACCGCAATACGTCTACCGGGCCGACAAATCGGGCTGGTTCTCGGTGCATGAGCTGCCGGCCAACGAACGCAAGGTGATGGAGCTGCTCGTCAAGTGAGATTCCTGAAGCGGCTGGAGGCCGCCCATCTCAACGGTCTCAGCGTCGCCCTCGGCGTGTCGGCGACGCATCTGCTCGTGGGCGCCTCGTTTGGCGAGACGGCGGGGCTGGCCGCCGTCGGCGGCGCGGTCTGCGCCAGCCTGACCGATGTGCCCAACCCCCCGCAACGCGTGCTGCCCCGGGTGCTGCCGGCCGCCGCGGCCGCGGCCCTCGTTACCTTGCTGGTCGGCCTCACCGACGGCTCCCTGCCGCTGACCGTGGCCCTGGTGGCCGTCGTCAGCTTCGTGTCGTTGATGGCCCTGGCCTGGGGTCTGCGCGCCGGGCCGCTGTCCTTCGCACCGGTGCTGGCCATGGTGTTCGCGATGGCCTGGGACCGCACGGCGGGAGCAGCCTCGCCCTGGGAGCATGCGCTGTGGGTGGGCCTGGGCGGCTGCATCTATGCCGGCTGGGCACGGGCCAGCGCCGTCGTGCTGCGCCACCGACTGCGCCAACTGGCGCTGGCCACGGCCCTGCGCGCGACCGAGAAGCGGCTGCGTTCGCGCGCCGAACGCATCGCCGGCGCCGTGGGCGGGGCCGAGGCCAGCATCCGTGCGTCCATTGCCGACGACGTGTTGCTGGCCGACGCGCTGCAGGCCGCGCGTGACCAGGTCTTCGCCGCCCGCCGTTCGCCGCGCAGCCGCCGCCAGACCGACCTCGTGCTCGGCCTCATCGAGCTGCGCGACCTGCTGCTGGCCAGCCGCCTGGACACCGAGCTGCTCGGCCAGGACTTCCCCGGCCGCCAGTGGCGCGCCGCCCTGGCCGAGACGCTGCGCCATCTGGCCGACGTGCTGGCGGCCCTGGCCAACACGGTGGCCTTCGGCGCGCCCTTGCCCGAGGTGTCGGCGGATGCCTGGCGCCAGCAGCTCGCAGCCCGGCTCGCCGATGTCAGCGCGCCGGCCGGCGACTCGCGCAGCCACCTGGTGTCGGCCCTGCAATCACGCCTGGGGCATATGCTGGACGACGTCAGCGCCATGGTGGCCCGCCAGGCGGCGGCTGATGACCCGGACAGCCCGTGGACGCCGGAACGCCTGGCGCCGTTCGTCTCGCCCGAGGGCTGGCCGCTGGCCGCGCTGAAGCCGCATCTGAACCTGCAGTCCAGCGTCATGCGTCACGCGCTGCGCTCGGCCCTGGCCCTGTCGTTCGCCTACTGGCTGGGCGCGCTGCTGCCTTGGGCGGCCCATCCCTTCTGGCTGATGCTCAGCGTGGCCGTCGTGCTGCGCGGCAATCTCGAGCAGACGCTGTCGCGCCGCAACGAACGCATCATCGGCACCGTGCAGGGCTGCCTGCTGGTGCTGCTGCTGGCCCATGTGCACTGGACGCCGCTGCTCAGCCTGTGCTTCATCGCCGCCGTCGGCACGGCCCACGCCTATGTGAACCGCCGCTACCGCGTCGCCGCCACGGCCGCCACGCTGATGGCCCTGCTGCAGCCGCTGATGCTGGCGCCGGGCAGCAACCCCGCCGTCGTCGAGCGCCTGGCCGACACCCTCATCGGCGCGGGCCTGGCCTGGCTGTTCAGCTTCGTGCTGCCGTCCTGGGAGCGTGCCGCCGCGCCGCGGCTGGGCTCACAGCTGCGGGGTGCCCTGGCCCGGCATTCGTCCAACATGCTGCGCTGGATGCCCAGCGCCGAGGAGCAGCTGGCCCAGCGCCTGTCGCGCCAGCAGGCCTACGCCGCCTTGGCCGCGCTGGCTGCCGCGGCCCAGCGCACGCGCGTCGAGCCCGAAAGCGTGCGCCTGTCGGAGCGTGAGATCGAGTCGGCCCTCAGCCACGGCTACCGCCTGATGGCACTATTAGGGGCCGTGCAGCACCAAGTGCAGCGCCGCACCGAGCGCCTGGACGCGCCGAAAGCCGGGACCGCGTTGCCGCTGGCTCGCAAGGCCTGCGTCGACATCCTCAAGGGCGAAGCTGCCACCGGTACCGACCCGGCAGAAATTCCCGACGGCGACGCCGGTGCCTGGCCTGAACATCTGGGCCAGCAGGATTTGACCCCGTGGCTGTTGCGCCGCCTCAGGCTGTGTCGCCACGAATCGCGACAACTCGTCGCCGCCCTGAATCAACTAGGAGAAGCTTCATGAGCATCCAGACCCGAGCCGCCGTTGCCTGGAAGGCCGGCCAGCCGTTGACCATCGAGACCCTGGACCTGGAGGGGCCGAAGGACGGCGAGGTCCTGGTCGAGGTCAAGGCCACCGGCATCTGCCACACCGACGACTTCACGCTGTCGGGTGCCGACCCCGAAGGCCTGTTCCCCGCCGTGCTGGGCCATGAAGGCGCAGGCGTCGTGCTGGAGAGCAAGGTGCCGTGGTTGAAGGCGGGTGACCATGTCATTCCGCTGTACACGCCGGAATGCCGTGAGTGCAAGTTCTGCCTGAGTCGCAAGACCAATCTCTGCCAGGCCATCCGCTCGACGCAGGGCAAGGGGCTGATGCCCAACGGCACGTCGCGCTTCTCGCTGAACGGCGAGCCCATCTTCCACTACATGGGCACCAGCACCTTTGCCAACCACATCGTCGTGCCCGGCATCGCCCTGGCCAAGATCCGGCCGGACGCGCCCTTCGACAAGGTCTGCTACATCGGCTGCGGCGTGACGACGGGCGTCGGCGCCGTGCTGTTCACGGCCAAGGTGGAGGCGGGCGCCAACGTCGTCGTCTTCGGCCTGGGCGGCATCGGCCTGAACGTCATCCAGGGTGCCAGGATGGTGGGCGCCAACAAGATCATCGGCGTCGACATCAACCCGGGCCGCGAAGCGATGGCAAGGCAGTTCGGCATGACCGACTTCGTGAATCCCAAGGACGTGCCCAATGTCGTGGACCACCTCGTGCAGATGACCGACGGCGGCGCCGACTATTCGTTTGAGTGCGTCGGCAATGTGCAGCTGATGCGCCAGGCCCTGGAGTGCACCCACAAGGGCTGGGGCCGCAGCATCATCATCGGCGTGGCGCCGGCGGGTGCGGAGATTGCGACGCGGCCGTTCCAGTTGGTGACGGGGCGGCACTGGGAAGGCTCGGCGTTCGGTGGCGCGCGCGGGCGTACCGATGTGCCCAAGATCGTCGATTGGTATATGGACGGCAAGGTCAAGATCGACGAGCTGATCACGCACAAGCTCAAGCTCGAGGACATCAACGAGGGCTTCGAGCTGATGCGGCGCGGGGAGAGCATTCGCTCGGTGGTGGAGTTCTAAGGTTGCTTGGGCGAGTGTGTGTCTGCCCGTTGCATTGCCGGGAGTCCGTCCCGGCGGCCGGGTAACTTTCTTCTGGCGCGTCAGAAGAAAGTTACCCGCCCTCGCGGGGCGGATTCCCGCGGCACTGCACGCGAGTCATGAGGACCTTCACAAAGCCTCCTACCGCTTCTCCGGCGCCAGCCCAGCAAGCGACTCCACCAACCGCGCATGCGCCTCCAGATCCACCGGCCTGAACTTCGGCACCGTCCGCGCCGGATAGTCCCCGAGGTAGTTGCCGCCCTTCCAGTTCCGCGCCGGCCTCACCGGTCTCGGCACGAAGCCGCCGCCGCAGTTGGGGCAGACAGTGCTCAGCAGCCCTTCCGCGCAGTCCGCGCAGAAGGTGCATTCGAAGCTGCAGATGCGCGCTGCCGTCGACTCGGGCGGCAGGGCGACATCGCAGTGCTCGCAGCTGGGGCGCAGTTCAAGCATGTCAGCGGCTCTTTCTGTACGGCTCGTCCTCGGCGATGAAGTCCTGCTCGCGCATCGAGTCGGCGATCCAGTCTTCCACGGCCGGATGGGCCAGCAGCGCATCGCGATAGGCGGCCGCCGCTTCGGAGACCGGCAGGCCGAAGCGGCTCAGCCGCACCGCCACCGGCGCGAAATAGGCATCCGCCGCGCTGAAGGCGCCGAACAGGAAGGGCCCGCCGCTGGTCTTCAGCGCATCGCTCCAGGCGGCGTCCAGGCGCGCCACGTCGGCGCGCAGGGCTTCGTCCTCGGCCCAGAGCTTCTGGCCCACGTCGGGGAAGAAGACCTCGATGTTCATCGGGCAGACGGTGCGCAGCCGCGTGAAGCCGGCATGCATCTCGGCGCAGAGGCTGCGCGCGCGGGCGCGGGCCCTGGCGTCGCGCGGCCAGATGGCGTGCTCGGGATGGCGATCGGCGATGTACTCGGCAATGGCCAGGGTGTCCCAGACGGCGAAGCCGTCGGCCTCGACGATGACGGGCACGCGCTTGGTGGGCGTGATGCCGGCGATGACCTGGTTCCACTCCGAGCCTTCGCTGAAGTCGAAGCGCAGCTTGACCTCTTCGAAGGGAATGCCGAAGGCCGCCAGCAGCACGCCGCTGCGCATGGACCAGGACGAGTAGTTCTTGTTGCCGATGTAGAGCTTCATGACGGGACCGCGTTGAACAGGCGACCGAGCTTAGGGGCCGCAGGCCGCGTCAGGGTTGAGCAATCCGCAAGGGATTAATGCCTGGCGCGCCAGGCATCCAGGCGCGCGACACCGCCCTTGCCCGACAGATAGGTCGGCAGCACGGCCTCCAGCGAGCTGGCGCGGATGCCGAGTTCGGCCAGGCCGGGCAGCTGGCCGCTGGGCACGTTGGGCACGCTCAGCGAGGCCAGGTTGTCGCGCGACAGCTTGGGCACGCCGGGCAGGCATTCCATGACGAGGGCCTGCAGCGTGGCCAACGCGTGGGGCAGGGCCAGCACGGGCCGTTCGCGGCCCGAGACGCGGCCCGCCAGCTTCACCAGCTCGGCCAGCGTCAGCTCGCGCGGGCCGGCGATCTCGTAGGTCTGGCCGACGGACTCGCGGCGCAGCAGCACTTCGACGAGGGCACGGGCCAGATCCTGCACCCACACCGGCTGCAGGCGTGCCCCGGCGCCACCGAGGGGGATCAGCGGGAACAGGCCCTGCAGCCAGGCGAAGAAATTGACGCTCTCGTCGCCGTCGCCGAACACCAGGGACGGTCGCACCAGCGTCAGCTCCAGCGGATGGGTCTGGGCCGCGACCTGCAGGGCGGCTTCGCCGGCCGCCTTGCTGCGCAGATAGCGCGACGGCGCATGCTCGGCCACGCCGAGGGCGCTGATGTGGACGAGGCGCTTCACGCCGGCGTCGCTCATGGCGTGGGCGATGCGCTTGGGCAGCTCCACATGCACATGCTCGAAGGCGGCCATGCTGCCTTGCAGGATGGCGACGAGGTTGACGACGACGTCGTGCCCGGGCATGAGGCGGGGCAGGTCCTTGAAGACATCGGCCTGCACGACCGTGACACCGGGCAGGCTCTGCACGCTTTGCGCATGCGGCAGACGGCGCGTCGGCACGGTGATGCGCACATCGGCGCCGCAGCGCCTCAGCAACTGCTCGCACAGCGCGCGGCCGACAAAGCCGCTGCCGCCGAGAACAAGGACGGAAAGACTCATGATTTGTCCCCCACCGCCGCCGGCGGCACATCGCTGACGTCGGCCTCGCGCGCGCCCGCCGGGCCGATGCTGACGCCCAGACGCTCGCGCAGCGAGGTGGCCGGCAGACCCATCACCTGGGCGTAGATGGCGCCTCCGAGCAGCACCTTGCGCACATAGTCGCGCGTCTCGTTGAAGGGAATGTTCTCGGCCCAGATGGCCGCGTCCATGACGGGGCCGTCGCGCCAGCGCGCCGGGCGGCCGGGGCCGGCGTTGTAGGCCGCGGCGGCCAGGGCCTGGGCGCCGTCGAAGCGGTCCAGCACCAGCTTGAGGTATTGGGTGCCGATGCGCAGGTTGAAGTCGCGGTCGTGCATCAGCTCGGCGCTGTAGTTGAGGCCGGCCTTCTTGGCCGTCCACTTGGCGGTGGCGGGCATGACCTGCATCAGGCCGGCGGCGCCGACATGGGAGCGGGCGTCCAGCACGAAGCGCGATTCCTGGCGGATCAGTCCGTAGACATAGGCCGGGTCGATGCCGCTGGCCTGGGCCTCGCGCTGCAGCTCGGCGCGGTGAGGCGTGGGGTAGCGCTGGCTGATGTCGATCTCGGCCTTGGTGCGCTCGCTGGTGTTGATGCAGCGGTCCCAGACCTCGCGGTCGCAGGCCTCCTGGGCCGCGGCCAGCAGGGCGCGGTCGTTCATGCCGCGCAGCGAGAAGTTCCACTCACGCACGCCTTCGCTGCGCAGGCCGAGGTCGATGAGGCGCAGCGCGCGCGCCAGGCCCGCATGCTGGCGCGCGACCCGCCGCTCCTCCGCCGTCAGCGGCGCGGGCGCGGGCGGCAGCGGCGTGGGCAGGCCGAGGTCCTCGGCGGCCAGGCGGCCGAAGTAGTTCAGCGGCGTGGCCGCGAGCGTGGCGAGCTGGGCACGCGCGGCTGGCTGGTCGCCGTTCTGGCGCGTCGCGCGGGCCTTCCAGTAGGCCCAGGTCGGATCGCGCTGTTCGGCCGACGTCATGCGCTCGATGGCGCGCAGGGCCGTGGCGGGCTGGCGCACGCGCAGGGCGGCGCGGGCTGCCCAAGCCAGCGCGTCGTCGGTCCAGGCCAGGTCGGGTGCCAGCTTCTCGGCGCGGGCAAAGGCGGTCAGGGCGCCGTCCTGCAGGCGCAGGGCGAACTGGCGGCCCACCTGCACCCAGACCCAGGCCTGCAGCTCGGGCGACAGCGACTTCCATTTGTCCTGCAGCAGGTCGCCGGCCTGGCCGGGGTCGTTGGCGGCGACGCGGGCCAGGGCCAGGGCCGTCAGTTCGGCCTCGGGCCTCGGCGCGGTGCGGGCCTTGCGCGTCAGATAGCGGCCGGCGTTGTCCTGCAGCTCGGCGAGCTTCTGGTCCAGGGGCTTGCTGTTGAGCAAGGACACGGCCTGGCGCGCGGCGCGGGGGCGGCTCAGTTCGGTGGCCAGCCTCGCCTTGGCCCACAGGGTGTCGGGCTTGAACTGGCCGGCGTCGACCAGGACGCTGGCGAGCTGCAGGCAGCCGTCGTCGCCGTCCTTCTGGGCCATCCACGCCGCTCGCGCGGCGTTCACAAACTCTGCTCGGGCGGCCTCGGTGTCGGCCTTGGTGCCGGCGACATGGTCGGCCAGCATGGCATAGCAAGCCACCTCGCGGTCGTCGCGCATCTGGTAGTTCGTATGGTCGCGCTTGAAGTTAGCCCAGTCGCGGCGGCGGCCCAGCTCCAGCAGCCAGTCGTTGCGCAGCCGGTCCTCGACATAGCTGCCGGGGTAGCGGGCATAGAAACCGTCCATCTCCGGCTGGCGCACCTCGGCCAGGCGGACATTGAGGTCGAAATACTCGACCCAGCCGGCCAGCGGATGGTTCTGCGCGCGGGCCGCGTCGACGAGGGCGGTGAGGCGCTTGCGGTCGCGCTTGACCCAGGCATCACGGGCCTGCACGGCGAGGTCGGACTCGGGTGGCGCCGACGGCGCGGCATCGGCGCTCAGTGCCACCGACAACAGCAGGGCCAGCGCGCCGCGGCCCATGCATTGGAAAACTCGACCACCGATCTGACTCATGCGCTTGACGCCCGTGACTGCCCAACACTGCGTGCGTCCCGGCCAGCTGGCCGAGCGCCGCGCCTCCTGCCTGAATTTAACCCAGGCAAACCCGCGGCTTCGCCTTTTACGCAGGCTGGCGCCCTCGGCTGGGGCGGCCCAAGAGTTAGGGGCTGGATAGCGCTACCAGTCTCGCTGATCATGACGCCGATCGACAAGGAGACTGTGGATGAAGACCGCCGCACAACATGTCCTCCTGGCCTCGGCCCTGCTGCTGAGCCTGTCTGCCCAGGCCAACCCCGACGTCTACCCGACGCCCGGCACCCAGGCGCCGGCCAGCAGCTTCACGGCGGGCGCCAGCGGCCTGCTGGTGGCCTACTACACCGGCGAGGCCGGCGGCTTCACCAACCTCGTCGGCGTGCGCATCAATGGCGTCGACGGCACGCCCGGACTGTCCAACCATGGCAGCGCCTATGGCCAGACTTTCGTGCTGGGCCAGGTGTCGGCCGGCGACAGCCTGGTGTTCTTCATCGATGCCAACAGCGGGGCGGCGCGCTATTACAGCGACGTGAGCCTGAACAGCGACGGCGTCAACCATGTCTGGGCCAAGGCCTTTGCCGGCGATGCCCAGGTGCCGGCCGGCACCAACCTCGCCTTCGAGGATCTGCCCAGCGGCGGCGACTTCAACTACCGCGACCACAGCTTCGTCTACCAGATCACCGCCGTGCCCGAGCCGCAGAGTGCGGCCCTGCTGCTGGGCGGCATGGCCCTGCTGGCCTGGCGTCGCCGCGCGCGGGGCTGACGCTCGGCCTCAGTCCGCCGCGTCCAGGTTCCAGCCCTCGATCTCGAAGCGCAGCCGGCCGCGGATGCCGGGGTTGGTCGGCTTCATCTTGCCGTTGGCCGCCACGGCGCTGCTGTCGAAAGGCACGCTGACCTCGATGCGCCCGGACTTCAGCTGCTTGGGCGCGATCTCGGTGTCGGCCATGGACACGCCGGCGTCCTGCCAGGCGTACTTGACCTTCCAGGTTTCGCCCCCGCTGGTCGGCGGCACCATCTCCAGGATCAGCGCATTGCGGAACAGATAGCCGCCCTCGAAGTGCTCGTTGAGCCAGAGCCGCTTCTCGATCTCGTAGTCGGGCACGCGCACACCCAACGTCATGCCATAGGCCAGCGACTTGCGGCGCGGGTTGACCTTGGCCCGGTTGGCGAGGAAGACGGTGCTGAGGTATTGGCTGGAATCCTTCTTCCAGTTGGCCTGGGCCACGCAGGCCACCGAGTCTTCCTCCGACGTGCGCCGGCTCACGAACCAGAGCTTGCCGCGTGGCGAGGCCAGCACCTCGATCTGGTAGAGGGCGTTGACGGCGCGGCCGGCGTCGGCCTCCTTCTGCACCGGGTCGGGCAGGCGGATGTCGTCGATCTCCAGCCACAGGTCCACGCGCACGTCACCGAACAGGAAGCGCGACAGGTTCTGGAAGCCCTCTTCGCTGTTGACGATGCCGAAGTAGCCCGAGTGGGCGCGGTAGACGAAGGCCTTGGCGCATTGCTCGGTGATGTTGCCCTTGGCGTCCAGCCCGCACAGCGTCGCGTTCTCGATCTTGACGAGGCCGTCGCTGCCATGGCCGACGAAGCTGCGCGACATGCCCGCCGCGGCTTCGTAGTCGAGGCGGTTGCTGCCCACCAGCGTGAACACGCGCCGCGACGGGAAGCGGGCTTCGGGCAGCAGGTCCACGCGCTTGTACTTCTTGGCCGCGGCCGCCAGGTCCAGATAGGCCGGCATGCGCTTGTCGCGGTCGAAGTTGGAGATGTCGTTGACGCTCAGCCAGGACGGGATGTTCTGGCCCAGCACGTCGATGCCGTTGTGCGGCGTGGCATAGGTGAAGAACTTGTCGACATGCTTCGCGACCTTCTCGGTGTCCAGCGCGACGTTCTGCAGGAAGGCGCGGCAGACCAGGCCGCCCATGGAGTGGGCGACGAGGTAGCAGCGGAAGTCGGCCGGGACGATCTTGTTCTCCGGGTTCTTGCAGACCAGGTCGCGCACGCGGGCCACGAGCTTGGACAGGCCCTTGGCGAAATCCTCGATCTCCGGGGTCTTGCTGTTGCCCAGGTAGGAGGAGGCGGCGTCGTAATAGCGGTAGATGACGATGCAGCGGCTGCCGAGCTTGTTGTCGGTCGGCTTGCCCAGGGAGTCGGCCTCCCACTCGGGGTCGACGATGTCGTAGCCGTCCTCGTAGACGTCCTGGTAGCCGTACTCCGAGGCCAGGCGCACGACGGGCGACTCGAAGACGTATTTGCGCGGTCTCTCGTCCTTGTTCGGCACGGCGCGGTACATGGTCGATCCCAGGTTGAAGCCGCAAAAAGGGTCGGCCGTGGTCTCGTCGATCTCGCCGCGCGACATGGCGTAGCCGCGCACATAGATGATGGGATGGAAGGGGGCGTCGGGCGTGGGCATGGCGGCTTCCCAGAAGGGCTGAAGACGACGGCGACCATAGTCCCGGCGGTACGCTGCGCGCCATCCCGTGCCCAGCCTTCATCCTCAGGGCTGAGGACCGAAACGGGGCCTGGGTTTTAATAGGCCGATGAGTGCCGCCCCTCCCGACCGACCCACCCTGCGCCGCGAGCTGCTGGCCGCGCGCCGCGAGTTCGCGTCCAGCCCGGCCTTCCAGACCGCGCGGGCCGCCCTCGACGGGCCGCTGCGCGAACTGCTGGCTCAGCTGGAGCCTGAGCTGCTCGGCGTCTACTGGCCGCTGCCGGGCGAGTTCGATCCCGGCGCCTTGCCCTTCCCGCGCGCGCTGCCGTTCGCACGGCGCGATCCGGCCGAGATGGTGTTCCGCCGCTGGGACGGCGGCCCAACGACGGCCCAGGACGAATGCGGCATCGCGACGTCCACTGGTGCCGTGGCCGTGCCCGACGTGGTGCTGGTGCCCTGCGTGGGCTTCACGCGCGCGGGCTTTCGCCTCGGCTATGGCGGCGGCTACTTCGACCGCTGGCTGGCCTTGCATCCCGGCGTGACGACCATCGGCCTCGCCTGGTCGGGTGCCGAGACCCATTTCCCCGTCGAGGCGCATGACCGCGCGTTGACGCTCGTCCTCACCGAACGCGAACTCATCGCTCCCGACTGACAGGAACCCTCTCACGATGCATGACGGCATGACCCTGATCTCGACGCTGGCCGCCGCCTTTGGCCTGGCCCTGGTGCTGGGCCTGCTCGCGCAATGGGCGCGGCTGCCGGCCCTGGTGGGCTATCTGCTGGCCGGCGTGCTGATCGGGCCGCACACACCGGGCTTTGTCGGTGACGTGCATCTGGCCCAGCAGCTGTCGGAGGTCGGCGTCATGCTGCTGATGTTCGGCGTCGGCCTGCACTTCTCGGTCGGCGATCTGATGTCGGTCAAGGGCATTGCGCTGCCCGGTGCGTTGGTGCAGATGGCAGCCGCCACCGGCATGGGCGCGGCGATGGCGCACGGGTGGTGGGGCTGGGCGCTCCCGGCGTCGCTGATCTTCGGTCTGGCGCTTTCGGTGGCGAGCACGGTGGTGCTGCTGCGGGCGCTGGAGTCGCGCGAGCTGCTGCATACCGGCAATGGCCGCATCGCCGTCGGCTGGCTGGTCGTCGAGGACCTGGCCATGGTGCTGGCCCTGGTGCTGATCCCGGTGCTGGGCGGCGAGGGCGGTGCCAGCGGCAGCGCGCTGTGGCTGACCATTGGCAAGACGCTGCTGGCCGTCGGCGTGTTCGTCGCGGTGATGCTGGTGGCCGGGCGGCGCCTGCTGCCGTGGATGCTGTGGCAGGTCAACCGCACCGGCTCGCGCGAGCTGTTCACGCTGGCCACCGTGGCCGCGGCCGTGGGCCTGGCGGTGGGTGCGGCGGCGCTGTTCGGCGTCAGCGTGGCCCTGGGCGCCTTCTTCGCCGGCCTGGTGCTGCGCGAATCGGCCTTCAGCGAGCGCGCGGCCCACGAGAGCCTGCCGCTGCGCGATGCTTTCGCGGTGCTCTTCTTCGTTGCCGTCGGCATGCTGTTCGACCCGCGCGTCCTCATCGAGCAGCCGCTGGCCGTGCTGGCCACCGTGGCTGTCATCCTGATCGGCAAGACGCTGGCCGCGGGCGTGCTGGTGCTGCTGCTGCGCTACCCGCTGTCCACGGCGTTGACGGTGGCGGTCAGCCTGGCGCAGATCGGCGAGTTCAGCTTCATCCTGCTCGGCCTGGGCCAGAGCCTCGGCCTGGTGCCGGCCGAGGCGACCAGCCTGGTCGTGGCCGGTGCCATCGTCTCCATCGCGCTCAACCCGGTGCTGTTCGCGGGCGTGGAGCCGCTGCGCCACTGGGTGCTGAAGCGCTCGGCCTGGGCGCGCAAGCTGGAGGCGCGCGACGACCCACTGGCCGAGTTGCCGGCCGACACGCCCGAGAGCGCGCTGGCCGGCCAGGTCGTGCTCGTGGGCCACGGCTCGCTGGGCACGGCCCTGCATGACGAGCTGGGCAGCCGCCCGCTGGTCGTCATCGACCATGACCGCGAGGTCGTCGAGAAGCTGCGCGCCACCGGCCAGGCCGCCGTGCTGGGCGAGGCCGCGGAGGCCATGACCCTGGTGCAGGCCCATATCGCCCAGGCCGCCTGGCTGGTCGTCGCCGTGACCGATGTGCGCGGCGTGCCGGCCATGCTGGCCGCGGCGCGGCAGCTCAACCCCGAGCTGCGCTGCGCCGTCGTGGCGCACACGCGCGAAGAGGCTCAGTGGCTGAAGGACGCCGGCGTCAACGAGGTGCTGCGCTCGCAGCAGGCCATGGCTCAGGCACTGGCCAAGGTCGTGGCGGCCTGATCAGGCCGTCCACCAATTGCCGGCCGCACCGGCCAGCCACATCGCCAGTCCGAGGCCAGCGGCGATGCGCGTGACCCAGGTGTCGCGCCCGGCCGGCTCGCTGAAATGCCAGGGGACGGTCAGCGTGTCCACGACGTAGCGCACCGGATCGACGCAGCCGCCCAGCAACAGCAGGGCGCCGCCAGCGGCCTCCAGCGCCGTGAAGCCCTCGTCGCCAGACCATGCGTGGCCGGCGACGATGAAGCAGACGATGGCGCCGCCGAGGAAGAGGCCGCACAGCACATATTCGGTGACGGAGTAGTCGGGCCAGTCGCGACGCAGCATCGATGCAGTCTAGGTTCGCTGCCTCGCCATGAAGCGCGGATTGCGCAGCAGCGCCGCCGACACCACCGACACCAGCAGGCCCACCGGCAGGATCTCGCACATGGTCATGGGGAAGCGGTAGAGCGGGTTGGCGTAGTTGCGCTTGAACTCGTCCATCTCGGCGGCGAGCTTGGCGAGCTCCGTCTCGGGCAGGCCCTTGGCCTTGCTCTGGGCCAGATACATCTTGGCCCATTCGGTGCCGAAGTCCATCTTGGTGACGGCCAGGGTCACCTCCCAGGCCGCGGCGTAGATGACGCTGGCCACCAGGCTGATGGCCAGGCCGAGGGCGAAGGCCGGCCAGAAGCGGATGACGCCGCCGAGTTCGTCGTCGCGGCGCCGCTTGGTGGCGACGAAGACCAGGCTCAGCGCGATCAGCATCAGCGTGTAGCCGATGAGCATGCCGTGCGCCGGCGGCGCGCCCCGGTTCAGGATCAGCAGGGCGAACAGCGGCACACCGGCAGCCAAGCCGGCAGCGCCGCCGAAGGTCAGGATGGTTTTCAGCATGGAAGCCTCATGGCGGGTTGAAAGAGCCGCCATGGAACGATGTTCGGGCCGCCAAGGCCATCGGACAAATGGGTGATTTCGCTGAAATCAGCCCTTCAGCGCAACAAACCGAGCTCTCTCGCCTTCAGGATGGCTTCGGTGCGGCGCCGCGCGTCGAGCTTTTCGAACAGCCGGGCCACATGCGTCTTGACCGTGTGGGGCGACACATTCAGCTTGTCGGCGATCTGCTTGTTGCTCAGGCCGGCCGCCAGCAGCTCCAGCACCTCGCGTTCGCGTGGGCTGATGCCCAGGCTGGCCTGGGCCTGCGGGTTGCCGTCGAAGGGCGGAGGCGGCGGCGCGCGGTGGCCGAGCAGCCGGATGCCGGCCCAGGCACCCAGGGCCAGGAAGACGAGGGCGATGACGGCGATGTAGAAGGTTTCGGACTGGGCCCGGGCGAGGTGGCGGTAGTCCAGCCATTGCAGCAGCCCCGTGCCGGCCGCCAGGGCCAGGCCGTAGAGGACGATGCGCTTCCACATCGGGCTAGACCCCGGCGAGCGCGTCGCGTGTGAGGGCGGCCTGCTGCTTCACCCATTCCGCAAACTGCTGCACCTCGGGCCGGCGGGCCGCGCCCGTGCCCATGATGAGCCAGTAGCTGAAGGGGCTGCCCAGCCGGCCCTGCTTGCCGAAGGGCTCGACGAGTTCGCCGCGTTGCACATGCTCGTGCACCAGGGGCAGGCGGGCCAGGGCCACGCCCTGGCCGGTCAGGGCGGCCTGCACCTGCTGGTAGGTGAAGTTCAGATACAGCCAGCGACGCGGCTGCAGGTCGTGCTCGCCCATCTCCGTCAACCAGCGCCGCCAGCTCAGGTATTCGGCGCTGGGGCGGGGATCGTCCTCCTCGGCCAGGGCGTGGCCCTGGAGGTCGGCGGGCTTCTTCAGCGGCGCCGGCGGCTTCTGCAGATACCAGGGGCTGACGCAGGGCGACAGCATTTCCTCGAACAGCTGCTCGGCGTCCGCCGGCACCGAGGGGCGGTCGTCGTAGCGCAGGGCGAGGTCGCTCTCGCCTTCTTCCAGGTCGACCTTGCGGTCATAGGCCGACACGCGGATGTCGATGTCCTCGTGTTCGCGCTGGAAGGCTTCCATGCGCGGGATCAGCCACAGCGAGGCGAAGGAGGCGAAGGTGCTGACGTTGACGATGCGCCGGCCGCGCGCGCGGCGGATCTGGCGCACGGTCTGGTCCAGCTTGGACAGCACGGCCACGGCCGTCGGCAGCAGCTGGGCGCCGTCGCTGGACAGCTCGACCTTGCGGGTGCCGCGCAGGAAGAGGGTGCAGCCGATCTCCTCCTCCAGGGACTGGATCTGCCGGCTGATGGCCGACTGCGTCAGGCTCAGCTCGTCCGCCGCGGCGCGGAAGGACAGCAGCCGGGCCACGGCCTCGAAGGCGCGCAGGGGGCCAATCGACAAGGGACGCTGACGCATCGGCTGATTCATGCGCGAATGGTATCAATCCGCGCGGCGGAGTCATTGGACCGCCCTGGGTGAAATCAGCAGAATCCCTGACATCAACCCAGGAGAGTCATCATGAGTGATGCGCAATCTACATGGCATTTGGACGGTGGCCGGGCCCTGACCCTGGCCGGTGCCGCCGAGGCACGCCGCCTGGCAGTGGCCCGTGGCCGCGTCTGGCTGACCCTGTCCGGCACGGCCGACGAGCCGGCTGAAGACCAGTGGCTGGAAGCTGGTGAGGCCGTGGCCCTCGCCCCGGGCCAGACGGCCGTGCTGGAGGGCTGGCCGGCTGCTGACTTCGAGCTGCTGGTGCCGCCGACCTCAGCCGCGCGCCGCGGTTTTCTTGGTGGGCGTCTTCTTTTTAGCCGCTGAAGTTTTCTTGGCCGCCGGCGTCTTGCTGGCGGCGGGTTTCTTGGGCTTCTTGGCGTTCGCCGCGCGCAGTGCCGCCTCCATGGCCAGCCGCGCCCAGGGCAGCATCAGCGGCGGCGACTCCAGCGTCTCCTCGGGCGGCCGGTAGTAGCTCAGCACCTGGACCTCGCCGGTCTTGGTCTCGTAGGTGAAGGGCTCGCAGCCGGCGGCGACGAAGCGTTCCCGCGTGGTGTCGTCGGTCTTCAGGTAGAGCTGGTTCTGGATGATCAGCGCCATGAAGAGGCCGTCCACATAAAGCCCTTGGCCGCCGAACATGCGCAGCGGGCGCACGGGCCCCAGCGGCGACAGCATCTCGATGCAGAGCTCGGTGAAGGCGTCTGGGGGCTTTGCCACGTTCAGCCTTTCCAGGTGAACGGGAAGTGCAACTGGCGCAGGAAGCCGTCCGGCACATAGTCGCCCAGCACGCCATAACGCTCCGGCCACTTGCGCTCCGACTGCACGGCCGTGCCGAACAGGTGGTCCAGGAAGGCGAAATGAGCCGCGTAGTTCTTGTCCAGGGCCTCCTGGTCCTGGGAGTGATGCCAGTGGTGGAAGTTGGGTGTCACGATGACATAGCGCAGCGGCCCCAGGCGCACGCTGACGTTGGCATGGTTGAACACGGCCTGGAAGCCGACGACGACGATGTAGGCGTCGATGACCTCCTTGCTGAAGCCCAGCACGAAGATGGGCGCCAGCACCAGGGTGCGGGTCAGGATGAGCTCCAGGATGTGCTGGCGCGAACCGGCCAGCCAGTCCATGCTCTTCACGCTGTGATGCACCGCATGCAGCCGCCACAGCGCGGGCACCTCGTGATAGGCCCGGTGCGTCCAGTACTGCATCAGGTCGGCGACCAGGATGATGAGGAAGAGGGCGATGGGGAAGGGCAGGTTCTGCACCCAGCCCTGGATGCCGTCCTTGGCCGCCCAGCCGAAGAATTTGTGCACCAGCAGATTGGTGGCCAGCATCACGAAGCCGACGGCCAGGTGGTTGACGATGAAGTGCTGGAAGTCGGTCTGCCATTCGGGGCGGAACACCGGCTGGTCGCGGCGCAGCGCGAACAGCTTCTCGATGAAGACGAAGATCAGCGTCGAGCCCAGCAGGTCGAGGATGAACCAGTCCAGGCCGACATAGGGCGTGTGGTCGGGGAAGTTGGGATCCACCTCGACCTTGTGGCCGCCCAGGCCCAGGGCCAGGCCCAGCAGCACGAAGGTCCACAGGGCCAGCCAGCGCTGGCGGCTGAAGACGATGTTGAACAGGGCCAGGCCGCCCGCCACTACCAGGCTCCAATACAGCAGGCGCCGGATGACTTCCACGTCATAGGCCTGACGCAACTGCGGTGTCGTCAGGTATTCGGGGAAATGGAAGGCCAGCACGCCGAGAAAGCACAGGATGGCCAGCATCAGCGCGATGACGCCGCTGACCATGCCGCGGCCCGGCTTGAGCGCCCCGCTCGATTCACTGAGTTGATTGAGCTTGTCCAGCATCTGTTGTTGTCCCTGATGGCGATTGCGTGGCGCGACTGTAGTGATGCCGGCCCATGGCCCACAATGGCCAGATTCCCAGGTCAGCCAGGAAGTTCTCACCCTTGGACGCCAACGACCGCGCCGCCATCCGGCACAAGCTGATCGAACAACGCCTGGCCCTGCCCAACCGCCTGGGCCTGGCTGCCGACCTGCAGGAGGTGCTGCGCGTCTGGCTGCTGCGCCGCCCGGAAACCACCATCGGCGCCTACTGGCCCATCAAGGGCGAGTTCGATCCGCTGCCGGCCCTCTATCGCTGGAGCGAAGACCACCCCGAGAGGCGCATCGGTCTGCCGGTGGTCGACAAGGAGCACGGCACGCTGCGCTTTCATGTCTGGTATCCCGGTTGCCCGATGGAGGAAGACGCCTTCCACATCCCCAAGCCCAAGGGCACCGAGGAATTCCGGCCCCAGCTGATGCTGGTGCCCTGCCTGGGCTTCGGCCCCTGCGGCCTGCGCCTGGGCTATGGCGGCGGCTTCATGGACAAGACCCTGTCGGAGCTGCAGCCCCGGCCCGCGGCGGTGGGCATCGGCTACGCGCACGGCTTTCTGCCGCTGCTCAAGCCCAGCGCGCTGGACGTGGCGCTGGATGCGATGCTGACGGAAGAAGGCGTCGTCTGGGACCGCGAGGGCTGAGCCGGGCGGGCCTCAGTTCAGGTTGATCGCATACAGGCCCGTGGCGGGGTGGGGCGGCGTCACGTTGATGTAGAGCAGGCCGCTGGGCGACAGCGACAGCCGGCCCGCCCTGGGGAAGGACCAGACCGCCTGGTGGCTGCTCAGGCTGATGGCATAGACCTGGGTGGTCGAGCTGACGAAGACGAGGTTGTCCGTCACGACGATGTTGCGCCCGACATGGGCGTAGTTGGCGCCATCGTCGAAAGGGGTCGCGGAGGCCTCGCCGGGCGTCCAGGACCACAGCAGGCTGCCATCGGTGTCGCTGCGGGCCTCGAGCTTGGCGCCGTTGGCGATGTAGATGACGCCCTTGGCGGCCGCGGGCGTCATGGCGAACGAGCCGGTGATGGCCCATTTGACGCTGCGGGTCGTGAGATCGAAGTTCGCCAGCCGCGTGCCGCCACTCACCGCGACGACATTGTTGGTGCCGATGATCATCGGCGCGCCGGTCTGGTCAGTGCTCTGGCTGGCGGCGTCGACGATGCTGAACGCCAGCTGGCCGGTGCTCACATCGAAGGCCTGCAGATCGTTGTTTGCTCGCCTGTAGGCATGACGCGCATCGACGGCCGGCGTCCACATGTCCTGTGTATACAGGTCGGTGAACCAGTTCTGCGCGCCGCTGCCCAGCCCGAAGCTCAACAGACCACCGACATAGCCGCCGTTGGTATAGACGGCACCATTGGCGATCGCGGGCGCCAGGTAGTGCTGCCCTTGCGAACGGAAGGGCGTGCGGAAGCCGACTGCGCCGGTGCTGCCGTCAAAGCTCCACATGGCGGCGTCCGAGTAACCGCTGGTGGCCAGGTAGATCTGGCCGGCTTCGGAGGATGGTGGGTTCACCGTGCTGAAGCTGCCAAATTCCTTCTTCCAGCGCAGCGACATGTCGTGCTCCGACAGCGCGAACAGCGTGTATTGATACGACGAGAAGCCGTTGGCCAAGGCATAGACGCTGCCGTTGGACGTCACCACCGGATGGATGGCGTCCAGCGATGCCGGCACCGACCAGCGCCAGCGGCGGTTGAACTTGGCCGGGTCCAGCGTCACCGGCACATAGCCGGTGTGCGCCGCGTTGGCCTGGTGCTGGGCCCATTCACCGACGCCGGCTGCGCGGGCCAGCGGTGTCAGGTTGGTGGACGGCTTCAGCGTGACGGCATAGGGCACCAGCGCCGGTGAGTTGGGGGCCTCCTCGGTGCACGCGGGGTCCTTGCAGACATGGATCTCCACGTTGCCGGTGTAGCTGCCCGGCGCCAGCGTCGAACTCATGGTCAGGGTGGCGCGCACCGTGTTGCTGCCTGTCGTCATCGGCGGGCTGGCCTGGAACACCCCCGCCTTGTCGATGATCTTGGGGTAGTAGAGCTGGCCGCTGGCCAACTGCGCCGACAGCGTGATCGGCTGCGCTTCGCCGGGATAGTCGTCCACGGACAGTCGCTCCGGGCTGGCCACTGCGGCCGGCGGGATGGTGACCTTGAATCGGTAGGGAAGATAAAAGGGCGAACCGGGGAGCTGCGAGCTGCAGACCGAGGGCTGGTCGAAGCACAGCTTGATCTGCAGCGATCCGGAATGCTCGCCCGCCGCCAGCGAGGCCTTGGGCGTGATGTTGACCACGAAGCTGTAGCCCGCGCCGGCATTCAGCTTGATGGCGGGCTCGAGGACACCCTCGCTGTCGATGATGGCGACGTTGAGTGTCTTGTCGACGGGGCGGTCCAACGAGCCCGTCACGGTCATGGGCATGGACCAGCCCTGGTCATAGCTGGCCGTCAAGGTGCCGGGCGAGAACGTGAGCTGGTAGGACGAGTCCTGGCCGCCGCCTCCGCCGCCCCCACCGCAACCTGTCAAAACCATGGCGAGCGCCAGCAGGCACCCCAGTTGCCGCCACTTGAGCATGAACCCTCCCTCGGTGTTCTGTGTTTTTTGAGTCGGCGGATTTTAGGGAGCAGGTTGTCGCTCGACCGCTTGCGGCCCCCGTCCTTGCGGGGGGTACGGTGTCCTCCACAATCCCATCCATCACTTCCAGCCTCGGGTGCCTCATGTCCCAGCTTTTCACCGTCTTCGTGTTGTCCGCCGCCTGCACCGGCGCCTTCGCCGCTGCCAAGCCCTGCGACGAACTCAAGGCCGAGATCGCCGCCAAGCTCGATGCCAAGGGCGTCAAGAACTACGAGATCGCTGCCGTCGAGAACGACAAGGTCGGCGACGCCAAGGTCATCGGCAGCTGTGAGGGCGGCACCAAGAAGCTGACCTATGTGCGCAAGTGAACTGACATGAGTCTCTACACCGACCACCTCGCCGCGCTGCAGCAGCATGCTGAATCGGCACTCGAGCGCACCGGCTTCGAAGCGTTGCTGATTGCCTCCGGCATCGAGAAATACGCCTTCCTCGATGACCGGCCCTATCTCTTCCAGGCCAACCCGCATTTCAAGCACTGGCTGCCGCTGACGAATCACCCGCATTCCTGGCTGGCGGTGCGCCCGGGCCAGAAGCCGCGCGTCATCTACTACCAGCCCGACGACTACTGGCATGTGCCGCCGAGCGCGCCCAGCGGCGAATGGGTGGATGCGGTCGAGCTGGTCGTCATCCGCGAGCCGGAAGAGGCCGCCAAGGCCCTGGCCGACCTGGTCACGCCGCGCACCGCCATCCTCGGCGAGGCCGACGCGGCCCTGCCTGGCCTCACGCCCAACAACCCCGAGGCCCTGCTCAATTTGCTGCACTGGGCGCGTGGCGCGAAGAGCGCCTACGAGCTGGAGCAGATGCGCGCCGCCCAGCGCCGCGCCGTGCCGGGCCACAACGCCGCCCGCGCGGCCTTCCTGCGCGGCGAGAGCGAGGCCGGCATCCACCGCGCCTATCTGGTCGCCACCGGCCACACCGACCGCGACCTGCCCTACACCAACATCGTCGGCCTCAACGAGCATGCCGCGGTGCTGCACTACCAGTACCAGGACGAGAGCCCGCCGGCCGAAGCGCGCAGCTTCCTCATCGATGCCGGCGCCCAGGTCAACGGCTATGCCAGCGACATCACCCGCACCTGGGTTGCACCCGGCCATGACGAGTTCGCGGCGCTGGTCGCGGCGATGGAGGTCGAGCAGCTGGCCCTTGTCGACGAGGTGCGCGAGGGTGTGGACTATCGCGACATCCACTTGAGCACGCATCGCCGCATCGCCGGCGTGCTGCGCGGTGCTGGCATCGTCAAGGGCATCAGCGTCGAAGCCATGGTGGAGGAGGGCGTCACCAAGCCCTTCTTCCCGCACGGCATCGGCCATCTGCTGGGCCTGCAGGTGCATGATGTCGGCGGCTTCATGGCCAGCGAGACGGGCGGCGTTGCGACCAAGCCCGAGGGCCATCGCTATCTGCGCCTGACGCGGCCGCTGCAGGCCGGCATGGTGGTCACCATCGAGCCGGGGCTGTATTTCATCCCGACGCTGCTGCGCCAGCTGCGCGCCTCGCCTCACGCAGCCCAGGTGGATTGGGACGCGGTGGACCGGCTGGCGCGCTACGGCGGCATTCGCATCGAGGACGACGTGGCCTGCCGTGCCGCCGGCGAGGCGCCCGAGAACCTGACGCGGGACGCGTTCGCGCTGGCGTGATGCTGACGGCGGCGGTGTTGCTGGCCGGCGCGCTTGCGCTGCCCGCCAGCGCGCCACAGCCCGAAGCCCAGCTTGGCCTGGTCGCGGTCCAGGGCGAGGCCGCCACGGCGCGCGAGAAGAAGACGCTGGGCCAGCTCTTCAAGGCCGAGGCCTTGTTCGAGAAGCATCACGCCCTGGCACCGGCCGCGACCCTGAAGTTCAAGGTCTATGCGCGCACCCAGGCCGAGACGACGCAGGCGCTGGAGCTGGGCCTGATGGCGCCCGGCGGCCGCCGGCCCGTCGCGCTGGATGGCGAAGACCGTTTCGTCGTCGACCCGGCCTGGCGCGCCCTGGACGAGCGCACCGAGGTGCGCAGCCGCCTGGCCGATGGCCGCGTGACCTGGCGGCCCGACATCCGCACGCCCGGCCTGCCTGGCTCGAGCGAAGGCGAGCGCCGCCTGGGTGATCTGCGGCTGCAATGCCGTGTTGCCTTCGGCAGCGGCGTCGCTCGCGGCACCGACTTTTTCGGCGGCCTGTTCTCCTTCGGTGTCGATGACTGCTGGGACCGCGACTGGAGCCCGAGCAACTTCGCGGATCGGCCCCTCTTCGCGGTGACGCTGGTGAGCGGCGATCGGCGGCTGACCCTCAGCGAGCGCTTTCTGCACGGGTTGCGCGACGACGGCGGGCCCAAGTACGACTGGGGCTATTCGCTGCGCGAGCGCATGTTCCGCCTGCCCATGGGTGACACGACGTGGCCGGACGACACGCGGGTCGTCTTCGAGGCCATGGACGATCCCGCGACGCCGCCCGATGCGGCCTTGCTCGCGCTCAAGGACGACTGGGTCCAGGCCGCGCTGGCCCTCAAGCCTGACATGACACCCGCCGAGGTCGCACAGCAGGTCGGCCCGGCCAGCGACGACACCCGCTTCGAATCGGGTCGTCGGCTGCAGCGCCATCTGCGCGACCTCAAGACGCCGGCCGGGCCGGTGCAGCTGGAGCTGGTCAGCCTGTTCGATGCCAACGGCCGCCTGCTGAAGACCTCGCTTCGACGCTTCGATCTGCCCAGGCGTTAGCGCGGATCGCCGACCTGCACGCCCCGCCCGTGCGTGCCGACATAGACACGGCCAAAGACCTTGGGATCGCCGCTGATCTGCAGGATCAGACCCCACTGGTGGGCGTCGTCGTTGATGCGCTGCCAGCTGGCGGCGCCATCGGTGGAGCGGAAGACACCGTATTGGCCGGCGACGCTGCCGACGAGGTAGAGGGCCGGTTCGCTCACTCCAGGCGCGGCGTGGCCGAAGCCGAAGGCGTGGATTTCCGAGACGGCCGGCAGGCGCTTGAAGACCCCGCTGTCGCCGGCGCGGTAGAGGCCGTGGAAGGCGGCCAGCCAGAGCTCGCCTTCGCGGCCCGGTGCGGCGTAGAGGCGGTCCTGGCCGCCGCGGTTGTCGCCACGGTTGCTGCGGTTGTTGCTGCCGGCTGCAGCGCGGGTGACGGGGCCCTGGGATGCATCTGGCAGGGCCAGCGGGCGCACGCTGAAGCTGTTGCCGCCGTCGTCGCTGGCGTAGAGCTGGTTGTCGAACAGCGCCATCGCGTGGAAGCGCTTCGGATTCACGCGGTCGGCGACGACGCGGGTGCCGGCGGGCAGGCCTTTGACGGCGGTCCAGCTGTCGCCGCGGTCGAGGCTGACATGAGGCATGCCGCCGTCCCTGGATTCAGGCGTCCAGACCCAGGACTTGCCGTCGGCCGACACGGCGATGAAGCCGTCACCCGTCTTGCCTTCGGGCGCCGTCTTCGGCTCGCGCCAGGTCTTGCCACCGTCCAGCGAATAGCCGAGGTTCTTGCCGCCATCGCGCGCATGGCCGATGCGCACGATCACCTCGGGCGCCAGCTCAGCACCGGTCACATCGTGGGTGTTGCCGAAGAAGGGCGGCTTGGGGTTGCCGGGCGCGGGCGTGTCGAGGTCGGTGTGGACGAAGCCCGAGTAGTCGCCGATGGCCGTCACCAGCGGCACGCCCTGGGTCGGGCTATGCAGGGCCAGGGCGACGGTCTCCTCGATGCCGGTGCTCATGACACGCCAGTGCGTGGGTTGGCCTTTGTCGACCTGGGTCAGGTCCAGGGTTTCCCAGCCGCCGTAGCCGGTGGTGAAGAGGGCGTGGTCGGGGTTGGTGGGATTGATCTTGACGTCGTAGAGCCAGTGCAGGGGCGTGTCGGCCACATAGGGCGCGGCCGAGGCGTCGAACTTCGCGGCGGCGAACAGCGGCTTCCACGTCGCGCCGCCGTCCGTGCTGCGGAACAGCTCGTCGCCCTTGCCGCGGCCGGCGGTGCTGGCGAGCAGGCGGCGCGGGTTGCTGGCGTCGACGGTGACGGCGGCATAGCCGAAAGGCTCGGTGGCGCTGGGGCGCTCGGGCGTGATGTCGGCCCAGGCCTGTGTGCCCACCTCATAGCGCCAGACGGCGCCGTCCTTCATGCGATGCGGGCCGGGTTCGCTGGCATAGGCGACATAGAGCTTGCCGTCGCTCGCGAGTGCGGCGCGCATGGGGCGGTGCGCGGCTGGCGCGCCTGGCAGGGGCTGCCAGCTGGCACCGGCATCGACGCTGCGCCACAGGCTGGGCCGGCCGATGACGGAGACACCGGCGTAGATCGTGCGGCTGGGCTGGCCGCGTTGGCCGCTGGCCGGGTCGAAGAGGATGAAGTTGATGGTCGCCTTGCCGTCGCTGCCGCCCCAGCTGGGTGGCGGGCCGTCGGACTCGTTGCGTTGCCAGGCGCTGTCGGGGAAGGCGTTGACGCGCTGGAAGCTGGCGGCCGAATCGCCGCTGCGCCACAGCCCGGCGAGGCGTGAGGCCAGGTAGATCACGCGGCCGTCGTTGGGGTCCACGGCCAGGCGCTCGCCGTTGCCGCGACCGCCTTCGTTGCCGCCGAGCTTGAAGGGCAGCTCGGTGCGCTGGAAGCTTTGGCCGCGGTCCCTGGAGCGCAGCAGGGCGCCGTTGGGCACGGCCGGGTTGGTGTAGGTGCCGCAGGCCAGATAGAGGGCGTCGGGGTTGTTGGGGTCGACGGCCAGGCTCTCGACGCCCATCAGGTTGACCTCGCTGAGCGGCAGCCAGTCCAGCAGCGGCTGCCACCGGCCGGTGGCCGTGTCGCGGCGGTAGGCACCGCCCATGTCGGTGCGGGCGTAGCTCAGCCCCGGCACGGCGGGCTGGAAAGCGAAGCCGTCGACAAAGCCGCCGCCGACGATGGCGATGGAGCGCCACTGGTAGGGCAGGTTGGCGGGCGGTGCGGCCTGGGTGACCTGCGCGCAGGCGCCGGCCAGCAGCAGGGCGCCCAGCAGGGGCTTGATGGAATTCATGTCTCCAGCTCATTCTTCAAATGACAGCGCTGGACATCGTAATTTGTTCGCGAGACGAACAAATACGGTTTACCCGTGGAAACCGGCCGTGGCGGCCCGCCGGCCGGCGCTCAGGCGGGGCGCGGGGCCTGCTGTGCGATCGCCTCACTCAGGTGCCGATGCGCCGGTCCTTCCCAGACGACGGGCAGCTGGTTCCTGGCTTGCAGGTAGTGGTGAGTGAAGACGCCCAGGTAGGCTTGCAGGGTCTTCTCGGCGGACGCGTCGCCCGCCAGCTGCAGGCAGCGCGCGGCGACTTCGCTGGTGCAGAAATGGTCGCTGCAGCGGGACCGGCGCAGCCGGTATTGCGAGCCCCCCGCGGGCGCCAGGCTGAGCACCGGCATGTGGTTCAGATAGGGGCTGCGGCTGAACATCTTGCGCGCCTCCGACCAGGTGCCGTCGAGCAGGATGAAGAGCGGTCGCCGGGTCTGGCCGCCCGGGTCCGGCGCGCGGGGTGCGAGGGTGTGCACCACGCGTTCCGGCGCGGCGTACTGGCCCGGGAACACGACATAGCACTCCCAGGCCGGGTCGCTCAACAGCGCGAGGAGGGCGGGATCGGGCTGGGTGCGCGACCAGCCGAAGGCGAAGCTGTCGGCGACCACGTCCGCGATCAGCCAACCCGTGTTGGTCGGCTTCAGCGGTTCGATGTCGGCCATCAGCAGGCAGACCGCGGCGTGCGTGTTCATCGAGGGGCGCAGGGCGCACATGCAGTGCGTCGGCACCAGCCGGCAGCCCTCGCAGCGCTCCCGCTTGAAGCCGCCGCGAGCCGAAAAGGGCTTGGTGGAATTCGCCAGGCGCGCGGCGCGCAGCCGAGAGACAGCATGAGACATGCTTGGATTGTCCAGGCGCTCTTCGCTCAGCGTGTGCGCAGGGATGCGACCAACCCATCGCAGGCCTGTTCCACCAGGTCCAGCACTTCGTCGAAGCCGGCTGCGCCGCCGTAGTAGGGGTCGGGCACATGGCGCTTGCCGGCTTGCGGCGCGTAGTCCAGCAGCAGCTTGAGCCTGTGCCTTTGTGCAGACGGGCACAGCGCTTGCGCATTGGCGAGATTGTCCTCGTCCATGGCGAGCACGAGATCGAAGCGGGTGAAGTCCTCGGCGATCAGCTTGCGCGCACGCAGCGAGCCGAGGTCGTAGCCTCGCTTCAACGCATGCTCCTGGCTGCGTTCATCCGGCGGTGCGCCGACGTGATAGCCGTGCGTGCCCGCCAAGTCCACCTCGACGTCCAGCCCGGCCGCCGCCAGCTTGGCGCGCATGACGCCCTCGGCCGTGGGGCTGCGGCAGATATTGCCCATGCAGAAGAACAGGATGCGGCGTGTGGTCATGACAGCGATTTTGCGGGCCGAGCGCCGGGCCGCTCCCTAGCCGGCCCGCTCTGGCGATGTGCTTGCCGGTCGAACCGGCAAGCATCGCCGTCCCCTCGGGGGCTGAGGCCGGACCCAGTGCGCCCAGTGGGCGCGCTGTGCCTGCCGAAGCTCTGCGGTCTTGGCCGCAGAGCGGTCCCGGCCAGGGTACTCACTGGACGAGGGGCTTCAGATTCCTAGAACCTCATGTCGGCGCGCAGGGAAATGACGCGGAAGGTCGTGTTGCGCGACCAGGTGTCGGTCACCAGGTTGTGGCTGCTGATCGGGTCGACATAGCTCGCCTCGGACGTGACCTGCGCGTCGCGCGGCAGCAGGTTGGCCAGGGACAGCCGCCAGTTGATGCCGTCGCGCACCGAGCCGCTGGCCCAGGACAGGTAGGCGTCGAACTGGCGGCGCGAGGTCTCCTCACGCCTCAGGTTCTCGGTCTGCTGCACGCGCGTACCCGGCACGTAGTTGAAGTTGAAGCCGCTGCCGAAGTTCTGGCCCAGGGCCTTCCAGCGATGGTCCAGGCCGAAGTTCAGGCTGCCGCGGGGCTGCTGGTCCAGGCGGGCGTTGGAGCCGGGGATGCCCTTGACCTTGCTGTCAAAGACGGCGACGTTGAAGCGCAGCAGCAGCAACTGCCACTCGGGCGGCGCTTCTTCCCAGACCTCGTCCAGCCTGGCCTTGACCTCGAATTCCAGGCCCATGGTGCGGGCGCCTTCCATGTTGCGTGGCCGGCTGACCCAGCGCTGCGAAGTGCTGTCCCAGGGCACGGTCTCCAGGTCGATGCGGCTGCGGATCAGGCTCTTGATGTCGCGCAGGAAGGCGCTGCCCGACACGATGCCGCCGGTGGGCAGCCAGTGCTCCAGGCTCAGGTCCACGCCGGTGGCGAGTTCGGGCTTGAGGTCGGGGTTGCCGGCGCGGTCGGCATAGGTCGGCAGATTGGGGCCGCTGGGATAGGTGGTGTTGATGGTGGGTCGCGCGATCAGGTCGTTGAGATTGGGCGAGCGGTAGCTGCGCGTCAGGCTCAGGCGCACCTGGTCCTTGGGCATGGACTCTGGCTTCCACAGCAGGTGGAAGAGGGGCGAGGTGACCTGGGACACATTGCGCGTGTCGGGCAGCAGGCCGGCGGCGTCGGCCTGGGTCTCGATGCGCTCGTAGCGGATGCCGGCGTAGACCGACCAGATCTTGCTCGGGCTCCACTCGTCCTGTGTATAGGTGGCGAAGCGCTGGCCGCGCGAGCCCAGGGTGTCGCCGAACTTCTGCAGCGCCGGCGACTCCTCGCCATCGATCAGGGTGCGGCGCCGCTGGGTGCGGCGGCTCTGCTCGCTCTCGACGCCGGTCACCCACTGATGCTCCTTGGCGGTCTTCAGGCTCCATTTGGCGCCCAGGCTGGTCTGGTCGTCCTCGGTGACGTTGTGGTCGTCCTGGACGCGCTGCATGTCGATGCCCACGTCCTTCAGCGTCTCGCGGCGCTGGCTGTTGCTGGTGGACTTGAAGCCGCCGCGGCCGACGCGGAAGTCCCATGTCTCGTTTGCAGTGGGCCGGTAGTTGGCCGACAGGTTGACGCGGATGTTGTGCACGCGGCCGTCGTTCTCGCCCTGCACGTCGCGAAAGCGCGTGAAGCCCACGGCGTTGTTCTGGCTGCTGCCTTCGCTCTGCGACAGCGCGAAGAAGGGCGCGAGGTTGAAGCTCAGCGTGTCGCTGTACTTCCAGCGCAGCCGGGCATTGCCGTTCAGGTTGGCGCTGTGGCCCATGCTCTGGCCCTGCTGCACGGTCTCGTTCAGCACTTCGCCGGTGTCGGTGTCGACGACGCGGTTGTGCGAATCGATGTTGTTGAAGCGCCGGTGCAGGCCGCCGTTGGTGGACATGGCGCCGACGAACTCGTCGCCGTTCGGGCCGCCCCATTTCAGGTTGCGCGTCCAGCTGAAGTCGGCCTGCGGTTCGCCGCGGTCGCGGCCCAGCGTGAAGCGCAACTCGTGGTTGGACTTGACCAGAGGCTCGCGCAGGATGATGTTGATGGTGCCGGCAATCGCCCGCGCGCCGGTCTCGGCGGTGGGGGCGCGGTAGATCTCGATGCGCTCGACCTGGTCGGGCGGCAGGTCTTCCACCGCAAAGCCGGCCGGCGCGCGTTCACCGTCGACGAGGATCTGCGTGAAGCCTGCCCCAAGGCCGCGCATGCGGATGTCGCCGCCACGGCCGGGACGGCCGCCGATGGTGACGCCAGGCAGGCGGCGCAGCACGTCGCCCAGCACCGTGTCGCCATAGCGGTCCAGGTCCTCGCGCTCGATGACGATCTTGCTGGCCGTGCTGTTGCGGCGGCGGCTGTTGGCGGTGGGGCCGCCGCTGACCTCGACGCGGTCCAGCCGGTTGCCCGCACTGCTGGCGGCAGAAGCGGGCGCGGCGGGTGGCTTGGCAGGCGGCGTCTGGGCCGCGCACAAGGCGCTGGCACACAGCATTGCCAGCGCAACAAGAAGGCGGCTCATGGCCGCGCATTCTGGCGGCGCGGCCGTTACGGCCGCTCACGTAAAGCGCTCATTTACATGAGCGGAAGTGATGGCTCTACGCGGTCAGAAACGCCAGCCGAGGCCGATGCTGGCCAGGGTCGGATTGACCTTGAACTTGCCGGCCGCGGTGCCGCTGGAATAGACCGTGGTCTTCAGGTCGACCTTCTTCAGGTCGAAGTTCAGATAGGTGCCCTTGGCGACCTCGACGTCAGCGCCGATTTGCCAGGCGGCGCCCCAGCTGTTGCGCTTGATGCTGGGATGCAGGGCAGTCTGCACGGCAGGCGCGAACTCCACGCTGGAGAAGTTGGTGTAGTTCACGCCGGCGCCGACGTAGGGGCGCACCGTGCCGGTCGGGAGGAAGTGGTACTGCAGCGTCAGCGTGGGCGGCAGATGCTTCAGCGAACCGATGGCGCTGCCGTTGGAGTAGATCGTCTGCTTCTGCGGATAGGTCAGGATCAGCTCGGCGGCGATGTTCGGCGCGATGAAGTAGCTGAAGTCGACCTCGGGAAAGGTCTTGTTGTTGATGGACAGACCCAGACCCGTGCTGTCCTTGTTGGCGGAATCCAGGTGCAGGGCGCGCACGCGCACGAGCAGCGGGCCTTCGTCGGCGAAGGCGGGTTGCAGGGCCAGTGCGGCGACGGCAGCGGCGATGAGGATCTTCTTCATTCAATGGCTCCAAAGATGGGACGTATCCCGATGGAGTCATTGCAAGCCCTGGGCCGCAACACGGGTTTGAGGCAACGCAAGGTCGCCCCGCCCGGCGCTGGCGCTCAGTGGCCGGGTTTGTGTTGCATCAAGACTTGTTGCCGAGGCCGAGGCGTTTGCACAACTCGAGCGTCAGCGCCGATTGGTTCAGCGTGTAGAAGTGGAGGCCCGGCGCGCCGCCGTCGATCAAGCGTTCGCACAGCCGCGAGATGACGTCCAGCCCGAAGGCGCGGATGCTGGCGGCATCGTCCATGAAGCCTTCCATCTTCATCTGCACCCAGCGCGGGATGTCGATGCCGTCGCGCTGCGCGAACTGGGCGATGCGGCCGTAGTTGTGGAAGGGCATGATGCCCGGGACTATGGGCTGGGTGACACCCAGCTTGCGGGCCTCGTCGACGAAATGGAAATAGGCGTCGGCGTTGAAGAAGAACTGCGTGATGGCGCCATCGGCGCCGGCGCGCATCTTGTCGGCGAAGTGCTGCATGTCCTTGGCGGCATAACGCTGCTGCGGATGCACCTCGGGGTAGGCGGCGACTTCAATGTGCCATGCCTCGCCCTGCCTGTTTTTCTCAAATTGGCGGATGAAGCTGACCAGCTCGGAGGCGTAGCGGAACTCGCCGGCCGTGGCCGTGCCGCTGGGCAGGTCGCCGCGCAGGGCCACGACGCGGTGGATGTTCTGGGCGCGGTAGGTGGCCAGGATCTCGGCGATGTTCTCGCGCGTGGAGCCTACGCAGCTCAGATGCGGCGCGGCCTCGAAGCCAGCCGCGGCGATGTCCATCACGGCGGAGAGGGTCTTGTCGCGCGTGGAGCCGCCGGCGCCATAGGTGACGCTGAAGTACTGGGGCTTCAGTGCGCCCAGGTCTTGCACGACGGTCTTGAGCTTCTCGACGCCGACCGGCGTGTTGGGAGGGAAAAATTCGAAACTGACAGGGGTGCTCATCGGGAGGCCCACAAGAAGAATTCGCGATTGCCATCACCGCCGGTGATGGGGCTGTCGAAGTAGTCCAGCACCTTGAGGCCGAGGGCCGTGCAGGCCAGGCGCACGCGGGCTTCCAGTCGCGGGTAGTCGGCCTCGTCCTTGACGAGACCACCCTTGCCCAGGGCTTGTGGCCCCAGTTCGAACTGCGGCTTGATGAGCACGAGCAGATGGCCGTGCACCTCCAGCCAGGGCAGCAACTCCGGGAGGCTGCCCACCATGGAAATGAAACTCAGGTCGCCGACGATGAGGGTGAAGCCCCCCGTCGGCTGGTGCTGGCGCAGCACGTCCAGCTCGCGCACATGCACGCCCTCCAGGGCGGTCACGCGCGGGTCGGCCTGCAGCCTGGCATGCAGCTGGCCGTGGCCGACGTCCACACCTACGACATGGCGGGCGCCATGGGCCAGCAGGCAGTCGGTGAAGCCGCCGGTGCTCTGGCCGACGTCCAGCACGGTGTGGGCCGTGACGTCGAAGCCCACGCGGGCCAGCGCGCCTTCCAGCTTGAGCCCGCCGCGCGACACATAGCGCAGCTCCGCGTCGTCGGTGACGCGCAGCTGGGCCGTGTCGGGCAGGTCCTCGCCGGCCTTTTTCAGCACGGCCCAGCCGGTGGGCGAGGCCCATTCGGCGGCACCATTGCTGATCAGACGCTGGGCCACCGAACGGGTCGGTGCCAGGCCTTGGGCGACGAGGAGCTGGTCAGCGCGCATTGGCGATCAATAGCGATAGGTGTCCGGCTTGTACGGGCCGGCCTTGCTGACGCCGATGTAGGCCGCCTGCTCCTCGGTCAGCTCGGTGAGCTGGGCGTTCAGCGTGGTCAGCTGCAGGCGGGCGACCTTCTCGTCCAGGTGCTTGGGCAGCACATAGACCTGGCCGACGGCGTAGTTGTCCTTGTGCGCGAACAGCTCGATCTGGGCGATGGTCTGGTTGGCGAAGGACGAGCTCATCACATAGCTCGGGTGGCCCGTGCCGCAGCCCAGGTTCACCAGGCGACCCTTGGCCAGCAGGATGATGCGCTTGCCGTCCGGGAAGATGACGTGGTCGACCTGGGGCTTGATCTCTTCCCACTCGTACTTCTCGAGGGCCGCGACCTCGATCTCGTTGTCGAAGTGGCCGATGTTGCAGACGATGGCGTTGTTCTTCATCGCGGCCATGTGCTCGTGGCGGATGACGTTCTTGTTGCCCGTCGTCGTCACGAAGATGTCGGCCTTGTCCTGGGCGTATTCCATGGTCACGACGCGATAGCCTTCCATCGCGGCCTGCAGGGCGCAGATGGGGTCGATCTCGGTGACCCACACTTGCGCCGACAGCGCACGCATCGCCTGGGCCGAGCCCTTGCCCACGTCGCCGTAACCCGCGATGACGGCGATCTTGCCGGCGATCATCACGTCGGTGGCGCGCTTGATGCCGTCCACCAGGCTCTCACGGCAGCCGTAGAGGTTGTCGAACTTGCTCTTGGTGACCGAGTCGTTCACGTTGATGGCGCGGAACAGCAGCGTGCCCTTGTCCGACATTTCCTTCAGGCGGTGCACGCCCGTGGTCGTCTCTTCGGTCACGCCGATGATCTCGGCGCTCTTGCGGGTGTACCAGGTGGCGTCTTCGGCGACCTTCTTCTTGATGGCCGCGAACAGGATGCGCTCTTCCTCGCTGCCGGGGTTGGCCAGCACGGACAAGTCCTTCTCGGCCTTCTGGCCCAGGTGCATCAGCAGCGTCGCGTCGCCGCCGTCGTCCAGGATCATGTTGGGGCCTTCGCCGGCCGTGCCCTTGGCGCCGAATTCGAAGATGCGATGGGTGTAGTCCCAGTAGTCTTCCAGCGTCTCGCCCTTGTAGGCGAACACGGGCGTGCCGACGGCGGCCAGGGCCGCGGCGGCGTGGTCCTGCGTCGAGAAGATGTTGCACGAGGCCCAGCGCACTTCGGCGCCCAGGGCCTGCAGGGTCTCGACCAGCACGGCCGTCTGGATGGTCATGTGCAGGGAGCCGGTGACGCGGGCGCCCTTCAGCGGCTGCGAGGCGGCGTATTCCTTGCGGATGGCCATCAGCGCCGGCATCTCGTGCTCGGCGATCTTGATTTCCTTGCGGCCCCAGTCGGCGAGCGACAGGTCCTTGACGATATGGGCGGGGATGGCAGCGGTCATGCGGGGCTCCTTCAAGCGAATGAAGCCGCTGGCAATGACGGTGCGGGGGGATCAATCCTCACCCAGGCACGGTCGGCCAGCGGGTGAGCGCAGTTGCAGGGGGCAAACTTCCGAGCCTGGCCTCAAGGGATGAGGTTGCAACGCTCCTCGGAAGAGGCGGCATTCTAGCCGGCGGCGCGCAAAAGCGAGATGTCTTCGCGCGGCGGGGCGCCGAAAAGGCGGCGGTATTCACGGCTGAACTGGCTGGGGCTCTCGTAGCCGACCCGGTGGGCGGCGCTGGCGGCGTCCAGGCCGTCGGAGAGCATCAGCCGCCGCGCCTGCTGCAGGCGCAGGTTCTTCTGGAACTGCAGCGGCGACAGGGCGGTCAGCTGCTTGAAGCGCAGATGCAGGGTTGACGGGCTCATATGGGCCAGCTCGGCCAGCTCCTCGATGGACAGGGGCTCGGCATAGCGGCGCGACATCTGTTCCACGACGCGAGCAAGCCGCCGCGTGGTGCTGTCGGTGTGGGCCAGCGCCCGCAGCCGCGGCCCCAGCGGCCCGGTCAGCACGCGGTAGAGGATCTCGCGCTGCACCAGGGGCGCCAGCGTCTTCAGGTCCTGGGGCTGGTCCAGCAGCTGCAGCAGGCGCAGGGCGGCGTCCAGCAGCGGCACGGTGACGGGCGCGACCTGCAGGCCCGGCTCGTCGTCGCCGGCCGGCGCGTCGCCGTCCAGCAGCAGCTCGGCCAGGGCCTGGGTCTCGCAGGAGATGCGGATGCAGAGATAGGGCTTGTCGGCGCTGGCCTCGACGACGCGGCCGCGCGGCAGCAGGGTCATGGGCACGACCAGGCATTGCAGGGCGTCGTAGTGCACGATGCGTTCGCCCAGCTGGGCCTGCTTGCGCCCCTGCAGGACGAGGACGAGGCCGGGGTCGTAGATGGCCGGCACGGGCAGGGCCGGCGCGCTGGCGCGGATCAGCCTCAGCCAGGGCAGGGCGGTGTCGTGCAGGCCGTCCGCCGGCGCGCGGGCCAGGGTCAGCGCGATGCTGCGCTGGCGCAGGGTTTGCAGGTCGTCATCGGTGGCCATGCGGTGGATTGTGCAAATGCTTCAACCGGCCCGGCGTCCTGTGGGGTCTTGGCCCGGAGGATTGGGCAAGCAAGTCCGAGCTTTGTGCTGGGCGATGCCGGGGTGATTTCCTAAGCTGTCGCCGTCCCGTTGATGATTGATTCAAGGAGTCCCTTCATGACGACGAACACGACGAACTTTCCCCGCCGACGCCTCGGCAGCGCCGGCCCCGAGGTCTCGGCCCTGGGCCTGGGCTGCATGGGCATGTCCGATTTCTACGGCCCGGCCGACGACGCCCTGTCCCTGGCCGTGCTGAACCATGCGCTGGACATCGGCATCAACTTCCTCGACACGGCCGACATGTATGGCATCGGCGCCAACGAGCGCCTGATCGCCCAGCTGCTGGCCACGCGCCGCGACGAGGTCTTCATCGCCACCAAGTTCGGCCATGTGCGCTCGACCGACGGCGCCGTCACACGCATCGACGGCAGCCCCGCCTATGTGCGCGAAGCCTGTGACGCCAGCCTCAAGCGGCTGGGTGTCGACCACATCGACCTCTACTACCAGCACCGCGTCGACAAGACCGTGCCCATCGAGGAGACCGTCGGCGCCATGGCCGAGCTGGTCAAGGCCGGCAAGGTGCGCCATCTCGGCCTGTCCGAGGCCTCGGCGACGACCATCCGCCGCGCCCATGGCGTGCACCCGATCGCGGCCGTGCAGACTGAGTACTCGATGTGGACGCGCGACGTCGAGGCCGAGGTGCTGCCGACCTGCCGCCAGCTTGGCATCGCCCTGGTGCCCTACAGCCCGCTGGGCCGCGGCTTCCTGACCGGCGCCATCCGCTCCGCCGATCAACTGGCCGCCGACGACCGCCGCCGCATCCACCCGCGCTTCCAGGGCGAGAACATGGATCACAACCTCGCTCTGGCCGATGCCTTGCGCGCCCTGGCCGAGGAATGGAGCTATACGCCGGCCCAACTGGTTCTCGCCTGGCTGCTGGACCGGGGCCCCGACATCATTCCCATTCCCGGCACACGCAGCATCGCCCGCCTGGACGAGAACGCGCTGGCGGCCCGCGTCCAGCTTGACGGCGGCCGGCGCGACCGCATCGAGACCCTGCTGGCCACGCATGCCATCGCGGGCACGCGCTATCCCACGGCGCAGATGGGCTCGGTCAACGTGTGATGCTTCTGTAGGCCCAGAAGCGCGGCAGCAAAAAGCCGGTGGCGATGACGCCGACCAGGCAGATCGCCCCACCGACCCAAATGGCGGGCGCGACGCCCCAGGCGTCCGCCATGAAGCCGGCCCGCGCATTGCCGATCAGCGGGCCGGTCAGGTAGCTGATCATCTCGATGCCGGCGAGGCGGCCCCGCAGCGTGTTGGGAATGGTCTCGTTCCAGATCGTGCCGCGGAACACGCCGCTGACCATGTCGGCGGCGCCCGCAATCGCGAGGCACACCAGGCCCAGCACCAGGCTGGGTGCAAAGCCCAGCGCGACGATGCCGATGGCCCACACGGCCGCCGCGATGACGACGGCGCGGCCGTGGCGGCTGACCTTGCCGGTCCAACCGCTGAAGAGGCCGATGATCAAAGCGCCGACCGACATCGCCGACAGCAGCCAGCCGACCGACTCGGTGCGCCCGTCCGCCGCCGCCATGGCCGGGAAGAGCGCCACCGGGAAGGCAAAGGCCATGGCGACGATGTCGACGATGTACGTCCCCATCAGCTCGGGGCGTTTCCACGCGAAGCGCAGGCCCTCGGCCAGGTCGGCCAGCAGATGCGGGCGCTCGCCCGGTGCATCGAGGGTGCCGATGGCTTCGCGGGGAATGCGGGCGATGAAGAACAGTGCGGCGATGAAGGTCGCGAAGTCGAAGACATAGGCGCCGACCGCGCCCCACTCGGCGAGCAGGATGCCGGCCAGCGCCGGCCCGGCCACCATGCCCACCGTGCCGCGCACGGACGACAGCGCCGCCACGGCGGCGAACTCCTCGGGCTTGGCCAGTTTTTGAGTCAAGGCCTCCAGCGCCGGGCGGTGGAAGCCGCTGGCGCCCTGCAGCACGGCCACCAGCGCGTAGATGGCGAGCACGCTGGGTGCGGCGCTCACTGCGTTCATCAGCAGGCCCGCCAGGCACAGCGCCATCAGCGCTTCCGAGCCGATCAGCAGTCGCTTGCGGTCCACGCGGTCCGCCACGGCGCCGCCGAGCAGGCCGCAGACGACGACGGGAATCAATTGCACCAGGCCGAGCAGGCCGACCTGGGCGTTGGAGTGGGTCAGCTGATAGAGCTGCCAGGGCACGGCCACATAGCTGACCATGGTGCCCAGCCCGGAGATGAACTGGCTGGCGAAAAGGCGGCGAAAGGCGGTGTTGCGGCGCAGCGGCCCGATATCAAGAAGCATGCAGTCAGCGAGCTTGGCTTTCGAAGCGGGCAAAGCGCGCTTCCAGGTCCCATTGCAGGCGGGCCTTGGTGTTGGTAGTCAGGAAGTCGCGGCAGTGGGCGCCCTTGGCTTCGCGGCCTGGGCGTTCGCCGGTGCAGGCCGCAACGAGGCGACCGTTCGCCGTGTCGGCCAGCAGGGCCTGGCCTTCGACAAAGCCGTAGTGGAGGGCATTGCGAGACAGTTGCTTGAAGTCACGGTAGCTCAGCCGCGGATAGGTCGCCGCGGCGCGCTGGTACTCGTTCGTCAAATCGATGCGGAACACACCCTCGTCGTCCGCCGACAGCGCCGTCGGCACGCCGAACTGGCGATACAGCAGGAAGGGGTGCTGGTCGCCCTTGAGGTCGTGGACGATGGCATTGCTGGTCAGGTTGATCTCGACGGCGATGCCGCGTTTGGCCATGTCGCGCAGGGTGTCGAGGGCGCCGGTCTCCAGGCCGATGGCTTCGCCATGGCCGATGCGGCGCGCGCCGGCGATGTCCAGGGCCTGGCGGATGTGGTCGCGGAAGTCCTCGGGCGGCACCAGGCCGAAACCGAACTCGCCGGCGTGCAGCGAGACCTTCACGTCCGGGTAGAGCTTGGCCAGCGCGCCGATGACGCTCATCTGCTCGGTGTAGTGGCGCAGCGTGCTCGGGTCGTCCTCGGGTGCGACGAGGTTGAGCCCGACCCAGCGCGGGTCGGCCTTGACGAGCAGGAAGGCCAGCGCGATCTGTGCATTGACCTGTTCGGACGGGAAGGTGCGGATGACCTGCGCCAGATAGCGCAGGGCCACGCCGCAGCCGGGCTCGGCATTGGCCTGGTTGCAATGGGACAGCTCGCGCCAGCGCTTCTCGATGCGGTCCAGCTCGGCGCGGGTGTCGGCCACGATCTTCTGCAGGGCCGGGTGGGCGGCCCAATCCTTGGCCGAGCGGCCGGCACGGAAGGCCCCCGGCTCGGCCGCGGCGATGGCGCGGGCCTTGTCCATGCCCCAGGACTGCAGCAGTTCCAGGTAGACCGTGTTCTCGGCGCCGCGACGATTGGTCGCCTCACGCAGCATGTCGCCCTCGCGGCCCAGGGTGCCGGGCATGAAGCGGCCAAAGGTGTCGAAGACCTGGTCGTGGCCGGACTTGGGCCCGCGCTCGTAGTTGCGCACCGAGTAGGCGTCGACGAGTTGGCGGTAGTTGACCGAGTCGGCCGCGTAATCCTTCATCGGCGGCCGCGACGCATCGCAGGGCGGGAAGCTGATCTGCCCGGTGATGGGCGCCACGCATTTGCCGTCCTCGGCCGCCCATTGGATGATGTTCTCGGCGTAGATGCTGCCGTCCAGATGGTTGTGCAGGTCGCCGCCCTTGGGGAATTCGGCCATGAACTGGCGCAGCAGCCAGGGACTGGTGCGCAGCTTCTGGAAGGCCTTGGCGGTGCTGGCTTCGTCGGCGTGGGCGGTGAACGCGGCGGCGGACAACAGCAGAAGGGCAAGAGGGCGCATGGGGCGATTCCGCAATCAGGGGACCGCATGCATCGTAGGCGCGTCAGTCCTCTAGTCCTGAAAAACGTCGCAGGCGGTGCCACCGAGAACCTGCTTGGCGGCGAGCGCGATGCGCCCCTTCACCGAGCGGGTCTTGCCTTTTTGTCGGATGGTGTGAAGCGTCTCGCCGGTCAGGCGGTTGGTGCTGAGGCGATCCAGTGTGCCGTCTTCATAGCCCTCGGAAACCGTCTCGTTGCCGATCAGCGCGAAGTCCCGAAGCCGCGCGTCGTAGCGAAACTGCAAGGTGTAGCTCGACACCCGGGCGGCATCGGCGTATTCCACCGCCTGGACGAACAGCGAATTCCTCTTGATGTCCAGGTTGTAGAACTTGGCGGGATGGCAGAACTCGCCGGAAATGGAGAGGATTCTGTAGTTGCCGTCGGGTTGTCCGGCGAGCACCACCAGCCGCTCCTCGCGATCGGCGTCATCCCGCCTGCTTCCCGTCATCACCATGGCGACGTCGTCAATCCCGTCGCCGTTCAAATCGCCCGTCGTCACCGCCCACAAGAAGTTGAGATGCCGAAGCTCGGGCGCCAGCTCGGAAAAAGCCCGTTGGAATCGGTCACTGTCCTGGGCGGAGGCAGACAGTGCCCAGAACAAGACCAGGCAGGACATGCGACGCAGCCGGTTCACCATCACGCCAGTTCCACGGCGAGAAATGTCGCCAGTCGTTCGCGCTCTTCGTCCAGCGCCGTCTTGAACCCCGCATCCCGCGGCGCCTTGCCGCTCACATAGCCGCACTCCACCTTCAACCGCCCGTCCTTGACCCCCGCATTGGCCCAGCCGACGACCTGATCCCGCCACAGCATCGGCAGCGCATAGTGGCCGCGCACCCGCTTGGCCGCCGGCGTGTAGGCCTCGAAGCGGTAGGCCCAGCCCCACAGTAGTTCGAAACGGCGGCGGTCCCAGACGACGGGGTCGAAAGGCGCGAGCAGCCGCACCTGTGACGGAATACGCCAGCCGCGTGTCGGGTCTTCGTCGGCGGGCCAGTACCAGTCCACGCCGTCGACCTGGGCATGGGCCAGCCGGGCCTTGGCGCGGGCGATGGTGGCCGGCGCCAGCTCGCGCCACTGGTGGGCGCCGTGGAAGAGCATGCGGATGACCAGCGACAGGCTGGCGGCCGGCAGCGGCGCGTATTTCTTCACTAGCGCATCGGCCATTGCATCCATGGCGAGCTGCGGGTCGGGGTGGGCCTCCCACTGCGGCCCGAGGGCATAGACGCGGGTGCCGCTGTCCCGCCGCACCACGTCGAGATGGCCGCGGTAGTGCAGGCCGTCCAGCAGCTCGGTGGACAGCCGGCTGTTGCCGCCGAACCAGTTCTTCACCGCGCCGTGGCCCAGGGCAGCATCGACCTCGGCCGGATGAGCCTCGCCCAGGCGCTCGACCTCGGCCAGCACGGCCTTGGCGAGCTTCCAGCGCGGCTTGTCCCAGACGCGGCGCGTGGTGCGCGGGTGCATCAGCGCGCGCAGCTCGGGCGTGACGAAGCCGTAGTTGATGAAGAAGTCTTCCTGCAGCGGCAGACGCGGGTAGCGGCGTTCCAGGTCGCCGGCCTGGTAGCCCTTGACGCGGTGGCGCAGCGTCAGGTCCTGGGCGCGGGCGGGCGCGCGCAGCGGGTCGGCCTGCACGAAGCCGCCGAGCTGCTCGACGGCCTTCAGCAGCGTGGTGGGCGTGAACAGGCTGCGCGCGATCGCCTGGCGGCGCAGGGCGGCGATGTCAAAACCTTGAGGCATTCGAGCTGGTGTTCGGCTGGCCCTGCTTGCGGGCGAACATGTCGGCATCGGCATGGCGGAGCAGGCTTTCGGTTTCCTGGCCGTCGTCCGGGTAGAGGGCGATGCCGAAGCTGGCGCTGACCTGGAAGCCGGCCGGGGCGATGCCGGTCAGGGCCTCCAGCGGCGCGCGCATGGCGGCCTCGAGATGGTCGCGCGCGGCCTCGGCGTCGGCGCGGTTCTCGACCGAGTCCAGCAGCAGTACGAACTCGTCGCCGGCATAACGGGCCACGATGTCGCCGATGCGCACGCCGGCGCGCAGGCGCTGGCCGACCTCCTTCAGGACGGCATCGCCGACGCCGTGGCCGAAGCGCTTGTTGACTTCCTTGACGCGCTCGAGGTCGACGAACATGACGGCGAAGGGCCAGCGGTCGCCGCGGCGGCGCTGTTGCAGGATGCGGTCCTCGATGCGGCGCAGGATGGCGCCGCGGTTGGACAGGCCGGTCAGCTGGTCGGTCAGCAGGCGACGCTGCATGTCGGCGAAGCTGCGTGCCAGTTCGCCCAGCTCGTCGGTGCGGTGCACCTCGGGTGGCTCGTCCAGCACCCCATCGCCCACGCGGCGCGCCGCCTCGGCCAGTTCGCGCAGCTCGCGGGTGACGATGCCCAGCACCGCCCAGCCCAGGCCCAGGGCGATGACGACGCCCAGGCCCGCCAGCACGGCGGCCTGCACGAAGTTGCGCTGCACGCCGGCCAGGAAGTCCGAGCGTGGCACCGCGACGATGATGAGCCAGTTCAGGCCCAGGGCCGGCTCGACGCGGGCGTAGCCGATCTGCACGACGCGGCCCTCGGCATCGGTGAAGCTGGACGTGCGCGCCGCGGTGCCGAGGGCGTCGGCGCCGGCCGCCGCCGTGCGCTGGCGCACCGCCTCGTAGGCGGAGGCGACCAGGGCGTCCGGGCTCTGGGCGGCGTTCAGGCGCTCGTGCTGGCCGACGGCCAGCGTCTTCATGTGGGCGCCACGGGACACCCCGACCAGCGGGCCATCCGCCTCGACGACCATGGCGACCGCGTTCTCGGTCAGCGCCACACGCTGCAGCAGTGAATTGACCTGCTTGAGCGGCAGGTCGGTGGCCGCCACGCCCTCGGGCTCGCCGACGTCGTTGCCGACGCGCTTGGTGCGCGTGGTGACGAGGTCCAGGGTCTTGAAGTCGATATAGACCGGTGTCCAGCTCAGCGGTGCCGGGTTGGCCAGGGCGGCCTGGTACCAGGGCCGCTCGCGCGGCTCGAAGACCTTGTCCTCGACGACGGGCGAGCGCAGGTCGCCGGTGATGCCGCTGAGGCGGTAGATGGTGCGCGGGCCTTCACCCTTGATGCGCAGGCGCAGCTCGGCCTCCAGTTCGGAGAAGCGCCACAGGCCGAGGAAATGGCCGCGGCGGTCGCCGTAGTAGACGTAGTTGTTGGGGTCGCGGTGCACCGAGGTGGCCAGCCAGAAGCGGGTGCGCAGGGTGTCCAGCTCCTTGGGCAGGTTCTCGGGCGCCGGCAGGCCGGTGGGGAAGGCGGCTTCCAGCACGGCGTCGGCGCCGCCGACATGGCGCTCCAGCGCCACCGAGATGCGATTGACCGCCTCGGCGAGGAGCTGGCCCGACAGGTTGTCCACCGTGTCGCGGCCGGCGCGCCAGGACAGGGCGCCCACCAGCAGCACCAGGGCCAGCACCAACACGACATAGGGCAGGGTCAGCAGGCTGCGCAGGCTCAGTCGATCGGTCAGGGTCCTGATCGGCAAGGGAGGGCTCCGGGCGGATGGGTGGGACGGCGGCGGCAGGTTAGCAGGGGCCGGCGTCCCGGCGTAGCCCCCTGGGCCCCTGTCGGCGGGTGGTCGGCGGGGCGCACTAGAATTCAAGGTTGCCCTGCGGTTTTTGCGGCCGCCCATCCAAGGAATTCAACGTGTTCATCTCCAACGCCTACGCCCAGGCTGCCGCCCCGGCCGCCAGCCCCGAATCCGGCCTCCTCGGCATGCTGCCCCTGGTGCTGATGTTCGTCGTGCTCTATTTCGTCATGATCCGGCCGCAGATGAAGCGCCAGAAAGAGGCCAAGGCCATGATCGAGGCGCTGGCCAAGGGCGACGAGGTCGTCACCGCCGGCGGCGTCATCGGCAAGATCAGCAAGCTGGGTGACAACTTCGTCCACCTCGAGGTCGCCAATGGCGTCGAGCTGCAGATCCAGCGCGGCGCCATCACCCAGGTTCTCCCTAAGGGCAGCTTGAAGTAAGCGGCCACGCGCCCACTTGCCCATTCCGCCGGGCCACCACGCCGCCCGGGCGCCGACAAGGAAGTCCCCATGAACCGCTATCCGCTCTGGAAGTACGCGATCCTGCTCGTCGCGCTGCTGATCGGCACGTTGTACACGCTGCCCAACCTCTTCGGCGAAGCGCCGGCCGTGCAGATCTCCAGCGCCAAGGTCACCGTCAAGGTCGACACGGCGCTGCAAGAGCGCATCGAGGCCGCGCTGAAGGACGCCAGCGTCCAGGCGGACTATGTGCAGTTCGACGGCAATTCGATCAAGGCGCGCTTCGGTGACACCGACACCCAGCTCAAGGCCAAGGACGTCATCAACAAGGCGCTGAATCCCAACGCCGCGGAGCCCAGCTACATCGTTGCGCTGAACCTGCTGTCGCGTTCGCCGCAGTGGCTGTCCAGCCTGCACGCCAATCCCATGTACCTGGGTCTGGACCTGCGCGGCGGCGTGCACTTCCTGATGCAGGTCGACATGAAGGCGGCCCTGACCAAGAAGGCCGAGGCCCTGACCGGCGATGCGCGCACCATGCTGCGCGACAAGAACATCCGCCACGCCGGCATCACCCGTGACGGCAATACCGTGGTCATTGCCTTCCGCGACGCCGAGCAGCGCACCGCCGCCACCGACGTGCTGAAGAACCAGCTGCCCGACGTCATCTGGACGCCGCTGGGCGAAGGCAGCGAGTTGCAGCTGTCCGGCGCACTGAGCCCCAAGGCCCAGGTCGCCGTGCAGGAAGCGGCCATCAAGCAGAACATCACGACGCTGCACAACCGCGTCAACGAACTGGGCGTGGCCGAACCGGTCATCCAGCAGCAGGGCGCCGACCGCGTCGTCGTGCAGCTGCCCGGCGTGCAGGACTCGGCCAAGGCCCAGGACATCATCGGCCGCACCGCGACGCTGGAGCTGCGCATGGTGGACGACGGTGCCGAGTCGCTGGAGGCACTGAAGGGCAATGGTCCCGTGCCCTTCGGCACCGAGCGCTTCATGGACCGCGGCTTCGGCCCCATCATCGTCAAGCGCCAGGTCGTCCTGACGGGCGACGCCCTCGTCGACGCCCAGCCAGGCTTCGACGAGAACCACTCGCCGTCCGTCGACCTGACGCTGGACGCCAAGGGCGCCCGCATCATGAAGGACCTGTCGCGCGAGAACATCGGCAAGCGCATGGCCATCATCCTGTTCGAGAAGGGCAAGGGCGAGGTCGTCACGGCGCCGGTCATCCGCAGCGAACTCAGCGGCGGCCGCATCAAGATCAGCGGTGCGATGACGACGCAGGAAGCCAGTGACACGGCCCTGCTGCTGCGCGCCGGTTCGCTGGCCGCGCCGATGGAGATCATCGAGTCGCGCACCATCGGCCCGAGCCTGGGCAAGGAAAACATCGAGAAGGGCATCGCCAGCGTGCAGTGGGGCTTTGCCGCCGTGGCCGCCTTCATGTGCGTCTACTACCTGCTGTTCGGCGTGTTCTCGTCGCTGGCCCTGGGCTTCAACCTGCTGCTGCTGATCGCGGCGCTGTCCATGATGCAGGCCACGCTGAGCCTGCCGGGCATTGCCGCCATCGCGCTGGTGCTGGGCATGGCCATCGACTCCAACGTGCTGATCAACGAGCGCGTGCGCGAGGAACTGCGCGGCGGTGAGTCGCCTCAGCAGGCCATCCGCCTGGGCTATGAGCGCGCCTGGGCCACCATCCTGGACTCCAACGTGACGACGCTGATCGCCGGCGTGTCGCTGCTGGTGTTCGGCTCCGGTCCGATCAAGGGCTTTGCCGTCGTGCACTGCCTGGGCATCCTGACCTCGATGTTCTCGTCCGTCGTGTTCTCGCGCGGCCTCGTGAACCTCTGGTACGGCCGCCAGAAGAAGCTCAAGAGCGTGTCCATCGGCCAGGTCTGGAAACCCGAGCCTGAAGCCGAAACGACCGACGTGGCCGCCAAGGCCTGAGGAACTGGAACATGGAACTCTTTCGCATCAAGCGCGACCTGCCGCTGATGAAGCATGCGTTGATCTTCAACGCCATCTCCTTCGTCACCTTCGCGGCCGCCGTGTTCTTCCTGATCACCCGGCCCCTGCATTTCTCCATCGAGTTCACCGGCGGCACCGTCATCGAGGTGGCCTATCCGCAGGCGGCCGAGATCGAGAAGACCCGCCACACCATCGAGAAGATGGGCTATGGCGAAGTCCAGGTGCAGAACTTCGGCTCCTCGCGTGACGTCATGATCCGCCTGCCGGTGCGTGCCGGCGAGAAGCAGACCGAGGTGGTCGGCAAGGTCTTCGGCGAGCTGTGCACGGCCGAGAGCGGCAGCGTCAGCGAGCACCAGGAAGTGACGGCCCAGGGCGAGCAGGTCAGCAAGCAGATCTGCAAGAAACCTGACGGCGCCGAGCCCCTGAGGCTGTCGCGCTCCGAGGTCGTCGGCCCGGCCGTCGGTGCCGAGCTGGCCCAGGACGCCGCCAAGGCCCTGGCCGTCACGGTGGCCGGCATCATGATCTACCTGGCCATCCGCTTCGAATGGAAGTTCGCGGTCGCCGGCATCATCGCCAACCTGCACGATGTGGTCATCATCCTGGGCTTCTTCGCCTTCTTCCAGTGGGAGTTCTCGCTGGCGGTGCTGGCGGCGATCCTGGCCGTGCTGGGCTACTCGGTCAACGAGTCGGTGGTCATCTTCGACCGGGTGCGGGAAGCCTTCCGCAAGTTCCGCAAGATGAACACCCACGAGGTCATCGACCACGCCATCACGTCGACGATGAGCCGCACCATCATCACCCACGGCTGCACCCAGCTGATGGTGGTCTCCATGCTGCTGTTCGGCGGCCCGACGCTGCACTATTTCGCCGTCGCCCTGACCATCGGCATCCTGTTCGGCATCTATTCCTCGGTGTTCGTGGCCGCTGCCATCGCCATGTGGCTGGGTGTCAAGCGGGAGGACCTGGTCAAGGCCGCGGTGAATCGTGACGACCCCAACGACCCGAACTCCGGGGCCGTCGTGTAGAGTGATCGCAACCATTCACTCCAGCCGCGCCGCCATCACCCGTCCATGACCGCCGCTCGTAACCAGGCCCTGGCGACCCAGGCGCGGCGCGTCTATCTGGAAGCCCTGGTGCGTGGCATGACGCCGCTGGTCGCGGCCGTCGGCCAGGGGGCCAGCCAGTTGCTGGCCCAGTCGGCCCCCCACGCCATCATGATGGCGCGGCGCGACGCGGTGCAGGCCTGGCAGAAGCTGGGCCCGAACTGGCAGATGGCCATCGTCGCGGCCCTGCGTCATGCGGCCGTGCATGGCGTGTCCGACAACGGCCGCGAGCACGATTCCACCGTGCCGGCGCAGTCGCTGAAGATGAGCCTGGTCGACGACTCGACCATCGAGCGCGAGATCACCAGCTCGCGCCTGGCCCTGGTGATGATGGACAAGGCCACCTGGGAATTCACCGACCTGCGCACCCGCATGCAGGCCCTGGAAGCCCACGACGACCTGGATCCCCTGGACCTGCTGCGCGCCCATGTGGTGGCGCGCGTCGCGCTGGACGCCTGGAGCCGTGTCGGCCTGGACGCCAACATCTGGCAGCTGCTGCACCACGAGCTGCATGAGGAATTCGCCCAGCTCATCAGCGAGGCCTATCACGAGACCAACCGCTGGCTGATCGCCCAGAAGGTGCTGCCCGAGGTCGATCTGCGCCCCTTCATCCGCCGCACGGCCCAGGCCGCCGCGGCAGCGACGGCCGCCGCCACCGGCGTGCCGGTACCCCCGCCGCCGCCGGTGTCCCCGGGCCCCGGCCTCGCCCCCACGTCCGGACCGACGCCGCTGCCGACGGTGCGCAGCAAGGCCAGCAGCCAGGCCGACGAGGTCATGGCCCAGCTGCAGCGCGTGCTGGCGCGGCATGTGCCGGGCTTTCCCGTCACCAAGAGCCAGGTGCCGGCCCGGCCGGGCGGCGGCAAGCCCAGCCTGGCCGATGCGGGCCCCAGCCATCCGGGCGGCCTGTCCGGCGGTACGGGCCTGACGGCCGCGGAGTCACCGGCCGGCACCGCTTCGCGCCCTTCGCTGGCCGATGCGCCGCCCGTCGCCAATGCGGCCTCGCCGCGCCTGATGGGCGCCATCAAGCATGCCCAGGAGTCGCTGGCCCGCCGCCCCGGTGCTGACTCGAGCGGCTCCGCCGGCAGCGCCAGCGCTCCGCGCGCGCTGGAGGAGATCGGCGCCCGCAACCAGGCCTTCAAGCAGGTCCTGAAGCAGGCGGCCAACAACCCGGCCGAACGCGCGACCATCGAGATCGTCGCGATGATGTTCCAGAGCATCCTGACCGAGGAGCGCATCCCGGCCACGGTGCGGGTCTGGTTCGCGCGCCTGCAGATGCCGGTGCTGCGTGTCGCCGTCAGCGAGCCCGACTTCTTCGCCGCCGCCGACCATCCCGCGCGTCGTCTCATTGACCGCATGGGCGCCTGCGTGATGGGCTTCAACACGGCCCACGTCAGCGGGCCGGGCTCGGAGCGCGCCAGCAGCGATGCGCTGGAGCGCGAGATCAAGCGCGTGGTGCAGGTCGTCGAGGCCTACCCGGACACCGGCCGTCGCGTCTTCTCGACGGTGCTGACCGAGTTCGAGAAATTCCTCGACCACTATTTCGAGAACGAGAACCAGGCCTCCAAGCGCGGCGTGTCGCTGGCCCAGCAGGTCGAGCAGCGCGAGACCCTGGCCATCCAGTACACCATCGAGCTGCGCAAGATGCTGTCCGAGGTGCCGGTGCAGGACGGCGTGCGCGACTTCCTCTTTCACGTCTGGGCCGACGTGCTGGCCGTCACGGCTGTGCGCGCCGGTGCCCAGTCCGACGTCACCAAGATCATGAAGCGGGCCGCCGCCGACCTGATCTGGAGCGCCAGCGCCAAGGCCTCGCGCGAGGAACGCGCCGACGTCATCCGCCGCCTGCCGCCGCTGCTGAAGACGCTGCGCGACGGCATGAGCCATGCGGGCCTGCCGACCGACAAGCAGGACGAGCATGTGCGCTCCCTGAACAACGCGCTGGCCGCGGCCTTCACGGCCAAGACGGCCGCCATCCCGCGCGAGCGCCTGGATGAGCTGATGGACCAGCTCGAGACGCTGGAAGCCATGCTGCCCGAGGACGTCGAGGGCGGCGACAGCCACGTCGACGAGATGCTGGTGCGCGACCTGTCCGGCCACGAGTCCGAGGGCATGGAAGTCGTTGCCGAAGGCGGCTCCGCCCCGACGCCGGCCATGGTCGCCTGGGCCCGCGAACTGCAGGTGGGCGGCTGGTTCATGCTGGACTACCGCGGCCGCAACGAGCAGGTGCAGCTGGCCTGGCGCGGCCTGCGCAAGCAGCTGGCCCTGTTCGTCACGCCCAAGGGCCGGGGCGTGCTGTTCTCGCTGAACCGCATGGCGGCCTTCCTGCAGGCCGGCCTGCTGCTGCCGGCCCAGGACGAGGCGCTGACGGTGCAGGCGACGCGCAAGGCGCTGGCCAAGCTGGATGCGGATCCGGGCCAACTGCTCAAGTGACGGGCGGGCTCTGGAATTGAAAACGGCGCCTCGGGCGCCGTTTTTCATGGGGGCGAGCGGCCTAGTGGATCAGCCGGTCTTCCGGGGCGACGAAGAGTTCGTCCAGGATCAGCGCATCGGGCTCCTCGCCCAGGCTCCAGAACACCATCAGCACGATGATCTTCAGGTCTTCCAGGTCCATGGGGGCGCCGGGAATGGCCATCGCACGGTCGATGACCATCTCGCGCATGGGGCCGGGCAATACGCCGGCGGACTCGAGGAAGCTGATGAAGCCGATGGAGGCTTCGCCCAGATGCTCGATCTCGGCCGCCGAGTAGACGCGCAGGGCATGCTCGCTCTGCTCACCCTGATAGGACTCGCCAGCGGCGGCCAGGCCTTCCAGCCAGTTCAGCGCCTCCTGGATCTCATCGTTCTCGAAGCCCACCGCCGTCAGCTTGCGCGTCAGTTGCGCCGCGTCGGGGCAGGCGTCCGGGCGCCAATAGGTCTCGTAGAGATAAACCAGGACATCGAACATCGTGAGGGGATGATAGCCCAGGGTTTCGCCGCCCTCGGCCGCGAATAACCCCTCGGTTCGGGCTCTGATATCCGCGGTTAAGCTCGTCATCCCTGCCTGCGGCGCTGGAAAAGCTGGCCCGCCAGGCGGGCGACATGGCCGTCGAGCTCCAGCTCGAGCAGGGCCGCGCTCAGCTCGGCCGCGGGCCAGCCGCAGCGGGCCATCAGGGCGTCCAGGCTGACGGGATCGAAGCCCATGGCGTCCAGCAGCGCCTGCTGCTGGTGGGGTGTTTCCTCAAGCTCCACCGGCCCGCCGTCTACCGAGCCCAGCGGCGGCAACTCCTCCAGCACGTCCTGGGCCGATTCGACCAGCTTGGCGCCCTGGCGGATCAGTGCATGGCAGCCCCGCGACTGGGGCGAGTGGATGGAGCCCGGTATGGCAAACACCTCGCGGCCGGCCTCGGAGGCGAGCCGCGCCGTGATCAGCGAGCCCGACTGCAGGGCCGCCTCGACCACCAGGCAGCCCAGGCTCAAGCCGGCAATGATGCGATTGCGCTTGGGAAAGTTGCCCTGCGTGATCGGCGTGCCAAGTGAGTATTCGCTGACGATCAGGCCGCCCTCGGCCAGCAGGCGGGCCGCCAGCGCGCTGTTGCGCGGCGGGTAGACCTGATCCAGCCCGGTGCCGACGACGGCGATGGTGGCGCCGGCGCCATCCAGCGCGCCCTCATGGGAGGCGGCGTCGATGCCCAGCGCCAGCCCCGACACGATGGTGTAGCCGGCGCCAGCCAGGGCCCTGGCGAAGGCGCGGGCGTTGTCCCGGCCCTGGGCGGTCGGGCTGCGGCTGCCGACGATGGCCAGCGATGGCGTGCCCAGCAGCTCGCGGCGGCCCTGCAGCCACAACAGCAGCGGCGGGTCGGCCGTGGCCAGCAGGCGGGGCGGGTAGTCGGCGTCGCCCAGCGCCAGCAGCTCCTGGCCCGGCTCGGCCAGCCAAGCCTCGGCCTTGGCGATGAGTTCGGCCAGATGTTCGGGCGGCCGGTTGAAGGCCTCGCGCTGCTTGCCCGACAGGGCCTGGTCCAGCGCCGCTGCGGGCAACTCGAAGACGGCCTCCGGGCTGCCGGCCATGGCCAGCAGCCGGCGGGCCGCCGCCGCCCCCATGCTCTCGGTGAGCCGCAGCCAGGCGGCGAGCTCAGCCGAGGCCAGCATGGCCGGCGGTCAGGGTTGTGTGAACCGATCGCCGGGCTTGGCCGGTTCCTTGACCGTGATGATCAGCGCATAGGACACGCGCTCATAGACCTCGAAGACGAACAGCACGCCATGGCGCTCGTCCGGCAGCTTGATGGCCTCGGCGCGGTCCTGGGTCTTGTCCAGCACCCGGGCGCCGTCGCGCCACAGCGCGAACACATGGCCGCGCTCCACGCCATCGCGCTTGCCGCGGTTCAGGGCGACGATCTGGTTCTGGCCGGCGATGATGGAATCGCCATAGACGGCCGCGATTTGACCCGCCATGTCCTTGTCGGGCGCATGGGGCACATAGCGCTCGAGGTTGCGGGCCGGCGCGGGCGCCAGGCGGTCGCCGATGCCGACTTCCTGCTTGACCTGCTTGACGGACAGGGTGGCCGGCACGATGTCGACCTTGCCGTCGCCGTTGGGGCGCTCTTCGCCGGCACGGGTCAGTTCGGCCGTGCCGACATAGGGCGCTTCGTAGCCGAGGATTTCCTTGGTGGTCGGGTCGACCAGCGGGCGGGCGGTACGGAAGATGCGGAAGTCGGTGCCGCCGCCGAGGTCGCCGCGGGCATAGGCGAGGTCGCCCTGGCCCAGCACCACATGGCCTTCCTGGGCCGCCACGATGCGCGGCGCGCTGGCCAGGGCATCGGTGTCGAAGACGATGGCGTCGGTCAGGAAGGGCTGGATCAGGTGCATCGGGATGGTGGGGATGGGGTTGCCATCCAGTGCCGCGATGCGCATCTGCGGGCGCAGCTTGACCACGCCGTTGCTGCCCTGGCCGACGCCCTGGGCCAGCTGCAACCGGGCGCGGCCGTCGATCTTGACCAGCATCAGCACCTGGCCCGGGTAGATCAGGTGGGGGTTGCGGATCTGGTCGCGGTTCATGCCCCAGAGCTCGGGCCAGCGCCAGGGGCTCTTCAGGAACAGGGCCGAGATGTCCCACAGGGTGTCGCCGGCCTTGACCACATGCTGGTCAGGCGCGTTGGGCGCCAGTTCGGACAGGGGTATGCCGACGCTGGCGACCTCGTCGGCCACGCGCCGCTGCTCGGCGGTGACGGGCAGCTTGCTGGTCTGGGCCCAGGCTGAGGTCGTCGACGCGAGGGCGAGGCAGGTCGCAAGGACTGCGAAATGAGCGGGGCGTGCAGCGGGCATCGGGAGCGGTCTCCGAAGGGATTGCCGGATCGGCGAAAATCCGAGTGATTCTGCCCGCAATCATCGGGGGCAACCAACAACCGCTAGCGCTCGTTTGCGAGTGCTTACAAGGCGCCATGGCCCAACTCAACATCCTCCGCTACCCCGACCCGCGCCTGCACACGGTCGCCAAACCGGTCGCCGCCGTGGACGAACGCATCCGCCAGCTCGTCGATGACATGCTGGAAACCATGTACGCCGCCGACGGTGTCGGCCTGGCCGCCACCCAGGTCGATGTGCACGAGCGCGTCGTCGTCATCGATACGTCGCAAGATCGCGACACTCCGCGGGTGCTGATCAACCCCGAACTGGTGAAAACCAGCGAACGCATGGTCGACGGCGAGGAAGGCTGCCTGTCCGTGCCGCAGATCTACGACAAGGTGCCCCGCCATGCCGAGGTCACCGTGCGGGCGACCAACCGCGACGGCGAGGTCTACGAATTCGACGCAGAAGGCCTGCTGGCCGTCTGCGTGCAGCACGAGATGGACCACCTGATGGGCAAGGTCTTCGTCGAATACCTGAGCCCGCTCAAGCGCGACCGCATCAAGACCAAGATGGTCAAGAAGACGCGCGAAGAGGAAGCCGAGGCCAAGAAGCGCAACCAGCGCCTCTGACCACCATGCGGGTCGTCTTTGCCGGCACGCCGGAGTTCGCCGCCGTTGCGCTGGATGCCATCCTGGCCGCCGGCTTCACCGTGCCTCTGGTGCTGACCCAGCCCGACCGGCCGGCCGGTCGCGGCATGAAGCTGCAGGCATCAAGCGTCAAGCAGCGCGCCGTGGCGGCCGGCATCCCGGTCGCCCAGCCGCAAGGCCTGAAGCTGGACGGCAAGTACGGCGTCGACGCAGCCGCTGCGCGGGAAGCGTTGCTGGCGGCCGACGCCGACGTCGTGGTCGTGGCCGCCTACGGCCTCATCCTGCCGCAGTGGGTGCTGGACCTGCCCCGGCGCGGCTGCCTGAACATCCACGCGTCGCTGTTGCCGCGCTGGCGCGGGGCGGCGCCCATCCACCGTGCCATCGAGGCCGGTGACGCCGAGACCGGCATCACCATCATGCAGATGGACGCGGGCCTGGACACCGGCGACATGCTGCTGGTGGGCCGTGAGGCCCTCCGTGGCGACGACACCACGGCCGTGCTGCATGACCGCCTGGCCGCTCTGGGTGGCCGCCTCATCGTCGAGGCCCTGCAGACCGCCAGCCTGACGCGCACGCCTCAGCCGGCCGAGGGTGTTACCTACGCTCACAAGATAGAGAAGGCCGAAAGCGCCATCGCCTGGACCCAGCCGGCCGCCGAGATCGAACGCCGCCTGCGTGCCTTCGATCCATTCCCGGGTGGTGCCGCGACGCTGGCCGGCGAGGTCGTCAAGGTCTGGCGCGCCGAGGTCGTCGAAGGCCGGGGCCAGCCGGGCGAGGTCATCGCCCCGGGGCCGGTCGTTGCCTGCGGCCAGGGCGCCCTCAAGCTCACCGAACTGCAACGCGCGGGCGGCAAGCGCGGCCCGGCTGCCGCCTTCCTGCAGGCCCGGCCCATTGCCGTCGGCGAACGTTTCGACGCGGCTTGAAAGCCGGCTGCCGTGGCACCATCTGCCACGCTGTCGCCACTTCCCTGAAAGCGTATTGAGATGTTCAACCTCGTGAAGACTGCCGTCCTGATGGCGGCCATCACGGCACTGTTCATGCTGATCGGCGCCTACGTCGGTGGCCAGACCGGCATGCTGCTCGCGTTGCTGGTGGCGGCGGGCATGAACTTCTTCGCCTACTGGTTCTCGGCCGACATGGTGCTGCGCATGTACAACGCCCAGCAGGTGGACGAGAGCTCGGCGCCGCAGTTCTACCGCATGGTGCAGGAGCTCAGCGCACGGGGCGGCCTGCCTATGCCCAAGGTCTATCTGATCCAGGAAGACGCCCCCAACGCCTTCGCAACCGGCCGCAACCCCGAGCATGCCGCCGTCGCCGCGACCACCGGCATCCTGCGCGTGCTGTCGGAGCGCGAACTGCGCGGCGTCATGGCCCATGAGCTGGCCCATGTGGCGCACCGCGACATCCTCATCAGCACCGTCAGCGCGACCATGGCCGGTGCGATCTCCATGCTGGCCAATTTCGCCGCCTTCTTCGGTGGCCGCGACGAGAACGGCCGTCCGACCAATCCGCTGGCCGGCTTGGCCGTTGCCATCCTGGCACCGATTGCGGCCATGCTGATCCAGATGGCGATCAGCCGCGCCCGCGAGTTCGAGGCCGACCGCGGCGGTGCCGAGCTGTCTGGCGATCCGGCCGCCCTGGCGTCGGCCCTGGACAAGATCCACCGCGTTGCCCAGGGCATCCCGCTGGCGCCCGCCGAGGCCCACCCCGAGACGGCGCAGATGATGATCATGAACCCGCTGACCGGCGGCGGCTGGCGCAGCTTGTTCTCCACCCACCCGTCGACCGAGGAACGCGTCACGCGTCTGCTCGCGATGGCGAAGCGCTGATTCAAGTTCACCGGCCTGCCGCCGATACCTGAGCCCATGAAGCGCTTCCTTCTTGCCCTGCCCCTGCTCGCCGCCCTGTCCGCCTGCGAGCAACTGGGCATCGACGACCCCGCCAAGGTGGCCGCCGCCAAGGAGGCCGAGGGCAAGGCCATCGGCAGCGCCTGCCGGCACGCCATGCGGGCCATCGAGGACTGCTATGTGCTGAACCCCAAGGCCCAGAAGGCCGCCATCTACGCCGGCTGGCGCGAGATGGACGAGTACATGCGCGAGAACAAGCTCGAAGGCGTCACGCCCGTCGTGCCGCGGCCGGGGTCGGTCAAGCCCAAGGACGAGGAGGCCGAGGCCAAGCCGGCCGAGAAGGCGCCCGAGAAGGCCGCGGAAAAAGCAGCAGAGAAGGCGCCGGAGAAGGCCAAGGGCCACTGACCAGCGCGCCCAGCCGCATTTCGGCCCTCCGATCCCGCGCATCGTCACCTCTTCCGGGCGCCGCCCCGGACGGCTTGGCACCATGGGAACCATCACAACCCCGATGGAGCCCGCCATGAACAACGCCCGCCGTCTTTTCGCCCTTGGTCTCATCGCTGCCGCCACGGTCAGCGGCACCGCCCAGGCCTGGAGCTGGAGCAGCAACAGCGAGCGCATCAACGGCAACGGCGACATCGCCACCGAGGCCCGCGACACCGGCGCCTTCGACGGCGTGGCCACGGCCGGCGGCTTCAACATCGTCATCCGCCAGGGCTCGGGCAACAAGGTCGAGGTCAAGGCCGACCGCAACCTGCTGCCGTATATCGAGACCCGCGTCGTCGACAGCGGCAAGGGCCGCACCCTGCAGGTCGAGCCCAAGAAGGGCTTCAACATCAACACCTCCACCAACCCCAGCCTGACCATCGAGATGCCGGCCCTGCGCGCCGTGTCGGTGGCCGGTTCCGGCACGGTCAAGGTCGAGGCCATGAAGACGGCCGGCGTCGACGCGGCAATAGCCGGCTCGGGCGACATCCGCTTCGCCAACCTCGAGGCCGAGCGCCTGGGCATGAAGGTCAGCGGCAGCGGCGACATCGTCGCGGCCGGCCGCTGCAACAGCGCCAACGTCTCCATCGCCGGCAGCGGCGACGTGAAGGCCGCCGACCTGGTGACGGAAGAGGTCAAGGTCACCATCGCCGGCAGCGGCGATGCCCAGGTCAACGCGACCAAGAAACTGCATGTCTCCATCGCCGGTTCGGGCGACGTGAAGTACGCCGGCACGCCGGAGATCACCAGCTCCATCGCCGGCAGCGGCAAAGTCCGCAAGATCGGGCAGTAAGGCAGCTCCCGCCACAATGGCGGGATGCAGTTTCTTGATCGACTGCGTGCGCTGACGGCGGACCCCGATTTCCGCCAGGGCGCACGCGACATGGCCTCGCCCTCCCTCGGTCTGGCCGCCTGGGGCCTGGTCGCCGGCGTCACGATGGTGAAGGGCGGGCTCAGCATCCCGCAGGCCATGGGCATGTCGCTGCTGGTGTTCGCCGGCAGCGCCCAGCTTTCGGCGGTGCCGCTGATCGCCGCTGGCGCCCCGCTGTGGGTGCTGCTGGCCACGGCCTTCTGCGTCAATCTGCGCTTCGTCATCTTCAGCGCGCAGTGGCGCCACTACTTCGGCCACCTGCCCCGCCTGCGCCGGCTGGTGACGACGTATTTCGCCGCCGACCTGAATTTCGCCTACTTCGTGAAGCGCTATCCCGACGCTGCGCCGGCGCCGAGTCAGCAGCGCTACTTCTGGGGCGGCGTGGCCGTCAACTGGCCGACCTGGCAGGGCTGCTCCTTCGCCGGCATCCTGCTGGCCGACCGCATCCCGCCGCAATGGGGCATCGCCTTCGCCGGCGTGTTGGCCCTGCTCGGCATCTCCTACTCCCTGCTGGGGGAGAAGATGCTGTGGTGGGTGGCCCTGACGGCCGGCGCGGTTTCCATCGCCACCTATTCGCTGCCGCTCAAGCTGAACATCCTCTGCGCCATCGTCGCGGCCGGGGCGGTGGGCTGGTGGCTGGATGCGAGGAAGGCGCGGCGATGAGCGACATCCTGATCTGGATCGCGCTGTTCGGCCTCGGCGCCATCACCGTGCTGACGCGCGGCTTCTTCATGATCGGCGAGAAGCCCCTGCCCATCCCCGACTGGTTGCGCGAGTTGCTCAAGGTCGCACCGCTGGCCGCCCTGATGGCCGTCGTCGCCCCCGAGATCTTCATGACGCAAGGTCATGTCATCACGACCTGGCAGGACGCGCGCTGGCCCGCCGCGGTGGCGGCTACGGCCTATTTTTTCTGGCGCAAGGGCATCCTTGGCACCATCCTCGTCGGCATGGCCGTCATGCTGCCCTTGAAGCTCGGACTCGGCTGGTAACAACTTGCCCCTCGCCCAGTTTTGCCGCGCTGAACGCGGGCAAAGCTGGTCGGTCCCCCGAGGGGACGGCGATGCTTGCGGCATTGAGCCGCAAGCACATCGCCTGCGGGCCGGCTAGGGGGCGGCCCGACGCCGGTCCGCGGTTTCAACGGGGTACGGCGCAGCGCAGAGGCGAGAATCGGGGAAGTTTCCCGTCATCAACTGTCCCGCCCGACCATGAACGTCATCCGCTTCTCCGACCTGATCGCCGCCGGCAAGGTGGCCGGCAAACGCGTCTTCATCCGCGCCGACCTCAACGTGCCGCAGGACGACAACGGCAAGATCACCGAGGACACCCGCATCCGTGCCTCGCTGCCGGCCATCAAGATGGCCCTGGACGCCGGTGCCGCCGTCATGGTCACCTCCCACCTGGGCCGCCCGACTGAAGGGCAGTTCAAGCCCGAGGATTCGCTGGCCCCCGTCGCCGAGCGCATGGCTGAGCTGCTGGGCCGCCCGGTGCCGCTGCAGCGCGACTGGGTCGATACCGTCTCCGTCGCGCCGGGTGAGCTGGTGCTGCTGGAAAATTGCCGCGTCAACAAGGGCGAGAAGAAGTGCAGCGAAGAGCTGTCCCGCAAGCTGGCCGCGCTGTGCGACATCTTCGTCAACGACGCCTTCGGCACTGCCCATCGCGCCGAGGCCACGACCTATGGCATCGCCAAGTTCGCCAAGGTCGCCTGCGCCGGCCCGCTGCTGGCCGCCGAGATCGACGCCATCACCAAGGCCCTGGCCAACCCGCGCCGCCCGCTGGTGGCCATCGTCGCCGGCTCCAAGGTCTCGACCAAGCTGACCATCCTGCAAAGCCTGTCCAGCAAGGTGGACGGCCTCATCGTCGGCGGCGGCATCGCCAACACCTTCATGCTGGCCGCCGGCCTGAAGATCGGCAAGTCGCTGGCCGAGCCCGACCTGGTCGACCAGGCCAAGGCCGTCATCGAAGCCATGAAGGCCCGCGGCGCCGAGGTGCCGATTCCTGAAGACGTCGTGACCGCCAAGGCCTTCGCGGCCGGGGCGACCGCCTCCGTCAAGGCGGCCACCGACGTCGAAGATGACGATCTCATCCTCGACATCGGCCCCAAGACGGCCGCCCGGCTGGCCGAGAAGCTCAAGGACGCCGGCACCATCGTCTGGAACGGCCCGGTCGGCGTGTTCGAGTTCCCGGCCTTCGCCCATGGCACCGAGGCCATCGCGCGCGCCATCGCCGAGAGCGTGGCCTTCAGCATCGCCGGCGGGGGTGACACGCTGGCCGCCATCGCCAAGTACGGCATCGAGAAGGACGTCGGTTACATCTCCACGGGCGGCGGCGCCTTCCTGGAAGTGCTGGAGGGCAAGACCCTGCCCGCCTTCGACATCCTGGCCAAGCGCGCGGCCGGCTGATACATGTCCGTCCGTGGAGGGCGGACCGATTTCACGCAGCACGCCGGGGCAATGTGACAAGTCGATGACGCCGGCCACCACAATGGCCGGATGGTTCTTCGCTGGCTGCTCGCTCTGCTCGTCGTCACGACGCTGCTCGGGCTCTATGCCAACGAGCACTGGATGACGCGCCGCCTGGCGCTGGATGGGCGTGGCCCGACCCAGCGCCTGCAGCTGACCGACGACAGCAGCAGCGGCGGCTCCAGCCATGCCGAATTGGCGAAAGCCGCCCTCGACGGTGCCGTCGCCATGCGCTGCGAGATCAAGAAGGGCTTTGAGTGGCCCTACTGCGAGATGCAGATCGAGATGCTGGGCCGCGACCTCGACGCCAGCCGCTTCAGCCATATCCGGCTCTGGCTGCACGCCGAGGGCCCGACCCTGGACAACAGCCCGCCCCAGCTGCGCGTCTTCCTGCGCAACTTCCATCCCGCCTATTCGGCCAAGGGCCAGGGCGTGGACCTCAAGCCGCACGAGGTCGTGTTCGCGCCGGGCGCCCAGCCCCAGCCGGTGGAATTCCGCCTGTCGCAGTTTATGGTCAGCTCCTGGTGGGCGCAGAGCCACCCGCTGCCGGTCGAGCTGATGGGCCCGCAGCTGGACCGCATGCGCGTCTTCAGCCTCAGCACCAGCGGCCAGGTGGCGCCGGGCGTGCACCTGATCCGCCTCGACCGGGCCGAACTGGTCGGCAACTGGGTGCCGCCCGAAACCTTCCGCCTCGGCCTGGTGGGCCTGTGGATGTTCAGCCTGCTGGCCTATCTGGTCTGGGAATCCTGGATGGTGCGCGGCCGCCTGCGGATGTCGGTGCAGCGTTCGCGCATGCTCGAGAAGCTGGCCCTGCGCGACCCACTGACCCAGGTCTCCAACCGCGAAGGCCTGAACCGCGCGCTGGACCTGCTGCTGCGCGCCCAGGCCGAGCTGAGCTTCCCGCTGTCCGTCGTCTTCGTGGACGCCGACCACTTCAAGCGCATCAACGACGAGCATGGTCACGACGTCGGCGACCAGGTGCTGAAGTGCCTGGCCCAGACCCTGCGCGCCAACCTGCCGAAGGACGACCTGCTGGCGCGCTGGGGCGGCGAGGAGTTCGTCATCGTCATGCCGCAGACGCCGGCCCAGGAAGCCGCGGCGGTGGCCGAGCGGCTGCGCCAGGTGCTGGCCGGCACGACCTGGCCGGCTGGCCTGGAGGTGACGGCGAGCTGGGGCGTGGCCCAGGCCAACCGCGAGTCCGAACTGGAAGCCGCGATGCGCGAGGCCGATCAGGCCATGTACCGCGCCAAGCACGCCGGGCGCAACCGGGTGATATCGGCTTCGGCATAGATTGCCAAGAAACCTGCATCGCGCAGGCCATGAAACGCGGCGTAATCTTCCGGGTTCCCTCCCGGAGATGTACTGCCATGGAAAAGAACAACGCTCCCTTGTCGCCTGCCGAAGCCGCACTGCGCGACGCAGCCCGCGAATACCACCGCAGCCCGACGCGCGGCAAGATTTCCGTCACGCCGACCAAGGCCCTCTCCAACCAGCGCGACCTGTCGCTGGCCTACTCGCCGGGCGTGGCCTATCCCTGCCTGGACATCGAGCGCGACCCGGCCCTCGCCGCCGACTTCACTTCGCGCGGCAATCTCGTCGGCGTCATCACCAACGGCACCGCCGTGCTGGGTCTGGGTGACATCGGCCCGCTGGCCGCCAAGCCCGTCATGGAAGGAAAGGGCTGTCTGTTCAAGAAGTTCGCCGGCATCGACGTCTTCGACATCGAGCTGGCCGAGCGCGACCCCGACAAGCTGATAGACATCATTGCCGCGATGGAGCCGACGCTGGGCGGCATCAACCTCGAGGACATCAAGGCGCCCGAGTGCTTCTACATCGAGCGCGAGCTGTCCAAGCGCATGAACATTCCGGTCTTCCACGACGACCAGCATGGCACGGCCATCATCTCGTCGGCCGCCCTGCTGAACGGCCTGGAACTGGTGGGCAAGGACATCGCCCAGGTCAAGGTCGCGGTGTCGGGCGCGGGCGCCGCGGCCATTGCCTGCCTGGACGTGATGGTGGGCCTTGGCGTCAAGCGCGAGAACGTCTTCGTCTGCGATTCGCGCGGCGTCATCCAGAGCGAGCGTGAGGACGCCAAGGCCGGCAAGCTGGACGAGTCCAAGCAGCGCTATTGCCAGATCAGCAGCGCGCGCACGCTGGCAGACGTGGTCGACGGCGCCGATGTGTTCCTGGGCTGCTCGGCCGCCGGTGTGCTGAGCGCCGACATGGTCAAGACCATGGCTGCCCAGCCCATCATCCTGGCCCTGGCCAATCCCGAGCCCGAGATCCGCCCCGAGCTCGCCAAGGAGGTGCGGCCGGACTGCATCGTGGCCACGGGCCGCAGCGACTACCCCAACCAGGTCAACAACGTCCTGTGCTTTCCCTACATCTTCCGTGGTGCGCTGGACTGCGGCGCCACCAAGGTCACCGAGGGCATGAAGCTGGCTTGCGTGCGCGAGATCGCGGCCTTGGCCAAGGCCGAGACCAGCGATGAAGTGGCGGCGGCCTATGCCGGCCAGGAGCTGGCCTTCGGTCCCGACTACCTGATTCCCAAGCCCTTCGATGCCCGCCTGATCCTGCGCATCGCGCCCGCCGTTGCCGCCGCTGCAGCCGCCGATGGCGTGGCCACGCGTCCGGTGGAAGACCTGGTCGCCTATCGCCAGTCGCTGGAGCGCTTCGTCTACCAGACCGGCATGTTCATGCGCCCGGTCTTCTCGGCTGCCAAGGCCGCGCCCGCTCGCGTCATCTACGCCGAGGGCGAGGACGAGCGCGTGCTGCGCGCCGTGCAGGTCGCCATCGACGAGGGCCTCGCCAGGCCGACGCTGATCGGCCGCCCGGCCGTGCTGGCGGCGCGCATCCAGCGCGCCGGCCTGCGCCTCAAGCTCGGCGACGACGTGGCCGTCATCGACCCCGAGGACGACCCGCGTTTCCGCCAGTACTGGGAGGCCTATCACGCGCGCATGAAGCGCAATGGCGTGACGCCCGAGATGGCGAAGTCAGCCGTGCGCCGCTCCAACACGGCCATCGGCGCCCTGGCCATCGAGCTGGGCGACGCCGACGCGATGATCTGCGGCATGGTGGGCCGCTTCGACCGCCATCTCGAGCAGGTGCGCGAGCTGATCGGCCTGGCGCCGGGTGCCCGCCAGTTCGCCGCGATGAATGCGCTGATGCTGGAGCAGATGACGCTCTTCATCGCCGACACCTTCGTCAACGACTCGCCCGACGCCGAGGAGCTGGCCGACATCGCCGCCATGGCCACCGAGGAAGTGCGCCGCTTCGGCCTGCCGCCCAAGCTGGCCTTCGTCAGCCACTCGATGTTCGGCTCCAGCACGCGACCGTCGGCGCTGAAGATGCGCCGTGCCCACGAGCTGTTCGCGGCCGCCCACCCCGAGGTCGAGTGCGACGGCGAGATGCACGGCGACGCGGCCCTGTCCGAGAGCGTGCGCCAGGCCTTCCTGCCCGACAGCAAGCTCAAGGGCGCGGCCAACCTGCTGGTGCTGCCGACGCTGGACGCCGCCAACATTCTCTTCAACGTGCTCAAGATCAGCGCCAGCCACGGCGTGACGGTCGGCCCCATCCTGCTCGGCGCGGCCCGGCCGGTGCACATCTTGACGCCGTCGGCGACGGTGCGCCGCATCGTCAACATGACGGCGCTGGCCGTGGCCGAGGCCAACGGCGTGCGGCGCTGAGGGTTCGGGTGGGGTTTGCAGCCGGCCGTCGGCCGGCTACCCTGGCCTCGTGAACTGCAGTACCCGAGCCTTTTCCCACTTGTTGATGGCCCTGCTGGCCGCCTGCGCGGCCGCCCGGGCGGGCGCCTCGGACCTGGTGCTGTACTACGAGGAGCGGCCGCCGCTGATGAGCCGCCAGGACAACCAGCTGACGGGTGTCCAGGGCGCGCCGGCCACGGCCATCCTGCAGCGCGCCGGGCTCACGGCCGAATTGCGCGAGGCGCCCGTGGCCCGGCAGGTCGCGATGATCTCGCGCAACAACGAGCCCGCCTGTGCGCTGGGCCTGTACCGCACCGCGGAGCGCGAGAAGGTCGGCAAATACTCGCGGCTGCCGGTCTACAGCAGTCCGCCCCAGAGCCTGATGATCCGCAGGGATGGCCGCCTCAACGACGTCCATCGCTTCGCGACGGTGATCCAGTCACCGACCGTCACCCTGGCCTTGCGCGTGGGCTATTCCTACGGGGCCGAGACCGACAAGGCGCTGGCCGAGAGTCGCGCCAAGATCATCCGTTCGTCCGACCACAGCATGGCGCGTGTGCGCCTCGTGCTGCTGGGCGTGGCCGACGCGACGCTGTTCACCGAAGAGGAAGGCGAAGCCTTGATCAAGCAGTTGGGCGACGCCGGCGTTGCACTGGAGCTGCGCCGCCTGCCCGATGCCCCGCCCGGCGAAGGGCGCTATTTCTTCTGCAACAAGGCCCTGCCGGACCGGCAGTTGCGGGCCATCGACGACGCGATGGGCGCGTCCCGCTAGCCAACCGTGTTGTTGTCCTGGGCCTGGCGCCCTGGCCAGAAGCTGGCAGCGCCGAATTGCGCCAGCGCGACGCCGGCCAGGATGAGGCCGGCCGCGAGGATCTTGTGCAGGGAAAAGCTTTCGCCACCCCAGGCCCAGGCGGCCAGGCCGGCGATCAGCGGCATCAGATAGATCAGCGGCGCCGTGCGGGCCACGCCGCGCTTCTCGTTGGCCCAGCCCCAGGCCAGCCAGCCGATGAAGCCGCCGCCGGCGACCTGCCAGAAGGTGCCCGTCCAGACCCAGGTGGGTTGCGTGGCCCAGTCCGTCGACAGCAGGGCCGGCGAGCACCACAGTAGCATGGGCAGGGTGCAGACCAGGCTGCCATAGCCCAGCACCGTCACGCCGCCGTGGTGCTGGATCAGCGGCTTGCTGTGCACCGTGTAGTAGCTGAACAGGGCGGCGGCGGCGAGCAGGGTCAGGTCGCCGACGGAGGCCTGCCAGTCAGCGGCCAGCAGCTTGTCCGACGTGAAAAGCAGGGCGCCCATGGCCGCCATGGCCACGCCGGCGACCTGGCCGCGCGACAGTTTCTCCAGGCCGCTGAAGCGCAGGATGAGCAGCGTGAACACCGGCCCGCAAGCCAGCAGCACGCTGGCGCTGAAGGCGGTGGAGCCTTGCATGCCATAGGCCGACAGCAGCAGATGCAGGCCCTGGCCGATCAGCGTCAGGCGCACCAGCGGCCAGACCTCGCCGCGGTCCAGCCGCGGCCAGCGCAGGCCGAAACGCCAGCACAGCAGGGCGACGGCGCAGAAGGGCATCAGCAGGTAGCGCAGGCCCAGGAAGCCCGTCGGGCCGATCTGCGTGAACAAGGCCTTGGACAGCGGGAAGTTCAGACCCCAGGTCAGCACGACGGCGAGCGCGGCCCACAGGGGCGCGGTGTGGTGATCCTTCATATCGGCTAGCATATTCTCATATGAGAGAAGAATTCTCCGAATTGAACGAAGAGGGCCAGTTCGAGCGCCAACTGGCCGAACGGCTGGCGGCGTTGCGCACGGCGGCCGGCTGGTCGCTGGACGAGCTGGCCGCCCGGAGCGGCGTGAGCCGGGCGACGCTGAGTCGGCTGGAGCGGGCCGAGACCAGTCCGACGGCGACGCTGCTGTCGCGCCTGGCCCGGGCCTACGGCCTGCCGCTGAGCCGCCTGCTGGCTGAGGCCGAGACCCTGCCGGTGCGCCTGCTGCGCGCCGCCGACCAGCCGCGCTGGCATGACGTGCAGAGCGGTTTCGAGCGCCTGATGCGCTGCCCGCCACTGGCGGGCTTTGCGACCGAGGTCATCGAGGGCCGGCTCGCCCCCGGCGCCGAGCTGGTCTACGAAGAGCCCACCGTCGCGCGGCTGGAGCACCACCTCTGCCTGGTCGAAGGCCATCTGCGACTGAGCCTGCAGGGCCAGGTCTTCGAACTGGCCGCCGGCGACTCGATCAGCTTCCGTTGCCTGGGCCGCACCGTCTTCACCAATCCCGGGACCGAATCGGCGCGCTATCTGCTCGCGATGACGGTGCCTTCGCTGTAACTGGTATCGAACCACCATGAGCACAGACCCGTCCGTTCGCCTCGCGCCGCTGGACCCCGGCCACCCCGACGCCCAGCGCCTGATGGCCCTGTCCGAGGCCTATATGAGCGCCCTCTATCCGGCCGAGAGCAACCACTTCGAGCCCGCCGATGGCCTGCGTCCGCCGCAGGGCCGCTTCTACGGCCTGTGGCGGGGCGAGCAGCTGGTCGGCTGCGGCGGCGTCAAGCTCTTCGAGGCCGACGGCTATGGGGAGATCAAGCGGCTCTTCGTGCTCGACAGCGAGCGCGGCCGGGGTGTCGCGCGGCAGCTGATGGTGCGGTTAGAGGCCGACCTCGTGGAGTTGGGCATCGCGCTGGCGCGGCTGGAAACCGGCATCCACCAGCCCGAGGCCCTGGCCCTGTACCGGCGCCTGGGCTATGTCGAGCGCGGCCCCTTCGGCGGCTATGCGTCCGACCCGCTGAGCGCCTTCCTGGAGAAGACGCTGGCTTGAAACGCGAAGAAACTCGGACGGGGTGCAACGGAACATAATTCCGCGCCGCCAAGAAACTCGAGACAAGCCATGACCCGCGCCACCAAGATCGTCGCCACCCTCGGCCCCGCCTCCAACACGCCGGAGGTGCTGGAGAAGATGATCCGCGCCGGCGTCGACGTCGTGCGCCTGAACTTCTCCCACGGCAAGGCCCAGGACCACATCGACCGGGCCAACATGGTCCGCGAGGCGGCGCAGCGGGTGGGCAAGTCGGTGGCCATCATGGCCGACCTGCAGGGCCCCAAGATCCGCGTCGGCAAGTTCGAAGGCGGCAAGATCGAGCTGGTCCCCGGCGCGCCCTTCATCCTCGATGCCGACCGCACCGAGCTGGGCAACCAGGAGATCGCCAGTCTCGACTACAAGGAACTGCCGCGCGACGTGAAGCCCGGCGACACCCTGCTGCTGAACGACGGCCTGCTGGTGCTGACCGTCAACCATGTGCTCGGCGCCCAGGTCCACACCACCGTCAAGCTCGGCGGCGAGCTGTCCAACAACAAGGGCATCAACAAGCAGGGCGGCGGCCTGACGGCCCCGGCCCTGACCGGCAAGGACATGGAGGACATCAAGACCGCGATGTCCTTCCAGTGCGAATACCTGGCGGTGAGCTTTCCCAAGAACGCCACCGACATGGAGATGGCCCGCCAGCTGGCCAATGTGGCCGGCGAGCCCTACCGCCACAAGCCGGCCATGATCGCCAAGATCGAGCGCTACGAGGCCATCCCCCATCTCGAAGCCATCCTGAAGGCCAGCGACGGCATCATGGTGGCGCGCGGCGACCTCGCCGTGGAAGTCGGCAACGCGGCCGTGCCGGCGCTGCAGAAGCGCATGATCAAGATGGCCCGCGAGCTGGACAAGGTCTCCATCACGGCCACGCAGATGATGGAGTCCATGATCGTCAACCCGGTGCCGACGCGCGCCGAGGTCAGCGACGTGGCCAACGCCGTGCTGGACGGTACCGATGCCGTCATGCTGTCCGCCGAGACCGCCGCCGGCAAGTTCCCCATCGAGACCGTCGAGCAGATGGCCGCCATCGCGCTGGAAGCCGAGCGTGCCGAGTTCGTCAGCCTGGACACCGACTTTGCCGGCCGCCAGTTCGGCCGCATCGACCAGTCCATCGCCATGGGCGCGCTGTTCACGGCCTACCACCTGGGTTGCAAGGCCATCCTGGCCCTCACCGAGTCGGGTTCGACCGCGCTGTGGATGAGCCGCCATCGCATCCAGGTGCCCATCTTCGGCCTGACGACCCAGGCGATCAGCCAGCGCAAGATGGCCCTGTACCGCAATGTGCTGCCGCTGCTGATGCCCAAGTTCGAGGATCGCGACACGGCCCTCGCGGCGGCCGAGAAGATCCTGGTCGAGCGCGGCGTGCTGATGCCTGGCGACACCTATGCCATCACCTGTGGCGAGCCCATGGGCTACCCGGGCGGAACGAACATGCTGAAGGTCTGTCGCGTCGGCTGAGAGGCCGATGGACGTCAAGGTCCTGTTCCCGACCCTGGTCGCCGTCAGCCAGGCTGACGCGGCGACGCTGGCGGCGATCCAGGCCGAGGTGCTGGCCCGCGAGGCCCAGATCAAGACGCTGCTGCGTCCGGCCTGGGGCGACCAGGTCTGGTCCTCCTTCGAGGCCGAGCGGCATCTCTTCGTCGCCGCCGGCCTGCACCGGCTGCGTGAATTCGTTGAAAGCCAGATCCTGGAGTTCGTCGCCCGCACGCGCGAGTCGGCCGCGGGCCTGGTCTTCGACGAGGCGTATTCGCAGAGCTGGATCAATGTGACGGGCCGCCACGGCTACCAGGAGCGCCACAACCACGAGCGCGAGGCCGCCGGCCTGCCCATCAGCGGGGCCTTCTATTTCCGAACCAACGGTCGGGACGGTGACCTGTCCATCATGCCGGTGGACATGCAGACCAAGCTCTTCGACCCCGAGGTCATCGCACCGGCCGTCGGTCGCCTGGTGCTGTTCCGCTCCGAGGTCTTCCATCGCGTCGGCGCCAACCTGACCGATTCCGACCGCGTCTCCTTCAGCTTCAACTACCTGCTGAAATAGCCCACCCCCTACCGGCTTCGCCGGCCCCCTCAAGGGGGCGCTGCCAGTGGCCTGGCAAAGCCAGTGCCACGGCAGCCGCTGGAGGAGAAGCCAGCCGCGAGCGGCGGCTTCAATCAGTGGCTATGCCCGACGTGGCTCTTGGGCGGTAGTTCCGCGCCGGGCTCGGCCAGGCCTTCGAGGATGGCGCAGGCCGGCTCGTCGCCCTTGCAGCGGGCGCGCAGCTCACGCAACTCCTTCTCCAGCTCCTGCAGGGCCGCGATGCGCGCGGCGACATGGCCGATGTGCTCGTCGAGCAGCGCATGCGCCTCGCCACCATGCCCGCCACCCTGCAGGGCCAGCAGGGCGCGCACCTCGGTCAGGTTCATGTCCAGCGAGCGGCAGCGGCGGATGAAGTGCAGGCGTTCGGCGTCGGCCGGGCCATAGACGCGGTAGCCCGCATCGGTGCGCGGCGGCGGCGCCAGCAGGCCCTCGCGCTCGTAGTGGCGGATGGTGTCGACCGGGGTCGCGGTCAGGCGGCTGAGTTCACCGATGCGCATGCGCCCATTCTCGGCTTGACTCTGGAGTGGCTCCAGGGTTTGCAATGCAGGCCTGAGTTACAGAAGGTCTTTGCATGAGCCACGCCTGCCACCATCACCACGACGACCACCACCATCACAGCCCCGGCAACTCGCCGGCTTACCGCCGCGTGCTGTGGGTCGCCCTGCTGCTGAACGGCGGCATGGCCATCGTCGAACTGGCCGCCGGCTGGCAGGCCGGCTCGCTGGCGCTGTGGGCCGACTCGGCCGACTTCGTCGCCGACGCGGCCAACTACGCGGTGTCCTTGATGGTGCTGGCCTCGACGCTGGCCATGCGCGCCCGCGTCGCCTGGATCAAGGGCGCCGTCATGGGCCTGATCGGCGCGGCGGTGCTGGCCAAGGCGCTGTGGTCGCTGCTGCACGGCGTGCCGCCCCAGGCGCTGACCATGGGCGTGGTCGGCGTGCTGGCCCTGGTGGCCAACGTCGTCGTCGCGCTGATGCTCTACGCCTGGCGCGAGGGCGACGCCAACATGCGCGCCGTCTGGCTGTGCAGCCGCAACGATGCGCTGGGCAATATCGCCGTCGTGGGCGCGGCCGGCGCGGTCGCGTGGACGGGAACGGCCTGGCCGGACCTCGCCGTGGCCGCGGTGATGGCCGTGCTGGCCCTGTCCAGCGCCCGCGTCGTCATGCGCCATGCGAGCGTGGAGCTCAGAACGGCAGCAGCGCCAGCGCGGTGACGGCCATCACGGCCGTGGCGATCCAGCCCATGCGACGCAGCCTGGGACCGATGACGTGCTCGCCCATGACGGAGGCGCGCGTGGCCAGCACCATCATGGCGGCCATGATGGGCACGGCGCTGATGCCGTTGAAGACGGCCGACCAGAACAGCGCCCGCACCGGGTCCAGTGGCGCGAAGCACAGGGCCACGCCGCCCAGCGTCGCGGCGGCGATCACGGCGTAGAAGCCGCGGCCTTCGCCGCGCTCCAGCCGCAGGCTGAGGCTGTCCTTCCAGCCGAGCACTTCCGCCACGGCATAGGCGGCCGAGCCGGCCAGCACCGGCACGGCCAGCAGGCCGGTGCCGATGATTCCCAGGCTGAACAGCAGGGCGGCGTGCTCGCCGGCCAGCGGTCGCAGGGCCTCGATGGCCTGGGTCGAGGTCTGGATGTCGCGCACGCCGTGGACGTTCAGCGTCGCCGCCGTCGACAGCATGATGAAGAAGGCGATCAGGTTGGAAAAGCCCATGCCGATGTGGGTATCGAGCTTGATGCGGCGCAGGTGGCGGCGCACATCGCTGGCCTGGCAGGGGCGGCCCGCGCAGTCCTCCACCTCCTGGCTGGCCTGCCAGAAGAAGAGGTAGGGGCTGATGGTCGTGCCGAACACGGCCACCACCATCAGCACCGTGTCGCGGTTCCAGCTCAGCTGCGGGCGAACGACTCGCAGCAGGACCTCGCCCCAGTCCAGGCCGATGACGAGGACGACGCCGACATAGGCCAGCAGGGCCAGCGTCAACCATTTCAGCCAGCGCACATAGCTCTCGTAGGCGAGGAAGACCTGCATCAGCACGCTGGCGACGCCGAAGCCGATGGCATAGACCAGCGTCGGCCCGCCCACCAGGATCTGTACGGCGCTGGACATCGCGGCGATGTCGGCGGCGATGTTCAGCGTGTTGGCCGCCAGCAGCAGGCCCACCAGCGCGAGCAGCACGGGACGCGCAAAGGCCTGTTTCATGTTGGCGGCGAGACCGCGACCCGTCACGTAGCCGATGCGGGCGCTGACGATCTGGATCGCCGCCATCAGCGGCAGCGTGAAGATGACGCTCCACAGCATGCCGTAGCCGAACTGGGCGCCGGCCTGGGAGTAGGTGGCGATGCCACTGGGATCGTCGTCCGCCGCGCCGGTGATGAGGCCGGGGCCGAGCTGGCGCAGACGATCGCGGATTGATTTCATGTGCGGCCCCAATTGCAGAATCATGGTCCGGCTGCGCGCGGCAGGACAGGCGCTGGACAGTCCCGGGTAAGCAGGCTGTCATTCGGGTTAACCAGAATGACGCCATGCCCCAAACGGCCCGTCTTCCCAGCGCCAGCCTGGACGTCGTCCTGCCGGCCTTCAACGAGGCCGCCAACCTGCCTGGCCTCTTCGATCAACTGCGCCCCGTGCTGGCTGGCGTCACGCCACGCTGGCGCATCGTGCTCGTCGACGACGGTAGCAGCGACGACACCGCCGCCGTCGCCCTGGCCGCGCGCGATGCCGGTCTGCCCTTGCGCTATGTCAAGTTGTCGCGCAACTTCGGCAAGGAAGCCGCGTTGACGGCCGGCCTCGCCCTGGCCGATGCCGATCGGGTGCTGCTGATGGATGCCGATGGCCAGCATGCCCCCGAGCTCATCGCCGCCATGCATGCGGCCTGGCTGCGCGGTGCCGACATGGCCTGCGCCGTGCGCGCCAACCGCGACGAGGAGGGCTGGTTCAAGCGCTGGGGCACGCGGCTCTTCTACCGCCTCGTCAATGCCTCCACGCGGCTGCACATCCCGCCGGATGCGGGCGACTTCCGCATGCTGGACCGACGCGTCGTCGACGCCCTCAACGCGCTGCCGGAACGCAACCGCTTCATGAAGGGCCTCTACGCCTGGGTGGGCTACCGGACCGAGTTCCTCCCCTACACACCGCGCCCGCGCGCCAGCGGTCGCAGCCACTTCTCGCTCGGCCGCCTGCTGCATCTGGCCTTCAACGGCGTGACGGCCTTCAGCAACCTGCCGCTGCGCATCTGGAGCTCGCTCGGCGGCGTCATCGCCTTCTGCGCGCTGGCCTATGGCGGCTGGCTGGTCATCGAGCACCTGCTCTACGGCCATCCCATCCCGGGTTGGCCCACCGTCGTCGTCGGCCTGATGTTCTTCAGCGGCGTGCAGCTGCTGTCCATCGGCATCATGGGCGAATACATCGGCCGCATCTTCGACGAGGTCAAGCAGCGGCCGGTCTACCTGGTCGCCCTCGATACCGGCAACCCGCCATGACGGCGCCGCGTCGGCTGAGCGTCTGCGCGGACGATTACGGGCAGGCGCCGGCCATCGACCGCGGCGTCCTGGCGCTGGCAGACCAGGGACGCATCACGGCGCTGAGCTGTCTCGTCACGCCGCCGCGCTGGGCCACCGCCGGACCTGCGCTGCGTGATTGCAGCGCCCGGACCGGCCTGCACTTCAACCTGACCGAAGGCGAGCCGCTGAGCCCGGTGCTGCGGCGGCTTTGGCCCAAGTTCCCCAGCCTTGGCGGGTTGATCGCCCAGGCCTTTCTCGGCCGCCTGCCCGCGGCCGCGCTGGCCGAGGAATTCCAGGCCCAGCTGCAGCGCTTCGTCGCCATCACCGGCCGCGCGCCGGACTTCATCGACGGCCATCAGCATGTGCATGCCCTGCCCGGCGTGCGGCCCATTGCGCTGGCTGCCGCGCAAGCCCTGGCCCTGCCGCTGCGCAACACCGGACGCGTGCTGGGCCCCGGCTTCGGCTTGAAGCGCCGCATCATCGAAGCCTGCGGCGGCCGCGCGCTGGCGGCGCAGATGCGGGCGCAGCGCATCGCCCATGCGCCGGCCCTGGTCGGTGTCTATGGCTTCGACCCGCGTTGCGACTACCGTGCCCTGGTGCGCGGCTGGCTGGCCGCCGCGCCCGATGGCGCCTTGCTCTTCTGCCATCCGGCGCTGGGCGGTCCCGATGCCGCCGATGCCATCGCCGCCGCGCGCGCCAACGAGATGGCCTATCTCGCCAGCGAGGCCTTCGCCGAGGACCTGGTCGAGTCCGGTATCAGCCTCGCCTGAAAGCCCAGATTCGGTTGGCGGCGAAGGTGGCCAGCATGACAAGGACCGTGGCGACGGCCTGCGCCAGCAGATAGTGCAGGCCGGCACGCACGCCGGCGTCGACGATCAGCATGCCCAGCAGCGCGCCGGCCACGGCCGTCACGTGAAAGCGGCACCAGGCCGGCCACCAGGCGCCGCGGTGATCGAAGGTGTAGCGCCGGTTCGCCCAGAAGGCGACCTGGGCGCCCAGCACGGCGCCGGCGCCCGAGGCCAGCCAGGCGGGCCAGTGCCAGGTTTCCACCAGCAGGGCCATCAGCGCGTAGTGGGCCGCCGTTGCCGCGGCGCCGACGCCGGCATAGCGGGCCAACTGCTTCATGGGCAGCCTGCCGGCCGCGGCAGCTCGAACAAGGTGGCGCGCCGGCCGCTGAAGACGGGACGCGCCTCGGGCAGGGCGTCTTCCTTGGTGGAGACCAGCCAGATCCGGCCCGGCCCGCAGCGCTCGCGGGCCAGGCGCTGCGGCGTCCACAGTACCGGCTCGCCATGGGCGGGGTCGAAGCGGGCCGCGTCCAGCAGCTCGCGCTGCCAGGTGTCGCCGCCCCGGGCGCGCAGCGCGTCCCAGTCGGCCAGCACGGCCGGCGGTGCGTCCAGCCGGGCCTGCAGGCGGAGGTCGAAAAAGGGCTCGCCGTTCAGCAGCACCCGGTCGCCCGCTGCGAGGCGCTGGTGCAGGGCGGCACCCACGTCGGCATGGTCGGGCTTGCCCCAGCGGGCGATGGCCGGCACGGTGGCCACGCAGAGCAGCGCGCTGACGGCCCAGGCCGCCTGTGCGAAGCGCTTGCCGCGCCAGGCCTCGGCCAGCAGCAGGGCGGTGGGCAACAGGGCCGGCAGCACATAGCCGACCAGCTTGGAGCGTGGCAGCGAGAAGAAGCCGACGATGACGACCATCCACCAGAGTTCGAAGCCCCTGCGGCGCAGGGCTGCGGGCAGGCGCAGGCTGGCGGGCAGCGTCGCCAGCGGCAGCACGGCGAGGAAGAACCACCAGGGCTGGGCGTTGTTGAAGCGGGCCTCGGTGTAGCGGTGGAAGTGCTGTTCGACGATGAAGTAGTCGAAGAAGCCCGGGTAGCGCTGCTGCATGGCAATCATCCACGGCAGGGCGACGGCGGCGAACACCATCAGGGCCAGCGGATGCAGGGCGAAGCGCAGGTCGGCCCAGCGGCGCTTGAGCAGCAGCCCGGGCAGCACGATGAGGCCGGGCAGCACGACGCCGATCAGGCCCTTGGACAACAGGGCCAGGGCCATGGCAGCCCAGGCGCCGCACAGCCAGGCCAGTCGCCGGTGCTCGCCGTCGAGGGCGCGCCGCGCCGCGACGACGGCCAGCGAGATCCAGCCGGCCACCAGCATGTCGTGGTTGGCGTACTGGCCTGCGAGATAGAAGAGCGGCAGCACGGCCAGCCACGCCAGGGCCTGCCGGGCGCCATCCAGGCCGAGGCGGGCGCGGGCCTCGATCCACAGCGCCAGGCCCAGCAGCCACGCACCCAGCAGCGGCGCGGCGCGCAGGGCCAGCGGCGTCGGGCCGAGCAGGTGCATGGCCGCCATGTCCAGCCAGTACATCAGCGGCGGCTTGTGGAAATAGGGCAGGCCGAAGAGGGTGGGCGTCAGCGCATCGCCGCTGCCGAGCATCTCGTAGGCGACGCCGCCGTAGCGGCCCTCGTCGGGCAGGGCCACCGGCCGCCAGCCGGCCAGGGCCACCAGCCAGAGCGCGAGCAGGACAAGCGGCCACCAGGATGGCAGGCGGCGGGAAACAGCGGCAGGCAAACGCATGGCGCCAGCCTAGGGCCGGCGCGTGACCCTGCTTGTCGCGGAGCTGGTGGCGGGCTTGCGGGGAAGCGTCAGCGCCGCGGCGGAAGGCGACGCGTGCCCCCGATGGCCAGCGTGAAGAACTCGTCTTCGGTCAGGCCGCGTGCCGGCCGTTGGGCGCTGAGCTGTCGCGGCGGTTCGTCCAGGGCCTCGTCGGTCAGCTCGAAGGTGCCCCAGTGCACGCCCAGCGAGCGTCGCGCGCCGAGGTCGACATGGATGTTGATCGCTTCCTCGACGTTGACGTGCTGGCTCTGCATGAACCAGCGCGGTTCGTAGGCGCCGATGGGGATCAGCGCGATGTCGAAGCCGCCATCCTGCTGGCGCTCGGCGAAGCGCTGGCGGATGTCGGCGAAGTCGCGCGAATAGCCGGTGTCGCCGGCGAAGAACAGCTGGCAGTCGGGCGCGAAGACGGCGAAACCGCCCCACAGCGTCTTCATGCGGTCGTTCAGGCCGCGGGCCGACCAGTGCTGGGCCGGCACGAGGACGATGTCCACCTCACCGAGGCGTTCGCCCTGCCACCAGTCCAGCTCGACGACCCGGGCGATGCCGCGGGCGCGGAACCAGCCCTGCAGGCCCAGCGGCACGACGAACAGCGGGCTGCCGCCCGGCTGGGCCGCCAGCCGGCGGCAGGTGGGCAGGTCGAGGTGGTCGTAGTGGTTGTGCGAAACGAGGACGGCGTCGATGTGAGGCAGCTCGGACACGGTGACACCCGGCGGCTGCTCGCGCTTCGGCCCGGCGAAGGCGAAGGGCGAGGCGCGCTCGGAGAAGATGGGGTCGGTCAGCAGGCTGAGTCCGCCGAGCTGGGCCAGCACCGTGGCATGGCCGATCCAGGTCACCGCCGGTCGCTGGGCCGAGCCGATGTTGGCGCGGATGAAGCCGAGATCGGGCAGCTGGGTGGGAATGGGTTGCCGCGGCCGCGGCGGCAGGCCGCGGCGGGCGGCGTTCCACCTCCAGCGGATCACCTCGGCCAGGGACTTGGGCTCGAAGTCGCCGTAGTTGTTCTGGAAGCCCCCGTCGCGGTGATGGCGCGGCGGGCTCACTTCGTGGCGCTCATTTCGTCACGATCTGGCGATGGAAGAAGGCCATGCGGGCCAGCAGCTGGTTCTGCGTGGCGAAGGGCACATGGGCCGCGTCCATCGCAAGCTGCAGGTTCTCGACCAGGGCGTTGAAGGCGGCGCGGTCGATGCCCAGGTGGGCATGGGCGTCCTTCATGCCGACGCCGTCATAGGTGCAGGGCCCGCCGGCGACGACGCAGAAATAGTCGGCCAGCACCCGCTTGAGGTGCTTCATGTTGATGCCGTCGAAGTAGCGCGCGATGCGCGCGTCCTGCAGCATGCGGTCGTAGAAATCGTTGGTGAAGGCCTGGATGGCTTCCTTGCCGCCGAGCTCGCGGTAGAGGCGGTCGTCGGCCGGGATGGGCGCCACGCCGGGCATCACCGTGCCGGGCTGGGATTGCGCCTGGGCGAGCGGTGCCGCCAGGGCCAGGGCGAGGGCGGCGAACAACAGGCGGGACTTCATCGGGGCGGGGCGGGGGCAGTACGACAGGCCAGTCTAGCGAGGCCCTGCGGGATGCGGCGCGCCCGGGCGGCCGGTTTTCGTGCGCCGGTCACGTTCCGGCCCGGAGCGATCCACCCAGGCCCGCCTCGGATTTGGCCGGCACGGCATGATTCGGCCTCATGTTCAGTGCAGGGCGTCGTCGGGGGCTTGGGATGCTGGGTGGCGCGCTTGCGCTGCTCGCGTGCGCTCACGCCCCTGCCGAACCGGCCCGCCCGCTGGTGATGCTGGTGGAGACCAGCGCGCTGATGCCCCAGGCCCGCATCGACGGCGACCGCGTCGTCGAAGGCCTGCACCTGGACCTCGGGCAAGCCCTGGCCCGTCGCCTGGGCCGCGATCTTGTCGCGCGGCCGGTGCCGCGCAAGCGCCTGGCGGAGGCCCTGACGCGCGGCGAGGGCGATCTGCTGTGCGACTACCAGAGCGACTGGCTGCCCGGCGCCTTTGCCTGGAGCCGGCCTTTCCTGCCCGACCAGGCCCTGCTGATCAGCGCTGCCTCGGGCCCGGCTCCGTCCGGGCTGACAGCGCTGGCGGGGCAGCCGGTTGGCACCGTGCGTGGTTATGTCTACCCGGAGATGGCCGATGCGCTGCGCTCCGGCTTCCTGCGCGACGATGCGCCCGACGCGGTGGCCAATCTGCAGAAGCTGGAGCTCGGCCGCATCCGCCATGCGCTGACCGGCCGCCGCGTGCTGGAGTACCAGCAGCGCATCGGGCGCTTCCATCTGCCCCTGCATCCCCCGCTGGTCGTGTCCGAGGTGCTGGCCCAGTGCGCGCTGTCGCCGAGCAGCCCGGTCGGGCTGGCGGCGCTCAACACGGCCGTCCAGGGCCTGGTGGGCGAGGGCGAACTGAACCGCCTGCTCGCCAAATACCGCTAGCCTTCGCTGATGCGCTTGGCCAGGTGGGCCAGCGCCTCTTCGACCTGGTCGACCAGCACCAGGCAGAGGTCACCCGGCTGCAGTCGCGCCAGCGCGCGGTCGATGGCGATGAACTCGCCGACGATTTCCTCGATGTGGGTGGTGCGCGAGGCGCCCTCCAGGCCCGAGCGCAGCAGGGCCACGACCTCGCCGGCCTGGCGGCCGCGCTGGCAGGCGTCTTCGTAGAGGATGACCTCGTCGAAGGCGGCGCCGAGGATCTCGGTCTGCACGCGGATGTCCTCGTCGCGGCGGTCGCCGGCACCGCTGATGACGACGCTGCGCCGGTTGGCCGGCATGGCGGCGACGGCACCGACCAGGGCCTTCATGGCGTCACCGTTGTGGCCGTAGTCGGCGATGACGGTGGCGCCGCGGTAGTCCATGACGTTGAAGCGGCCGGGTGCGTTGTCGGCATCGTTGGCGAAGCTGGCCACGCCGCGGCGGATGGTGTCCCAGTCCAGGCCCACGCCCCAGGCGGCCGCCACAGCCGCCATGGCGTTCTCGACCTGGAAGCCGATGACGCCGCCGCGGGTGATCGGGATCTCGCGCAGCGGGATGCTCTCGCGCCACACGCCCTGCGCGGCGACGAGCTGGTCGCCGTCCACGTAGACGCAGCGCTTGCCCTGGGCGCGATGCGTGGCCATCAGCGGGTGGTGGCGGTCGGCGGCGAAGTAGATGACCTGGCCGGGGCAGACGGCGGCCATGCCGGCCGTCAGCGGGTCGGTCGCGTTCAGCACCGCGTAGCCATTCGGGGCCACGTTCTGCACGATGACGCGCTTGACCAGCACCAGGTCTTCCGCCGTGTGCAGGAAGTTCATGCCGAGGTGGTCGCCCTCGCCGACGTTGGTGACGACGGCCACCTGGCAGCGGTCGAAGCCCAGGCCCTCGCGCAGGATGCCGCCGCGGGCGGTCTCGAGCACGGCGGCTTCCACGTCGGGGTGCATCAGCACATTGCGGGCGCTCTTGGGGCCGGAGCAGTCGCCGCTGTCGATCTGGCGGCCGTCGACGTAGACGCCGTCGGTGTTGGTCATGCCGACCTTGAGCCCGCAGCTGGCGAACATGTGGGCGATCAGGCGGGTGACCGTGGTCTTGCCGTTGGTGCCGGTGACGGCCACGACGGGGATGCGGCCGTCCTCGACCGTGCTGCCGGCCTTGTGGCTGCTGCCGAAGAGGTGGCCGATGATGCCCTCGCCGACATTGCGGCCCTTGCCGAAACTGGGGCTCAGGTGCATGCGCAGGCCCGGCGCTGCATTGACCTCGACGATGCCGCCGCTGATTTCTTCCAGTGGCCGCAGCACGCTCTCGGCCACGACGTCGACGCCGCAGACATGCAGGCCGACGACCTGGGCCGCGGCGATGGCGCGGGCGGCCACTTCGGGGTGCACGTCGTCCGTCACATCGGTGGCCGTGCCGCCGGTGCTGAGGTTGGCGTTGTTGCGCAGGATGACGCGCTGGCCCTTCTCGGGCACGGACTCGGGGGCCAGGCCTTGCTGGGTCAGGCGCGCGACGGCGATGTCGTCGAAGCGGATCTTGGTGAGCGACGTCGCATGGCCGTCGCCGCGGCGCGGGTCGGCGTTGACCTTGTCGACCAGCTCCTTGACCGTGTGGGTGCCGTCGCCAATGACGTGGGGCGGGTCGCGGCGGGCCGCGGCGATGAGCTTGTCGCCGATGACGAGCAGGCGATAGTCCGAGCCGGGCAGGAATTTCTCGACCATGACGGGGCCGATCTCGTCGGCCGCCTTGTAGGCCGCCTCGATGCCCTCGCGCGTCGTCACGTTGACGGTGACGCCCTTGCCCTGGTTGCCGTCCTGCGGCTTGACGACGACGGGCAGGCCGATCTCCTCGGCCACGGCCCAGGCGTCGTCCACCGACTCGACCGGGCGGCCGATGGGCACGGGCACGCCGGCGGCCTGCAGCAGGCGCTTGCAGAGGTCCTTGTCCTGGGCGATGGACTCGCTGACGGCACTGGTGGCGTCGACTTCGGCCGCCCAGATGCGGCGCTGCTTGGCGCCCCAGCCGAACTGCACCAGGCTGCCCTGCGTGAGGCGGCGGAACGGGATGCCGCGCGCTTGTGCGGCATTGACGATGGAACCGGTGGAGGGGCCGAGGCGGATGTCCTCGTCCAGTTCGCGCAACTGGGCCAGCACGGCGTCGCTGTCGAACTCACCGCCGTTCAGCGCGGCCAGCACCAGCTTGAGCGCGTGCTCGAAGGCCAGGCGGCCGACGTCTTCCTCGCTGTACTCGATGACGATCTGGTAGGTGCCGGCCTCGGGCGTGACGTGGGTCTGGCTGAAGGTGACCGGGCAGCCGGCCTGGGCCTGCAGGGCCAGCGTGGCCTGCTCCAGCACCTGGGCCAGGGAGGTGTCGGCACGCAGTTCGCCGATGGTGGGGAAGAGCTGGCGCAGGCGCGCCTCGAAGCCGGGCAGGCGTTCGAGCGAGCGCTCGGCGTCCAGGCAGTGCACGACGGCCTCGATGGTCGTGTGGCGGCTCCACATATTGGGGCCGCGCAGCGCGCGGGTGCGGGAAACGTCCATGTTCTTGTTTATGCCAGATGGAGTTCGGGGACGAAGGTGTCGAGGCCGGCGGCGATGAGCTCGGGCGAGATGCCCAGGGCCCAGGCGGCGGCGACGGCGGCCAGCAGCGTGGAGGCGTCCGTGGTCTGCGCGCCAAAGCGGCGCAGCAGGGCGTCGATGTTGGCGCCGGGCGTCTCGGCCGGGCCTTGAGCCAGCACGGCGGCGCCGCCGCGCAGGAAGACGGCGCGGCCGCCGCGGTCACGGTGGTGCTGGATGGCCTCCAGGCTGCCGTCTTCGGCGTAGAAGACAACCTCGCCGTCGCTGAGCTCGGCCATGTCGACCAGGCGCGGATGGGCAGCATTCAGCACGCTGGCGCCATCGCTGAGCACGACGTCGATCTGGGTGCGCAGCACCTTGTAGAGCTGATCGCTGTCCTGCACGTCGAACTCGGTGAGGTCAGCGATGCCGTCCATGTCGGTGACGACGCCCACCAGAGCGCGGTCATAGGCCAGCCCATCGCGCAGGATGGAAGCCGGGTCGTTCTCGACGACGACGGCGTTGACGCCGCGGTTCATCAGCAGCCGGTGGGCAGCGTCCCAGCGGGCGCTGTTGCGCTTCTCGACGCGGCGGGTGCCCAGGAAGAGGCCGTCGCGGCAGGCCAGGCCGACGTGGCGGCCATTCAGATGCAGCAGCCAGGCGACCAGACGCGAGATGTGTTGGCCGCCGCGCGAGCCGGCCACGCCGACGATGGGGATGCGGCCCGACTCGTCCTCAGCGAAGAGGTGGTCGATGATGGCCTGGCCCACGGGCTGGGGCGCGCCGCCGGCGGGCTTCAGGTGCATCAACAGGCCCGGGCCGGCGTTGACCTCGACGATGGCGCCGCCGGTCTCGGACAGGGGCCTGGAAATGTCCTCGGTGACGAGGTCGACGCCGGCGATGTCCAGGCCGACAGTGCGGGCGGCCAGCGACACGGCGTGGGCCACCTCGGGGTGGACATCGGGCGTGCAGTCGATGGCGACATTGCCGTTGCGCTGGATCAGCACGGCTTTGCCGGCCTCGGGCACGGCGTCGGGCGTGAGGCCCTGGCGCTGCAGGTCCAGCAGCACGACGGCGTCCTCGTGCAGCTGGATGCGGTTGAGCGGGAAGTCCTCGGTCAGGCCGCGGCGCGGGTCGATGTTGATCTGGCTGTCGACGAGTTGGGCGACGGTGTGCGTGCCGTCGCCATGCACCCAGGCGGTCTCGCCGCGCGCGGCGGCCACCACCTGGCCGCCGACGACCAGCAAGCGGTGCTCGTTGCCGGGGATGTAGCGCTCCACCAGCACCGAGGAGCCATGCGCGTCGGCCAGCTTGAAGGCGGCGTCGCAGTCTTCCTGGGTGGCGATGTCGAGCGAGACGCCCCGACCGTGGTTGCCGTCGCTGGGCTTCACGACGACGGGCAGGCCCAGGTCCTGAGCGGCGGCCCAGGCCTCGGCGGCGGTCTTGACCTCCTGGCCTGCGGGCACCGGCACGCCGACGGCCTTCAGCAGCGACTTGGTCAGGTCCTTGTCGCTGGCGATGCCTTCGGCGATCGCGCTGGTCATGTCGGTCTCGGCCGTCCAGATGCGGCGCTGGCGGGCGCCATGGCCGAGCTGCACCAGGTTGCCGTCGTTCAGGCGGATGTGGGGGATGCGGCGGTCCGTCGCGGCAGCCACGATGGCAGCGGTGGACGGGCCGAGATAGCAGTCGTCCAGCTTGTCCCGCACCCGGGCGACGGCGGCCGGCACGTCGAATGCCGTGTCGTTGATCATGGCCATGATCAAGGCATGACCCTCGGCCAGGGCCGCCCGCGCCACCTGCTCGTCACGGGCCCGGAACACCATGCGGTAGACGCCGCGCTGGCTGGTGCTGCGCGTCTGGCCGAAGCCCGTGGGCATGCCGGACAGGTTCAGCAGCTCGATGACGATGTGTTCCAGCACATGGCCGCACCAGGTGCCTTCGCGCAGCCTTTCCAGGAAGCCGCCGCGCTCGCCGACGCCGCAGTGGTGCTCGACCAGGTTGGGCAGGGCGGCCGTCAGGCGGTCGTTGAAGCCGGGCAGCAGGTGGCTGGGCTGGTCTTCCAGCTCGCCGAGGTCCAGCCAGACCTCCAGCACCGGCCGGTAGGTCCACATATTGGGCCCGCGCAGATAGTTGATGCGCAGCAGGCGGATGTCGTTCTTCTGGCTCATGGAGCTTATCGAGTGAGGGGTTGTGCAGGCGCCAAGCGCGTGGAATTGTGCGCCGAAGTCATCAGAGAGAATCGCCACAGCCCGTAAGAGCCAAGAACAACATGCAAGACCATCCTCCCGTGACAGTGCCTCATCCACAAATGGCCGCCCTGGAAGGGCGACTTTCGTCTGGCGAGAACGTCGTGGCCGCGCAGGAGGTTGACCTGGATGCCCAGGGCCGATTCGGCCGCGGCCTGGTCGTGCTGACGAATTCACGCCTGCTGGCTTTCGAACCCTCGGGCGCCGCCTGGAGCGAGTTTCCGCTGACGCCGGGGCAGGCGCTCAAGCTCAGCGACCATGGCGGCCTGGCCTTCATGGAGCTGTTCGACAGCCACCAGCGCATGGCGCGCTGGCGCTTCACGCTGGCCTGCAACCCCACGGCGGTGCGTTTCGTGGACGCCTTCGACCGCGAGGTGCAGCGCATCGCCGGCCATGTCGTGAAGCCGCAGGAGGAGGAGGGCGAGGAGTCGGAATTCGACTTCGGCGAGGCCAACAAGCCGCCGTCCACCTGGGTGCTGCTGCGGCTGTGGCGCTTCGCTAGGCCCTACCAGGGGCAGCTCTTGCTCGGTTTCACGCTGATGATGGGCGCGACCGGTGCGACCCTGGTGTCGCCCTACCTGACCATGCCCCTGATGGACAAGGTGCTGATCCCCTTCCAGAACGGCCAGGCCATCGACCCCGGTTTCGTCATGCTGCTGCTGGGCGGCCTGCTCGGCGCGGCGCTCGTGTCCTGGGGCCTGGGCTGGGCCAAGACCTATCTGCTGTCGCTGGTGTCGGAGCGCATCGCCGCCGACCTGCGCACCGCCACCTTCGAGCATCTGCTGGGCCTGTCCCTCGAATACTTCGGCAACAAGCGCACCGGCGACCTGATGTCGCGCATCGGCTCGGAGACCGACCGCATCTCGGTCTTCCTCAGCCTGCATGCGCTGGACTTCATCACCGACGTGCTGATGCTGGCCATGACGGCCCTGATCCTGTTCAGCATCCACCCGGGCCTGGCCCTGGCCACGCTGGTGCCCTTGCCCTTCATCGCCTGGTTGATCCACCTCGTGCGTGACAAGCTGCGCACCGGCTTCGAGAAGATCGACCGCGTCTGGGGCGAGATCACCAATGTGCTGGCCGACACCATCCCCGGCATTCGCGTCGTCAAGGCCTTTGCCCAGGAGAAGCGCGAAGCCTCGCGCTTCCGCGAGGCGAACGTGAAGAACCTGCAGGTCAACGACAGGCTCAACAAGACCTGGAGCCTGTTCACGCCCAGCGTCGCGCTGCTGACCGAAATGGGCCTGCTGGTCGTCTGGGGCGTCGGCATCTGGCTGATCTCGCACCAGAGCATCACGGTCGGCACGCTGACGGCCTTCCTGGCCTACATCGGCCGCTTCTACGGCCGCCTCGACTCGATGAGCCGCATCGTCTCGGTGACGCAGAAGGCCGCCGCCGGCGCCAAGCGCATCTTCGACATCCTGGACCACGTCTCCAACGTGCCCGACCCCGTCAACCCGCAGCAGTTCGGCGAAGTGACCGGCGCCATCTCCATGCAGGGCGTCAATTTCCGTTACGGTTCGCGCTCCGTCATCCGCAGCCTGAACCTGGACATCCGCCCCGGCGAGATGGTGGGCCTGGTGGGCCACAGCGGCTCGGGCAAGAGCACGCTGGTCAACCTGATCTGCCGCTTCTACGACGTGACCGAAGGCGCCATCAAGGTCGACGGCATGGACCTGCGTCGCGTCAGGGTGGCCGACTACCGCCGCCACATCGGCCTGGTGCTGCAGGAACCCTTCCTGTTCTTCGGCACCATCGCCGAGAACATCGCCTACGGCAAGCCCGAAGCGACCCGCGACGAGATCGTGAATGCCGCGCGTGCCGCCCATGCCCACGAGTTCATCCTGCGCCTGCCGCATGGCTATGACAGCCTGGTGGGCGAGCGCGGCCAGGGCCTGTCGGGCGGCGAGCGCCAGCGCATCTCCATTGCTCGCGCCCTGCTGATCGATCCGGCCATCCTCATCCTCGACGAGGCCACCTCGGCCGTCGACACCGAGACCGAGAAGGAAATCCAGCGCGCCCTGGACAACCTCGTGAAAGGCCGCACCACCATCGCCATCGCCCACCGCCTGTCCACGCTGCGCAAGGCCGACCGCCTCGTCGTCATGGACCGCGGCGAGATCGTCGAACTCGGGCCGCATGACGAACTGATCGCCCGCCAGGGGCACTACTGGCGCCTGTGGGAAGCCCAAGCCCGACGCGTGGACCAGGAAGACCTGGAAGACCACGCCGTCGCCCCCAACCCCAGCGCCCACACGGCCGAGGCTTGAAAGCGGGAGCCCTGACATGATTTCAAGCGAACGAGACCTGGAGCTGGATGCCGCCAGCGCGGAACATGGCTTCGACCCCACGGTGCCGCTGCAGATCGGCGGCCGCTACACGTCGCTGGTGCGCGATGGTCGAACCCTCTACCTGAGCGGCCAGATCCCGCGCGTCGGCGACCACGTCGCCGTCACCGGCGTCGTCGGCGCCGAGGTCAGCATGGAGCGCGCCAAGCGCGCCGCCGCCATCTGTGCCCTGCGGGCCCTGGCCCTGCTGCGCCAGGAGCTGGGCAGCTTGAACAAGCTGCAGGCCGTGCTGCGGATGACAGTCTTCGTGCATTGCGAGGCCGGCTTCACCCAGCAGAGCGAGGTGGCCGACGGCGCCTCGGACCTGATCTGGCGCGTGCTGGGCCCCGCCGGCGCGCACACGCGCACGTCGGTGGGCGTGTTGCAGCTGCCCAAGAACGCGTCGGTCGAGGTCGACCTGATTGCCACCGCGGTGGAGGCCCCATGAGCACCCTGCCTTTTCGCGACCTGCGGGTGGACGCCCATGGCCGCCTGGTGCTGACCGACCTGAACGGCGACGCCCATGTCGCCGTCACGCCGGTGCGCGCCCATCCCATCTCGGCGCCCGACGAGGGCCTGTCCCTGGTGGGCTCCCATGGCCATGAACTGGCCTGGGTGGAGCGCATCTCGGCCCTGCCGGAAGGGCCGCGCCGCCTGCTGGAGGCCGAGCTGGCCGCCCGCGAATTCCATCCGACGCTGAAGCGCCTGATCTCCGTGAACACCTTTGCCACGCCGAGCACCTGGCGCATCGAGACGGACCGTGGCGAGGTGGACTTCGTGCTGAAGAGCGAAGAAGACATCCGCCGCCTGGAAGAGGGCCGGCTGCTGATCACGTCCACCCATGGCGTGCAGCTGCAGGTGGCCGATCGCTGGGCGCTGGACAAGCATTCCAAGAAGCTGCTGGAACGCTTTTTGTGATGCAGGCAGTCGAGCTGCGCCACGCCAGCCGCCTCATCAACCATGGGCCGACGGTGCTGGTGGGCAGCGCCCACGCCCGCCGCCGCAACCTGATGGCCGCGGCCTGGTCCATGCCGGTGGAGTTCACGCCGCCGCGGGTGGTCGTCGTCATCGACAAGAGCACCTTCACGCGCGGCCTGGTGCTGGAGTCAGGCCATTTCGTGCTGACCGTGCCCGGGGCGGCGCAGGCGGATCTGGTCTACACCCTCGGCAGCGAGAGCGGCGCCGAGGCCGACAAGTTCGAGCGCTATGGCCTGGCGGCCGACGCCGGCCCGGTGCTGGGCCTGCCACTGCTGCGCGGCTCGGTCGCCCACATGGAATGCCGCCTCATCGAGGAGCCGCATGCCCAGGCGGCCTATGACTGCTTCTTCGGCGAAGTGGTGTCGGCCCAGGCCGACGAGCGCATCTTCAGCGGCGGCCACTGGCTGGCGCCGACCGAAGCCAACGCCGATCTGCACACCCTGCACCACCTGGGTGCCGGCCTGTTTGGCGTGGCCGCCCAGGCCGTGCAGGCGAAGCGACTGGGCTAGCTGGATTCGCCCATCTGCGACTGCAGATAGTTCTGCTGGCCCACGGTGTTGACCAGTTCCAGCTGCGTCTCGAGGTAGTCGATGTGCTCCTCGGTGTCGTCAAGGATGCTGACGAACAGTTCGCGGGAGACGTAGTCGCGCACGCTTTCGCAGTAGGCGACGGCCTCCTTCAGATGGGCATGGCCGGTCTTCTCGATCTTCAGGTCGCACTCCATCGTCTCGATGGCGTTCTCGCCGATCAGCAGCTTGCCGAGGTCCTGCAGATTGGGAAGCCCCTCCAGCGTCAGCACGCGCTCGATGAGCTTGTCGGCGTGCTTCATCTCCTCGATGGACTCGTCGTACTCGTGCTTGGCCATCTTCATCAAGCCCCAGTTCTTCAGCATGCGGGCATGCAGGAAGTACTGGTTGATGGCGGTCAGCTCCAGCTTCAGCTGGGCGTTCAGGTGGGCGATGACTTGGGGGTCGCCTTTCATGGAGGGCTCCGGATTCGTGAAATTTGCCGCCAGTATCCCCAGCGAAAGCCCCTCTGCAAAACCGCTATTTTTGCAAATGAGACTGATTCGCATTAGACTTCGCACCCATGATTGTTTGTGTCTGCCACCGCGTCTCCGACCGTGACATCGCCATTGCGGCGTCGTCCGGCTGCCCGAGTTTCGAGGCCCTGCAGGACGACCTGCGCGTGGGCACGGCCTGCGGTGCCTGCCGCGACTGCGCCTGTGCCGTCTTCGAGGAAAGCCGCGTGGAAGGCGGTTCGCCGCGCGCCCGTGGCATGGCGGTGGCGACCCAGACGCTGCTGGCGGCCTGAGCCCTTACAATCCCGCGCTTCGGTCGGCATCTGCCGCCGGCGCTCGTCCTGTCTGATCTTGTGTGTTGTGTTTTGCCGCAGCCGCTCGGGCTGAGGGCGAATTTGATTCAACGACACCAAGGAAAGTTTTCATGAGCACCATGCAATCCGGCATCGTCAAGTGGTTTGACGACGGCAAGGGCTTCGGCTTCATCACGCCCGCCGACGGCGGCAAGGACCTGTTCGCCCACCACAGCGAAATCAAGAACAACGGCGGCTTCCGCACGCTGGCCGAAGGCGCCCAGGTCGAGTTCGAAGTGAAGCAGGGCCCCAAGGGCCTGCAAGCCGCGAACATCCGCGCGCTGTAATTCACGCCCCGGCCTAGTGCCCCGAGCCCGCGCCCTGCGCGGGCTTTGTGCTTTCTGGGCCTCCACCGACAATCGACAGATTGAATCTGCCCCCACGCTCGCTTTGCTCACTGCCCCCCGAGGGGGTGCGTCAGTGGCTTCGGGCGGCCGGGCACCACTGACATGTCCGCACTGCCCATCGCTGCTCCTAAGGCCCTGACCGCTTACCGCCCCTTCTGGGCCAAGCGTTTCGGCCCCGCGCCCTTCCTGCCCATGAGCCGGGCGGAGATGGAGCAGCTCGGCTGGGACAGCTGCGACATCATCATCGTCACGGGCGACGCCTACGTCGACCACCCCAGCTTCGGCATGGCCGTCATCGGCCGCACGCTGGAGGCCCAGGGCTTTCGCGTCGGCATCATTGCCCAGCCGGACTGGAACAGCGCCGACGCCTTCAAGGCCCTGGGCAAGCCCAATCTGTTCTTCGGCGTGGCCGCCGGCAACATGGATTCCATGATCAACCGCTACACGGCTGATCGAAAAATCCGCAGCGACGACGCCTACACGCCCGGCGGCGAGGGCGGCAAGCGCCCCGACCGCGCGACGCTGGTCTACACCCATCGCTGCCAGGAAGCCTTCAAGGACGTGCCCATCGTCATCGGTGGCATCGAGGCCTCGCTGCGCCGCATCGCCCATTACGACTACTGGCAGGACAAGGTCCGCCGCTCCATCCTGGTGGACAGCAAGGCCGACCTGCTGGTGTACGGCAATGCCGAGCGCGCCATCATCGAGATTGCCCACCGCCTGGCGCGCCGCGAGCCCATCGAGGCGCTGACCGATGTGCGCGGCACCGCCTTCATGCGCCGCGACGGCGACCCGACGGCCGAGGGCTGGTTCGAGCTGGACTCGACCGAGGTGGACCGCCCCGGCCGCATCGACGAGCTGATCAGCCCCTATCAGGAGATCAAGCAGGAGACCCCCTGCGCCTCCAACGACGAAGGTGGCGCCAAGCCCATCACCGTCCACAAGACCGGCCGCATCCAGATGCCGCCGCGCGACCACACCGTGGTGCGCCTGCCGGCCTACGAGAAGGTCAAGAGCGACCCGGTGCTCTACGCCCACGCCAACCGCGTGCTGCACCTCGAGACCAACCCCGGCAACGCGCGCGCCCTGGTGCAGCGCTACGACTTCAACGGCATCGAGCGCGATCTCTGGATCAACCCACCGCCCCTGCCGCTGACGACGCCGGAGATGGACCACGTCTTCGACCTGCCCTATGCGCGCAGCCCGCACCCCAGCTATGCGGACGAGACGGGCGGCCATGACGGTGCGACCAAGATCCCGGCCTGGGAAATGATCCGCTTCAGCGTGAACATCATGCGCGGCTGCTTCGGCGGCTGCACCTTCTGCTCCATCACCGAGCACGAGGGCCGCATCATCCAGAGCCGCTCGGAAGACTCCGTGATCCGCGAGATCGAGGAGATGCGCGACAAGGTCAAGGGCTTCACCGGCATAGTCTCCGACCTCGGCGGCCCGACGGCGAACATGTACCGCATCGGCTGCAAGAGCCCCGAGATCGAGGCTGCCTGCCGCAAGCCCAGCTGCGTCTATCCCGGCATCTGCCCCAACCTCAACACCAGCCACGACCCGCTGATCAAGATGTACCGCCGCGCGCGTGCGCTGCCGGGCGTCAAGAAGATCCTGATCGGCTCCGGCCTGCGCTACGACCTGGCCGTGCAGTCGCCCGAGTACGTGAAGGAGCTGGTCACCCACCATGTGGGCGGTTATCTGAAGATCGCGCCGGAGCACACCGAGAACGGCCCGCTGTCCAAGATGATGAAGCCGGGCATCGGCACGTATGACCGCTTCAAGCAGATGTTCGAGGCCGCCAGCGCCGCGGCCGGCAAGAAGCAGTACCTGATTCCCTACTTCATCGCCGCCCACCCCGGCACCAGCGACGAGGACATGATGAACCTCGCCGTCTGGCTGAAGAAGAACGGTTTCCGCGCCGACCAGGTGCAGACCTTCTACCCCAGCCCCATGGCGACCGCGACGGCCATGTACCACTCGGGCAAGAACCCGCTCAAGGGCATCAGCCGGGACGAGACGCGGGGCGAGAGCGTGGACGTCGTGCGCGGCGAACGCCGCCGTCGCCTGCACAAGGCCTTCCTGCGCTATCACGACGCCAACAACTGGCCGCTGCTGCGCGAAGCCCTCAAGGCCATGGGCCGCTCCGACCTGATCGGCAATGGCAAGCACCACCTGATCCCGAGCTACCAGCCGGTCACCGACGGCAGCTACGAAAGCGCCCGGCGCAAGAACTCCACGCCCACCAAGCCGGCCGCAAAAGCTCCGATGAAAGCCGCCACGCCCCGCAAGGGCCAGCTGTTGACCCAGCACACCGGCCTGCCGCCCCGCGTGACCGGCGGCGGTCGCAACAGCCCCTCGCGTCCGGGCAAACCCGCAAAACGATAAGGCGAATCGCAGGACTTTTGCCCCTGCTTTTCGTGACGACAAGGCTGAGGATGCCGTACGCTTGCGGCTCTTGACGAGAAGGGGTCGCCATGGCGCCCCGCCCGGAGCCCTCGCCCCCATGCAAGACACGCCAGCCGTTGACGACGACCTGCTCGAGCTGCTCGACGAACCCGAGCACGCCGAAGCAGATCACCGCGCGCACGACCGGCCGTGGCGCATCCTCATCGTCGACGACGATGGCGACGTCCACAAGGCCACCGAGCTGGCCATGCAGGGCCTGACCGTCGAAGGCCAGCCCCTCGTCTTCCTGCACGCCTCCTCCGCCGCCCAGGCCCGCCAGCTGCTCGCCAGCGAGGACGACCTCGCCGTCGTGCTGCTGGATGTCGTCATGGAGAGCGAGGACGCCGGCCTGCAGCTGGTGCGCCACATCCGCGACGAACTGCGCCTGAACGCGCTGCGCATCGTGCTGCGCACCGGCCAGCCCGGCTATGCGCCCGAGATCGAGACGGTGCAGGCCTATGACATCAACGACTACAAGACCAAGTCGGAGCTGACCCGCACCCGTCTGTACACGGTGCTGACGGCGGCCGTGCGCTCCTACCGCCAGATCTGCGCGCTGGAAGCCAACCGCCGCGGCCTGGAGATGATCGTCGACAGCAGCACCTCGCTGTCGCGCATGCGCGGCCTGAGCCGCTTTGCCGAAGGCGTCGTCACCCAGCTCTGCGCCCTGCTCGGCATCCTGCCCGAGGGCCTGGTCTGCGCCCAGGTCAGTGGCGAGACGGGCGATGAAGTCCGCATCGTCGCGGCCGCCGGCCAGTACAGCGGCCTCATCGACCGCCCGCTGGCCCAGGTCAAGATCGCCACCGTGCGCAATCGCCTCGAGCGCTGCCTGCGCGAGGAGCACAACCTCTACGACGACGGCACCGTCCTCTACTTCGGCATGGGCCGGGGCCGCGCCATGGCTGCCCTCGTCGACGTCGGCCGCGAGCTGGACGAGCTCGACCAGCAGCTGTTGAAGGCCTTCTGCTCCAACATCGCCGTCGGCTTCGAGAACGTGGTGCTGTACAGCCAGCTGCTGGACCAGGCCTACAACGACCCGCTGCTGCGCCTGCCCAACCGCAACCGCTTCGTCGAGCTGCTCGACAAGAACCTGAAGGATCCGTCCGGCGTCACGCTGGCGCTGATCGACATCGACGACTTCTCGGACATCAACGACGCCTTCGGCCACCACTTCGGCGACCAGGTGCTGCAGGCCGTCGTGCATCGCATGAGCGAGATGCTGGGCCTGAACACGGCCATGGCGCGCGTCGGTGCCGACACCTTCGGCGTGCTCGGCGAGCATGCCAAGGTCTGCCCCGAGACCGTCAGCGGCGTGTTTGCCGACCCCTTCGTCGTCGCCGGCGAGCGCCTGCAGCTGTCGGCCACCACCGGCCTGGTGCGCCTGGGCGAGTCCACGGCGGTCGGCTCCGAGCTGCTGCTCGATGCCCAGATCGCCCTCAAGCGCGCCAAGCAGCAGCAGCGCGGCTCATCCCAATATTTCTCGGCCGCCATGGGCAGCGACGCGCGCGAGCGCTTCAAGCTGCTCAAGGGCCTGCGCACCGGCTTCGAGGAGAGCCAGCTCTTCGTCGTCTACCAGCCGCAGGTGGCTCTCGAAACGTCCCGCGTCATCGGCGCCGAGGCCCTGCTGCGCTGGCGCACGACCGACGGTCGCTTCATCCCCCCCGACCAGTTCATCCCGCTGGCCGAGCAGAGCGGCCTCATCATCCCCATCGGCGAGTTCGTCATGCGCACCGCCTGCGGCCAGCTGAAGAAGATGCAGGCCCTGGGCCATGCCGACTTCCGCATGGCTGTCAACGTGTCCATGGCCCAGTTCCGCCACCCCGGCTTCATCGACATGCTGGGCCGCGCGCTGAAGGACTGCGGCGTCGCCGGCCAGAACATCGAGCTCGAGATCACCGAGTCCATGGCCATGGAAGACGCCGATCTCGTGCTGCGCGTGCTGGCCGACATCAAGCAGCTCGGCTTCAGCGTCGCCATCGACGACTTCGGCACCGGCTTCTCGTCCCTCAGCCAGCTGCGCCAGCTGCAGGTCGACCGCCTCAAGATCGACCGCGCCTTCGTGCAGGAGGCGCAGTCCTCGTCCGCCGGCTCCACCATCGCCCAGATGGTCGTCAACCTCGGCCGCGGCCTGGGCCTGACCGTCATCGCCGAAGGCATAGAGACCGAGGAGCAGCGCCAGTACCTGATCGGCCTGGGCTGCCACGAAGGCCAGGGCTGGCTGTTCGCCAAGCCCATGCCGGCCGACCAGCTCGAGACGTGGATGGGCCGGTAGACCCCTCGCCCGGTCTTGCCTGCTGAACGCGGCAAGCCCGGTCGGTCCCCCGTGGGGACGGCGATGCTTGCCGGATCGACCGGCAAGCACATCGCCCAAGGCGGGCCGGCTCGGGAGCGGCCCAGCGCTCGGCCCGCAGGACGAACCTGAAACCGCGATGAAACTCCGACGCCCCTAAACTGCGCACCGTCGATTGACGACAGCCCAGGAGCGTTCATGAGTCTCGCAAAGATCCTCGTCGCCCAAGGCGGCGGTCCCACCGCCGTCATCAACCAGAGCCTCGTCGGTGTCGTGCTGGAAGCACGTCGCCAGGCCGGTGTGGGCAAGGTCTACGGTGCGCGCCACGGCGTGCGCGGCATCGTCAACGAGGACTTCGTCGACCTCACGCAGGAGACCAGCCACAACCTCGAGCTGGTGGCCAACACGCCGGCTTCGGCCCTGGGCTCCACGCGCGACAAGCCCGATGCCGCCTACTGCCACGAGATCTTCACCGTGCTGAAGGCGCACGGCATCACTCACTTCTTCTACATCGGTGGCAACGATTCTTCCGACACCGTGCGCATCGTGTCCGAGGAGGCTGCCGCGGCCGGCTATCCGCTGCGCTGCATCCACATCCCCAAGACCATCGACAACGACCTGGTCGGCAACGACCACACCCCCGGCTATGCCTCGGCGGCGCGCTTCGTCGCCCAGGCCTTTGCCGGCGCCAACCTCGACAACGCGGCCCTTCCCGGCGTCTATGTCGGCGTCGTCATGGGGCGCCACGCCGGCTTCCTGACCGCAGCCGCGGCCCTGGGCAAGAAGTTCGACGACGACGGCCCGCACCTGATCTACCTGCCCGAGCGCCACTTCGACACCGAGCAGTTCCTGCGCGACGTCAAGGCCAGCTACGAGCGCTTCGGCCGCTGCGTCATCGCCGTCAGCGAGGGCATCCACGACGCCTCGGGCGCACCCATGCTGGCCAAGCTGGCCGGCGACCTCGAACGCGACGCCCATGGCAATGTGCAGCTCAGCGGCACCGGCGCCCTGGCCGACCTGCTGTGCGAGGAGATCAAGGCCAAGCTCGGCATCAAGCGCGTGCGCGGCGACACCTTCGGCTATCTGCAGCGCAGCTTCCTGGGTTGCGTGAGCGACGTGGACCAGCGTGAAGCCCGCGAGGTCGGCGAGAAGGCCGTCCAGTACGCCTTCCACGGCGACCGCGACGGCTCGGTGGCCATCAAGCGCGTCGGCTACTACTCGGTGGACTACGAGCTGCTGCCGCTGTCCGCCGTGGCCGGCAAGACGCGCACGATGGAAGACCACTTCATCACCGCCAGCGGCACCGACGTCACCGACGCCTTCCGCCTCTATCTGCGCCCGCTGCTGGGCTCGGGCATGCCGGACGCGTTCAGGCTGAGGCCCAATCCGGTGCCCAAGGTGCTGAAGAAGGGCTGATCCATCAGGGCTTGGGCTTGATCAGCCGCGTGTGCTGGTCGTTGACGCCGATCAGCGCGGCCGAGCCGTAGTGGCGGTGCAGCTCGGCCACCATCTCGCCGTTGATGATGACCGGGTCGGTGTCGACGGCCTTGCGGGCGACCTCGGGGTCCTGGGTGGCAAAGATGAACAGGCCGCGCAGTTCGTTCTGGCCGTCCAGCGGGCCCGCATAGACGAGCAAGCCCTCCCGGGCCAGACGCTGCATATTGGCGAAATGGCCCTTGAACATCTCGTCGCGCGCGGGGCCGTCCGGCATGCGCTTCGGGCCGGTCTTCAGCAGCACGAGGGTGTAGGGGCGCAGGCCGTTGTCGTTGGCGCCCCAGGCCTGGGCCTTGGCAGCGTCGTAGGTCGGCGCTTCCTGGGCATGGATGGAAATCGTGCTGAGCAAGGCGAGGGCGCTGGCGGCGATGCGTTTCATGGTGTGGCGAGATGGCGGTCGCAGTGGGAGCATTCAACCGCACCCTGGCTTTGCGGAGACCGCGATGAAACCCACCCCACCCGGCTGGCCGCGACTGTCGTCGGCGATCTACTGCGAGAACGCGCGCGAGGCCATCGCCTGGTACCAGCGCGCCTTCGGCTTCGAGGTCGAGATCATCGTGGACGCCCCCGACGGCAGCGTCATGCACAGCGAGATCCGCTACGGCGAGGCCATCGTCATGGTCAGCGAGGGCGGGCCCGAGCGCGAAGTGCGCTTCGGCGCGCCCTTGCGTTCACCCAAGACCCTGGGCGGCGCCAACACCCAGGGCCTCTTTCTCTATGTCGACGATGTCGATGCCCATTGCGCGCGTGCCGTCGCGGCCGGTGCCCGGGTGACCTACGAGATGAGCAACAACGACTACGGCCCCGACTACTGGACCGACCGCAGCTATGGCTGCGTCGACCCCGACGGCCATCTGTGGTGGTTCAGCCAGCGCCTGCGCAATCCCGCCGGCCAACCACCTCCCTGACCCCTGCCAAAAGGCACTTGCGGCCGTCCGACCAAATCTTCTACATTTGTAGTACGACAACTGTAGAAGAGCGTCATGGACGAGGAAATCGGCGCGGGCGAGGTCTCGCTGAGTGATCTGCAACTGAGCCTGATGCGCGTGTTGTGGCAGCGCGGCGAGGCCAGCACGGCTGAAGTGGCCGAAGCCCTGCGCGGCGAGCGTGACCTGGCCCACACGACGGTGGCGACGCTGCTGACGCGCCTGGAAAAGCGCGGGCTGCTCGCCAGCCGCCGCGAGGGCCGGGCGCTGCTGTACACGCCGCTGGTCAGCGAGGCCGAAGTGCAGCGCTCCATGGTGGGCAACCTCGTCGACAGCCTGTTCGCCGGCCGCGCCAGCGCCCTCGTCAGCCATCTGCTGGATGCGCGCGGTGTCGATGCCAAGGAGCTGGCCGCGCTGCAGGCGCTGCTGAAACAACGCAAGGGAGAAGCATGATGAATGCGATGACCGACGTGCTGCTGACCTGGCTGTGCAGCTATCTGCTGCACAGCAGCCTGCTGATCGGTGGCTTGTGGGCGCTTGAGCGTGCCGGTTGGCTGGCGCGTCTGGCCACTTCCACGCAGGAGACGCTGTGGCGCCTGGCCCTGCTGGGCGGCCTCGTCAGCGCCAGCCTGCCGCTGGTGACCTCCGCGCCCGCGCCGACCGACCTGGCACGCCCCGTCACCGTCGTTGCGCAGCGAGCGGCGCCAGCCTCGGTCGACGTGGCCCCCGTCGTCGTCGAGGCACCTCTGACTGCCAGGCCCAGCGCCCAGCTCGGTGCGCTGCCGATCACGACGTCGCTGGCGCCCAAGGCCCACGACGTCGCCATCGGCTTTGTCGCGCTGTGGCTGGCCGGTGCCGTGTTGATGCTGCTCGGACTGGCCCTGCAATGGGCCTGGCTGCGTCGCGCCGTGCGCCGACTGCCCGAACTGGCCGACACGCGCTGGCGGGGCCTGGCGGCGCGTTTGGCCAACGACATGGGCGTTCCCCTGCCCGCGCTGCGCCATGCCCGCGCCGGCTGGGCCAGCCCGCTGCTGGCGCCGGGCCGCGTGCTCTGCCTGCCGGCCTGGTGCCTGGACCTGCCCGACGACGAGGCCCGCGCCGTGCTCGGCCACGAGCTGGCGCATCTGCGCCGCCGCGACCCGGCCTGGCGCCTGCTGGCGGCCACGATGAAGGCCCTGCTGTGGCCGCAGGCGCTGAACCGCGTCGCCTTGCGCCGCCTGGACCTGCTGGCCGAACTGGCCTGCGACGCCGCGGCCGCCGCGCCCTCGGGCCAGCGCCTGGCCCTGGCGCAAAGCCTGCTGCGTTGCGCCGAGGCGCTGAAGGCCCAGGGCGGCAGTCACGGCCCGGCCCTGGCCTGCGGTGCGGCCAGCGCCGGATCGCCGCTGTTCGCCCGGGTGCGGCGCCTCTTGAAGAGCGACGATGACGCGCCTCGCGAGCGCCGCGGCGTGCGCTGGGGCCTGGTGGGCGTCATCCTGGTCGCCCTCGTCGCGATGCCGGCCGTCGTCGTCAGCCACACCGATGGCCGCAACCTGCTCGATCGCTTCGACCTCGGCGGCCTGGGCGACGGCATGTCCTTCTCGGTGCGTGGCACGCGCATCTACAGCCGCTATCCCGGCGGCAGCTTCGCGGTGACGCTGGACGGCAAGGTCACGTTCAACGAAGCCGAGAACGAGGTGCAGACCCTGACCGGCACGCTGACCGTGAAGGAGCGCGAGGGCGGGCTGACGCGCCAGATGGTGCTGCAGTCCATGGGCGAGGGCCGCATCGAGCGCGAGTACCGCGTCGGCAATGAGAGCCTGCCGCTGGATGACGCCGGCCGCCGCTGGTGGGCCCAGGCCGTGCAGCGCATGGCCGAGAGCCTGACCGACCCGGTGGTGCGCGCCCGCAAGCTGTTCGCCAAGGGCGGCATCGAGGCCGTGATGGCCGACATCGAGCGTGCCAAGGAAGACTTCCAGCGCCGCCGCCGCATCGAGGCCGCGCTGCAAATCGAGGCGCCGCTGCCCGCCGCGGCCGTGGATCGCCTGATCGCGGCGGCGGCCGGCCTGCAAGGCGCCTTCGAACGTCGCGAGGCCTTGAGCGCCATCGCCCGCCAGCCCTTGGCCGAGCCCCAGCAACTGAGCTGGCTGGCCGCCGCGGCCGGCATCGATGGTGACTTCGACCGCCGCGAGGCCCTCAGCGCGCTGGCGCCCAAGCTGCTGAACACACCGGCCGTGCTCGCCGCCTGGACCGAGGCCCTGGGGCGCATCGGCGGCGACTTCGAACTGCGCACCGCCATCGACAACCAGGTGTCCGCCACGCCCCAGCCGGCCGTGCTGGCGGCTGCCGTGCAGGCGGCCACGCGCATCCAGGGCGACTTCGAGAAGCGCGAGGCCCTGGGCGCCGTCGCCGAGCGCATGCAGGGCGACGAGACCGAACTGGTCGAGGCCTACACCCGCGTCGCGGGCGGCATCTCGGGTGGCTTCGAGCGTCGCGAAACCCTGAACCGCCTGCTGGACCGCCCCAAGATCGGCAAGGCGGGCCTGGAGCGTGTGCTGTCCAGTGCCGAGAGCATGGAAGGCGGCTTCGAGCGCCTGCAGGTGCTGCTGCGTGTGGCCGAGAAGCTGAGCGAGGCCAAGCCGGTCGATGCTGCTCTCGTCGAGCGCCTGCGCCGCGCCGGCCGTGGCCTGGGCGAGCATGAGAGGGGCCAGATCGAGAACGCGCTGGACAAGCTGGGCTGAGTTCGGACCGCGGACAGGCCCTGCGTGCCAGAGCCAGTGGCTCCGTCCTTCGCCAGGCACATTCAGTCCACAGGACTGAATGTGTCCGGGCTCAGCCTGTCCGACGCCTAACGAAGGCCATGCCGCCTGCCAGCGGCATGGCATGAGGACGAAAGTCACTTCCGCGCCGCAGCCCTTGCTGCCATGCTGCGCGCCGTTCGAGCCTGAACGGAGCCCATCTTGCAAAGACGCATCTTCATGAGCAGCGCGGCCCTGGCCGCCGCTTCCACGGCGGCCGTGGCCGCCGAGCCCGAAGCCGCGGCCATCGAGGCCTGCGCGCGCGACTACATCGAGGGCTGGTATGCCGGCGACGCGGCGCGCATGGAGCGTGCGCTGCATCCCGAGCTGGCCAAGCGCATCGTCAAGCGCCTGCCCGACGGGCGCGGCGAGCTGCAGAACATGAGCGCAATGACGCTGGTGCAGTACACGCGCAGCCACAAGCCCGAGACCGGCAAGCGCGCCGACGTGAAGATCCTCGACGTCTTCGGCCGCACGGCCAGCGTGCGCGTCGATGCCGAGGCGTGGATCGACTACCTGCACCTGGCCCAGGTCGAGGGCCGCTGGCGCATCGTCAACGTCTTGTGGGAATTGCGAGGCTAGCGGCTGTATTTGCGGGCCGAGCGCCGGGCCGCTCCCTGGCCGGCCCGCGTAAGGTGATGTGCTTGCGGCTCAATGCCGCAAGCATCACCGTCCCCTCGGGGGCTGAGGCCGGACATGGCGAGTCCTGTGGGCCCGCCGTGCCTGCCGAAGCGCTGCGGACTCCGGCCGCAGCGCGGTCCCGGCTGGGCGCGCCGCGTTCAGCAGGCGCGACTGGACGAGGGGCCTCAAGTCAGTCCGGCACGGCCTGGATCAGCTTCTCGAGCCCGACACGGACTTTCAGGCCGGCCAGCGGCACCACGGCCGCAATGCCGAACTCGGCCTTGGCGGTGTCGCGCTTGGCGGGCTCGATGCGCAGATTGCCCTGACGATCGGTCAGCACGGCCACGACGGGCGTGTTGGTGCTGTCGCCGCGCTTCATCACCATGCCCACCTCGCCCGACTTCAGCCTCACCGTGCAGCCCGGAGGATAGAGGCCGAACTCCTTGATGAGGGCTGCGGTCAGCGGGTCGCCCTTGCCGCATTGGTATTGCAGCCGCGCCGCGGCGTCGGCCAGCAGGGGCTGGCGCTTCAGGCGCGGGCTGAGCTTGGCGGTGAAGCAGTCGGCGCTGTGCACCAGCTGCGCCACTTCGTTGACGTGGGTCAGGTGGTGGGGGTAGCCCGATCCATCGTGTTCCTCGTGGTGCTGGCGCACGGCGGCCAGCCAGTCGCCGTCCGTCACGCCGGCCATTTCCAGCATGGCGGCGCTGCGCTCGGGATGGGACTCGATCTCGGCGCGCTGCATCGTCGTCACCGGCGATACCTGGGTCACCAGCTTGTTCTGCAGCTCGGCCATCGAGATGTTCATCGTCAGCGCGGTGCGCAGCACGCAGCGCTTCTGCGTCGTCGACCAGCCCAGCCGCGTGGCCGCCAGGCAGGCCGCCGTGGCCGTGTGCACGGCGTGGCGACTGGCATAGGCGGTCGGGCCGCCATCGACGGCCTCGGTGCGCACCGCCTGCAGGATGGCGAGGTCGGGGTCGCGTTCGATCAGGGCCATCAAGGGGCGCGAGGCCTGGTCCAGGGACTCGGTGAAGTCGCTGGTCGGGCTGGCGCGCAGCAGGCGGCCCACTTCGCCCATGCTGTCTTCCCAGTAGGCCGGCAGTTGGTCGCGTCGTGCGTTGGCGATCCGGCGCGAGGTGTCGTCGAATTCGCGCAGGTCGATGGTCGCTTCGCGTTCGATCAGCTTCTCCAGCTGTTCGGCGCTGTCGAACTGGTGGCCGCGTGCCAGCAGCAGCCGCCCGCCGGCATCGAAGATGCCGTAAGGCGTGGGCTTGCCCGGCTGGAAGCGGGTCTTGTGCAGACTCAGAGGCTGAAAGTTCATGGCCTACCGTGAGTGGCCCGCACCCTGTCTCGAGTGCGCCCCGGCCAACCCAACGTCCTTGTTTTATGACGGCCGGATTACAGCCGGCATCGGCAGGCCCTGGGTAATTTTTCCGTCAGGCCGGATGTGACAACCGACACGGGAGCGCCGGTGTAAACGAACGTCATGGGCCGCCAGGCCCCTTGCCATCGGGTTGAAAGCCCGTTTCAGTTTCAGCCGGCGCGTTTGGCCAGCACGGCGCGAGCCACGCGCGACACCGGCGGGCGGCCCAGCACATTCGATATGAAAGCACCTGCATCGACGAGCTTGTCGAGGTCAATGCCGGTCGCTATGCCGAGGCCGTCCAGCATGAAGATGACGTCCTCGGTCGCGACGTTGCCGGTCGCGCCCTTGGCATAGGGGCAGCCGCCCAGGCCTGCCACGCTGGCGTGGAAGCTGTGCAGGCCCAGCTCCATGCTCGCGTAGACATTGCTCAGCGCCTGGCCATAGGTGTCGTGGAAGTGGCCCGACACCTCGGCCACCGGGAAGTGCTTCAGCGCCCGCTCCATCGCGGCCTGCACCTTGCGCGGCGTGCCAACGCCGATGGTGTCGGCGATGTCGATGGCGTCCACGCCCAGCTCGCGCAGCGGCTTGACGACGCGCTCGACCTGGTCTGCAGTGATCTCGCCCTCGTACGGGCAGCCCAGCGAACAGGACAGTGCGGCGCGCACCTTCACACCGGCGGCATGCGCGCCCTCGATGACGGGCGCGAAGCGCTCCAGGCTCTCGGCGATGGAGCAGTTGATGTTCTTCTGCGTGAAGGCCTCGCTGGCCGCCGTGAAGACGAGGATCTCGTCGGGCTTCGTCGCCAGCGCCGGTTCCAGGCCCTTGGTGTTGGGCACGAGGACCGAGTAGCGCACGCCGGGCTTGCGCTGGATGGCGGCCATGACGGCCGTGTTGTCGCCCATCTGCGGTACCCACTTCGGGCTGACGAAGCTGGTGACCTCGATCTCCACCAGGCCGGCGTCCTGCAGCATGGCCACGAGCTGTGCCTTGTGCTCGGTGGAGACGTTCTCCTTCTCGTTCTGCAGCCCGTCGCGCGGGCCGACGTCGAGGATCTTGACGTGCGAGGGCAGGGCCATGATCAGGCTTCCAATTTGAGGAGTTCAGCGCCGTCGCCGACCTGGTCGCCGACGGCGAACAGCAACTCCGCCACCTTGCCGTCGCGCGGCGAGGAGATGGTGTGCTCCATCTTCATCGCTTCCATGACGGCCAGGGGCTGACCCTTGGTGACGGTGTCGCCGGCCTGGGCCAGGAAGGCCACCAGCTTGCCGGGCATGGGCGCGGTCAGGCGGCCGCCTTCGGCCGGGCCGTCGCCCGCATGGGCGATGACGTCCACCTCGGTCAGCACGGCCGAGCCGTCGGCGCCGAAGACGGCGACGCGCTCGCCCTGGGCATAGGTCTTCACGCGCAGGCGTTCCGTACCCAGGAAGAGTTCATGCGTCTCGGCGTCCTGCGACTGCACGGCGAACTCGATGGCTTCGCCCGCGACCGTCAGCGTCATGCCGCCGCGGTGGTGGCGGGACAGCAGCACCTCTTGGTGGTGGCCTGCGGCTTCCAGGTCGAAGCGGCGCGTGGCCGAGCCGAACAGGCGGAAGCCGTCACGGGCGCTCCACGGATCGCGGCCTTGGGTTGCGCCCTCGACGGCCAGCGTGTGGGCGACGACGGCGGCGGCGCTGACGCGCAGCGGCAGGCCGGGCTGGTCGAACAACACGGCCTTCTCGCGTTCGATCAGGCCGGTGTCGAGGTCGGCGCCCGAGAACGAAGCCGTGGCCGCGCAGCGGCGCAGGAAGGCGACGTTGGTGTGCAGGCCGACGATGTGGGTGTCGCGCAGCGCGGCGTCCAGGCGGGCCAGGGCTTGCGCGCGGTCCTCGCCCCAGACGATGAGCTTGGCGATCATCGAGTCGTAGAAGGGGCTGATGGCATCGCCCTCGCGCACGCCGGCGTCGATGCGCACATTGCCGCGCTGGAAGGCCACATGGGCGGGCCAGCGGGCCACGTCCAGCGAGCCCGTGGCGGGCAGGAAGCCGCCGTCGGGGTTCTCGGCGCAGATGCGGGCCTCGATGGCGTGGCCGTGCATGCGCAGCTCGTGTTGCTTCAGGGGCAGCGGCTCGCCGGCGGCAACTCGCAATTGCCACTCGACGAGGTCTTGCCCAGTGATCGCTTCCGTCACCGGGTGCTCGACCTGCAGCCGCGTGTTCATCTCCATGAAGTAGAAGCGGCCGTCCTGCTCGGCGATGAACTCGACGGTGCCGGCGCCGACATAGCCGACGGCCTTGGCCGCGGCCACGGCGGCCTCGCCCATCTGGGCGCGGCGCTCGGGCGTCATGCCGGGAGCAGGGGCCTCTTCCAGCACCTTCTGGTGGCGGCGCTGCACCGAGCAGTCGCGCTCGAACAGATAGACGCAGTCGCCGTGGGAGTCGCCGAAGACCTGGATCTCGATGTGCCGGGGCTTTTGCACATAGCGCTCGATCAGCACCGCGTCGTCGCCGAAGCTGTTGATGGCCTCACGCTTGCACGAGGCCAGGGCCGCGTCGAATTCATCGGCCTTGTAGACCGCGCGCATGCCCTTGCCACCGCCGCCGGCGCTGGCCTTGATCAGCACGGGATAGCCGATGCGGTCGGCTTCCTTCTTCAGCAGGGTGGGGTCCTGGTCGGCGCCGTGATAGCCCGGCACCAGCGGCACCTGGGCGGCTTCCATCAGCCGCTTGGACTCGGCCTTCAGGCCCATGGCCAGGATGGCGCTCGGCGGCGGGCCGATGAAGACGACGCCGGCATCGGCACAGGCCTGGGCGAAGGCCTCGTTCTCGCTCAGGAAGCCGTAGCCTGGGTGCACGGCCTCGGCACCGGTGGCTTTGGCCGCGGCGAGGATACGTTCCCACTGCAGATAGGAGTCGCGCGGCGCCGGACCGCCGATGAGGACGGCCTCGTCGCAGACCTTGACGTGCTGGGCGTCGGCATCGGCCTCGGAATAGACCGCGACGGTCTGGATGCCCAGGCGCCGGGCGGTTGCGGCCACGCGGCAGGCGATTTCCCCCCGGTTGGCGATGAGGATCTTCTTAAACATGGCGAGCTCCCGGAGGGAACTTGCCCGTGTGGCCGGCTGCGCCGGCCACCACGCGATTTGTCGCTGGCGCGACCGCGCCTTCGGCGCGAGCACCGCGGTTGGCGATCAGGATCTTCTTGAACATCTCTCTTGTCTCCTCAGCCGTCTTCTTGTGGATTCGGGATCGGGGCGCGCTTCAGGTCGATGGGCCGTCAGCGTGCGGTGTCGCAGGGATCAGTGGGTGCAGACCTGCACCTTGGCCGCTGCGTCGGACGGCGTCAGCTCGGCCTCGGTCGAGCAGCGCATGCCCAGGCGCTCCAGCAGCGCGCGGTCCTTCTCGGCCTGCGGATTGCTGGTGGTCAGCAGCTTGTCGCCGTAGAACATGGAGTTGGCACCGGCGAGGAAGCAGAGGGCCTGCATGGTTTCCGGCATCTCCTCGCGGCCGGCCGACAGGCGCACCATGGCGCGCGGCATGGTGATGCGGGCGACGGCGATGGTGCGGATGAACTCGAGCGGGTCCAGCGGCGCGGTGCCGGCCAGCGGCGTGCCTTCGACCTGCACCAGGTTGTTGATGGGCACGCTCTCGGGATAGGGGTCGAGGTTGGCCAGCTGCACGATGAGGCCGGCGCGCTCGCGGCGCGTCTCGCCCATGCCGACGATGCCGCCCGAGCAGACCTTCATGCCCTGCTGACGCACGCGGTCCAGCGTGTCGAGGCGGTCTTGATACGTGCGCGTCGTGATGATCTGGCCGTAGAACTCGGGCGAGGTATCCAGGTTGTGGTTGTAGTAGTCGAGGCCCGCTTGCTTGAGTTGCTCGGCCTGGCCGTCTTCCAGCATGCCGGCCGTCAGGCAGGTCTCCAGACCCAGGGCCTTGACCTCGGAAATCATCTCGCCGATGGCTTCGAGGTGGCGCGGCTTGGGCGAACGCCAGGCGGCGCCCATGCAGAAGCGCGTCGCGCCGTTGAGCTTGGCGGCGCGGGCGGCTTCCATCACCTCTTGCAGCGGGATCAGCTTCTCGGCCTTCAGCCCCGTGTCGAAGTGGGCCGACTGCGGGCAGTAGGCGCAGTCCTCTTCGCAGCCACCGGTCTTGATGGACAGCAGCGTTGAAAGCTGCACGGCGTTGGCATCGAAGTGCTCGCGATGCACCTGTTGGGCGCGGAAGAGCAGGTCATTGAAGGGCAGGTCGAACAGGGCCACGACGTCCTTGACGGTCCAGGGGCTGGCCTGGCGGCGGTCGGCGTCGGTGGTGGGGGTGAGGGTCTGGATCTGGTTCATGCGGGGAGGTGTCCGAGCAGGGGTTCGAGCGACAGATGGCGGGCCATCGTGGCGTGGTCGGCGTGGGCCAGGCGGGGAACATGGCCAAGGCAGGGGGCGGCAAGGCCGCGCTGCAGAGCTTGCAGATTGTCGGTGACGTGGGGCTGACGTTCGTCCACGGTGTTGGCCACCCAGGCGGCCAGCGCCAGGCCGCGGGCGCGCACGGCCTCGGCCGTCAGCAGCGCGTGGTTGATGCAGCCCAGGCGCAGGCCGACAACGAGGATGACCGGCAGGCCGAGATCGACGGCGAGGTCGGCGGTGTCCCAGTGTTCGTTCAGCGGCACGCGAAAGCCGCCCACGCCTTCGACGAGGGCGACATCGGCGCGGCCGCCGACCCAGCGCAGCGCATGCAGCAGGGGTTCGCGGACGATGGCCTCGTCCTCGATGCGCGCCGCGATATGGGGCGCGCAGGCGGTGCGCAGTTGCAAGGCGCCGACTTCGGCCGAACTCAGGCCCATGTTGCCGGCGGCGCGCAGGCGCTCGACGTCGTCGTTCAGCCAGTGGCCATCGACGAAGTCCTGGCCGGCCGAGATGGGCTTGAGCGCGGCGACGCGGCGGCCGGAGAGCGCGAAGGCGTGGGCCAGGCCGGCCGTGACGGCGGTCTTGCCGATCTCGGTGTCGGTGCCCGTGATGAAAAAGCCTTTCACGCGGCGCACTCCTGGGCGGCCGCGGCGCGGTCCAGCGCGGTCAGCAGCGTGTCGACGTCGGCGGCGGTGTGCGTGCCGCACAGCGTGATGCGCAGCCGCGCGGTGCCGGCGGCGACCGTGGGTGGGCGGATGCCCGGGACGCGCAGGCCGGTGGCCTCCAGCGCGGCTGCCAGGGCCATGACCTCGGCATTGCCGCCGACGATCAACGGCTGGATGGGCGTGGCCGCGTCGGTCAGCGTCCAGCCCAGGCGCGGGTGGTGGTCGATGAGGGCCATCAGGCCATCGCGCAGCCGGGCCTGCAGGGCGACGAGGTTGGCGCGGCGGGCGGCGCCGAGCGGGCCTTCGATCAGCGCGAAGCTGGTCAGCAGCGCATGCTCGATGGCCGGTGGCGAGGCGGTCGAGAAGATGAAGTTGCGCGCGGCCTGCAGCAGGTAGTCGACGATGGTGGCGTGGGCGGCGACGAAGGCGCCGGCCAGGCCGGCGGCCTTGCCGAGGGTGCCGACGAGGATGAGGCGCTCGCTGCACAGCCCGAAGTGCTCCAGCGAGCCGCGGCCTTTCTCACCCAGCACGCCAAAGCCGTGGGCGTCGTCGACGATGAGCCAGGCGTCGAATTCGTCGGCCAGGGCCAGCAGGCCGGGCAGCGGCGCGAGGTCACCGTCCATGCTGAAGACGGCGTCGGTGACGATGAGCTTGACCTTGGCGGTGCTGGCCGCGAGGAGCGCACGCAGGCCGGCCACGTCGGCATGGCCATAGCGCGTGACCCGGGCCTTGGCCAGCCGTGCCGCGTCGATCAGCGAGGCGTGGTTGAGCTGCTCCGAGAAGATCTCGGTGTGCTCATCACCCAGGGCCGTGACGACAGCCAGGTTGGCCATGTAGCCGGTGCAGAAGCCGATGGCGCGGGCCTGCGGGATGTGCGGGGCGTACCAGCGTGACAGGGTCTCGGCGACGGCCTCGTGTGCAGCACTGTGGCCGCTGACCAGCGGCGAGGCGCCCGAGCCGCCGCCCCACAGACGGGCGCCTTCGGCGATGGCTTCGGCAATCGCCGGCTCTGCCGCCAGGCCCAGGTAGTCGTTGGAGCAGAACATCAGCAGCTCGCGGCCGTTGAGGGTCTGGCGGGGCGCGGTGCCGCTGTCGGCGGTGCGCAGTTTGCGCGTCAGGCTCTGCGCCGCAATGGCGGCGAGCTTGGCGCTGAGGTGTTCAAGCAAGGACATCGTTCAAGGTCGCCGTCACGGCCCCGGCCAGGAAGGCCGCGGTCGCGTCGTCGATCAGGTAAGGGGGCATCAGGTAGACGGTGCTGCCGATGGGACGGATCAGCAACTCGTGCTCGCGCGCCTTCAGGTGGAAGGCTTCCGCGAAGCGCGGTGGCGCTTCAGGCACATCGAAGGCCAGGATCATGCCGCGTTGGCGGAAGTGGTTCACTCGCGGGGCCAACGGGGCAAAGGCACGCGTCAGGCGGCCGGCCTGGCCGCGATTTTCCTCGAGCTGGCCGGCATCGAAGCGGTCCAGCACCGCATTGGCCGCGGCGCAGGCCAGCGGGTTGCCGGTGTAGGAGTGGGAATGCAGGAAGCCGCGGGTGACGTCTTCGCTCCAAAAGGCGGAGAAGACGTCGTCGGTCGTCAGCACCAGCGACAGCGCCATGGTGCCGCCGGTGATGCCCTTGCTCAGCAGGATGAAGTCCGGCCACTCGGCTTGGGTCTGCTCCCACGCGAAGAAGCTGCCGGTGCGGCCGCAGCCGACGGCGATCTCGTCGGCGATCAGGTGCACATTGAACTCGCGCGTCAGCTCGCGCAGGCCCTTCAGATAGGCCGGCGAGTACATGACCATGCCGGCGGCGCCCTGGATCAGCGGCTCGACGATGACGCAGGCGATGGACGCGTGGCGCTCGGTCAGCAGGGCGCGCATGGCATCCAGCGCCTCGGCCTCGTTGCCCAGCCGACCGTCCGGTGACGTGACGATGTGGGCACGCATCAGCAGCGCGTCGTAGGCGTCACGGAAGACCTGCACATCGGTCACGCTAAGCGCGCCCAGGGTTTCGCCGTGATAGCTGTTCTGAAGGCAGACGAACTCGCGCTTCTCGGCCCTGCCGCGGTTCTTCCACGAGTGGAAGCTCTGCTTCAGCGCGATCTCGACGGCGCTGGCGCCATCGCTGCCGAAGAAGACGTGGCCCAGGGCACCCCCGGTGCGGGCCGACAGCCGTTCGGCCAGGCGCACCGCGGGCTCGTGGGTGCAGCCGGCCAGCATCACGTGGGGCAGGGTGTCGAGCTGGGCCTTGATGGCCTCAATCAGCGGCTTGTCGCTGTGGCCGAAGAGATTGACCCACCAGGACGAGTTGGCGTCGAAATAGCGATTGCCGTCGGTGTCGAACAGCCAGGGGCCCTCGCCGCGGGCGATGGGCAGGGGCGGCACGTCGACGAGGCGTGCCATCTGCGTGCAGGGATGCCAGACGGCCTGGCGGCTGCGGTCTTGGAGGGAAGTCATGCGGGACTCGGTGCGCGCCAGCGCTGAATGAGCGCGCGCAGGAACTTGAAGCACAGCCAGATCAGCGTGCCCATCACCGCCAGCGAAAGCGCCAGCAGCGGAAAGAAGACAAAGGGATGGGCCACTGCCAGCCACAGCATGGTGGGCACCGCCACGTCGCCAGCCAGGGACAGGCCGATGTTGGAGAAGGGTTCGGGCGAGGTGTTGGCCGCAGCGCGCGTGCTGGCTTTGGCCGCATGGGCCGTGGCCGCCAGGCCACCGCCAACCAGGGCCGCGACGACGCCCCAGGCCTGGCCATGGTCGCCAGCCCAGCCGCTGACCAGGCCAGCGACGAGGGCGGCGCCGGCGGGAATGCGGATCAGGGTGTGCAGGGCATCCCAGGCGCTGTCGATCAGCGGAATCTTGTCGGCCAGGAATTCGACCAGCGCCAGCAGGGCGGCGCAGCCCATCACCAGCGGCGAGGCCAGCACGTCCAGCCCCGGCGGCAACGCGATCCAGCCCCAGTGCCCGGCGATGCCGACGAGCAGCACCGTCAGGTAAAGGCGCAGCCCACTGGCCCAGCCGAGAGCGGCGGCGAGGGCGAGAAGGTGGACGGCGTCCAGATTCATCGGCGTGCGCTCTCAAAGCCCTGGCGCAGCAGCAGGGCGCCGAAGACGGTTTCGATGAGGGCGCCGGAGAAGGCACCGATGAAGGGGCCGACGGCCTTGAGCTCGGGCGAGGGTGCCGCCAGCACGGCGCCCAGCACCAGGCCGACGCCAGCCAGCGTGAAGCCGCAGGCCCAGTAGATGCGCAGGCCGTAGACGGCGGTGAACACGAGATAGCGGCCACCGATGACCAGCAGCATGGTCGGGAAGAACCATTCCAGCTTCTGCGTCGCCACGCCGAGGGCCAGGGCGCAGCCGGCCAGTAGGCCGAAGGTGCTGAACAGGGCGAGGCGGCCGAGGGGGTTGGTCTTCTGGTGCATGCCGCTGCGGCCGCAGAGCCTGGCCAGGCCCATGCTGACCGGGAAGATGAACATGCCGCCGATCAGCAGTGTCCAGACGGCCTGTTGCGGCCTGCCCAGCGCCGCGATGCCGGCAGCGAGGCTCCAGGCAAACGCCGAAACCAGCACGCCGAAGGCGCCATGCCAATAGGCCTGGCGCATGTCGGCCTGGGCCTGGGCGAGATCGGTGACGGCCGGGGCGGCCAGGGACTGGGCGGTCATTGCGCTTGGGTCCAGGGAGCCGGCGTCTTGGAGAGGAAGCTCTGCACGCCGGCACGGCCTTCGGCGCTGGCGCGGATGTCGGCGATGCGGCGCGCGGTGTCGTCGCGCAGCGCCGGGGTGATCTCGCGGCTGGCCACGTCCTTCACCAGCAGCTTGCAGGCACGCGCGGCGGCGGGGCCATTGGCGCAGATCGCAGCGGTCAGCTCGTCGACCTTGGCGTCCAGCGCGTCGGGCGCGACGGTCTCGTGCACCAGGCCGAGTCGCCTGGCTTCAGCGGCGGAGAAGCGCTCGGCCGTCACGAAATAGCGCCGCGAGGCCTGCTCGCCCAGGGCCTTGACGACGTAGGGGCCGATGGTGGCCGGCAGCAGGCCGAGCTTGGCCTCGCTGAGGCAGAAGCCCGCGGCGTCCACGGCGACGACGATGTCGGCGCAGGCCACCAGGCCGACGCCGCCGGCATAGACGTCGCCCTGCACGCGCGCGATGACGGGCACCGGGCATGAGTAGATGGCCCACAGCATGTCGGCCAGCCGGGTGGCGTCGGCGTGGTTCTCGTCCCAGCTGTAGCCGGCCATGGCCTTCATCCAGTTCAGGTCGGCGCCGGCGCAGAAGGCCTTGCCCTCGGCAGCCAGCACGATGGCGCGCAGATCGTCGCGTTTGCCCAGTTCGGTGAAGGCGGCGCTCAGCTCGGCAATCAGCACCTCGTTGAAGGCGTTGCGGACTTCGGGGCGGTTCAACGTGACGCGGGCGACAGGGCCCGCGGTCGTGACGGTCAGGCAGGTGCTCATGGAGAGGACGGTTCGGGTTGGGCCGCGGCCAGCGGCTTGCACATCAGCACGGAACGGTAGGTCTTGCCCTGCCATTGCACGGTACCGACTTCCGTGTAGCCGCGGCGGGCATAGCGGGCGCGCAGGGCGGCGGCGGGTTCGGCGGTGTCCAGCGCGATCTGGCGGTGGCCCTGGGTGTGGGCCCAGTCTTCGGCGGTCGTGATCAGCTGCTCGGCCAGGCCCTGGCCGCGCCAGTCTGGGTGGACGCCCAGCTGGGACAGGATGGCCGTGCCCGGCGTCGTGTAGAGCGACGGAGGCGGGTCGGCGATATAGGCCTCGCCCATCGGCTTGGGGCCGCGCACGGCCACCGTGCCAACGAGGCGGCCATCGACTTCGGCGACGAAAGCCTGGGCGCCGGCCAGGCGGTCGCGGGTGACGTCCACGCTCTGGTCAACGGCCGTGAAATTCCAGCCCTGGGCGGCCAGGCTGGCATAGGAGGCATGCAGCAGCGCGGTCAGCGTCTGAAGGCAGTCGTCGGGCTGCAGCGGGCGGATGCGGAGGGTGTCCATGGGGTTCAGCGCGGTGCGAGCTGGCGGCTCTGGCTGATGCGCGTGCCGGGGTCGGCGGTCCAGACGACGCGGTCGTCCACCGCGTACAGCCAGCAGGTCTTGCCCTGGCGGGCGCAGTAGTCCAGGGCCTTGCTCATGGCCTCGGCATCCTTCCAGTAGAAGCGCCAGGCGCCGTCGGCGTTGATGGTGAAGGCCTTGGGGGGCGGCAGCGTCAGATAGTGCTGGTAGCGGGCCTGGCCCTCGGCACTGATGGGCACGGCGGCGGCGTTGCCGATGTCGGCAAATCCGGTCGCCGGCGGAACGGCGTGGGCATGCGTGAGCCCGGGCGCCGCGGGCATCGCGGCCGCCGTGCCGGCGTCGACCCGCACGAAGTTGGCCTTCAGCACCACATGCGACTTGAAGGTGCCGGCATGGCATTCGACGTTGTTGGGATCGTCGAAGGGGCGGTGCTGGTAGTTGGAGACGATGCCGACGATGCCGTTGGCGCCGGCATTGCGCGCGGCCAGCACCAGCTTGGTCAGCGCATCCAGCAGGGCGCGGTCGCAGACCTCGGCATCGGTCGGGCGGCGGTTACCGCTGTACTCGGAGCCGCCGATGCCTTCCACCTCGAAATCCGTCGTGATGGTCGTGCCAATTGCCGCCGTCGCGCCGCCAAAGGCCACGCGCAGGTCGCTGACGATGTTGCGGCCGTTCTTGCCGCTGAGCACCGGCGCGACGGGGTGGACGATGGCGAGATTGCGCGCCGCGGCGGGCTGGGCCCAGGCCAGCGTCGCGAGGGCGAGCAGGGTGAAGAAGGGGTGCAGGGATTTCATGGGTTCTTACATCCGGAACACGCCGAACCTGGTCTCGGGAATCGGCGCGTTCAGCGACGCCGACAGGCCCAGGGCCAGCACGCGGCGGGTGTCGGCCGGGTCGATGACGCCGTCGTCCCACAGCCGGGCCGAGGCGTAATAGGGGTGGCCCTGGTCCTCGTACTGCTGGCGGATGGGCGCCTTGAAGGCCTCTTCCTCTTCCGCGCTCCAGGCGCCGCCCTTGGCCTCGATGCCATCGCGCCGGATGGTGGACAGCACGCTGGCCGCCTGTTCGCCGCCCATCACCGAGATGCGCGCGTTCGGCCACATCCACAGGAAGCGCGGCGAATAGGCGCGGCCGCACATGCCGTAGTTGCCGGCGCCGAAGCTGCCGCCAATGATGACGGTGAACTTGGGCACCTGGGCGCAGGCCACGGCCGTCACCATCTTGGCGCCGGCGCGCGCGATGCCGTCGTTCTCGTATTTGCGGCCGACCATGAAGCCGGTGATGTTCTGCAGGAAGACCAGCGGGATCTTGCGCTGGCAGCACAGCTCGATGAAGTGGGCGCCCTTGTTGGCGCTCTCGGCGAACAGGATGCCGTTGTTGGCGACGATGCCGACCGGCATGCCCTCGATGTGGGCGAAGCCGCAGACCAGGGTGGCGCCATAGCGGGCCTTGAACTCGTCGAACTCGGAGCCGTCGACGATGCGGGCAATGATCTCGCGGATGTCGAAGGGCTTGCGGGTGTCGGTCGGGATGACACCGTGCAACTCGCGGGCGTCGAACAGCGGCGCCTTGGGTTCCTGCATGGCCAGCGGGTTGGCCTTGCTCCAGTTCAGGCGCGCCACCGACTGGCGCGCGATGGCCAGCGCATGGGTGTCGTTGTTGGCGAGGTGGTCGGCCACGCCCGACAGGCGGGTGTGCACGTCGCCGCCGCCCAGGTCCTCGGCCGTGACGACCTCGCCGGTGGCGGCCTTCACCAGCGGCGGGCCGCCCAGGAAGATGGTGCCCTGGTTCTTGACGATGATGGTCTCGTCGCTCATGGCCGGCACATAGGCACCGCCGGCCGTGCACGAGCCCATGACGACGGCGATCTGCGGGATGCCTTCGGCGCTCAGGTTGGCCTGGTTGAAGAAGATGCGGCCGAAATGGTCGCGGTCGGGGAAGACCTCGTCCTGGTTGGGCAGGTTGGCGCCGCCGCTGTCCACCAGATAGATGCAGGGCAGGCGGTTCTGCTGGGCGATCTCCTGGGCGCGCAGATGCTTCTTGACGGTGATGGGGTAGTAGGTGCCGCCCTTCACCGTGGCGTCGTTGCACACGATCATGCAATCCACGCCCGAGACGCGGCCGATGCCGGCGACGACACCGCCGCCCGGGGCGGCGTTCTCGTACATGTTCAAGCCGGCCAGCGGTGCCAGCTCCAGAAAGGGTGTGCCCGGGTCCAGCAGCATCTCGACGCGGTCGCGCGGCAGCAGCTTGCCGCGGGCGGTGTGCTTGGCGCGGGCGGCCTCGCCGCCGCCCAGGGCGATCTGGGCCAGCTTGGCATTCAGGTCGTCGAGGTGGCCGCGCATGGCCTCGGCATTGGCCTTGAAATCGGCCGAGCGGGGGTTGAGCTGGGTGGTCAGGACCGGCATGGTGTCTCCGGGCGAGCCCGCTTGACCGCGGAGTAAGCGGGGCTCAATTTATGGATTGACGGCCTCGTGAGCCGTGTGAGGGGCGCCAGAATAGTCGAGGGTGAACCCGGATGCAACGCCGACTTGAGTATTACTCAAGAATTGCGCAGAATGCGCCGGCCATGCCCGCCACCGCCGCTGCTTCGCAACGCCGCTCCCCTTCCGGTCCCAAGGCCGAGCAGCGCGTGCGCGACATCCTGCGCGTCGGCCGCGAGGTGTTTGCCGAGCGCGGCTACGAGCGCGCGACGACCACCGAGATCGCCCAGCGCCTGGGCGTCTCGGAGGCCACGGTCTTCACCTATTTCCGCGGCAAGCGTGCGCTGTGCATGCGGGTCATCGAGGACTGGTACGACGAGATCATCGCCGCCATCGAGGCCGGACTGCCGCGCGAGGCAACGGTGCGCGAGCAACTGGAGTTCGTCGTGCTGACGCATTTGAAGCTCTTCCTGATCCAGGGCACGGGGTTGTGCGCCCTGGTGCTGTCCGAAGGCCGGACCAAGGGCCAGGACCTGGGCGAAGGCCTGGTCGAGTTGCAGCGCCGCTACACGGCACCGCTGATGGACCTGCTGGCCCGCGGCCAGGAGGCCGGCGAGGTCAGGCGCGACATTCCGCTGCGGCTGCTGCGCTCCCTGGTCTTCGGGCCCATGGAGCACGTGCTCTGGGAGGTGGTCATCACCGGCCGCCAGATCGATGTGGAGTCCAGCGCCCATGATCTGGTCGCGCTGTTGTGGCCGGCCCTGCAGGAGCCCGACGAGGAACTGCAGCAGCTGCGCCAGCTGCGCGGAAGGCTGGAAAAGGCGCTCGCTGGCGCCTAGCCGGCCAGCCTCAGCGCGTCCAGGACTGCACCAGCACGGTCTCGCAGACCTTGAACAGCAGCCAGGCGGCCATGGCGGCGAGGGTGGAGGCCAGCAGCTCCAGCAATTGGCGCAGGCCGCCGTCCTGCAGGCCCTGCCAGCCGTGCTCGGACAGCAGGGCCGCGTTGGCGCTCACCAGCCTGACCAGGTCCAGCGTCAGCAGCCCGAAGGCGATGAAGCTCATCACCATGACGCCGAAGCAGGCGATGCGATGGCGGCGCAGCCAGGCGATGAAGCCTGAAATCGTCAGCATTGCGTGGACTCCTCCTGTGTTCGGCATTCTCCGGCATGGCTAGGATGGAGCCTCCTTTGAGGGAAGGGAGGCGGCGATGAACGGACCGAGAGTCTGGCTTGCATGGGCCCTGCTGGCGGCGGGCGCCGTGCATGCGCAACCGCAGACGGCGGACGCCGACTGGCGCTACCGCATCCAGCCGGGTGACACGCTCATCACGCTGACGGACAGCTGGCTGGCCGCGCCCAGGACCTGGCGCGACCTGCAGAAGCTCAACCGCGTGCCCGACCCGCTGCGCCTGCAGCCCGGCTCGACGCTGCGCATGCCCGTCGCCTGGCTGCGACGCGAGGCCAGCGTGGCCGAGGCCGTGTTCGCGCGCGGCCAGGTCACGCGCCTGCGCGGCAGCGCCAGCGAGGCCCTGGCCGTCGGTGCGACGCTGCAGGGCGGCGACCGCATCAAGACCGGCGCCCAGTCCAGTGCCAGCCTGCGTTTCGCCGACGGCTCCCGCCTGCTGATCCCGCCCGACAGCGATGTCACGCTGGAGCAGCTGCTGGTGCTCGGCCGCGGGGCCATTCCCGCCGTGCGCATCGGCGTGCAGCAGGGCGGCGCCGACAGCCGCGTCACGCCCAATGCCCAGCGCGTGCCGCTGTACGAGGTGCGCACGCCCCACGTGAACCTGGGCGTGCGCGGTACCGAGTTCCGCGTGCAGATCGCCGGCGCCCAGAGCCGCATGCAGGTGCTGACCGGTGCCGTGCATGCCGACGGCCTGGGCCCCGACGTGGCCAGCGGCCAGGGCCTGCTGGCCGAGGGCAAGGCGCTCAGCGTCGCGCCCCTGCTCCCCGCCCCCGATCTCACCGGCCTGGCCCCCGTGGCCGAGCGCCTGCCGCTGCGCCTGTCCTGGACGGGCGGCCCGGCCGGCGCGCTGACCTGGCGCGCCCAGCTCTATGCGCGCGGCGATTTCGACCGCCTGCTGCTGGACGAGACCGTCGGCGAGCCCACGGCCAGCTGGGCCGAGGCGCGCGAGCTGCCCGACGGCGACTACACGCTGCGCGTGCGCGCCATCGATGCGCGCGGCCAGGAGGGCGCCGCGGCCGACGCGCCGGTGAGCCTGCAGGCGCGGCCCGAGCCGCCCTTCATCCAGGCGCCCGCCCCGGGTGCCGTCAGCTACAACGGTGGCATGGCCCTGGTCTGGTCGCGCAACACCGCGGCGCCCAATGTGAAACTGCAGGTCGCGCGCGATGCCGGCTTCAAGGACCTGGTGCTGCAGCCCACGCCCATCGATGGCGCGAACTACGACGCCCGGCTGCCGGACGGGGTCTACCACTGGCGCATCGCTTCGGTGGAGGCGGGCGGGCGCTCCGGTCCCTTCAGCGATGCCCAGAGCTTCGAGATCAAGCCGCCGCCGCCCGCGCCGCCCCCGGCCGAGCCCGAGGTCAGTGGCGACCAGCTCAAGCTGCGCTGGCGCGCCGACCCCGGCATTACGCGCTACGAGCTGGAATGGGCCAGGAACGAAGCCTTCGAAGGCGCCGATGTGCAGCGCTTCAGCACCGACAAGGCCGAGCTCGTGATCCCGAAGCCGTCGGCCGGCAAATACTTCCTGCGCGCCAGGGCCTTCAATGCCGCCGGCGCGGCCAGCCCCTGGGGGCAGACGCAGATGATCGAGCAGCCCTATCCGCGCTGGCTCTGGTTGCTGCCGCTGCTGCTCGTGCCTCTTCTGTGAAAAATCCGGTTTGAAACGCTGGCCCTGGCTCGCCCTGCCCGCAGCCTTGCTGCTCTGGGCCCTGCTGAGCCTGACCGGCGCCCAGCCGCGCATCGACCGCGCCCTGGGCGACCTGCTGCTGCGTGCCGCCGCGCCGCCCGCGCCGGCCCCCACCAGCGTCATCGTCGACATCGACGACGCCTCGCTGCGCACCCTGCGCCAGCCGCTGGGCGAGTGGCCGTATTCCCGCGAGGTCTACGCGCTGATGCTGGACTATCTCGGCCAGGTCGGCGCCCGCCTCGTCGTCATCGACATCGTCTTCTCCGGCCCGCGCGAGGGCGATGCCCGCCTCGCGGCGACGTTGCGCGGCGGCCCGCCGACGGTGCTGGCGGCGGCCGGCCTGGCGACCCGGCAGCGTGCCGGTGTCGAACTGGCGCCGGCCAGCGCCGCCGAGCAGCGCGCGCTGACCCGCCTCGGGGCCGCGCACGCGCCGGGCCTGGACTGGGACGCGCTGACGGCGCCGACCGACGCGTTGCTGGATGCGTTGACCGAACCGGCCAGCCTGGGCGTCATTTCGGTGGCCCTGGACGAGGACGGCCTGCTGCGCCAACTGCCGCTGCTGCACCGCGTGCAGGGGCGCAGCCTGCCCAGCCTGGCCTTCGCGGCGCGGCTGCGCACCGATGGCGCGCTGGCCTGGCAGCGCGAGGGCGGTGATCTCGTCGCTGGCGCGCGCCGCTGGCCGGTGGACGAGGAAGGGCGGCTGCGATTGCGCCTGCCGCTGCACGGTGGCGACCCGCCGCGCGTGTCCTGGCAGCGCCTGATGCGGGCGGCCCTCGGAGAAGCCGAGGACAGCGAGCTGGCCCAGCTGCTGGCCGGCCGCAGCATCTTCGTCGGCAGCAGCGCCTTCTTTGCCGACGAGATCATGACGCCGCAGGGCCGGCTCTCCGGCACGGCGCTCAATGCCGCCGTCTTCGAGGCCCTGGGCGCCGAGCCGCTGCCGCTGCTGCGCGAACACGGCGCCGCCGTGATAGCCGTGAACGCGCTGCTGCTGGCCCTCGGCGCCCTGCCGCTGCTGCTGCGCCGCCAGGCGCTCGCCGCGGGTGTGGCCATGGCCATCGGGATGCTCGCGTCCTGGATGGCCGTCAGGGCGGGCCTGATACCGACACCGGCGCCGGGCTTCTACCTGCTCGCCCTGGCCCTGCTGCTGACGGCCATCGAGCATGAGCGCCACACGCGCGAGCGCGAACGCGAGCTGACGCGCGAACGCGAGCTGGCCGACGCGCGCAGCCGCGCCAAGACCGAGCTGCTGGCCCAGGTCAGCCACGAGATGCGCACGCCGATGAATGCGGTGCTGGGCTTCTCGGACATCCTGGCCCGCTCGCCGCTGCGCCCCGAGCAGGCTCACTACGTCGAGGTGCTGGGCCATGCCGGCCGCCAGGTCTTCGCGCTGATCAACGACCTGCTGGACAACGCCCGCATCGAGAGCGGCCGGCTGGAGCTGGCCTCGCATCCCTTCAACCTCGTCGACCTCGTCGAGTTGCAGCTGGAGCTGCTGCGCGAGCGCGCCCAGGGCCAGGGCCTGTGGCTGCGCGTCTTCGCCCGCACCGAGGCGGCGGGTTGGGTGCTGGGCGACCAGCAGCGCGTGGCGCAGATCGTCACCAACCTGGTCGGCAACGCCATCAAGTTCACCAAGGCCGGCGGCGTCACCGTGGAGTTGTCGCGCGATGGCGAGGGCCGGGTCGTCATCAGCGTGCAGGACACCGGCATCGGCATCGCGCCCGAAAGGCTGGAGCGCATCTTCCAGCCCTTCGCCCAGGCCGATGCCAGCATCGCCCAGGAGTTCGGCGGCACCGGCCTGGGCCTGGCCATCACGCGCAGCCTGGCGCGGCTGATGGGCGGCGATGTCGGCGTGCAGAGCCGCCCGGGCGAGGGCAGCCGCTTCGAGGTCAGCCTGGACCTGCCGGAAGCGCGCCCGCCCCACGCCGACCTGGCCGAGCCTCGTGCCGACCGCATTGCGCCGACGCGCGAGCTGGCGCTGCTGCTGGCCGAGGACAACGACGTCAACGTTCTCGTCATCGAGGGCATGCTGGCGCCGCTGGGCCACCGCATCACGCGCGTGCGCGACGGCGAACAGGCGCTGGCTGCGCTGCGCGAGGGCGACTTCGATCTCGTGCTGATGGATATGCTGATGCCCGGCACCGACGGCCTCACGGCCACGCGGCAATGGCGGGCGCTGGAAGCGGCCGAAGGCAGGCCACGCACGCCCATCGTCGCGCTGACGGCGAACGCCTTCGACACCGACGTGCAGCAGTCGCTGCAGGCGGGTTGCGACGCGCATCTGACCAAGCCGCTGAGCCTGGCAGCGCTGCTGCAGGCCCTGGCCAAGTACGCGCGAGTCTGAGGCGTTAGGCGCCGGGCGCGCCTGTGCAGGAAGTCAGGCCCTAGTTCGTGGTGCTGTGATTGCGCCACAGCCCTGACTTCCCGCAGGGGAGGGCTTGTGAAGCGCCGTTGAAACTTCTTTGCATGAGGGCAACATGCCGCGCCGCGGCGGGGGGTCGGGGCGACCTCTTCACAAAGCCCCAACCGACAGGAGTAGTGCTTCCATGCAACACCGCCACACCCGACTGGCGCTGGCCCTGCTGGCCGCCGGCATTGCCGGCACGGCCGCCGCGCAGAACGCGCCGGGCCAGCAGCTTGAGCGCATCACCATCACCGGTTCGTCCATCAAGCGCGTGGAGTCCGAAACGGCCCTGCCCGTCACGGTCATGACGCGCGACCAGATCGAGAAGACCGGCGCCACCAATGTCGAAGACATCCTGCGCCGCATCGGGGCCAACACGGCCATGCAGTCGGACACGACCCAGGGTGCCGGCTATGCGCAGAGCTTTGCCAACCTGCGTGGCCTGGGTCCCAACTCGACGCTGGTGCTGCTGAACGGCCGGCGCATGGCCAACTTCGCCTTCGGCTCCATCGGCGGCAGCTCGTCGGTGGACCTGAACAGCATCCCCTTCGCGGCCATCGACCGCATCGAGGTGCTGCGTGACGGCGCCTCCGCCGTGTACGGTACCGACGCCGTCGGCGGCGTCATCAACTTCATCACGCGCAAGGACTACGACAAGGGCGCCATCACGCTGAAATACGGCAACACCGAGAAGAACATCGGTGGCAAGGAGACCAGTGCCTCCATCGCCTTCGGCATGGGCGGCCTCAAGACCGATGGCTACAACCTGCTGCTGACCGGCAACCTCAAGCAGCAGACCAAGCTCAGCGCCATCGATCAGAAGTGGTATCTGCGTGGCGCCGACGAGATCCCCGGCTCCGATCCCCCGACCTCGGGCCGCTCCTTCCCGGGCCGCCTCGTCGACTTCAACATCACGCCGGGCGCCTATGCCAATGCGGGCGCGGCCTTCAGCCCCTGCGACCCCAACTACAACACCATCCAGACGCTGGCGGCGACGACGCCCAACGGCACGCCGATCAAGCGCTGCCGCTTCATCTACCCGGCCGTGCAGGAAAACCTGCCCGACGCCAAGAAGGCCGACGCCTTCGGCCGCCTGACGGTGGACATGGGCGGCGAGTCGCAGCTGTTCTTCGAAGGCAGCTATGCGCGCAACCACTCCATCGGCCGCGTCGCGCCGGTACCCATCGACTCCACCGCGGGTCACGTCAAGGCCGACGGCACCTACCCGTCCTTCGCCTTCCCGATCTCGAGCAAATACTTCCCTGCGGCCCTGCTGACCAGCCTGGGCTACACGCCGGCCCAGTTCGACACGCTGGGCGGCGGCTTCACCGAAATCGCGATGCGCGCCGTGCCGGTGGGCCAGCGTACCAACGACACGCTGAACGAGCAGACCCGCTTCGTCGCGGGCGCCACCGGTGTCATGGCCGGCTGGGACTACGACGCCGGCTTCACGGTCTCGCAGGCCAAGGGCTCGCTGGACTACTTCAACTATCTGCACGAAGGCCGCTTCATCGCCGAGCTGGCCACGGGCGTCATCAACCCCTTCGGCCCGCAGGACGCGGCCGGTCTGGCGGCGCTGGACCGCGCCCGCATGGAAGGCCCGATGCGCCGCTCCAAGAGCACGACCTATGCGTTCGATGCCAAGGGCAGCCGCGAGCTGATGAGCATGGCGGGCGGCCCGATGATGCTGGCCGTGGGCACCGACCTGCGCAAGGAAAAGGCCGACGACCGCGCCGTCAACCCGGACTACGAGCTGGGCCTGCACATCGGCGGCGAAGGCACCGTGCCCAACACGGCGGCCTCGCGCACGATCTACGCCGTCTACAGCGAGCTTTCCATGCCCTTCGCCAAGGGCTGGGAGGCGACCGTCAAGGCGCGCTACGACCACTACAACGACTTCGGCAGCACCTTCAACCCCGGCGTGACGCTGCGCTTCCAGCCGAGCAAGGAAGTGTTGCTGCGCGCCAGCGCCGGCACGGGCTTCCGCGCGCCGACGCTGTGGGACGTGCACAGCCCGACGGCCTTCACCAACACGGCCAACTCCCTGGTCGACCCGAACTGCCCGGCCGGCCATGCCAATGACCCGCGCTGCGAGACGCAGTTCAATGTGCGCCTGTCCAGCGACCCGTCGCTGAAGCCCGAGAAGTCGCGCCAGTACGACATCGGTGCCGTCTTCGAGCCGGTGCGCGACCTGTCCATCGCGCTGGACTACTGGCATATCCAGAAGAAGGACCAGATCGGCGTCATCGGCGGCGACGCCATCATGTCCGACCCGACCCTCTACCAGCGCTATGCCGCCCGCATCCACCGCCTGGCCAGCGGCTTCGTCAGCTATATCGAGACCCCGGTCGAGAACCTCGGTGAGCTCAAGACCAACGGCATCGACGTGGACGTGAAGGCCAGCTGGCCGCTGGGCAGCATGGGCCGCCTGGGCGCCAGCTTCACCGGCAGCTACATCAACCAGTGGAAGCAGCAGAACGGCAAGGGCACGCCCTTCGTGTCCTATGAGGGCACGGCCGGCGACGGTGCCGGCGTGCAGCCGGTGCCCAAGTGGCAGCACACCCTGGGCCTGGACTGGAACCTCGGCAACTGGAACGTGACGCTGGAAAACGTCTTCGTCAAGGGCTGGACCGAATCGGCCGGTCTGGTGGAGGCCAACGTCGGTCCGTCCGTCGAGCACAAGGTCAAGGACAGCAGCCGCTGGAACATGGCAGTGGGCTGGAAGCCGACCTCGACGCTGGCCTTGCGCCTGGGCGCGCGCAACCTGCTGAACCAGGATCCGCCGTTCACCGCCGTGTCCAGCTATGGCTCGCACGTGACGGGCTATGCCGGTTCCTTCGTCGATCCGCGTGGTCGCTTCTGGTACGCCACGGCGAGCTATCAGTTCAAGTAAGCCGGTCGAGCCGGAACGCCAGGGCCCTGCGGGGCCCTTTTTCCTGCCTGCGCGAGGCAATGTCCGAGTGATATACGCGGGCACTGCTTCTGGCTAGAGTCGCCGCGGTCTCACCCCCCGGAGGAAGCCATGATCAACATGACCGTCAACGGTCGCGCCGTCGCGCTGGACGCCGACCCCGATATGCCCCTGCTGTGGGCCGTGCGCGAGGAGCTGCAGCTGACCGGATCCAAGTTCGGCTGCGGCGCGGCCCAGTGCGGCGCCTGCACCATGCACGTCGGCGGTGCCCCGGTGCGTGCCTGCCTGACGCCCATCTCCTCGGTCACCGCGCCGGTCACCACCATCGAAGGCATGGCCAACGACAAGATCGGCCAGGCCGTGCAGGCCGCCTGGGTCGAGCACGATGTGGCCCAGTGCGGCTATTGCCAGAGCGGTCAGGTCATGAGCGCCGTGGCCCTGCTCAAGGGCAACAAGAAGCCCACCGACGCCCAGATCGACGCGGCCATGGCCGGCAATATCTGCCGCTGCGGCACCTACACCCGCATCCGCGCCGCCATCCATGCGGCCGCGGCTCAACTGGCTTGAGGAGAACGACATGCTGAACCCACGTCGCATCGACCAGGCCATCACCGGCGGCCTGTCCCGCCGCAGCTTCGTCACCACCACCATCGGCGGCGCCGTCGGCCTGGCCTTGCTGCCCGGCGTTGCTTCCGCGCAGGCGCCCAAGCCGGGCTCCAAGCCGACCGAACAGCCCTTGGCCTTCGTCACCATCGCCAAGGACGGCACCACCACAATCCTGTGCAATCGCATGGACATGGGCCAGGGCGTCGAGACCGGCCTGGCCATGATCTGTGCCGAGGAGCTGGACGCCGACTGGAGCAAGGTGCGCACCGGCTTCGGTGACCAGAAGGCCGCCTATGTGGACCCGCTGTTCGGCATTCACCTGACCGGCGGTTCCAACTCCATCAAGAACAGCTACCAGCAGTACCGCGAGCTCGGCGCCCGCACCAGGGCCATGCTGGTGGCCGCGGCCGCTGAAAGCTGGGGCGTGCCGGCTTCGTCGCTGAAGGCCGAGAGCGGCATCATCTCGGGCGCGGGCAAGAGCGCCGGCTATGGCGAGTTCTTCGACGCCGCCATGAAGGGCACGGTGCCCGAGGCCGTCACCCTGAAGGACCCCAAGAGCTTCAAGTTGATCGGCAAGCCCACCGGCCTGGTCGTCAGCAAGGCCAAGAGCACCGGCACCCAGGCCTACGGCATGGACGTGCAGCTGCCCGGCATGGCGGTGGCCGTCATCCAGCGCCCGCCGGTCTTCAACGGCAAGGTCGCCAAGCTCGATAGCAGCGAGGCGCTGAAGGTCAAGGGCGTCAAGGCCGTGCTGCCGGTGACGCTGGACCGCGGTGGCCAGGGCGTGGCGGTCGTCGCCAGCGGCTACTGGGCGGCCAAGAAGGGCCGCGATGCCCTCAAGGTCGACTGGGACCTGGGTGGCGTCGCCAAGCCCGACACGGCGGCCCTCACCAAGCAATACCTGGCCCTGGCCAGGACGCCCGGCACACCGGCGCCCAAGCCCGAGTTCCAGGCCGACGCCAGCGCCTGGGCCAAGGCGCCCAGGAAGATCACGGCCGACTTCGTCTTCCCCTATCTGAACCACGCCCAGATGGAGCCGCTGGCCTGCACGGTGGACCTGAAGGCGGACCGCTGCGACTTCTATTACGCGGCCCAGATGCCCGGCATCGACGCGATGAACCTGGCCAAGGCTGTGGGCTTGAAGCCCGAGCAGGTGCAGGTCAATGTGCAGATGGCCGGCGGCGGCTTCGGCCGGCGCGCCACGCCCGCGACCGAATGGCCGCGCGAGGCGGCGGCCGTCGCCGTGGCCCTGGCCCAGGCGGGCAAGCCCATGCCGGTCAAGGTGATCTGGAGCCGCGAGGACGACCTCAAGTCCGGCTACTACCGGCCCATGACCGTGCACCGCGCCGAGATCGGCTTCGATGCGACCGGCAAGGTGCTCGGCTGGCAGCACCGCATCGTCAGCCAGAGCATCCTGAAGGGCTCGCCGCTGGAAGGCTTCGGCTACCAGAAGGGCGTGGACGGCACGACGACCGAGGGCATGCGCGAGCCCTACGAGATTCCCATGAACCTCAGCGTCCACCACCCCGACGTCAATGTGCCGGTGCTGTGGTGGCGCTCGGTGGGCTCCACCCACACGGCCTACGTCATGGAGACCCTGGTCGACGAGATCGCCTTCGCCACCAAGCAGGACCCGGTGGCCTATCGCATGAAGCTGATGGAGGGCAATGCCAAGGCCGAGCGCCATCGCCTGGCCCTGCAGGCCGCCGTCGACAAGAGCGGTTATGGCAAGCGCAAGCTCAAACCCGGCCAGGCCTGGGGCGTGGCGGTGCACGAGAGCTTCGAGTCCGTCGTCGCCTACGTCGTTGTCGCCAGCATGAAGGGCAAGGGCAAGGACCGCCAGCCCGTGCTGCAGGAAGTCCACGCCGGCGTCCACTGCAATCTCTGCGTGAACCCCAAGGCCGTCGAGACCCAGGTGCAGGGCGCCGCCATCATGGCCCTGGGCACGACGATGCCGACCCACCGCGTGACCTTCAAGGACGGCGTCGTCGAGCAGAACAACTTCTACGACATGGCCATGCCGCGCATGCCCGATGCGCCCCAGGTGATGACGGTCAGCATCGTGCCCAGCAACGACCCGCCCAAGGGCATGGGCGAGCCCGGCCTGCCGGCCCTGGCGCCGGCGCTCGCGAACGCGGTCGCCCGCCTGACCGGCAAGCGCCAGCGCGAACTGCCGTTCAGCTTCACTTAAGAGGGATCCGGACCGGTGCGGACGAGGGCGGATAGCCGGCCTCGGTCAGCACCGCCACCAGCGTCTCGCGGGGCAGGGCGCTGTCGACCTGGGCCGTCCGCGCTGCGCGGTCGATGGCGATGCCGGCCTGGGCGTCGGCCGCCTTCAGCGCTTCGGTGATGGCGGCCACGCAATGGCCGCAGCTCATATCGGGCAATGTGAAGCTGTGCATGCTGGCATCATGCCTTCATCCCGGCTTGCGGTATCGCCATGAAGATCATTGCCCTCAGTGGCGCGCTGCGGCGCGCCTCCTACAACACCGCCCTGCTGCGCGCGGCCGTCGCGATGGCGCCCGATGGTGTCACGATCGAGCTGCGCACCCTGCACGGCATTCCGCTCTATGACGGCGACGTCGAGGCGCAAGGCATCCCCGAGGCAGTGACCAAGCTGCGCGAGGAGATCCGCGCCGCCGATGCGCTGCTGATCGGCACGCCCGAGTACAACAACGCCATCCCCGGCGTGCTGAAGAACGGCCTGGACTGGCTGTCGCGCCCCAGCGGCGAGGGCGCCAAGCTGTTCGGCGGCAAGCCGACGGGGCTGATCGGCGCCACGCCCGGCGGCTTTGGCACGGTGCAGTCCCAGGATGCCCTGCTGTCGGTGCTGCGCGCCTTTGGCAACGACTTCTGGATGGGCGGGCGGCTGATGGTCTCGCGCGCCGGCACGGTCTTCGACGCCGACGGCCAGCTCGTCGACGACAAGCTCCGCGAGCAGCTGCAGGCCTTCATCAGCGGCTTCGTCGAGTTTGTGCGCAAGAGGACGGCGTGAGCGTCCACGTCGAGCGCATCGCCAGCCATGTCGGCGACGTCGGCGGCGTTCCCATCCAGCGCGCCCTGCCCAGCAAGGGCCGCCGCAGCATCGGCGCCTGGTGCTTTGCCGACCATGCCGGACCGGCGACGACGGTGAAGCGCATGAATGTCGGCCCGCATCCGCACACGGGGCTGTCGACCTTCAGCTGGATGATCGAAGGCGAGATCCTGCACCGCGACAGCCTGGGCTCCGAGCAGATGCTGCGCCCCGGCCAGGTCAACCTGATGACGGCCGGCCGCGGCATCTCGCACAGCGAGGAGTCGCAGTCCGACCGCATCCACCTGGCCCAGCTGTGGATCGCGCTGCCGGACACCGAGCGGGAGCGCGCGCCCAGCTTCCAGCATTTTCCCGAGCTGCCGCGCTGCTCGGTCGGCGGCTTCGACGGCACGCTGCTGGTGGGCGACTTCGCCGGCCAGCGCTCGCCGGTGCCCAGCTTCACGCCGCTGCTGGGCGTGGACCTGGTGGCCGACGGCCCGGCCGATGCGGTGCTGAAGCTGGATGCGGGCTTCGAGCATGGGCTGATGCTGCTGGAGGGCGAGATCGAGGCGGCACCGGCGGGCCATGACGCGGTCGAAACCATCACGCCGGGAACCCTGCTCTATGTCGGGCCGGGCTGCGAGTCGGTCGAACTGCGCTGCTCAGGCGCGTCGCGCCTGCTGCTGCTCGGCGGCGAGCCCTGGGCCGAGCCGCCGCTGTTGTGGTGGAACTTCGTCGGCCGCGACCCGGCCGAGATGCAGGCCTGGGCCCAGGACTGGGCGCGCGATGATGGCGGGCGCTTCGGCGTCGTCGCGGGCTACGAGGGTCCGCGCATCCCGGTGCCACCGGTGCCGCGCCTCAGCCGACCCTGACGCCAACAAAAACAGGGGCCCGCAGGCCCCTGTCGTTGTACCGGCCTCTCGGGCCTGGCGCCTCAAGCGCGGCGACGGCGAGCGGCGCCCGCAGCCAGCAGGCCGATCGCGACGATGGCGATGCTGGCCGGCTCGGGCAGTGCGCCGGTCACGGGGCCACCAATCGTGCAGCCGGCGCCGCAGCTCAGGCGCAGGATCTGCTCGGCCTGCGAGATGAACAGCGTGCCGTTGTTGCTGTCGGCCGAGGTGAAGTCACCACGGGTGCCGCCGTCGGCAATGATCGTCAGCACGTCGGTCAGCACGTCGAGCAGGCCCAGGGTGCCGTCATTGTTGTTGACGATCACGTCGCCGTCGTACTTGCCGCCGGTGATCACCCCGGTGCCGTCAGCGCCGTGGCCGGCGGTGCTGAAGTAGTTGCGGATGAAGGCGCCGGTGACGGCGTTGTACGACTGGATGATGCCGCCGTTCTCGACGTAGACCGTCTTGCCGTCCGGCGAGACCGAGACGCCGTCCGGGAACAGGCCGCCCACCAGGATGCGGTAGGCGCCGGTGACCGGATCGATCTCGGCCAGACCGAGGTTGGTCGACGAAATGATCTTGCCTGTCGGGGCCGAGGCCCACATGCCGAGGTAGACGCGCAGGTCGCGCGCCGTGGCGCCGCCGATGGGCACGTAGGAGCCGTCGTTCGCGAAGTGATAGAACTGGCCGCCGAACACCTGGCCGCCGTAAGCCTGGCCGCCGACGTTGGCGAGCGAGAACTGCGGGTTGCCGGTCTCGAAGGCATAGGGCGTGGCGATCAGCGCGTCAGACAAGGTCTGGCCGTCGACGTCCTTGAACACGTAGACCCGGTCGGTCGACATGCTGCCGGTGATGATGTTGCCGTTGGGCAGCACGGCCTGCGACAGCGGGCCGTAGGTGGCGGGGGCGTAGCCGCTCAGGAAGGTGGTGAGGTTGAAGCCGGCGGCGGTGCCGGCGGCGGTCATGGTCAGCCCGGCGTGTGCAGCGGGGGAGAGCAGGGCGGCGAGCGCGGCGGCGCTGAAGATGGCCTTGAAGTTCATGCAGGGCTCCAAAAACTAGGGGGTCTGACGCCCGCGAAGGCGAATGCCGGGGTGCCTGCATAAGCCGTGCCCGTTCAAAAAACAGCATGCTTTTCAGGGGCTTGGCTGATCTTGGGCGAAAACCGCCGCTGCGACTGTCAATTCGCCCGACATCGGGGGTTGTCCTAGCCGGCCCGCGCGCTCCTGACCAGCGCCTCGATCCGAGGCGTGGCATTCGTCGCCACCAGCTCGATCTGCGGATTGGCCTTGGCGAAGACGCGGAAGAGTTCGTCCGTGAAGCCATGGCCGACGTCGGTCACGCCCTCGAAGTCGATCTCCGCGCGCTTGAAGCTCGACAGCCGCGAGCCGACGCGGCGGGCCTGGGCGCGCGAGTCCAGGGCCTGGCCTTCGCTGGTCAGCAGGCGCAGTTGCACCCGGGTCTGGTCGAACTCGATGCCGTCGCCGGCCAGGCTCCAGGTCTCCATGATCCCGTCCAGCGTCCGGGTCGTGTTCAGCGCGATGGCCATGTAGATGCTGCTGCCCTGGCGGGGCAGGGCGCGGCCCTTCTTCCAGCCGGCGCTTTCCCAGGCGCGGCGCTGGTAGGCGGTGTTGTTGGCATGGATGTCGAAGACGTCGGCCAGTTGGCTGCTGAAGAAGAGGCCGCGGCCGGTGTGGGCGTCGGGGGCGCTGGTCAGCCGGCCCTTGCTGAGCTCCAGCATGGCGTGCTGGGGGTCCTCGAGGGCAAAGGCGCTGCAGATCTTGTCGAACACACCCATGCCGTCGTCGCTGACCAGCAATTGCACATGGGTGGGCGTCTGGCGCAGCGACACGGTGACGCTGCTGCCGCCGGAATGGTCGGCGGCGTTGTTGACCAGCTCGGTGAAGCCGTGCTGGATCATGCGTTCGACATGCCTGGGCAGGGCGAAGTGAGGCGCGAAGTCGCGCTGCCAGGGCAGGTCTTCCTGCAGGCCGTAGAGGGTGTAGCTGCGCGCCACCTGGCGCAGGGCACCCGGCGCGAAAACCGGGCGGCGGCCACTGCCGCTGCGGGTCAGCCAGCCGGCGTCCACCAGGCGCTTCAGTGCCGACAGCACGGCCCGGTGGCTGGCGCCGGTGCGCTCCTCGATATGGGCCACCAGGTCCAGCGAATGCTCACTGGCCGCGGCGGTGATCCAGTTGGTGAGGTGGTCGAACACCAGTCTTGTCATGACCGCGCATTGTGCTGACTACTTCAACTGCGGGGGGTGGGGTCGCTACCGACTCGGGAGGCTGCCGGCCTTTGGGGCGGGCGCGCGCCGGGGCGAGTTGCCATGCCAGACAAGGCGCGACCGCCACTGTGGGGCCATCCCCACGAGGCGGGCGCAACGCTGGATGGCGTGGCAACTCGCCCCGGCCCTACGGGTTGACCCGTCTTCGGGGCCCATGCGGCGTTGCAAATGCTCGCCGGGCAACCAGCCCGGCTCCGCTTTGCGCCTTGCCTGACCCCCGAATGCGGGTCAACGCGCGCCCGCCCCAAAGGCCGGCAGCCTCCATAGAATCCCCAACCAGTTACGACGCGGTTACAGCCTAGGGTGCTGATCGCAGTCGGTCGAGATTTCTCAACTACACCGGGGACAACCCATGCCTCTCGTTTCCATGCGCCAGTTGCTGGACCACGCCGCCGAAAACGGCTACGGCATTCCAGCCTTCAACGTCAACAACCTGGAACAAGTGCAGGCCGTCATGGCCGCGGCCGACGAAGTCGGCGCGCCGGTCATCCTGCAAGCCTCCGCCGGCGCCCGCAAATACGCCGGCGAGCCCTTCATCAAGCACCTGATCCAGGCCGCCTGCGAGGCCTTCCCCCACATCCCCCTGGTCATGCACCAGGACCACGGCACCAGTCCCAAGATCTGCCAGGGCGCCATCGACCTGGGCTTCGGCTCGGTCATGATGGACGGCTCGCTGATGGAAGACGGCAAGACGCCGGCCTCCTTCGACTACAACATGGACGTGACCCGCAAGGTCGTCGAGATGGCCCACAAGGTCGGCGTCACCGTCGAGGGCGAGCTGGGCTGCCTGGGCAACCTGGAGACCGGTGATGCCGGCGAGGAAGACGGCATCGGCGCCGAAGGCAAGCTGGACCACAGCCAGATGCTGACCGACCCCGAGGAAGCCGCCGTCTTCGTCAAGGCGACGCAACTGGACGCCCTGGCCATCGCCATCGGCACCAGCCACGGCGCCTACAAGTTCAGCCGCAAGCCCACGGGCGACATCCTGGCCATCGGCCGCGTGAAGGAGATCCACGCCCGCATCCCCAACACCCACCTCGTCATGCACGGCTCGTCCAGCGTGCCGCAGGAGCTGCTCGCCATCATCAACCAGTACGGCGGCAAGATGAAGGAGACCTTCGGCGTGCCCGTCGAGGAAATCCAGGAAGCCATCAAGCACGGCGTGCGCAAGATCAACATCGACACCGACATCCGCCTGGCGATGACCGGCGCGGTGCGCAAGTTCCTGGCCGAGAACCCCGACAAGTTCGACGCCCGCGAGTGGCTCAAGCCGGCCCGCGAAGCCGCCAAGCTGATCTGCAAGCAGCGCTACATGGAATTCGGCTGCGAAGGCCAGGCCGGCAAGATCAAGGCGCGCACGCTGAGCGACATCGCCGGCGCCTACGCCCGCGGCGAGCTGGCGCAGAAGGTGCAATAAGGGTCCGGTGACCCGTCACTGCTTCACCTATGGCTCGCTGATGTGGGCCGACATCATGGCCCGCGTCTGCGGGCGTGAATTCGCCAGCGAGCCGGCCTCGCTGGCGGACCACCGGCGCCATCCGGTGCGCGGCCAGGACTATCCCGGCCTGCGCGCCGCACCCGGCGGTCAGGTGCCGGGGCAGCTCTACTTCGACGTGACGGACGACGCCTGGGCGCGCCTGGATGCCTTCGAGGGCGACGAGTACGAACGCGCCGACGTCGTCGTGATCCTGGCCGACGGCCGTACGCTGCCGGCCCAGGTCTACCGTTTCCGCACCGAAGTTTCCGACCGGCTGCTGCGCGGCGACTGGGACGTCGATGCCTTCGCCCGTGAAGGCCGGGCGCGCTTCATGGCCCGCTACGTGGGCTTCGAGATCCTGAGCTCCCGGAAATAAGCCACATTCCTGACGATGCACCCCCGGTTCGCGGGGCCACAATGCATCGGCATAACCCCTCAGTCGTTGAGGGCGGGAGTGGCGGATGGACGAGCTGACCGGGATCGTCGCGCGGGCGGGTTTTCTGCCCCACGGCTATTGCTTCCAGTGGTCGCCGGGCCTGCTCTGGACCATGGTGGGCTCGGACCTTGCCATCGCCCTGGCCTACTTCTCCCTCCCGCTGGCCATCGCGAGCTATGCGCGCCGGCGCCCCCAGGTCAATCTCGGCAGCATCGCGACGCTGTTCGCCGTCTTCATCTTCGCCTGCGGCGTGACCCATGTGCTGGACGTCTGGACGATCTGGCGCCCCGATTACGAGCTGCAGACGGCGGGCAAGGTCTTCACCGCCTGCGCCTCGGTGCTGACGGCCGCCGTCGCCTGGCGGCTGATGCCGACGCTGCTGGCCCTGCCGTCCATCGACGAGATGCGCCGCAGCAACGAGGCACTGCGGTTCGAGATGGACCGCCGCGCCAGCGCCGAGGACCATCAGCTCGAGGCTGAACAGAGTCTGGCTGCCACGCTGTCGGCCATCGATGCCGGCTTCGTCTCGACCGATGCCCAGGGGCGGGTGACCCGCATCAACGCCGTCGCCGAGCGCATCACCGGCTGGCCGGCACGCGAGGCCCTCGGCTGTCCGGTCTGGGAGGTCTTCCAGCGCGACGGCATGCCGGCCGACCTGAAGGCGCGCAACCCGATCGAGGTGCTGCGTGAGCGCGACGGCGACGGTGCCTTCCGCCGCCAGGCCGTCTGCGTGGCACGCGACGGCAGCCGGCGCCCGGTCGAGGTCCATGCCGAGCTCATCCATCATGCCGATGGCCGGGAGCGCGGCGTCGCCATCGTCTTCCGCGACGTCGGTCGCCTCAACGAAGCCGAGGCCGAGGTGAGGCGCCTGGCCGCCGTCATGGAGTCTTCGGCCGACGCCATCGTCGTCAAGACCCTGGACGGCCGCATCACCAACTGGAACGCCGCCGCCGAGCAGATGTTCGGCTACACCGCCGCCGAGGCCGTCGGCCAGCCGGTGCAGATGCTGATCCCGCCCGAGCGCGAGGCCGAGGAGATGGGCATCCTGGGCCGCATCGCCCAGGGCCATCAGGTGCCGCCCTTCCGCACCGTGCGTGTCGCCAAGGACGGCCGGCGCGTCGAGATCTCGGCCCAGGTCTCGCCGCTGCGCGACGCCGCGGGCCGCATCATCGGCGGCATCAAGTCGGCCCGCGACCTGACCCACCAGCGCCAGATCGAGGTGGCTCTGCGCCAGAGTGAGGCCCGGCTGCGCTTCGCGCTGGAATCGGCGGCCATCGGCGACTGGGAGCTGGAGCTGGACAGCGGCGTCATCCACCGCTCGCGCCGCTATGACCAATGCTTCGGCCTGCCCGACGCCGCGCCGGCGTGGAGCCGCGAGCGCCTGCTGGCTGCCGTTCACCCCGATGACCGCGCCATGGTCGAGGCCGGCCTGGCGGCCTTGCCCGAGGGGCACCGGCCCTGGCATGCCGAGTTCCGCGCGATCTGGCCCGACGACAGCGTGCACTGGCTGCGCCTGGATGCCCGTGTCACCCACGACGACGCCGGCTCGCCGCGCCTCGTGGGCATCGCGGCCGACGTGACCGCCATGCGCACCGCCGAGCAGGCGCGCCAGCAGGCCATCTGGCTGGCCGCCGAGAACCGCCGCGTGCAGGAGAGCAGCCGGCTCAAGAGCCTGTTCCTGGCCAATATGTCGCACGAGCTGCGCACGCCGCTGAACGCCGTCATCGGCTTCGCCGACCTGTTGACCATGAGTGGCCAACCGGCCGACGCCGAACGCCAGCGCGAGTGGCTGCAGCACATCGCCAGCAGCGGCCGCCATCTGTTGAACATGATCAACGACGTGCTGGACCTGTCCAAGATCGAGGCCGGCAAGATGGACTTCCATGCCGAGCCCGTCGAGCTGCCGGCCCTGGTCGACGACGTGATGGCCACCGTCGCCGTGCTGGCCGGGCAGCGCGCCCTGAGCCTGAAGTCCTTCATCGAGCCCGGCCTGCACGGCCTGGTGCTCGACCCGGCGCGCCTCAAGCAGGTGCTGCTGAACTATCTGTCCAATGCCATCAAGTTCACGCCGGCCGGCGGCCACGTCGAACTGCGCATGCTGGGCGAAGGGCCGCGGCTGTGGCGGCTGGAGGTGGAAGACAGCGGCATCGGCATTCCGGCCGAGCGCATGAGCCAGCTCTTCGTCGAGTTCCAGCAGCTCGACGACGGCCTGACCAAGCGCCACCAGGGCACGGGCCTGGGGCTGGCGCTGACGCGTCGCCTCGTCGAGGCCCAGGGCGGGCGCGTCGGCGTCTACAGCGAACCCGGGCACGGCAGCCGCTTCTATGCCGTGCTGCCCCGCCAGCCGCTGGATGGCGATGAGGACGCGCCGCGACCGTCGCATCAGCTGCTCGTCGCGCTGCGCGACCATCCGCTGCGCGACGGCGTTGCCCGCGAGCTGGCGCATGCCGGCGTGGCGGCCGACACCGCGGCCACGGCAGCCGAGGTGCTGCGCCTGGGACGGGTGCGCCGCTATACCGAGCTGGCCATCGACCTCGGGCTGCCCGACGCGCCGGGACTGTCCCTGCTGGCCGCGCTGCGCAGCGGCGGGCCGTCCATGCACGCGGCCGTCAAGGCCCTGGCGCTGACGCCGCCCTCCGGCGCGGGCGTGGCCTTCCCGGTGGCCGAGGTGCTGGCCAAGCCGCTGCGCCGCCCGGCGCTGGCGCGCGCGCTGGTGCCCCTGCGGGACCGCCTGGGGCCGGGCCGGCCGGTGCTGGTCGTCGACGACGAAGCGAGCGCTCGCGAGCTGATGTGCTCGGCCCTGCTGGCCAATGGCATTGAGGCCGTGGCCGCGGCCAGCGGCGCCGAGGCTCTGCGGCGCCTGCCGGCCGTGCAGCCGGCCGCCCTGGTGCTGGATCTGATGATGCCGGGCATCGACGGCTTCCAGGTGCTGCACGAACTGCGCGGCGACCCGCGCTGGGCCGGGCTGCCCGTCATCGTCTGGACGGCGCTGACGCTGAGCGTGGAGGAGATCGAGGCCCTGGCCCGCTCGGCCACCGCCATCGCCATCGCCAGCGCGGGCGAGGCGCAAGCCCTGGTCGAGGTGCGCGACGCGCTGCTGAACGCCGCCCGCCAGGACCGCCGCGGCCGCAGGCGCACCGGAAGTTGACATGCCAAGCGTCCTCATCGTCGACGACAACGAGCTCAACATCGACCTCGCGCAGTACGTGCTGGAGGCCGACGGCTTCAGCGTCGAGCGCGCCCTGAATGTGGACGAGGCCTGGGCCCGGCTGCGGGCGCACCGGCCCGACATCGCCCTGGTCGACATCCAGCTGCCCGGCACCGACGGCTTGAGCCTGGTGCGGGCCGTCAAGGCGACGCCCGACCTCGCCGACCTGCCCGTCGTCGCCTTCACCGCCTTCGCCATGCCCGGGGACGAGCAGCGCTTCCGCGCGGCGGGCTGCGACGGCTATCTGACCAAGCCCATCGACGTGCACAGCTTTGCAGCCGCCGTCAGAAGCCACCTCGGCACCTAAAATCCGTGGCGTTGCCCTTTCGCTCGCCGCCATGCCCCAAGCTCTCTACGAATCCAGCCTCCAGTCCCTTCCACTGCTTGGTCGCGGCAAGGTGCGCGAGAACTACGCCGTCGGCGAGGACCGCATCCTGATGATCGCCAGCGACCGGCTGTCGGCCTTTGACGTCATCATGGGCGAGCCGATTCCAGGCAAGGGCGCGCTGCTGACCAGGATGGCGCTGTTCTGGTTCGACAAGCTGGATGGCATCGTCCCCAACCACCTGACCGGCCAGGACCCGCTGTCCGTCGTCACCGGCGAAGAGCGCGAGCAGATTCGCGACCGCGCCATGCTGGTCAAGCGCCTCAAGCCCCTGCCCATCGAGGCCGTCGTGCGCGGCTACCTAGCCGGCAGCGGCTGGGCCGAGTACCAGACCAGCCAGAGCGTCTGTGGCGTCAAGCTGCCGGCGGGTCTGCGCAACGCTGACAAGCTGCCCGCGCCCATCTTCACGCCCGCCACCAAGGCCGAGATGGGCGACCACGACGAGAACATCAGCTTCGAGCAGGCCGCCGACATCATTGGCGCCGACCTCGCCGCCCGCGTGCGCGACATCTCCATCCAGCTCTACCAGCGCGCCGCCGACTTTGCGCTGACCAAGGGCATCATCATTGCCGACACCAAGTTCGAGTTCGGCCTCGATGCCGACGGCACGCTGACGCTGATGGACGAGGTGCTGACGCCCGACTCCTCGCGCTACTGGCCGGTCGAGAGCTATGCGCCCGGCAGCAACCCGCCCAGCTACGACAAGCAGTTCGTGCGCGACTGGCTGGAGGCCGTGCGCATCGATGGTCAGCCCTGGGGCAAGAAGGCGCCGGCGCCGGCCCTGCCGGCCGAGGTCATCGACAGGACGGTGCAGAAGTACGAAGAAGCCCTGCAGCGGCTGACCGCATGAGCGCCGCGCTGGGCCGCCCCGAGCAAGCTCGCTCCCGCTCGGCGGGACAGGCCGCAGGCCGAAGGGTGCAGCAATGAGCACCGCGCCGGTCAAGCTGCGCAGCCGCCTGGCGCAGAGGCTGGACGGCGAGATTGCCGCCGTGGCTTCCATGCCGGCGCGCGCCGCCGTGCTGCAGGCCCAGCGCGCCATCCTGTGGCTGCGCCATGGCCGCGAGGCCGAGGCCCGCGAGGAACTGAACCGGCTGCAGGTCCGGGCCCTGGCGCATCCGCGCGTCGAGCTGGCGGCCTGGCTGCATCTGGCGGAAGGCCTCACGGCTTATTTCAGTGCCTTCGGCGGCGGGGCCCGCGAGCGCGTGCGCCGGGCCCAGGTGATGGCCCAGGCGGCGGGCCTGGCCTCGCTGCAGGCCTTGTGCGATGCCTGGCTGGCCCAGATGGCCTTTGTCGACCGCGACATCGACCGCCTCGTTGCCCACGCGGCAGCCGTGCTGACCGCCCCAGCCGACAACGCCGCGGCCTGCCGCGTCGCCTCCGCCCTGGGCATGGCCTGGGACCAGGCCCGGGACGAGGCGGCCGCCTCCGCCTGGTATGCCTGGGGTCGCCGCGCCGGCAGCGCCGACGGTGACGACGCCTGCCTCGCGGCCCTGCTCTACAACCAGATGCAGATGCGCGCCCAGCGCATCCGCCATGCCGCCCTGGCCGGCGAGCCCGGCGAGGCGCCGGCCGTGTTGCTGGGCGTGGACTCCATCGGCCATTTCGACGACGCCGTCGGGGGCTCGGCCCGCGCCGACCTGACGCCGCTGCTGCGCGCCCAGTTGCTGACCGTGCAGGGCGACTACCCCGCCGCCGCCGCGTTGCTGGAGGCCCATCTGCCCGAGGCCGTGGCCGCGGGCCTGGCTCGCACGGGCGGCAGTCTGCTGGCCGACCTGGCCTGGTGCTGGGCCAACACCGGCGACGTGCAGCGTGCCCGCGCCCTGGCCGACCAGGCCGCCGTCGAGGTGCTGGCCGAGGACGCCGCCCACTGCGACCTGGACGAATGCGCCGCCCTGCATGCCCGCCTGGCCCAGGTCTACGCCAAGCTGCGCGAGGACGGCCTGGCCGCCCGCCATGGCGACGCCGCCCAGGCCGCCTGGGAGCAGGACAGGGCCCAGCGCCGGCTCTGGGCCGAGCGCCTGAGAACGGCCGGATTGGGTACTCCGCCACGCTGACCCGGCTTTCTCCGGGCTGTCGGAGGGGGCGGGCTGGGGTACCCTCGCCCGCCTATGACCGCCGACTCCCGCGACGAAGACGCCATCAACGCCTTGCCGGTGGGCACCCGCTTTGGCGAACTGGAAATCACCGGCACCCTGGGCGTGGGCGGTTTCGGCATCGTCTATCTGGCGCGTGACCACTCGCTGGAGCGCGAGGTCGCGATCAAGGAATACATGCCCAGCCAGTTCGCGCAGCGCGACGGGCAGTCCCAGGTCTCGGTGCGTTCGGTTTCCATGAAGGAGACCTTCGAGCTCGGCCGCCGCAGCTTCGTCAATGAAGCCAAGCTGCTGGCCCGCTTCGACCATCCGTCCCTGCTGAAGGTCTACCGCTTCTGGGAAGCCAACGGCACTGCCTACATGGCCATGCCGCGCCTGGTGGGCCAGAACCTGCGCGAAGCCCGCAAGACCCGCCCGACGCCGCCGCCCGAGGCCTGGGTGCGGCGCATCTTCGACTCCGTGCTGGGCGGCCTCGAGACCCTGCATGCCCAGCATGTCTGGCACCGCGACGTCGCGCCCGACAACATCTTCATGCCGGCCGACGGCAGCCCGCCCATCCTGCTGGACTTCGGCGCCGCCCGCCAGGCCATCAGCGACAAGACCCAGGTCTTCACGGCCATCCTCAAGCCCAGCTTCGCGCCCATCGAGCAATACGCCGAGGCGACGACGCTGAAGCAGGGCGCCTGGACCGACTTCTACGCGCTGGCCGCGGCCATGCACGAACTGCTGATCGGCCGCCCGCCGCCGCCGGCCACGACCCGCGCCATGGGCGAAGAGCTGGCGCCGCTGGCCGTGCCCGGCTATTCCCCCGCCTTCCTGGCCGGCCTCGATTGGGCCCTGCGCGTGGCGCCTCACCAGCGGCCGCAGACGGTCGCCGCCTGGCGCGAGGTGCTGGACGGCCGGGCCGACGTGCCGCCGCCGTCGGCCTCGCCCGCGCGCGCGGCACCGCCACCGCCAACACCCACGTCGCCCGCGCCGCTGGACCTCGAATTCGCCGACACCATCCAGGGACCGCCGCTGGACGAGGTGGACGACAGCACCGTCGTCGTGCCGCTGCGCAAGCCGCCGCCGCCCCCTCCGCCCCCGCCGCCGGTACCCAAGCCGGCCAAGGCTTCGAAGCCGCCTGCTGGCCGCCCCACGCCCGTCGCGGCGCCGGCGGCGCGCTCCCTGCGGGGCCCGGCCATTGCCGGTGGCGGCGTGCTGGCCGCGGTGCTGCTGGGCCTGTTCGTCATGCAGTTGCGCGGCGGCAAGCCGGCGGTGCCCGAAGTCGTCCAGGCCGAGCCGGCCGCGTCGGTGGCCGCCCCCGTTCCCGCCCCGACACCTGCTCCCGCGCCCGCGCCCGCGCCGACCGAACCCGTGGCCGCGCCGGCCAGCGTGCCCGCCAGCCAGCCCAGCCTGGTGCAGGCGCCCGTGCCCGTGCCGGTTCAGGTCAAGCCGGCGCCGGCACCGGCGAGTGCCGTCGTGCGCCCGCCGCCGGCCTCGGCCGCGACGCGCCGCGATCCCGCGCTCAAGCCCATGACGACGGAGAAGGCCGGCGAAGTTCGCCCGGTGCCGCGCAGCCCGGTTGTTGCCGCCCCCGAACCGGCGACGACGGCCACCACGACGGCCAGCCCTCCCAAGCCGGCACCGGCGTCAGCCACGCCGGCGGGCGAACCGCCGCCGCCGAAGACGGCCAACGAGGCCTGCGGCGGCCGCGTGCTGTTCGCGCGCGCCTGGTGCATCGACCGCCAGTGCGAGAAGCCGATCTACCAGAACGACCCCGAGTGCGTGAAGCTGCGCGACATCCGCAACAGCCGCGCCAACCACTAGTTCAGAACAACGCCATCGACAGCTTGCGCCGATAGCTGTCGATCAGCGGGTCGCTGTGCACGACCGCCGCCTTGCCGGCGATCTCCAGCGTGCCGCTCTTGGCCTCGGTCGCCGGCTTGGGGGCCGGCTTGGCCAGCAGCTCCAGGATGGCCACATAGGTCTTGCGCGCGGCTTCGCCGTTCCAGGCCTTGTCGCGCATGATGATTTCCAGCAACTCGTCCATGGCCTCGGTGAAGCGCTGGCCGGCCAGGTGCGTCTGGGCCAGCGTGAAGCGGGCGTCGAAATCGCGCTTGTTGGCGGCGACCGCCGCCTGCAGGGCCGCCGGGTCGGCGCCGGCCGAGGCCTCGAAGGCGGCCAGCCAGGTGGCCAGGGCCGCCAGGCGCGGGGCGGGCACCAGCGTGTCGGCAGCCTTGGCGGCCACCGGCGCGAAGGCCGTCTGGGCGTCGCCCAGCAGGCCCAGCTCCAGCAGGGCCTTCACGTAGTCGAAGCGGGCGGCGTCATTGGACGGATCGGTCTGCACGGCGTGGGCCAGCTTGGCCAGGGCGGATTCGAGGTCGCCGTCGGCCATCAGGCCCTCGGCCTCTGCCAGGTCGGCTTCTGCTTCCAGCACCTCGCCGGGCGGCACATGCTTGTCCAGGAATTCGCGGATCTGGGCCTCGGGCAGGGCGCCGACGAAGCCGTCCACCGGCTGGCCGCCGGCGAACATCACGCAGAAGGGGATGGAGCGCACGCCGAACATCTGGCTCAGCTGCGAGGCGATCTCAGGCACCTCGTCGCTGTTGAGCTTGGCCAGCGTGAAGCGGCCCGCGTAGGCGGTTTCCAGCTTCTCCAGGACGGGGCCGAGGGTGCGGCACGGACCGCACCAGGGCGCCCAGATGTCCAGCAGCACGGGCTGGGTCTGGGAGGCGAGGATGAGTTCGGCTTCGAAGTTCTGGAGGGTGATGTCGATCATGGCGAGAAGTAGTTGCGGACACGCCACCTACAATTCAAGGCTCTTTTGAGCCTCGGAGCGCGCCTTGCAGACCCCAGCCCCTACGAACCCGGACGCCGTCATCGGCATCGTCATGGGCTCCAGCAGCGACTGGGAGACGATGAAGCTGGCGGCCGAGATTCTGACCGAGTTCGGTGTCGCCTTCGAGGCACGGGTCGTGTCGGCCCACCGCATGCCCGACGAGATGTTCGCCTACGCCGAGGCGGCTTCGGGCCGCGGGCTGAAGGCCATCATCGCCGGCGCCGGCGGTGCCGCCCATCTGCCGGGCATGCTGGCCGCCAAGACCACGGTGCCGGTGCTGGGCGTTCCCGTCGCCAGTCGCCATCTGCAGGGCGTCGATTCCCTGCACTCCATCGTGCAGATGCCCAAGGGCATTCCGGTCGCCACCTTCGCCATCGGCAATGCCGGCGCGGCGAATGCGGCGCTGTTCGCGGTGGCCATGCTGGCCACGGGCAACGCTGCCCTGCTGGCCAAGCTGGATGCCTTCCGCGCCAGGCAGACGGCGGTGGCCCAGGCCATGAGCGAGGAACTGCGCTGATGCCGGCATTGCTTCCGGGCACCGCGACCCTCGGCGTCCTCGGTGGCGGCCAGCTCGGCCGCATGTTCGTGCAGGCTGCCCAGGCCCTGGGCTATCGCTGCATCGTGCTGGATCCGGATGCGATCAGCCCCGCCGGCGCGGTGGCCGACAAGCATGTGAAGGCCGACTACCTCGATTCCTTCGGCCTCGCCCAGCTGGCGCGCGACTGCGACGCCATCACGACCGAGTTCGAGAACGTGCCGGCCGTGGCCCTGGAGACGCTGGCCGGCATGCGCATCGTCGCGCCCGCGGCGGCGGCCGTCGCCGTCTGCCAGGACCGGGCCGTCGAGAAGGCCCATTTCGAGGCCGCCGGCGTGCCCTGCGCCCCGCATGCCGTCATCACCAACGACATCGAGCTGGCGGCCGTGGATCCCAAGCTGTTGCCCGGCATCCTGAAGACCAGCCGCATGGGCTATGACGGCAAGGGCCAGGTGCGGGTGTCGACCGCGGCCGAGCTGGCCCGGGCCTGGGACGACCTCAAGCGCGTGCCCTGCGTGCTGGAGCAACTGCTGCCGCTGAAGTTCGAGCTGAGCGTGCTGGTGGCACGCGGCGCCGACGGCCAGATCGTCAATTTCCCGGTCCAGCAGAACCTGCACCGCGGCGGCATCCTGGCCGTCACCGAGGTGCCGGCGCCCGACGTGCCGGCCGAGGTCGAGAAGCTGGCCGTCGCCGCCGCCCGCCAGGTGGCCCAGGCGCTGGGCTATGTCGGCGTGCTCTGCATCGAGTTCTTCTGGTTGCAGGACGGTCGCCTGGTCGTCAACGAGATGGCGCCGCGCCCGCACAACTCGGGCCACTGGACCATGAACGGCGCCGATGTGTCCCAGTTCGAGCTGCAGGTGAGGACCCTGGCCGGCCTGCCCCTGCCCGAGCCGCGCCAGCATTCGGCCTCCGTCATGCTGAACCTGCTGGGCGACCTGTGGTTCAACGCCGACGGCGGTCCGACGCCCCCGTCCTGGGAGCGCGTGCTGGCCCTGCCGGGCGCGCATCTGCACCTTTACGGCAAGGCCGAGGCCCGCCATGGCCGCAAGATGGGCCATCTGAACATCACGGCCGAGACGGCCGAGGCGGCCCATGCCGTGGCCCTCCAGGCCGCGGCCATCCTCGGCCTGCCGACCGACTTCTGATGCTGCTGCTGCCCGGCAACGATCCCGAAGCCATCCAGGCCGCCGCCCGGCGCCTGGCGGCGGGCGAACTGCTGGGCCTGCCGACCGAGACCGTCTACGGGCTGGCGGCGCGGGCCGACCAGGACAGCGCGGTGGCCAAGATCTTTGCCGCCAAGGGCCGGCCGAGCGACCACCCGCTGATCGTCCATGTGCTGGACGCCGCCGGGGCCGAGCCCTTCGCCGACCACCTGCCGGCCCTGGCGCGCCGGTTGATGGACGCCTTCTGGCCGGGGCCGCTGACGGTCATCGTGCCGCGCAAGCCGGGTGTGGCCACGGGTGCGGCCGGTGGCCAGGCGACGATTGCCGTGCGCGCGCCGGCCCACCCGGTCGCCCGTGCCGTGCTGGCGGCAGCCCGCGAACTGGGCGTGCAGGGCCTGGCTGCGCCCAGCGCCAACCGCTTCGGCCGGGTCAGCCCGACGCTGGCCCGGCACGTCGTCGAGGAATTCGGCCCCGAGCTGATGGTGCTGGACGGTGGCGCCTGCGAAGTGGGCATCGAATCCAGCATCGTCGACTGCAGCCGTGGGCGTGCGGTCCTGCTGCGCCCCGGGCTGATCAGCCGCGCGCGCATCGAAGCTGCGCTGGGCGAGCCGCTGGCCGAGGCCGATGCCGCTGCGCCCAAGGCTTCGGGCACCCTGGCCGCCCATTACGCGCCGACGGCCCGCGTGCGCCTGCTGGATGCCGAGCAACTGGCTTTACTTTCAGCCACAGCGGCCGCCAGCGGGGGCCTGGAAGGGGTGGCGGTATATTCACGCGCCCAATTGCCGGCCTGGCGTTGGCAGGCCCTGCCGGCCGACCCGGCGGCAGCGGCCCACGAACTGTTTGCGGTGTTGCGGGCCCTCGATGCGGCCGGCGCCCGTGAGATCTGGGTCGAGTCGCCACCGCGCGACCCCGCCTGGGATGGTGTGCGGGACCGGCTCAGCCGGGCCGCCGCCGCCTTCACTGATTGAGTTTTGTCCCTGAGTTGATCGTCATGCAACGTGTTGTCTCCCAGAAATTGAAGCGCGGCCTGGCCCTGGCCACGGTGGCAGCGGCCGCGCTGATCGCCGGCTGCGGCGGCGGCACGTCGCAGATCGATCCCTTTGCCCCGACCCGGATCATCACCTTCGGCGACGAGAGCGGCACCATCCTGCAGAGTGGCAAGAAGTACACGATCAACGGGTTGAATGCCGACACCAAGCTGGTGGACTGCAAGATCAGCCCGGTCTGGAGCCAGACCCTGGCCAGCGGCTTCGGCTTCGTCTACCCGCAGTGCAACACCGACTTCGTGGCCCTGCCCCAGGGCATCTTGTATGCAGCGGCGGGCAACAAGGTGGCCGATGTGCGCGACAAGATCGACCTGCACCTGTCCAACGACCGCTTCGGTCCCAAGGACATCGTGGCCATCATGGTGGGCGTCAACGACATCCTCGAGCTGTATCGCCAGTTCCCGGCCCAGAGCCGTGACTCGCTGATCAACGAAGCCAAGGCGCGCGGCAAGCTGCTGGCCGACCAGGCCAACCGCATCGCCAATGCCAACGGTCGCGTGGTCATCAGCACCATCTTCGACGTCGGCCTGTCGCCCTTCGGCCAGAAGGAAAAGCAGCAGCTGACCGACATCGACCGTGCCGTCTTCCTGAACGACCTCAGCTCGGCCTTCAACACGAGCCTGCGCCTGAATCTGCTGAACGACGGCCGTCTGGTCGGCCTGGTGCTGACCGACGAATACGTGCAGCAGCGCGTGCGCTTCCCCAGCATCGCCAGCTTCACCAATGTGACCGATGCGGCCTGCCGCACCGACGTCGCGCCGCAGGACTGCACGACCGACACCCTGGTGGCCGACGCCAGTGCAACGCAGTGGATGTGGGCCGGCGACACGCTGCTGGGCCCGACGGCTCAGCTGGACCTGGGTCGATCCTTCCTGGGCCGCGCGAAGAACAACCCGTTCTGACGCCCGCCGGCGGCCGCTTCAGGCGGTCGCCGTGCGCAGCTCGCGGCGCAGGATCTTGCCGACGTTGCTCTTGGGCAGCTCGTCGCGGAACTCGATGAACTTGGGCCGCTTGTAGGCCGTCATCTGCTGGGCGCAGTAGCTGGTCAGGTCTTCCTCGGCCAGGGCCGGGTCGCTCTTGACGACGAAGAGCTTGACCGCTTCGCCCGACTTGGCGTCGGGCACGCCGATGGCGGCGCACTCCAGCACGCCGGGGTGCATGTTGACGACCTGTTCGATCTCGGTCGGGTAGACGTTGAAGCCGCTGACCAGGATCATGTCCTTCTTGCGGTCGACGATGCGCACATAGCCGCGCTCGTCCATGATGCCGATGTCGCCGGTCTTGAAGTAGCCGTCGGCGCACATGACGTTGGCGGTCTCGTCCGGGCGTTTCCAGTAGCCGGCCATGACCTGGGGACCACGGATGCAGATCTCGCCGCGCTCGCCGATGGCGACGTCGTTGCCGTCGTCGTCACGGATGGCGATCTCGGTCGACGAGATCGGCAGGCCGATGCTGCCGTTGAAGGCGCGCTGGTCCAGCGGGTTGATGGTGGCGGCCGGCGAGGTCTCGGACAGGCCGTAGCCTTCGACGACCGGGCAGCCCGTGACCTTGAGCCATTTCTCGGCCGTGGCCTGCTGCACGGCCATGCCGCCGCCGTTGGAGATGACCAGCTCGGAGAAGTCCAGGCGCGAGAAGCCGGGCTCGGCGGCCAGCGCGTTGAACAGCGTGTTGACGGCCGGGAAGATGTGGATCTTGTGGCCGCGCAGGGTGTCGATGAAGCCGGGGATGTCGCGCGGGTTGGGCACCAGGATGTTGAGGTGGCCCATGCGCGCGCCGAGCATGAAGCAGGCCGTCAGCGCGAAGATGTGGTACAGCGGCAGCGCACAGACATTGGTGAACTGCATGTTCTGGTCGGGCAGCTTGGCCAGCATGGGCTGGAACCAGGCCTCGACCTGCAGGATGTTGGCGACGATGTTCCGGTGCAGCAGCGTGGCGCCCTTGGACACGCCGGTGGTGCCGCCGGTGTACTGCAGGAAGGCGACGTCGTCGGGGCCGAGTTCGGCCTTCTTCAGCGTCATCCGCTCGCCATGGCGCAGGGCTTCGTTGAAGCGCACCACGGTGCGGCCGTCGCCGACGGCCAAGCGGAACTCCGGCACCATCTTCTTCAGATGGCGCACGGCGAAATTGATCAGCGGGCCCTTCCACCAGTTCAGCAGGTCGCCCATGGACGCAAGCACGACATGCTTCACGTCGGTCGCGTTGATGACCTCTTCCAGTGTGTGGGCGAAGTTCTCCAGCACGACGATGGCGCGGGCACCCGAGTCCTTGAGCTGGTGCTCCAGCTCGCGCGGCGTGTACAGCGGGTTGACGTTCACGACGACGAAGCCCGCGCGCAGGATGGCCGCGATGGCCACGCCGTACTGCAGCAGATTCGGCATCATGATGGCGACGCGGTCGCCCTGCTTCAGCCCTTGCGCCTGCAGCCAGGCGCCGAGTTGCATGGACAGCTGGTCGATCTCGGCGAAGCGCATGCGCTGGCCCATGCAGATGGCCGCGTCGCGCTGGGCATGCTTGCGGAAGGCCTCGTTGAGCAGGTCCACCAGCGAGCCATAGACGCGGGTGTCGATCTGCGCCGGCACGCCGGCCGGGTAGCTGGCCAGCCAGGGCTTGGCGCGGGATGTCACTTCGGTGACTTCGGCAAGGACGGCGGTCATCGGCGGGCCTCTCTGGCGTGCGCTGCGGTGAAGCCGACGATGTTGGGACGCGCGGTTACATCAAGCTAGGGGAGTTGCCCTAACGCAGAAGCTTCATTGCGAAACAAGGCGCGTGCGAGTGTGTCTTCGCGCTGTCGCACAGTGGACAGGAAGTCCGCGGCACCGCGCATGGCGCGGAAGGTATCGAAACCGCTTTCGAGGAAGGCTTGCAGGGCGCCGAGTCCGGCCATCTGCGCCGGGCCGCGCATCAGCCTCAAGGTCTGGCGCAGCAGGGGCTTGCGGGTCAGCCTGTCCAACGATTCGCCGACCGCCATGGTCAGCTCGATCTGCTGCTGGCGCCCGGCCGGCTCGCCGCAGGCCCGCCAGGCGATGCCGTAGTCGTGAGCCGTGATGTCGGGCGACAGCAGGTGCTCGGCCATGCGCGTGTCCAGGCGTTCCGACAGGGCGTGCAGGCGGGCCAGCCTGGCGACGGTGTCGACGACCTCCTCGGGGAAGAGCCGGGTCAGCGTCGGGATGACGCGGGCGAACTGGGCGTCGCGCTGGCGGTAGTCGTCGGGGCCGTAGAGCTCGTGCAGGAAAAAGCGTGTGGCGGCCTCGTAGCGCGGGTTGGCCAGCAGGTCGGCATAGGTCTGGGCAAAACGCTGCTGCTGGAAGGTCTTCAGGCTCCGGACGCGGGCGTCGAGCTCCGGGTCGGCAGCGCGGCGGGCGCGTTCGGCGTCGACGGCGCGCAGTTCCTGCAGCAGGGATTCGGCTCTGAGGTGGTCCATGGGGCCCTGGAATTCTGCCTTCCTACACTGGGGCGATGAACGGACGACTGCAAAGGATGTGGGTGCTGGCGCGGCTGGCGGTGGCGCTGGGCGTCGGTTGGCGCTTCGGCTGGGCCTGGGGGCTGCTGACCCTGGGCCTGCATGCGGCCATCCTGGCCGGGGGCTTTGTGCAGCTGCGCTGGGTGAACCGGCCGGCGCCGAGCTGGGGTCAGCTGCTGCGCGCCTGGGCGCACGAGGTCGTCGCCAGCGAACTGGCCTTTTCCTGGCGCCAGCCCTGGCGGGAATGGGCCGAACCCGACCATCTGCCGGGCAGTGCCGAACGTGGCGTGCTGCTGGTGCACGGCTTTTCCTGCAACCGTGGGCGCTGGAACGGCTGGATGAGGAAGCTGCGCGGACAGGGCGTCGCCTTCATCGCGCCATCGCTGGAGCCGGCCTTCGGCAGCATCGACGCCTATGCCGACGAGATCGAGGCGGGCGTGCGGACGCTCAAGGCCCTGACCGGCCGCATGCCCCTGCTGTGCGCCCACAGCATGGGCGGCCTGGCGCTGCGCGCCTGGTGGCGGCAATACGGCGCGGGCCATGAAGCACCGCATGTCATCACGCTGGGCTCACCCCACCAGGGCACGCGCATGGCGGCGCTCGGCTTGGGGATCAACACCCAGCAGATGCGTTTGGGCAATGCCTGGCTGGCGGCCCTGCCGGGGATGCCCGATGTCGACTGCATCTGGACGCCCTGCGACCAGATCGTCAACCCGGCGGACAAGGCCATCCTCGCCGGCGCGCGGGCGCACCGGCTGGATGGCGTGGGGCATATGGGCCTGGTCCATTCGGACGAGGCCTGGCAGCTCGTTCAGACGGCCTTGGCCGGCTCGTCTTTCAATACCCCACGGCGGATCTGATCGAGCTCGATGCTCTCGAACAGGGCCTTGAAATTGCCCTCGCCGAAGCCCTCGTTGCCCTTGCGCTGGATCAGCTCGAAAAAGATCGGGCCGATGACTTCCTTGGTGAAGATCTGCAGCAGCAGCTCGTTGTCCACGCCCAGGTGGGTGGCGCCGTCGATGAGGATGCGCAGGCGCTTCAGCTCGTCGACGTTCTCGCCATGGCCGGGCAGGCGCTTGTCGATGAGGTCGAAATAGGTCTCGATGGTGTCCTGGAAGGCCACGCCGGTGCCCTTCATGCCTTCGACCGACTGGTAGATGTCGGTCGTGCCCAGCGCCACGTGCTGGATGCCCTCGCCGTGGTACAGGTCCAGGTATTCGGCGATCTGGCTCTTGTCGTCCGAGCTCTCGTTGATGGGGATGCGGATCTTGCCGCAGGGGCTGGTCATGGCCTTGCTCTTCAGGCCGGTCAGCTTGCCCTCGATGTCGAAGTAGCGCACCTCGCGGAAGTTGAAGAAGCGCTCGTAGAACTCCGACCATTCCTTCATGCGGCCGCGGAAGACGTTGTGCGTCAGGTGGTCGATCTCGGTCAGGCCATGGCCTACCGGGTTGGGGTCGACCGGCTGGCCTTGCGCGTCCAGCATGGGCACGAAGTCCACGTCGTAGATGCTGATGTTGCCGATGGCGCCGGCCTTGGCGCCATGCTTGCCCTGCCAGCGGTCGACGAAATAGATCAGCGAGTCGCCGATACCCTTGATGGCCGGGATGTTCAGCTCCATCGGGCCGGCCTTGTTGTCGAAGCCCCAGGCGCCCAGTTCCAGCGCGCGCTGGTAGGCGTGGGCCGCGTTCTCCACGCGGAAGGCGATGGCGCAGATCGACGGGCCGTGCAGCCGGGCGAAGCGCTGGGCGAAGGAGTCGGTCTCGGCGTTGATGATGAAGTTGACGCCGCCCTGGCGGTACAGGGTCACGCTCTTGTGGCGGTGCTTGGCCACGGCCTTGAAGCCCATGGTCTCGAACAGCGCACCGAGGGCGGCCGGGTCCGGCGCGGCGAACTCGATGAACTCGAAACCGTCGGTGCCCATGGGGTTGTCCCAGGGAGTGAATTTAGCCATGGAGAGCTCCAGCGTTAATGAGAATCGCAGCGTGCCGACAGGGCACCCAGCCGGTGGCCGCGAGACGGCCACCGTCCTTCGCTCGGCGTCGCCGAGTCCGCAGGGACTCGGCTCGGTCCAGCTCAGCCCATCGGGTTGTCCCAGGGAGTGAACTTGGCCATGGTCGCCTCGCGAGATGAATGTCGGAAGCTGAAAATTCTGCGGCGCGAGGCTCGCAGAATTCATGCAAATTTTGGCGTCAGTCTTTGATGCGGCGCAATAATCATGCGTCCATCAAGGCATCGGCGCCGGCCATTCGGCCAATCCATAGCCGGCCAGTATGGCTTTCAGGCGTCCCGTGCGGCGCAGCTTCTGCATGCCGTCGCTGAAGAGGCGGGCGTAGTCAGAGGCCTTGGGGTTCCTGGGTGACAGGGCCATATAGGCATAGCTCGGCGCCTCGCAACCGGCGTTGCGCGCGGCCAGCTCGCCATGCTGCTTCGTCGTGTAGGCGACCAGGTTCTCCTCCTCGATGAAGGCGTCCATGCGGCCGAGCTGCAGGCGGCGCAGCATGCGCTCGGTCAGGCCGTCGCCGGTGTTGACCTCGAAGCGCCTGGGCGCCGCCTTGATGGCCGCGTCCAGGGCCGTGCCGTAGGAGTAGTTGCGGATGACACCGACCCGTGCCAGCGCCGCCAGGCTGGCGGCACCGCGGTAGGTCCAGCGGCTGTCGGTCGCGACATAGACGCAATAGCGGTTGCGCGAGATCGGCTGGGTCGGAAAGACGAAATCCGGCGCCTCGTCGCGGAAGGTGGAAGGCGTGGCCGTGTAGGTGCCGGCACGCACGTCCATCAGCGCGCGGCTGTAGTTCTGGTTGACCAGCCTGACCGTGTGGCCGGCAGCCGTGAAGATCTCGCGCACGATGTCCACCGTGAAGCCTTCCCGGGCCGCGCCGGCCTTGCAGCTGAAGGGGCACCAGTAGTCGGGCGAGGCCAGCACGATCTCATCGGCCCTCGCCAGCGGCGCAGCGGCGAGCAGCAGCAAGGCCAGCAGGCGTCTGAAGCGGGACGGGTTCACGGTCCTTGGAACTGTAGGTGGGCCGCGGTGCAGGAAGGCTGCACAATTTCCCGCATGGACGCTTCCATCGAGCTCGATGCCATCGACCGCCGCATCTTGCGCGCGCTGCAGGCCGACGGCCGCCTGACCTATGACGCCCTGGCCGCCGAGGCCGGCCTGTCGTCGTCCGCGGTGCTGCGCCGCGTGCGCCGGCTGGAAGAGGCCGGTGTGATCGCCTCCTATGTCGCCCTGGTGGCGCCCGAGCGCATCGGCCTGGGCCTGACGGCCTATATCAATGTCAGGCTGGAGAAGCAGACCGACAACCCGCTGCGCAACCCGCGCGACCTTTTCCGCGCCGCCGTGCAGACCTGGCCCGAGGTCGTCGAATGCGCGGCGCTGACCGGCGAGATGGACTATCTGCTGCGCGTGCTGGTGCAGGACATGCAGCACTACGCCCGCTTCATCAGCGACACCCTGCTGATGCACCCCAGCGTGCAGGACTGCAAGACCAGCTTCGTGCTCGAACGACTGAAGAACACCACGGCGGTTCCGGTTTGAACCGCTGACTTGAACCGTTGAAGGGGCGGCCGGTATTCACCGGCCATGGCCAGCCAGCATCCTCCCTCGTCCCCCGACGCCGGCGACATGCTGGGCTGGCTGCCGCGGCTGCGCCTGTACGCCCGCGCCCTGCGCCGCAACCGTGAGGACGCCGACGACCTCGTGCAGGACACGCTGGAGCGCGCCTGGTCGCGCGCCGGTCTCTGGCAGGGCGTGGGCGACATGCGCACCTGGCTGTTCAGCATCATGCACAACCTGCACGTCGATGCGCTGCGGCGCGGCCGCCTGGAGGTCGTCGACCTGGACGAGCACATCCCCGAGATCCCCGTCGCCGCGACCCAGGCCGAGCGCCTGGCCCTGCGCGACCTGCACAAGGCCCTGGTGGCACTACCGGTGGAGCAGTACCAGGTGCTGTTGCTGGTGGCGGTGGAAGGCATGGCCTATGCCGAGATCGCGGAGGCCCTGGACATTCCCATCGGCACCGTGATGTCGCGCCTGTCGCGGGGCCGCGAAAGGCTGCGTGGCCTGATGGCGGGCGACCGAGCTTCTAGGGGGGTGGGGAATAGCGCCTCGCCCTGAGCGTCCACGCAGCGTGGGCCATGCGGCCCCAGCGTCGAATCTTTTCTGGAGCCCCCATGCGCCTTCCCGTTTCCCCCCTTGTCGCCGCGGCCCTGCTGGGTCTGCCGCTGGCGAGCCATGCCCTGGACAGCATCACCGACCCCAAGGGCGACTTCCTCGCCACCTTTGCCGGCAGCAGCACCAGCCACGACCTGGACGTGCTGGCCGCCAGCGTCTTCTACAACCCGACGACCGACATCTTCACCCTCACGGCCACGCTGGACGGCGCCATCGGCAGCACGGCGACGGGCTTCTATGTCTGGGGCGTCAACCGGGGCGCGGGCACGGCCGGCTTTGCCAGCCTCGGTATCACCGGCGTGCGCTTTGACCGTGTCATCATCCTGCGCCCCGACGGCAGCGGTTCGGTCGGCGGTGCGGGCAATCTGCCCGCGGGCTCGGTGACGGTCAGCGGCAACGTCATCACCGGCAGTGTCAGCGGCAGCCTGCTGCCCAGCACCGGCTTCAACAACAAGCTGGACTACACCTTCAACCTGTGGCCGCGCGACGGCGCCTTCAGCGGCACCGCCGCGATTTCGGATTTCGCGCCCAACAACGCCAACTTCACGGCCACGCCGGTGCCCGAGCCGGCGAGCGCGGCCTTGCTGCTGGGCGGCATGGGGCTGCTGGCCGTCCTGCGTCGGCGTCAGTCGAATTCGTGAAGCAGTTTTAGCGCGTGGGCTTCGCTGAGGTTGAGCAGCTCGGCGATGTCGTGAAGGTCGTCCGGCACGCCGGCGTCGTCCCAGCCGCGGGCGGTATGGCGCGCCAGGCGCACGGCCAGCTGGACACAGCGCACCTGCGGGTCGCGGCCGTCCTTTTCGCTGGTGATGCGCGTCAACAGGTCCGGCAGGTGCCAGCGCCGCATCAGTGCCTGCTCCAGGTCGGCCAGTTCGATGCCCAGCACCTGGCGTTGGGCGACCGTGCTGCGCAGATGCCGGTCGGCGTCCTGCAGCGCGGCGATCTTCAGCGCCAGTTCGGGGGCGTGCACCCACAGCAGCATCTCGGCAAAGTCGTGCAGCAAGGCGGCGCTGTGGATGATGGCGGCGTCGGGGTCGGCACGGTGGGCGGCGAAGCCCAGGGCGAAGCGCGAGGCGCGTTCGGCGCGCTGCATGACGCGCGACAGGCCCAGCAGGGCCTCGTCGTTGCCCGCCAGCACGGACTCCAGCGTCGGTTGCGGCCCGAAGTCGCGGAAGAAGGGGGTGATGCCCATCAGGACCAGGGCAGCGGTCACGGTCTCGGGGTCGGCCCGCAGCTCGGAGTTGCGACTGCGGCGCTGCTCGCTGGCATGGGCCAGCACCTTCAGCGTCATCAGCGGGTCGGTAGCGATCATTTCGCCCAGGCTGTGGGCGTCGACGTCGTCCTCGGTGGCACGCATGTGCTCGACGGACTCGGCCGTTTCGGTCAGGACCGGGATCTCCGCCCGGGCAAACGCGTTCACCCAGGCGTCCAGGCTGGACAGCGGGGTGGTCAGGCGCAGGCGGTCGGACATGGGCCGATGCTAGGCCCGGGCAGGGCCGCCCGGTTGTGGGAGGCGGCCCCGTTTTGCCAACCATTTCAGCTTTGACGGCACCGGTATTGCGGGCCGAGCGCTGGGCTGCCATGGGCCAGAGGCCCATGGCCTGCCGTAGGCACAAGCAGTCCGCAGGGACTGCTTGTGTCCGACTCCAGTTCCCGAGCCGGCCCGAGGAGCGTCTTACAGCCTGCGCACACCTTCCAGCTGGGCGGTCAGCTTGCCGTCGACGTAGAGCGCCCCTTCGGGCGCGCCGGCTTCGGCATAGAACTCCAGGTGGTTGCGGGCACGCCGGCGCCGGTAGGCCGGCGAGAACACCAGGCGGATGGCGCGGGCGGCGCGCTTGACGCGCTTCCAGCGTTGGGCCCAGGCGGCGTGGGTTTCGGCGGCGTCGGGGCCGCGCACTTCGATCAATCTCATGAGGGTCTCCTTGGCGCCAGGCCGGCGGCCCTCATCACATGGATCGAAATGGATGAGAGGCGGGCGGCGCGCTGTTGTCAGGGGCTGTCGTCCGGGAAGCGCTCGCGCAGCAGGCGTCGCAGTTCGAGGCGGGCTTGCTGGCGCTGGGCATGGGCGCTGTGGGCACTCTGGTGGGCGCCGGCCTGGCGTTTCATGGCCGGCGCGACCAGCGGATTGCGCGGTTTCAGTGCCTTGATCTGCAGAGGGCGGGGAGAGGTGAACTGGGGCATGGAGGGCTCCGGTGGGCGCCGCGCCGTGGCGACGGGGAATGCAGCGGCTCGACCCGGGTGGGCCTGCGTTTGCGCGAAAGCTTGGGAATGCCCGGGGCTTGCTGCTCGAGGCAAGCGGGCCGGGCGGTCAGGGGTGCTGGGGGTGTGCGACCTCGCCGTGATGCGAAGACTTCTTCATCACGACTTGCGCAAATGATAAACAAACGTTGCTCTTGCGCAAGCGGTTTTTATCCAACACCCCTAACGTGCGGGAGCGCGGCCGTCCAGTGACGGATGCGCAGATCGATCTGCGGCGACTACCGCTTCCTGGATTTGAGGGGCGCGATGCCGGCCTGCAGCTTGCGCCACTCGTCCAGCTCGGCCTGCGGGCTGGGTGCGGCCTTGGGTGCCGGTCTGGGCGGCGCTGCAGGCTCCGGCGTCAGCACCTCGCCGAGCAGATCCAGCAGCCGCGTACGGGCGCGCTGGGGGTGGCGGCGGTAGTAGGTGAGGACGAGGCCGATGATGAAGCGCTCGTCATCATCCTGGGGCAGGCTTGGCGAGGCCTCGGCGGGCGGTGCTACCGGTGCCAAGGCTGCGGCCATGCTGGTCAGCGGCGCGGGCGCCGCGGCCAGGCCGTGTTCCAGATCCATCCAGCCCGGCGGCTTGTGGCAAAGCTGCTCGAACTGGCGCGCCAGGCGTTCACCGATCTGGCGCGAGCGGCCCTTGATCTGGCTCCAGTAGCTGGGCTGGATCTGCAGTCTTTCGGCAAAGCGCCGCTCCAGGCCACGCAAGGTGGCCGCATCGGCATGTTTGACGGTGGCGCTGACGAACTCTTCGAACAGCCGCATCGCGTTGTCCAATCGGATCTGCGCGACGTCGCGGGGGGCGGCAGGCATGGGTGCGTATGATAAAGCTCCCTTGACCAAGCCCCCGCGGCCCGAGGATTGCCATGACGAGAGTACTTGTCGCCTTGCTGCTGGCAGTGGCCACGCTGACAGCGTCGGCCGCCGAGCGCTCCCTTGATAAAGACATCGTGATCAAGGCAAGCCTCGACCAGGCTTGGGCCGCGTGGACGACCAGGGAGGGGATCGTTGGCTTCTTCGCGCCCGATGCCGAGATCGAGGCCCGCGTCGGCGGCGCCTTCCACATCTTCATCAATCCGTTCGCGCCGGCGGGCAGCAAGGGTGCGGACGAGATGCGCTACCTGGCGCTGCAACCTCAGAAGATGCTGAGCTTCGACTGGAATGCGCCACCCAGCCTGCCCGAGGTGCGCCAGCAGCGCACCGTCGTCATCGTCCGTTTCGAGGCCGTGGACGACAAGACGACGCGTGTGCGCCTGCATCACGTGGGCTGGGGCGATGGCGGCGAATGGGACAAGGCGTATGCCTATTTCGACAAGGCCTGGGGCACCGTGCTGGGCAATCTGCAGAAGCGCTTCGACAGCGGGCCGGTCGACTGGACCGACTGGCTCAAGCAGATGCAGGGGATGTCGGCCAGGAAGCCCTGACCGGCCTCACTCCGCCTCGTCGCCCGCCTTGTAGGCGCCCACCAGCGACGCCTGCGTGTTGGGCGGCACCGGTTCGTAGTGCGACAGCAGCAGGGTGTAGCGCCCTTCGCCCGCCGTCATCGCGTTCAGGCGTGACTGGTAGCTGGCCAGTTCCGCCAGTGGCGCCAGGCCCTGCACGACGAGGCTGCCCGGCACGGCGGCGCGGGTGCCGTTGACCTGGCCGCGCCGGGAGGCGAGATCGCCGGTGATGTCGCCGATGCCGTGCTCGGGCGCAGTGATCTCGACCTGCACGATGGGTTCCAGCACGATGGGACGCGCTTCGCGCACGGCCTCCATCAAGGCGCGGCGGCCAGCGGTGACGAAGGCGATTTCCTTGCTGTCCACGGAATGGTGCTTGCCGTCGTAGACGACGACGCGCAGGTCCACCAGCGGATAGCCGGCGATGACGCCGCTGGCCAGGGCCGAGCGCACGCCCTTCTCGACGGCCGGCATGAACTGGCCGGGAATGGTGCCGCCCTTGACCGCGTCGACGAATTCGAAGCCGGCGCCACGCTCCATCGGCTCGATGCGCAGATAGACCTCGCCGAACTGGCCGGCGCCGCCGCTCTGCTTCTTGTGGCGGTAATGGCCCTCGGCCGGCGCCGAGATGGTCTCGCGGTAGGCGATGCGCGGCGGCTGGGTGACGACCTCGCCCTTGTAGAGCTCGCGCACCCGCTCCAGCAGCAGGCGCAGATGCAGTTCCCCGAGGCCGTAGACCAGGGTCTGATGGGTCTCGCCCGCCTGTTCGATGCGCAGGCAGGGGTCTTCGTCCACCAGCCGGGCCAGCACCTCCCACAGCTTCTGCTCGTCGCCGCGCCGCGCCGGGCTGATGGCCACGCCATGCACAGGCGTCGGGAAGGCCAGCGGCTTCAGGAAGATGTGCTCGTCCTCCTGGGCGTCGTGCAGCACGGCGTCGAAGGCGATGTCGTCCACCTTCGCGACCGCGCAGAGGTCGCCCGGCAGGGCCTCGTCCACTTCCACATGCTTGGCGCCCTGCTGCATGAAGAGATGGCCGACGCGGATGGGCTTGCGCGCATGGCCGACGAAGAGCATGCCGCCCTTGGCGACGCGGCCCTGGTGCACGCGCAAGATGCCCATCTTGCCCAGATAGGGGTCGGCGACGATCTTGAACACATGGGCCAGCACATGGGCTGCCGGATCGGGGCGGGCCGGATAGGGCTGGGGCTCGGCGCCCTTGCCTTCCAGGAAGGGCGGCGGGTTGCCCTCGGCCGGGTTGGGCATCAACGCCTCGATGACGGACAGCAGTTCGGCGATGCCGGCACCCGTCTTGGCCGAGCAGAAGCAGACCGGGATCAGGTGGCCTTCGCGCAGGGCCTGCTCCAGCGGCGCGTGCAACTCCTTCGGGTCGACGTCACCGTCGGTCAGGTAGCGGTCGACAAAGGCCGCGTCGACCTCCACGACCTGCTCCACCAGGGCCTGGTGGGCTTCGGCGACCGACGAAAAATCGGCGTCCCCAGACGCCGCGAAGAAGCAGTCGGCGACGCGCTTGGCGCCGTCGGCGGGCAGGTTCAGTGGCAAGCACTCCTTGCCGAAGACCTCGCGGATCTGGGCCAGCAGGCCGGGCAGGTCGACCTCGGGGCAGTCGATCTTGTTGACGACGATGAGGCGGGTCAGCCCGCGCTCGCCGGCGGCACCGAGCATGCGCTGGGCCATCAGCTCGATGCCGTTCTGGGCATTGACGACGACGATGGCCGTGTCCGCCGCCTCCAGGGCCGGCAGGGCCTGGCCGACGAAGTCCGCCGCTCCGGGCGTGTCGATGGCATGCACCCGGATGCCGCCTTGGGTGAAGTGGGCGAGGCTGGACTGCAGCGAATGCCCCAGTCGCTTCTCCAGCGGATCATGGTCGCTGACCGTGCTGCCGCGTTCGATGCTGCCGGTCTGCGGGATGGCGCCGGCGTGGGCCAGCAGCGCGTCCAGCAGCAGGGTCTTGCCGGCCGCGGCGGGCCCGACCAGCGCGACCGTTCGGATCGCGCTCACACGTGAATCCAGGCTTTGTTCAGCGCTCATCGGACCTCCTCGGTGGTGGGCCCAGGGTAGAAGAAGCCGGGCGAGCCGGCAAGGGCAGAATCATTTGCATGCACGCCCGATTTGCCACACTCGCCCTTGCCCTGCTGGCCGCCTCGGCCCAGGCCCAGACCTCGCCGGCCGACGAACTGCAGGCCATGCTGGCCGAGGTCAGCCCGGGGCGCATCGAGGCGCGCATTCGCAAGCTGGTGGCTTTCGGCACCCGCCACACCCTCTCCGACATTGCCTCCGACACCCGCGGCATCGGCGCCGCGCGGCGCTGGATCACGAGTGAGCTGTCGACCTGCTCCAGGCTGGCCGGCGGGCGCCTGCAGGTGGAGGAACAGAGCTTCATCGAGCCGGCCGGCAGCCGCGTCAACCAGCCGACCGAGTTGGTCAACGTCGTCGCGACCCTGCCCGGGCGCGGCGCCAGCAAGAGCCGCGTGCTGGTCGTCAGCGGCCACTACGACTCGCGCAACAGCGATGTGATGGACACGCTGGGCGAAGCGCCCGGCGCCAACGACGACGCCTCGGGCACGGCGGCCGTCATGGAGCTGGCCTGCGTGATGGCCAGGCGCCAGTTCGATGCGACCCTGGTCTTCATGGCGGTGCCGGGCGAGGAGCAGGGCTTGCTCGGCGCCGCGCAATTCGCCCGCGAGGCGCGGGCGGCCGGCACGAACGTGGAGGCCATGATCACCAATGACATCATCGGCAGCTCGCGAGGCGACGCCGGCCAGCGCGACGCCCGGCGGCTGCGTCTGTTCGCCGATGGGCTGGACCCGCTGGTGAGGCTGCTGACGGCCGCCAACGCCAATCGCGCACCCAGCGAGACCGATGCCAGATCCATCGCCGCCATGCAGGCCGAGCTGCTGCCCCTGCTGCAGGCCGGTGGCAACGAAGACCTGCCCACCCACCAGCTCGGCCGCCACCTGAAGGCCGCGGCCGAAGCGGCCATGCCGGGCTTCACCGTCCAGCTCATCCAGCGCCGCGACCGCTATCTGCGCGGCGGCGACCACATTCCCTTCCTGGAGCGTGGGTTTGCTGCCGTGCGCATCAGCGAACCCTTCGAGAACTTCGCCCACCAGCACCAGAACCTCAGGACCGAGAACGGCGTCGTCTACGGCGACCTGCCTGAGTTCGTCGACTTCCCTTACGTGGCCGACGTGACCCGTGCCAACCTGGCCGGCCTGGCAACGCTGGCCTGGGCGCCGGCGCCGCCCCGAGGCGTGAAGCTCGACGCCCGCGAGCTGACCAACGATTCGACGCTGGAATGGCAGGCCAGCGACGACCCCGAAGTGGCCGGCTACCGCATCGTCTGGCGCGACACCGACGCCGCCGCCTGGCAGCAGTTCAAGGACGTGGGCCGGACCACGCGCGTGACGCTGCAGGTGTCCAAGGACAACGTCGTCTTCGGCGTGCAGTCCGTGTCGAAGAAGGGTTATGCCAGCCTGGCCAGCTACCCGCTGCCGCGGCGCTGAAGCGCGCTGACGCCCGGCCGCAAAGCCAACCCTTGCTTGCCGCGCCCGTTCTCCTTCGGTTCAGCAGGGCAGGCCGGCGGTCTGCGCCGAGCAGGACTGGCTGTCCAGCTGCAACACCAGGCCATCGGGCATGCGGCCCGTGATGCGCAGCAGCTTGTAGCTGTTGACGTTCAAGGCCGTGTTGCCGACGGTGGCGCTCAACGAGGCGCCGGTGGCGAAGGCGCCGAGGGTGTTGCCCTTGACGACGACGCCCAGCTCCAGTTCGGCCAGCTTGGCACTGCAGGCCGTGTCGGTGCAGAGCTGGGCGCGGTCCGGCAGCAGGTCGCCGCGCGGCAGCGTCCAGGTCGGGCCATAGCTGATCTTGGCGTTGACGGCACCCTTCATGCCCGTCAGGTCGGTGACGCCCTTGGCGACCAGCACCGGCCAGGGCTGGCCGCTCTGGCCGGCCGCCGTGACCGGCAACTGCCCGGCCAGCTCGATGCCTATGCTGCTGCCGTCCAGGCCGCCGAGGGGCGTGCCACAGGCGCTGTCCTTGAACAGCTCGATCTTCAGGCTGCGGCCGGCGCGCACGAAGTTGCGCGCCACGGCGTCGCCGGCAGCGCCCGCCGGCACCGGCAGGCTGACGATGTTGTTGCCGCGTGTGGTGCCGCTGGCGGGATCGAGGCTGGCCGTGCCGTCGCTGCTGCTGACGCTCCACAGGCTCAGATAGCTGCCATTGCCGGCCTTCTTGAACAGGGCCAGTGGCACGTCGGCGCCGCTCGTGTCCTTCTGGCTGACCCGCGCGCACTGCAGCACGCCGCCACCGGTGGCGGTGATGGCGGGAATGCTGACGTCGACATAGCGCGCGTAGCTGTCCGGTGCCGCGCTGTCGACGCGGCGCGTCAGCACCAGGCGGGCGGCGGCGGTGGCCTGCACCTCCAGGCGGTTGCCAAGGAAGAACCAGCCGGAAGGGCGCTTCACCGCGGCCTGCTCGATGCCGAGACGGCGCTGGAAGCCCGCGGTGTTCTGGTAGACGAAGCCGATGCGGCACAGCGGATCGCCGGCACCGAAGTCGCAGCGGCCGAGCAGGGAAGGCAGCAGCTTGCCGCCGAACATGACTTCGCCCTCGCCCAGCACGCCGTTCATGCGCAGGCAGACCAGCTGCGCCGCGTCCTTGGGGCCGGTGAAGGGCGCCGACATCGCGTCGACGCTGGCCCGCGCATTCGCATCGAAGGCGGGTTCCAGGCCCACCAGCTTGCTCTGGCAGTTGCCGATATTGGCCGTGGCCGTGACCAGCTTGGTGAACAGCGCGTCCAGGCCGGTCAGGTCGATCGCGGCAGCGCCGGCGTCGAAGCCCAGGCTGCCCTGGGTCGAGCCCGGTTCCAGATAGGCGGTGCCGGCCCCCAGGCGCGACGTCAGCGTCACATAGGCCTTGGCATCGCTGCCCAGGCCGACGGCGACGCTGTCGAGCATGCGGTCGTAGCCGGTGTGCGAGCCGGCCGTCAGCGCGCCGGCCATCAGGTCGAAATCGCCGGCCAGGCCGGCGTCCGCCAGGGCCGGTGCCAGGGCGGTGCGCAACTGGGTCTGCGCACTGGCCAGGTTGGCGTCGCTCAGGCCCTGGGCACTGCCGGTCATCAAGGTGTCGGGCGACTGGCCGCTGGCCAGCACGGTGATGGCGCTGGTCAGCGGCGTCAGGTTCAGGGTGCCGCCGTTGCTGGTGGCGCCCCAGACGCAGATCGGCCGGTCGCCGACGCTGCCGCAGGCCTCGACGCGGTAAGGCCCCGTGCCGGTCAGCGTGATGGGGCCATAGGCGCCGGTCGCGGCGGTGACGGCCTTCTTGTCGGCAACGGTCTTGCCGGTCGCGTCCAGCACGCGCACCAGGGCACCGGTGTTCAGGGCCAGGCCCGCGGCAACCACGCCGGACACCGGGGGTGGTGGTGGCGGCGGGGGCGGCGGAGGCGGTGGGGACGGCGGTGTCGGCGTCGGGGCCGGCGCGGGGGCCGGGCTCGGGCTGGGCGCGGGGCTTGGCGACGGACTGGGGCTCGGGCTCGGCGCCGGAGACGGGCTGGGCGCGGGTGCCGGGCTGGGTGAAGGCGCCGGGCTGGGCGAAGGGGAGGGGCTCGGCGCTGGCGCGGGTGATGGCGACGGGCTGGGCGTCGGCACCGGGACCGGCATGGGCAACGGACTGGGCGTCGCGACCGGTGGCGGTGGGCTGGTGTCGCTGGGCGCCCCGGCACCGCCGCCGCCGCCGCAGGCGGCCAGGGCCAGGGCCATGGGCCAGGCGTAGCTGGAGCGCCGGCGCGGGGCCGGCGGCGGGGTCAGCGGGGAGGAAGCAGGGACGAAGGGGGCGGAGTCGGGCATCCGGGCCAGCCGCGCAGGCGCGGCACAACGGTCAGGGTTGACCCGACTTTAGGCCCGGCTTTGTGCCCGTGGTGGGCGGAACTGCGGCCCTGGCGCGGCCTTTTGCCGGCTATCAGTCGCGGTGCCCGTGGCCATGGTCATGGCCGCGGCCGTGATGGTGGTCGCGCCAGTCGTCACGGCCGCGATCGTGATCGCGATGCACGTAGACGTTCTGCTGATACCAGCCGTCCTGGACGAAATAGACCGGCGCGCCGCAGGCGCCATAGGCATAGCAGTGGCGACGCCAGTCGCGACGGTGCTCGGGCGGCACCCACAGATAGACCGGCTGGGCACGGTAGACCGGGCGCCCGATGACGACCGGCTGGGGCGCGATCAGCACCGGTTGGGGATAGCGGCCGATGTCGACGCGGCCATAGACGCCCGGCTGGCTGAAACCGATGGAGACGCCGACGTCGGCGGCCTGGGCGGCGGGCAGGGCGGCCAGGCCGGCGGTGGCGATGAGCGCGGGAGCGATCCAGCGGGTGAGGGCGTTTGTCATGTGTTTCTCCTGATGCAGGCCGGCACCATGGCCGCTGCCTCCAGTGAACGAGGCTGGCACCCCGCTGGTTGTCAGTGCGGCACGGCGGAGCTTGTAGGACAAGCGGCGGGAAGGTGCGAATGCGGTCTCGTCCTACAGGCGCCTGCCCGCCGTGCCGACGCCGCGTGACCGCGGCGGGCTCGATGCTTGCCAGTCCCGGCGTTGGAGCAAGTACCGATGAGCGATTCCCAGCAGACGAATGTGCCGGCGGACGAGGTGCAGCGGGCGGGGCTCGCCGCTTCCGTCAATGCCGCGCAGCTGGCCCTGGCCCAGAACGCGCGCTTCCTGGCGCGTTGCAGCCGCCTCGCCGGCGTCGGCGCCTGGGAGTGGCAGGCCGAGCTGGAGAAGCTGACGCTGTCGGACTCGGCCTGCGAGTTGCTGGGCCTGCCGGTCGGCCAGGTGCCGACGCTGGCCGCCCTGCTGCAACGCTTCGGCCCGGATGGCGCCGCCATGCTCGATGCCGCGTTGCAGCGTGCCGCCACCGATGGCGAAGGTTGGGACGTGGAACTGCCCTGCGACACCGGTCCGAAAGGCCGCCGCGTGTTGCGCGTCGTCGGTCGCCACGACGAGGATGAAACCGGACGCCGCGTCGGCGTCGTCATGCTGGACGTCAGCGAGCCCGCCGAGGTGCGGGCCGAACTGGAGCGCACGCTGGAGCGCCTGGCCCTGGCCACGCACAGCGGTGGCATCGGCGTCTGGACGCTGGATCTGCAGGAATCTCGCCGGGGTGACCTGGCCTGGGACGACGCGATGTGGCGGCTGCATGGCGAGCCCCCCCATGGCCAGACCACCAGCCTGGCGTCCTGGCGCAAGCGCCTGCACCCGCAGGACCGGCGCGCCGCCGTCATGGCCGTGCGGGCAGCCCTGAAGGAAGGCAACCAGTTGGACGGCGAATGGCGGGTCTGCTGGCCCGATGGCAGCAGCCATGTGCTGCGCAGCTCGGGCCGCGTGTTGCGCGACGCCGGCGGCCGGCCGCTGCGGCTGTCGGGCGTGTGCTGGGACGTCAGCGAGGCGCGCCGCCTGCAGCAGCAGCTCGAGGAGCAGCACGAGCTGCTCGAGGTGACGCTGCAGTCCATCGCCGACGCCGTGCTGACCACCGATGCCCTCGGTCGCGTGACCTGGCTCAACCCCGTCGCCCAGCGCCTGACCGGCTGGGCTGCCAACGAGGCGCGCGGCCAGCCGGCCAGCCGGGTCTTCACGGCCCAGCGCGAGGAGACCCGCGAAGCCCTCGGCGATCCGGTGCATCGCTGCCTGACCACCGGGCGGCCGACACGGCTGCCGGCAGGGGCCGTGCTGCTCAGCCGCAGCGGCGAACTGCGCGCCGTCGACGATTCGGTGGCGCCCATCCGCGATGCCCAGGGCCGCGTGCTCGGCGCCGTGCTGGTGTTCCGTGACGTCACCCAGCAGCGGCGCCAGTTCGACGAGATCCGCTGGCGCGCCAGCCACGACGGGCTGACCGGCCTGGTCAACCGCGGCGAGTTCGGCCAGCGCCTGAGCCGCACGCTGGAGCGGGCCAGGCGTGATGGCAGCCATCACGCCCTGCTGGCCTTCGACCTGGACCGCTTCAAGGCCATCAACGACCACTGCGGCCATGCCGCCGGCGACGAGGTGCTGCGCGAGGTGGCACGGCGGCTGGAGGCCGGTGTGCGCGGCCGTGACACCGTGGCCCGCCTGGGCGGCGACGAGTTCGCCGCCATCCTCGAGAACTGCTCGCTGGACGAGGCCCTGCACGTGGCCCAGAAGCTCTGCGACGCCATGGACCAGTACCGCTATGTGCACGGCGAGCAGCGCTTTCGCATCGGCACCAGCATCGGCGTGGCGCCGCTGGATGGTCGCTGGCCCGATGCCGACGCCGCCCTGCGCGAGGCCGATGCCTGCTGCATGACGGCCAAGGAGCTGGGGCGCAACCGCGTGCAGGTCTGGGCGCCGGACGACGCCGCGCTGCGCACCCACCAGAACGAGCATCGCTGGGCCACGCGGCTGCAGCAGGCCCTGGACGAGGACCGCTTCGAGCTGGACCTGCAGCGCGTGCTGCCTGCCCAGGGCGAGGACGATGGCCGCCTGCGTGGCGAGCTGCTGCTGCGCCTGCGCGAGCGCGATGGCAGCCGCGTGCTGCCCGGCGCCTTCATGCCGGCCGCCGAGCGCTTTCATCTGGCGCCGCGCCTGGACCGCTGGGTGCTGCGCCAGGCCGTTCAATTGCTGCAGCGTGGCGGCCCGCCGCAGATCGCGTCGCTGTCCATCAATGTGTCGGCGCTGACGCTGCAGGATGCGGCCTACCACCAGGAAGCCCGCGCCCTGCTGACCGAGCTGGGCCCGCAGCGCGCCGCTTCCCTGTGCCTGGAGATCACCGAGACGGCCGTCATCACCCAGCTGGACGAGGCGGCGCGCTTCATCAAGCAGATGCGAGCCCTGGGCGCGCGCATCGCGCTGGACGACTTCGGTGCCGGCTCCTCATCCTTCGGTCATCTGAAGGCTCTGCCGGTGGACCTGCTGAAGATCGACGGCCAGTTCGTGCGCGCGCTGATGACCGACCCGCTGGACCAGGCCGCCGTGCGCAGCTTCGTCGACGTGGCCCAGGTGCTGGGCCTGACGACGGTGGCGGAGTGCGTGGAGACGCCCGAGGTGCTGCTGGAGCTGGTGCGCCTGGGTGTCGGCGAGGTGCAGGGATTTTTGCTGCACCGGCCCCAGCCGCTGGCCGAGTTGCTGGCCGTGGCCGAGGAGGCCCTGCCGGCCTGAGGGCCTGAGGGTTTATTTGAGGGGCTGCAGCTGGCGCGGCGCCAGGTCGGCGCGCACCGGCTGCTCGCTGTCGGTGACGGGCGTCTCGGCGCGGGCGACGAGGGTGGCGTCATCGGGCGCCGAGGCCGCCGGTGCCGCGACGTCCCGTCCATCGGCCACGGCGCGCAAGGACACCTGCAGGCCACGCGAGATAGTGCCCTGCCAGTCGCGCAGGGTGGTGGCGGCCTTGTGCATGGCCGCGCTCATCTGCACATCCAGCGGGCGCGGGTCGTCCACCATGTCGAGGCCGGCGCTGGCCGCCAGGGCCGTCACGGCGACCAGCAGGGCCGCCGCGTGGAAGCGTCGGCTCTGCACCGAGGGCGACAGCGCGTCGGCGTCGCGCGACACGATGGGCATGTGGGCAAGCTGCCGCGCGGGCATCTGCGTGTGCCAGCCCTCGGCATGGGTGGATTGCGGAAATTGCATGAGACCCTCCTGAATGCGTCGGCAGCCGCGCTCTTCGGGCGCGGCAACTTGACGTCAAGTTTGGGTCTCCGGGCGGCGAATACCTGTCGGCCCGCGCAGGCTTGGGCTGTAGGAAATCAGGAAAGGCTGGGGCCGCCCAGTTCGCCCGGCGCGGTAACGGGCGCCGGCTCGGGCTCCGGGTCTTCGCGCAGCGGCAGCCGCGCCAGCACCAGGGTGCCGCGGCCGGGGGCGGACAGCAGCTGCAGCGTGCCGCCCAGGTTCTCGATGCGATAGCGCATGCCCAGCAGGCCATGGTGGCCGGCGCCCACGGCTTCGGGGTTGAAGCCCTGGCCGTCGTCGCGGATGTGCAATTGCAGCCAGCCATCGGCCTCGGCCAGCGACACCCGCACATGCTTGGCCTTGGCGTGGCGCAGCACATTGGTCAGCGCCTCCTGCACCAGGCGGTACATGGCCAGGCGGCCGGCCTCGTCGGAAGGCGCCTCCATCAGCTCCAGGCTGAGCTGCAGGCCGGAGCGCTGGGCGAACTCCTGAGTCAGGATTTCCAGGGCCGGGATGAGACCCAGGTTGGAGAGGGCCGAGGGGCGCAGGTCCTCGATGATGCGGCGCTTCAGCGCGATGCCCTGGTCGAGCAGCTGGCTCATGTGCACCAGGCGCTCGTCGATCTCGGGCGCAGCCGTCTTCGTCATGCGGCGGATGCGGGCGACATCGAGCTTGGCGGCCGTCAGCAGGGCGCCGAGCTCGTCGTGCAGCTCGCGGGCCAGGTGGGCGCGTTCGTCCTCGCGCACGGTCTGCAGATGGTGGGCCAGCTCGGTCAGCTCGGCGGTGCGGCGGGCCACCTCGCGGTCCAGGCGGTCGCGCTCCTGGGCCAGTTCCTGGGCATGGCCGCGGCGGGCCGCGTGCAGGGCCTCGTTGCGGCGCAGGAAGACGGCCAGACCGAACAGGCTGAGCAGGGTCAGCCCGTGCACGCCGATGCGGCCGTAGTTCAGCGAGCGCACGACGGCGTCGCGCTCGATGGCGATCTGGGTGAGTTCGTGCTGGTCGAGTTGGGCGACGGCATCGCGCACGGCCTGCATCTTTTCGCGGCCGATGTCCGACTCCACCAGGCCGTGCCAGGCCGTGTCCTGGCCATCGCGGTAGAGCTTGACGACGAGCTGGATCTCGGAGAGTTTTTCGCTGCCGCGCCGGCTGGCGTCGGCCACCAGGGCTTCCCATTCCGAGCTGGCGTACTGGCCGCGCAACTGGGCCAGCACCGTCGGCAGTTCCTGCTCGGCCAGCTTGATGGGGGCCAGATAGTCGTCGCGCCCGGTCAGCAGGTAGCCGCGCTGGGCGGTCTCGGCGTCGGTCAGCAGCTCGCGCAGGCGCAGGCCGTCGTTGCGGGCCTGGTGGCGGGCCTGGGATTGGTTCAGGGCTTCGTCGGCGCCCCAGAAGGCGGCCTCGCTGACGCCCATGACGGCAGCAGCCGCAAGCGCGGCGAAGCCGACGGCCAGGCCGCGCTTGCGGCTGGCGCCTTCCAGCCAGGGATCGAGATGACGCAGCACCGTCAGCCGTTCAACTGGCCGCTGCTGCAGGGCGCGTTGATGGGGCATGTTCAGCCAGCTCGGCGCAGTAGCTGATGAGGTCGTCGAGCTCCCGGCTCTTGTCGAACACCCGCTCGGCGCCCAGGCTGGCGCAGCGGCGGCGCATCTCTTCGGTGGCGTAATTCGTCAGCACGACGCGGCGCGCCCGGATGCCGAGCTGCTGGGCCGCCTGCAGCACACCCAGGCCGGTGCCGGAACGCAGGAAGACGTCGACGATGAAGAGGTCGGCATTGGCGTCGGGGTCCCGGCTCATCCAGCGCACCGCGCCGGCCTCGTCGGCCACCGACCCGACCACCTCCACCTGGGCCAGCTCCTCGAGCGTCGCAATCAGGTTCTCAAGGATCACCGGACTGTCTTCGACGATGAAGGCTTTGAGTGCTGGCATGGCCCGACGGCGGCGCAAGGGATGATGAGACTGGAGTATGGACTGCTTCGACGTCGGGCCGGCAGCGCCGGCAGCGCATCGCGCTGTAGGACTTCTCCTAGGATGACCTAGGGGAAGTCCCTGAGGAGGGCACTACTGGGGGTGGCGAACGGCGATGTCGTTGCGCACGCCGACGACACCCGAGGTCTCACGCGCCAGCTTCTCGGCCATGGCCTTTTCCTCGAACGACTTGGCGAAGCCCGACAGCTGCACCGTGCCCTTCAGCGTCTCGACGCTGATGGCCATGGCACTGACGGTCGGGTCGGCGGCGAACTTGCTCTTCACGCGCGTCGTCAGCGCGGCGTCGTCGACATAGGCGCCGACGGTTTCCTGGTTGCGGGTGACGGCGCAGCCGCTGGTGGCGGCCAGGGTGGCCGTGAGGGCGGTGGCGACGGCGAGGGTGATGACGGACTTGTTCAGCATGGTGGTTCTCCTTGGATGGCGGCTTCACGGAGCCGCTGGACTCACTATCGAACCGCGCCGGATGCGGCGGCATAGTCCCGAAGCGCGGTGCCCTGTCGGACTCGGCCGGCGTCGATGTAGGACGGCGACTCTCGCGGCAGGCGCAGCGGACTGCTACGCTGACGCATCCCCAACACCACCGCCACCATGATCCGCATCGGCATCGTCGACGACCACGCCATCGTGCGCACCGGCCTGCGCCAGTTCCTGTCCGACCACGTCGACCTGCGCGTCACCGGCGAAGGCTCCAGCGGTCACGATGCACTGGAGATGGCGCGCGGCGGCGAGGTCGATGTGCTGCTGCTGGACATCTCCATGCCCGACCAGAGCGGCGTGGATGCGCTGGCCGCCATCAAGGCGCGCTTCCCCGAACTGCCCGTCCTCATCCTGAGCGGCTTTCCCGAGGCGCACTACGCGACGACGCTGCTGCGCCAGGGCGCCAGCGGCTATCTGAACAAGGAATGCGATCCCGACGAGATCGCCAATGCCATCCGCCTGGTGGCACGCGGCCGGCGCTACATCAGCCCGGCGGTGGCGGAGCAACTGGCCGACAGCGTGGTCGGCGGCTCGGGTGCCGGCGCGGCGCCCGACAAGCCCCTGCACGAGGCGCTGTCGGAGCGCGAGTTCCAGGTCTTCCTGCGCCTGGCCCAGGGCGAGACCGTGGGCCATATCGCCGAGGCCCTGTTCCTCAGCGTCAAGACCGTCAGCACCTACCGCACGCGCGTGCTCGAGAAGCTCAAGCTGCAGACCAACAGCGACCTGACCTACTACGCGTTGAAGAACGGGCTGATCCAGTAAGGCGGAGCGCCTACTTCAGCACCTCGACCTCGATGCGGTCGATGGTGGCGTTGACGGGGCAATCCTGCTTCTGCGCGTCGCAGGGCTTGTCCAGGACCCAGGCGAAATCCCGCTGCCCCGTGCGTGCTGCGCCCCCCGGCGAGGTCGAGGCTCGCCAGGTCAATCGCCGGGCCAGCGCGAGGCTGCTCGCGTCCAAGGCCTGCTCGAAGGCCCAGGGCGGCGTGTCACGGATGCCTCTCACGTGGATGTCGCGACTGATGACGCGCGGCGCCTGGGCGCGGCCCTGATCGTCCACTTCCGCCTCGACGGTGACCACGCCGGTCACCCCGTAGCGGGCTGCGCCGAAAGGGTAGTCATCGTCGGAATTGCCGGGTCGCCAAAGCTGGCGGGGATCGACCTGGAGCACGTCGGCCGCATTCAGGGCCGTCGCCACGCGCAGCTGGCCGGCACTGACGCCAGCTGCCTGGCTGAGGCGGCAGCGCAAGTCCGTCGACCCCACCATCGGATCACCGGCGGCCTCTCCGGCTCGCAGCCAGCCGCGCACCTTGGGCGGCCAGGCCGCAGCCTGCGCGGCGTCGACGGTGTTGAGTCGCTCGCGCAGCGCCGCGGCCGTCGGGGCTGGTTCCGTGGCAATGTCGCGCCGGCTTCCCCATCGCTCCAGCAGGGTCTGTTCGTCAGCCAGCGCAGCCGCCCATTGGGCCCGGGGCGAGGCTTGAATGCGCAGCAGGCGTTGCATCCAGGGGAAACGGCTGTCGCCGCTGACGCAGGCCTGGCCGGCAGCCATCAGCCATGCCAGGCGCTGGTCATCCGCCGCGCCCGCGCTGTCGCGGCCCCAGACGGCCAGCTCGTTGATGGCGCGCGCTTCCACACGTTCGTTGGGCGGTGAGGCTTCGCCGCGTCGGGCCCATTCCTCTTCCAGCCACTGCGCGAGCAGCGCCGACATCCGTTGCCGATGTTCGGCCGCCATGCGGGCGCCTGCTTCGCGCAGTTCAGGGTCGAGGGGCACCGCCTCCGGCATCAGGAATTGAGGACGAAGCAGCGTCTCGTGCACCTCAGCCACCGCCTGCTGCGTGAAGGCCATCAGGGCCTTGCGAACATCCAGCCGATCGTCGGCCGCCCCGGCCACGGCGCTGGCCAGGCACAGCGTCAACGCTGCAATCTTGCTTTTCGACATCTTTCCTCCCGCGCAGATTCTGCAAGGGCGCGCGCGGGAGGCGCGGCGAGGGTTTGCCCCTCGCCGTCAGGTCTGCCGTTCAGTCGGAGACGAACTCCGTCGGCGCATCCTCGCTCAGTGTCCAGGGCAGGGCGGATTCATAACCCAGCACCGGATCGTTGGGCGAGGCGGCCGGCGACCACCAGCGGGTCAGGGCCGACCACAGCGGGCGGTGCGGTGCGGCTTCGGCGAGCGGGATGTGCGTCAGCGGGGCGTCGAGGCTCATGGACTTCTCCTGATGTGCACGACAGCATCGCGGCGCGCGGCGGCTGGATGTATCGGCGGTCGTCGCGGTGGGCTGTCGGAGTCTTCCGACAGGGTTGGCCCGTAGGTTCGACAATGCGGCCCGTGCTGACACGCCGTTATCTGCTGAGCCTGGCCTGGCTGGCCGTTGCCGCATGGCCGGCTGCGGCCTGCGAACTGCGCGTGCGCTGGAACCCCGACCCGCCCTACACGATGCGCGACGAGGCCGGCCGCATCGTCGGGATGCAGGCGGAGCTGACCGAGCAGACCCTGCAACGCATGGGCTGCAAGACCGCCTGGGTCGAACTGCCCTGGGCGCGGGCCCTGGTCGAGTTGCAGGCCGGGCGCCTCGACGTGCTGCCGGGCGCGCTGCGCCGGCCCGAGCGCGAGGCCTATGCGCATTGGGTCGAACAGCATGTGCTGGTGGCCAATCGGCTGTTCGTGCGCGCCGGCCGCGAGACTGATTTCGGCAGCGCCACGCGCCTGCAGGAAGCCTGGCGACCGGGCTTCAAGCTGGGCGTGCAGATCGGCGTCGTCTACGGCCCCGACTATGCGGCCCTGCTCGACAACGCGGCCTTCCGCGCCACGCTGACCCAGGCCGCGGCGCGGCGCAGCCTGTGGCAGATGCTGGAGATCGGCCGTGTCGACGGCGTGCTGGCCAGCGAGGCGACGGCTCGCTGGGAGCTGCGCGAACTCGGCCTGACCGAGCGCGTCGTGCCGACGGCCGTCGTGCTCTCCCATGAGCCGGCCCAGATCATGTTCAGCAAGCGCTCCGTCGATGCCGCCCTGGTGCAGCGGTATCGAGAGGCTGCCGAGGCGCTGGAAAAAGACGGCACGCAGGCGCGCATCGTGCGCCGCTACCTGTCGGACTAGGCGGCCAGGGCGGCGTCGAGGATTTGCGCGGCCTGCGGCAGGGCCTGCGTGCCCACCATGCGGCCGTCGCCACCGAAGCGTGTGGCAATGAAGGCATCGGCCGCGGCTGTGGAGGACTGCTGGCGCATCAACAGCGCCTGGGCGCACAGCACCAGGCCTTGAGCGACGCGGCGGGCCTGGGCCTCCAGCGCCGCCGGGTCGCCGGTCAGCAGGCGGCGCAGGGCCTGGGCCTCGGCCTGTACCGGTGCGTCGGGGCTGGCAGCGAATTCTTCGAGCAGGGCCAGGGCCACGTCGGGCTCGCGCGAAACAGCGCGCAGCACGTCCAGGGCCATCACATTGCCCGAGCCTTCCCAGATGGAGTTGACCGGCGCCTCGCGGTACAGCCGCGCCAGCACGCCGTCCTCGACATAGCCGTTGCCGCCCAGCAGCTCCATGGCCTCGCCCGTGCATTCGATGGCGCGTTTGCAGACCCACAGCTTGGCGGCTGGCGTCATCAGCCGCTGCCAGCCCGGCTCGTTGTGCTCGAAGCCGCGCGCCAGGCGCAGCATCAGCCGCATCGCGGCCTCGCTCTCCAGCGCGAGGTCGGCCAGCACGGTCTGCATCAGCGGCTGCTCGGCCAGGCGGCGGCCGAAGGCGCTGCGCTCGCGGGCGTTGTGCAGGGCCTGGACCAGGCCGGCGCGCAGCAGCGCGGCGCTGCCGATGACGCAGTTCAGCCGCGTGTAGCCGGCCATCTCGATCAGCGTCGGGATGCCGCGGCCCTCATCGCCCAGGCGGCGCGCCCAGGCGCCGTGGAACTCGACCTCGCTGCTGGCGTTGCTGCGGTTGCCGAGCTTGTCCTTGAGGCGCATGACCTGGACGGCATTGCGAGCGCCGTCGGGCGTGTAGCGCGGCAGCCAGAAGCAGGTCGGCCCGGCCTCGGTGCGAGCCAGTACCAGATGGGCGTCGCTGCTCGGCGCCGAGAAGAACCATTTGTGGCCGGTGACGGCGTAGCTGCCGTCGGCCTGCTCGATGGCTTCGGTGGTCACGCGGCGCAGGTCGGAGCCGCCCTGCTTCTCGGTCATGCCCATGCCGACCCAGAGGGAGGGCTTCTCGGTCATGGGCCGGTCCAGCGGGTCGTGCTCACGGCTGAAGAATTTGTCGCGCAGCGGGGCGAACAGCTCGGGCTGCCTGGCCAGCACGGGAACAGCGGCCTGGGTCATGGTCGCGGGGCACAGCGACCCGGCCTCGACCTGGCCATGCAGATAGCAGCCCGCCGCGAACTGGGTCCAGCGGCCGGGCGTGGTGGTGGCGAAGACATCGGCGACCAGGCCCTGGCGGCGGTACATCGCCAGCAACGCATGCCAGCTCGGATGGAAGTCGACGAGGTCGACGCGGCGGCCGCGAGCGTCGAGCTGGCGCAGTTGCGGGCCGTTGCGGTTGGCGTCACGGGCGAGCTGGGCGGTCTCCACGCTGCCGAGCTCGGCGCCATAGCGCGTCAGCGGCTCGACGGCCTGGGGCGCCGATTCACGCAGTGCGGCCAGCAGGGCCGGGTCGGTGGCCAGCAGGTTGTGGCCGACCCATTCGTCGACGAGGTTGTCTGGCATGCTCAGTCCGAAACGCCGGGTTCTGCCATCAACGTGCCCTTGCCGGCCCGCCTTGCTTCATACAGCGCGGTTTCGGCGCGGCGCTGCAGGTCGGCCAGGCCGCGGTCGCCGGGACGCAGCTTGGCCCAGCCGGCGCTGAAGGACAGCGGCATGCCGAGCTCGGCCGGCGCGCGCTCGGTCAGGGCCTTGCGCAGGCGCTGGTCCAGGGCCTGCGGGCCTTCCGGCAGGCAGCGCGCCATCAGCACGCCGAACTGCTCGCCGGTCAGGCGGCCGGCCAGGTCGCCCAGGCGCATCTGGGCCTGCACGCAGCCGCCGAACAGGACCAGGGCGCGATCGGCGAAGTCCAGGTCGTGCTCGGCCCGCAAGGTCGCGAAGTCGTCCAGCTCGAGCATCACCAGGGCCAGCGGCTCGTCATAGCGGCGCGCCATGGAGATGAGGTCGACCGAGCGCTGGGAGAAGGCATTGCAGTCGGTCAGGCCGGTCAGGCCGTCGGTCTGGGCCAGGCGGGCCAGTTCGGCCTCGGTCTGGCCGCGCCAGGCCAGCAAGAGCATGGGCAGGGCCAGCAGCAGGGCCAGCTGACCCGCGAGGGCCAGGACCAGGTCGGGCCAGAGTGCGGCGTCGCCGAGCAGCGTCGCGGCGGCACGGCCCAGCATGGCGGCGAGCAGGGGCAGCACGGCGGCCAGGCCGAGCAGGCGCCAGCGGCGGCTGTTCAGCCCCTGCAGCACGGTGGCGCGTTGCGGCAGGGTCAGGGCCACGCCCAGCCAGGCGAGCTGGGCACCGAGGACGACGTCGGCCAGGGTCTGGGCGACGGCTCTGTCGTCTGCCAGCAGTGCATGGCCGAGGGCCGCGACCAGTGGCGCGGCCGCCATGGCCCAGCGCCCGGGGCGCGGCGTCAGCCACAGGCCCAGCGCCCACCACAGCGCCGACAGCCCCAGGCTGATGGCCGCGATGCCCAGGCTGTGCAGCGCGACGGGCGCGGCCATGCGGTCGCCATGGACCGGGCTGACCATGGCCAGGCCCAGGGCCAGTGCCGCCATCCCCACCTGGGCCCAGCGTCCGCCTGCATTCGCGCCGTTCCAGCCGATCAAGGTGATCAGCACCAGCGCCGCGGCCAGCGCCTGCATGGGCATCAGCGCGAACAGGGCGGCGGTGAAGCTCATTTCTTGACGGGGATGAGGGTTTCGCGCGGCACCGGAACGGCGGTCACGCTGTTCTGCGGCGAGCCGTCGATGAGGCGGTCGGAGTAGGTCAGGTAGACCAGGGTGTTGCGTTGCACGTCCACCATGCGGACGATGCGCAGGCGCTTGAAGACCAGGGAGATGCGCTCGTTGAAGACTTCTTCCTGCGCGGGCAGGGCCTGGCTGATGGTGATGGGCCCGACCTGGCGGCAGGCGATGGAGGCTTCGGATTTGTCCTCGGCCAGGCCGATGGCGCCCTTGATGCCGCCGGTCTTGGCACGCGACACATAGCAGGTCACGCCCTGCACCTTGGGGTCGTCGTGGGCATCGACGACGACCTTGTGGTCGGGGCCGATCAGCTTGAAGGCAGTGTCGACGGAGCCGATGGGTTCGGCGCCGGCCAGCGTCGTTGCGGTGAGCAGGAAGGCGAGGGCGGCGTGTTTCATCGGTTCAGTCTAAAGCGCGCAGGCCCCGGCAGGGGCCGGGACCGCCGTCTGCCGGCCGCTGAAGCGCGGGCTCTCGGGGCGGCCGAGGTGGAAATGGCTGAGCTGGTCGCTGCGCTGGTTGCAGACATAGAGGTGCTGGCCGGCACGGCCGGCGCTGCGCGGATAGCTGCCATGCACCCAGTGATGGTCCAGCAGATGCGGTGCGGCGGGGCGGGCCAGCGAGATGACGGCCAGGCTGTCATGCAGGCGGTTCAGCGCATAAAGATGGCGGCCGCCGGGCGCGACGATGAGGTCGGAGGCGTAGCTGGTGCCGCTGAAGCCGGCCGGCAGCACCGGGATCTCGTCGCGCAGCCGCGGGCCGCTTGCGGTGAGTTCGACGGTGGACAGCGTGGACGACTCCTCCTGCAGCACATAGACCCAGCGCGGCTCGTGCGGATTGAAGGCGAAGTGGCGCGGGCCCGAGCCCGGGCTGAGGGCCAGTTCCTGGGCGGCCGTCTGCGGCCTGCCGTCCGGTCGTGGCCAGGCGAGCAGGCGGTCGCGACCGAGGTCGGTGCCGAGCAGCCAGTGGCCGTCGGGGCTGACCTGGATCATGTGGGCGTGGGGCGCATCGTGGCCGCTGTTGGCCTGGCTGCCGGGCGGAGCCTTCGCGGCTTTCTGCGGGCCGGGACGGCAGTCGTCGCCGGCGCATGACGGCCAGCTGTCGGCGGCGCCAAGGCTGCCGTCGGCCTGCAGGGCCAGCGTCGCGAAGCGGGCGTCGCCGTAGTGGGCGACCCAGGCGCGGCCCGCCGCGATGCTGAGATGGGCCGGGCTCCTGCCGCCGCTGGGCTGGCGCTGCAGCAGCTGCAGCCGGCCCGCGGCGTCCTGGGCATAGACGGCGACATGGTCGCCCCCCTCCTCGGCGGCATAGATGCGCCCGTCGTGAGCAGTCAGCCAGCTCGGGCTGTTGGCATTGGACGTGAGGCCCAGCAGCTTCAGGCCACCGTCGGCCGCGATGGCAAAGCTGTAGATGCCCTGGCCGAGCGGCGCATAGGTGCCGACATGCAGGAAACGAGGGGAAGGCGTGGCGGCGGTGGCGGGCATCAGGGCGGCGGCGGACAGGCTCAGCAGGTGGCGGCGCTTCATGAGAACTGCGTCGTGATCGCGTCGACGACGCGGTCGTGCTCGTCGACGACGGCCATCCAGGCCCATTTGTCGAAGGTGGTGCAGGGATGCGAGGGGCCGAGGGCGACGCGTTCGCCGACGGCCGGGCCCTGGGTCTGCGCGGGGTCCCAGCGCAGATAGGCGTGCTGGTCGTTCAGGCCCGTGACGCGCCAGCCGGCCGGGGCCTGGACCCGCGCGCCGCCCTGCAGGCGCCAGACCGGCAGCGGCCAGCCGGCGTCGAAGGACAGGTCGCGGCGACCCGCATTCAGCATCGCCAGGCCCGGCTCGGGGCAGGACAGCACCTGGGTCCAGACCTCCAGCGCCGGCTGCAGGCTGGGCGCCGACAGCGGCGTGCCCATGCGTTCGTCCATGGTCCGCATATAGCGGCCGTAGTGCTCGTGGTCGTGACAGACATAGCAGCCCGAGCGCAGCAGACCCAGGCGCTGGTTGCCGCCGGCCAGCACCGGTGCGACAAGGTCGAAGGCCGCCGAGCCGCCACCGCTGAGCCACATCGGCCGGGCGTCGGTGTCGAGCAGGTCCTCGGCGTCGATGGCGTCGAGCAGGGCCTGGATACGGCCCTGCCAGTGCTGCATCAGCGCGCGATCGGCTTCGCTGTCGCCCTGGATCTGCAGGCCCTCGTAGAAGCCGACGCCGCGCAGCCGCAGTGCCGGGTGGGTCTTGAGCGCGCGGGCGAGAGCCAGCGCAGGACCGTGTTCGCGCACGCCGCAGCGCGAGGTGCCGAGTTCGACCAGCACATCGATGCGCGCTTCGCCGCCGCCGAGCTGCTGCCAGTGCGCGGCAATCAGGTCGAGCTGGGCCTGGGAGTCGACGAAGAAGGCCAGCTCGAGGCCGGCGTGGCGGCGGCGCAGGTCCAGCAGCTCGGCCAGGTCGGCGGCGCTGACCAACTGGTTGGCGATCAGCGCCCGGCGCACGCCGGCGGCCAGGCCGAAGCGCAGCTGGTGCACATTGGCGAAGGTCAGGCCCCAGGCGCCGGCGTCGAGCTGGCGGCGGAACAGCTGGGGGCTCATCGTCGTCTTGCCGTGCGGTACCAACTGCACGCCGTGGCGGGCCGCGAAGTCCTGCATCCAGGCGATGTTGTGGGCCAGGGCCTGCTGGCGCACGACGGCCAGCGGCGTCGGCAGTTCGTGCAGGGTCCAGCCGCGTTGGGCGACATCGGCCAGGGCCACGGACGGCTGCAATGCCGGAAAGCCCTTCAGCCAGGGGCCCAGCCAGCCGGGGCGCGGGGTGTCGTCGGGGTTCATGCCCTCATCATCGCCGGGTTAGCGGACGACGCTGAGGACCTGGGGCAGCACGCGCACCTTGATGTCGGTGGCCGAGGGCTGGGGCTCGCCGTCGATGGCCAGGGGCACCGGCGCAGCGCTGCTCAGGCGCAGCGTCTTGAAGCTGCTCAAGGCCACCTTGGCATGGCGTAGATGCAGGCCGGTCAGCAGCAGGGGCATCATGGCCAGGGCACCCAGGCGGCCGAAGGCGCCGACGCGCAGCAGCTGCAGCTCGCCGTCGTCCACTCGTGCGCCAGGTGCGGCCGGCATGCCGCTGCCGTAGGTCGAGGTGTTCAGGCTGGAGGCGAACAGCAGCGGACCCTCGTGCAGCAGTTGCCCATCGGCCTCGACGCGCAGCGGGTAGACGCGCAGGCGGCCGATCTCGTTCAGCGTGGCCCACAGATAGCGCGGCTGGCCGCGCAGCCAGTTGGGTGCGGCCTGGGCGCGGATGGCGATGGCCGCGTCGAAGCCGGCGGTCAGGCTGGACATGAAGAGCTGCGCCCCGCCTTCGGCTGTCTGGATCTCGCCGAGGTCCATGGCCGTGGCCGGTGCGCGCTGGGCATGAGATAGGGCTTCGCGCCAGCCCATGCGGGCCAGGCCGAGGGCGCGCGCCAGGTCGTTGCCGGTGCCGCCGGGGAGGAGGGCCAGCTGCAGCTTGCGCGCCACCAGGGCCGGCAGCAGCTGGTGCACGGTGCCGTCGCCGCCGGCGACGATGACGCGGCTGCCTTCCGGCAGGGCCAGCAGGCGCTGGCGCGCTGCGGCCACGTTTTCGGGCAACACCAGCGGCACCTGGGGCAAGGCCTCGCGCAGCGGTCCGGCGAGGGCGGCGCAGCGGCCATTGGCGGCATGCGGGTTGAGCAGACAGAGAGCCGGAGTCAGGGAGGGCGCGATCACTCCGGCATTGAAGCTGTGCGCCAAACGTCGCGCCATCGGCGCAGACCCTTGCGACAGGCCGGCCCGCCCTGCCTACACTGGGCCCAATCCCCGGGAAGGGAGCCGCTGCGCATGACGCTGGATGTGCCGACGCTGGTGCTGATGCTTGTCGTCGGCTTTGGCCTGCTCACGCTGTTGCTGGAGATGGCGGGGCGCGGCGGCCTGCAGCGCGGCGAGCTCAGGCGCCTGGGCGGTGCGGCCAAGGCCTTCTGCGGCGGTTTCCTTTGCTTTGCGCTGCAGCCCTGGCTGCCGGCCTGGCTGACGCTGCTGGGCGGCAATCTGCTGCTGATGCTGGGCCTGGCCCAGCTGGTGTCGGCCGTCTGCTGGCATCTGCTCAACCGTGGACTGAGGGTCTGGCAGCACTGGCTGCTGGCCGCCGCGGCGCTGACGGTGCCGATCATCCTTCACGCCAGCACGCCGGCGAGGGCGGGCACCATGTCGGCCGCCATGGCGCTGCTGCTGCTGCCGGCCACCGTCATGGCCTTGCGCCAGGGCTGGCGGGGCGAGTTGTCCTTCCGCGTCGTCGCGGTGATGCTGCTGTTCGCCAACGTCGCGCTGGGCCTGCGCGTCTGCTTGGCGGCCTGGTGGGCGGGCAGCGGCACGCTGCCGGCCGGCACGCCGGCCTCCTGGAGCAGTGCCATCTTCATGCTCGCCTTCATGGCGTTGCTGGCCGCGGGTTTCGGCTTCGTGCTGGCCGGCTTCGAGCGCATGGCGGCGCAGATGCGCGAGCTGGCCAGCGTCGACGGCATGACCGGGGCCGTCAACCACAACACCGCCGTGTCGCTGCTGGCCCATTCCCTGGAGCGCGGCCGGCGCGAGAACCAGCCGGTCAGCTTCATCATGCTGGACCTCGACCACTTCAAGCGCGTCAACGACCAGCATGGCCACGTCGTCGGTGACCAGGTGCTGAAGGCGGTGGCCGCCTGCGCGCGGCAGCGGCTGCGCGGCTCCGACGTGCTGGGTCGCCTGGGCGGCGAGGAGTTCGGCATGGTGCTGCCGGCCACCGGCGTGGTGGGCGCCAGGCACCTGGCCGAACAGGTACGCCTGGCCGTGGAGGCGCTGGAGCTCAAGGGCGACGGCGGCAGGCCGCTGCGCGTGACCCTGTCGGCCGGCGTGGCCGAGGCGGCCAAGAGCGATACGCCCGAGACACTGATGCACTTGGCCGACAAGGCCCTGTATCAAGCCAAGCAGAAGGGCCGCAACCGCGTTGTCGTGGCGGATGACTGGATGCGCAATTCGACGCTGCAGAGCGTGGTGGGGTAAGCATTTCGGGCCGAGCGCTGGGCCCGCCATGGGCCAGAGGCCCATGGCGTTCCGTAGGCACAAGCAGTCCGCAGGGACTGCTTGTGTCCGACTCCACCTCACCGAGCCGGCCCGGTTGGTGATGTGCTCGCGGCTCAATGCCGCAAGCATCGCCGTCCCCTCGGGGGACCGACCGGACTTGCCCCGTTCAGCGGCGCAAGGCTGGGCGAGGGGTCAACAAGCCTCGTATTTCCAGTTCCTGGACTTCCCTTCGGCCAGCCACTCGACCGCCTGGGCGATGCGTTTGGCGCGTGTCTCTTCGCGCTTGGCCTCGATGACCCATTCCAGGTAGTCGCGCTGTTTGCTCGGCGCAAAGGCGTCGTAGTGCTGCTTCGCGGCCTTGACCTTGGCCAGGGCGGCGGCGAAGTCGTCCGGCATCTCGAGCTGCGGCCGTGGCGCGCGGTTGGGCTTGGCGGCGCGGGTGGCGCCCGATTGCAGCAGGGCCGCTGCGGCCTTGATCTTCTTGCGCAACTCGGTGCGGCTGGGCAGATCGGCCAGGGTCGTGATGCGGCCGAAGTCGCCCATGGCGCCAGCCTGGCCGGGCTCGGCGCCCTCGCGCTCCCAGAAGCCGAAGGCGCAATGCGCCTTGAAGGCCGACATGCCGCACAACAGCTTGTCATCCAGCGTGAAATGGGGCCGGCTCCACTTGATGGTCTCGACGACGCCGGGGCAGGCCGCGTGCACGTCCTCGCGCAGGCGTTCCAGGATGGGGCGGGCGAAGTCGGGCACGCCGGCCAGATAGCTGTCGATGCGCGGGTCGAGAGTCGGCATGCTCATTCGCTCCGGTTCAGATGGTGCTCGATGCGGCGATCGGGAATCAGCCACAGCAATGCGGCAAAGGCGTAGCCCGCCAGGGACAGGCCGACATGCACGAAGGCCAGGGCGATGGACGCCAGGTAGATGAGCGGGGAGATCTTGCCCTTCCAGTCCTTGCCCAGGGCCTGGGCCAGCACGGTGTTGTTGCCGGGGATGCAGACCAGGGCCCGCTGCAGCAGCACCCAGGCCAGCGCGGCCATGATCAGCACGCCGCCGTAGATGGCCACGGGCAGGGGCGCGAAGTGGTTTTCGCCCATCCAGCCGGTGGCAAAGGGCAGCAGCGACAGCCAGAACAGCAGGTGCAGATTGGGCCACAGCACGCCGCCGCTGATCTTGTGCACGGCATGCAGCAGATGGTGGTGGTTGTTCCAGTAGATGCCGACGTAGACGAAGCTGAGCACATAGGACAGGAAGACGGGCCACAGGGGCTTCAGCGCCTCCCAGTCGCTGCCGTGGGGCACCTTCATCTCCAGCACCATGATGGTGATGATGATGGCGATGACGCCGTCGCTGAAGGCTTCGAGGCGGGTCTTGGTCATGCGGTCCAGTCTAGACTTCCGCCCCCTGACTGCCGCCTCCGGACTGACCCTTGCGACGCCTGCTGCTGCCCCTGTTCCTCGCCGCCTCGGCGGCCTCGGCCCAGCTGCCTTCGCTGACGCTGGGGCAGTTGCCGCGCCCCACCATGCCGCCCGGTGAGCGCGGCCCCGTCGTGCCGGCCCAGGTGGAGCGCTGGCGCCAGGAGGCCAAGGCGCTTGAATATGGCGATGGCATGAAGCGCGACGAGGTGGCTGCCGCCAAGCTCTATTGCCGCGCCGCCCGCTACGGCGACGCCGAGGCCCAGTACAGCCTGGGCTGGATGTTGACCAACGCGCGCGGCATCCAGCGCAACGACGCCGAGGCCGCACACATGTTCGCCGCCGCGGCCGAGCAGGGCATGGAGCAGGCGCAGAACATGCTCGACAAGATGGGCGGCACGCCGCTGGGCGACCCGCCGCCCTGCCTGCGTCCGCCCGAGACCGATCCGCCGCTGGCCGTGGCGCCGCCGCCACCCGTCGCGCGCGGCGCCAAGCCGGTGTCGCTGTGGGCCACCCTGCCGCTGCCGCAACAGGCACCGCCGGCCATCGTCAGCTATGTGAAGCTGGTGGCGCCGGAATACCAGCTCGCGCCGGCCCTGGTGCTCGCCGTCATGGCCACCGAATCCAACTTCGACCCGCTGGCCGAGTCGCCCAAGCGCGCCCAGGGCCTGATGCAACTGCTGCCCGAGACGGGCGCGCGCTTCGGTGTCGTGCGGCTGCGCGATCCGTCGCAGAACATCCGCGGCGGCATGGCCTATCTGCGCTGGCTGCTGGCCTATTTCGAGGGCGATGTGATGCTGGCCGTGGCAGCCTACAACGCCGGCGAGAAGGCGGTCGACCGCTACCTCGGCGTGCCTCCCTATGCCGAGACGCGGCTGTATGTGCGCAAGATCATGGCGGCCACCGGCGGCCAGCGCCTGCACCCCTTCGATGCCAGGGTCACCGGCGCCTCGCCGATGCTGTTGCGCGTCAAGGCCACCATGCAGAGCCTGCAGTCGCGCTGACTTCCGTGAGATCAATCACGGCGGGCCCGCCTGGCCTGTCGACGGGCCGGCCGGATGCGGGCATCGTGCTCGTCGCGGTTGAACCCAGCTCACGATGGAACCCCTGCACGCCGACACGCTGCTGCGCGTTTTCCAGCTCGTCACCACGATGCTGGCCCTGGCCACGCTCGGCGGTGCCTGGCATCTGAAGGGTGAGCGCGCGCTGTGGTTCTGGGCCGGGGCCTTCGCTGCCGCGGCGCTGACCCAGGCGGCCCGGGTGGCCCTCATCGCCCTGGACGCCCCGCGCACCTTCTGGGTGGTGGGGCATTTCGGCAGCCTGTTCTCCGCGCTGATGGTGCTGCTGGGCCTGCGCGTCTATCTCGGTCTGCCGCTGCGCTGGCGCTGGCCGCTGCTGTTCACGGGGCTGGTCTGCACCGCCTCTTTCGTGCTGACGGCCTGGACGGGCCAGTTCTGGCCGTCGCTGACATTGACCATGCTGGCCGCCGCCGCGCTGACCATGCCGGCCGCCCATGCCGCCCTGCGTGCCTGGCGGGAGCAGCGCGGCTTTCCTCTGGGCCTGCTGGCCCTCGACCTCATCGTCACCGCAGTCATCGAGATCGCGCGCGGCATCGCCATCTCGCCCCTGGTGGCCGAGAACCGCGCCGAACTGACGCAATACAACTCGGTCGGCCTGCTCGCCGTCATCGCCCTGCTCATCGGCCAGGCCCTGGCCATGCTGTTGCTGCTGCAGGACCGCGCCCTGCGCCAGATCGAGCGCCTCATCGAGATCGACGTGCTGACCGGCCTGCTGAACCGGCGCGGCTTCGACGAGCGCCTGCGCCGCCTGCTCAGTCGCGGCGCACCGCGGCCGCCGCTGCTGGCCGTGCTGGACGTGGACCACTTCAAGCGCATCAACGACACCCACGGTCATGCCGTCGGCGATGCCGTGCTCAGCGGCGTCGGCGCGCGCCTGCATGAAGCGCTGCGGCCACTGGACCTGGCCGTGCGCCTGGGCGGCGAGGAGTTCGCCGTCATCTGGTTGAACCCCGAATCCGGCGGCGAGCTGCGCTTGGGCGAGCGGCTGCGCGAAGCCATCGGCGGCCAGGCCTTCCAGACGGCGGCCGGTCCGTTGGCGGTGACGGTCAGCGTCGGCGTCGCCCACGCCCTCGGCCCCGAGGAGGCGCCCGAAGCCCTGTTCAGCCGTGCCGACGCGGCCCTCTATGAGGCCAAGCGCGGCGGGCGCGACCGTGTCGTGCTGGCGTCCTGACCCCCGTTTCAGGGGAGTCTAGAGGTGGGCCTCGACTTGCCGGCAAGCTTGGGGAAAAAGGGCTGCTGCACAATCCGCGCTGCCTAGAAAAGCAGGGAGAGACGAGTGGAGCGGGACGGCATCAACTGGCTGGGCATCGGCCTGCGGGCGGCGGCCTTGGTCGTCACCATCTCGCTGCTGACCTGGTGCAGCATGGCGCGGCGCAGTACGCAGGACGTGGCCGGCCTCGGGCCCGAGCTTCGCGAGATGATGCTGATGGGCGGCATGGCCGATGCCAGCGGCATGATTGACCTGGACAGGACCGCCGCGCGCGTCGGCGCCGTCGGCATGAACCGCCTGCTCTACGACAACGCCGGCTCGGGCAGCATCCCGGCCCTGCGCTGGATGGTGAAGCACGGCGCCGAGCCGCGCAATGTCGGTGCCCTGGACAAGGGCACGCTGCTGCAGCAGGCGGCGGCCAAGCCGACGCTGGACCGGATGAAGTTCTTCATCGAGGAACTCAAGCTCGACCCCAATCAGCAGACGCCCAACCGCGTCGGCATCATGCACCTGGCGGCTCGCAACGGCGTCGACGCACAGACGCTGGTGTTCCTGACCTCGCGCGGCCTGAACATCAACGCGCCCGACGGCGGTGGCCGCCTGCCCATCCACTACGCCGCGCTGAAGTCCATCGGCCCCCTGGTGTCGGCCGGTGCCGACATCAACGCGCTGGACGACCAGGGCCGCACCGCCCTGCACTGGGCCGTCGAGGAAGGTCGGCACGACGCGGTGGCGGAGCTGGTCCGCCTGCAGGCCTCCGTCTTCACCCAGGACCGGCAGGGCAACACGCCCCTGCACCTGGCCGCGGTCGGCAGCTCGGACGCCATCATCGACACGCTGATTGCGGCCGGCGCCCCCAAGGCGGCGCGCAACGCGGACGGGCTGACGGCACGCGAATACTTCGAGAAGTTCCGCTACAAGCGCCGTTACGGCAGCAGCAGCGACCGGGAGCAGAAGCTGTGATCCACGCACGCCGGGGCTGGGCCGCGCTGGTCCTGCTGTCGCTGGCCGGCATGGCCTGGGCCGATGGCGGTGGCGTCTACAAATGCCGCAAGCCGGACGGCACGACGGCCTTCAGCGACCGCCCCTGCCCGGAAGCCGAGTCCACGCAGATCGCCCGCACCGGCCCCAAGGCGCCGGAGGCCAGCCAGTTCATGAGCACGCGCTGCCTGCGCCTGCGCGAGCAGCTGAACCAGGCCAACAACGACGGCAGCACCGACGAGACGACGCGCCAGCAGCTCGACTACCGCTACCAGCGCGACTGCTACGCCGAGGAGCAGGAGGCCAACGAGAAGGTCAACCAGCTGATGGAGGACGCGCGCTCGCGGTCGCTGCAGGAGCGCCGCGCCGTGGCCCTGGCCAAGGCCCGGCAGGAGCGCGAGTTCGCGCAATGCGTGGAGCTGCGCAACAACATCCGCAGCCGCCGCCTGCGCGAGGCCGAGATGAACGCCGGCGAGCGCGCCGACCTGGAGCGCCTGGCGGCGGCTTTCGAGCAGCGCTGCCGCGGGCAGTAACGCTGGCTCGCACTAGAGCAGCCGCACGCCGCTCAGGGCCTGCAGGCGCTTGCGCAGCGGCTTGTAGTTCTTCTCCAGCACGATGAAGAAGCAGGGCATGGGCCAGTCCGGTGCCGAGACCTGCTGGATGACCTTCTCGCCGCGGCCGAGCAGCCGGCTGATGGCGTCCAGGCGCACGGCGACGACATAGGTCACAAGCGTCGGGTCTGCCGGCAGTACGCGGCGGGCGAGGTAGGCCTCGGCGACGTGTTGGCGGTGGGTGGCCATCAGTTCGCGGCAGCGCTGCAGTGCTTCGGCGGGCAGCTCGTCGGGCGCGCGAAGCTCGTGCTTGACGTTGAACTCGACGGCCTGCCGGTGGCGCGTCACTTCCAGCTCCTCGCGCTGATGGAAGCGGTCCACGTAGAGCTTGGCACGCGCGTCGCCGCGCTCGCTCAGGAAGGCGAAGGCGCGCTGGCAGGCCGGGCCGGTGCATTCGGCATCCAGCGTCATCGCGCGGTCCAGCAGGGCCAGACCGGTCTCGTCACCGGCCTCCAGCCGCGCCACGCCTTCGTGGAAGACGCCGACGGCGTCGCCGGGGTGCGCAGCGTTGAAGTCCACCAGCGCCGCCACCGCGTCGAAACCCGTCTCCAGGCGCTGGCGCAGCAACACGCTCCGCAGCTGTTGGTCACGGTCGGGCGATTCCAGGGCCAGCAGGCCCGCGAGTTCCTCGCGCTCGGCCTGCACCTCGGCATGGCGTTCACGCCAGGGTTGGTTCACGCGGTCCAGCCAGTCGCGGGCGAAGCTTTGGCGCAGGGCGTCGAGGCCGGCGCCCAGCCAGGCCTGGGCGGCGCTGGTGGTCAGCGCCAGCGGCGGCAGTTCCGCCAGCTCGGCCCGGGTGGCCAGCGCCTTCAGGCGGTCGCGCAGGGCGGGGTGGGTGTCCTGCGGCATGGGCAGGCGCTGCAGGGCCCGGTCCAGCCAGCCCCGCGCCTGGTCGGCGGGCGGGGCGTCGACGGCGATGGCGGCCCAGCGCAGGGTCAGGTCTGCAGGCGGCTGAGGCGCTTCCCGCACGCCGTTGGCGACGGCGTCCATGAAGCTTTCGTGCCGCGGCGCGGCGAGGTTGACGCGCTTGAGCGCGTGCGCCGCCACCTCGGCGCCCACCAGGTCGGCGCTGGCGCGATCGGCCTGGTACTCATTGGTCCGCGCCAGTACGAAGGTGTAGGCATTGAAGTAGGGCACGTACCAGCCCAGGGCCTTGCGCGCACTGGCGCCCACCCAGCCCGGCCACTGGCTGGTGACGGCCTGGACCGTGCCCCAGGTCAGGCGCAGCCGGTAGATGAAGGCGCCGAAGCGGCCGTGCGAACCGGCGAGGTGACCGTACTCGTGGGCGACGACGGCCAGGGCTTCATCCGGTGTCATGGCCTCCAGCAGCGGCAGGCCCAGCAGCAGGTAGTTGCGCGGCCAGCCGAACAGGCCGAAGGCGGGGCGCTGCACGACAGCGGCGTTGACGTCGTCGGTGATGAGGACGTGGTGGAAGCGCGGGCCCTGCATGCGTTCGCGCATGCTGTCCATCGCGTCGAAGAGGGCGGGCGCCTCGCTGCGCTCGAGCTCGCGGCCCTGGGGCGCGGGCAGGCGCACGAACAGCGCCTGCATGGACGACTTCAGCAGCAGCCACAGCGGGATGGCCAGCAGGAAGAGCAGCTTGCCGAGCTTGAGCAGCAGGATCAGCGCCTTGCCGCCGGTCATCAGCAGCGCGACACCGGCGCCGGCGATCAGCAGCAGGCCCAGGCCCGACATGCTGACGACGAGGGCCAGCAGCACAAAGCCGAGCAGGGCCAGCAGCGCGACCTTGGCCTGGTAGGCACCCGGCCGCTCTGCGCTTTCAGACTCCAGCCGAGCGATCATGCGCTCGAAAGTCGGTGTATCCATCAGACCCCTCCCGTGTTTGGGCGGAGTCTAGGGTCGCTTACATGCTGCGGCGGTACTGGCCACCCACCTCGAACAGGGCGCTGGTAATTTGACCCAGCGAGCAAACCCTGACGGCGTCCATCAGCACCTCGAACACATTCCTGTTCTCGATGACGGCCTGCTGCAGCCGCGCCAGCATGGCCGGCGATTCAGCGGCGTGGCGCTGCTGGAACTCGGCCAGGCGGGTCAGCTGCGACTGCTTCTCCTCGTCCGTCGAACGCGCCAGCTCGATGTGTTCAGGTACCGCCTCGCCCTTGGGGTTGCGGAAGGTGTTGACGCCGATGATGGGGTACTCGCCGGTGTGCTTGAGCATCTCGTAGTGCATGGACTCTTCCTGGATGCGGCCGCGCTGGTAGCCGGTCTCCATGGCGCCGAGCACGCCGCCGCGTTCGCTGATGCGCTCGAACTCGCGCAGCACCGCCTCTTCGACCAGCTCGGTCAGCTCGTCGATGATGAAGGCGCCCTGCGACGGGTTCTCGTTCTTGGCCAGGCCCCACTCGCGGTTGATGACGAGCTGGATGGCCATGGCACGGCGCACGCTCTCGTCGGTCGGCGTCGTGATGGCCTCGTCGTAGGCGTTGGTGTGCAGCGAGTTGCAGTTGTCGTAAACCGCGATCAGCGCCTGCAGCGTGGTGCGGATGTCGTTGAAGGCGATCTCCTGCGCATGCAGGCTGCGGCCGGACGTTTGCACGTGGTACTTCAGCTTTTGGCTGCGCTCATTGGCACCGTAGCGGTCGCGCATGGAGACGGCCCAGATGCGGCGGGCGACGCGGCCCAGCACCGTGTACTCGGGGTCCATGCCGTTGCTGAAGAAGAAGGACAGATTGGGCGCGAAGTCGTCGATGTGCATGCCGCGCGCCAGATAGGCCTCCACAAACGTGAAGCCATTCGACAGCGTCAGCGCCAGCTGCGAGATCGGGTTCGCGCCGGCTTCAGCGATGTGATAACCGCTGATCGACACCGAGTAGAAGTTGCGCACGTTGTGGTGCACGAAATACTCGGCGATGTCGCCCATGACCTTCAGGCTGAACTCGGTCGAGAAGATGCAGGTGTTCTGGCCCTGGTCTTCCTTCAGGATGTCGGCCTGCACGGTGCCGCGCACATTGGCCAGCACCCAGTCCTTGATCTTGGCGGCTTCGTCGGCCGTCGGCTCGCGGCCGTTGTCGGCCTTGAACTTGGCGAGGTTCTGGTCGACGGCCGTGTTCATGAACATGGCCAGGATGGACGGCGCGGGGCCGTTGATGGTCATCGACACCGACGTGGTCGGGCTGCACAGGTCGAAGCCGTCGTAGAGCACCTTCATGTCGTCCAGCGTCGCGATGCTGACGCCGGAGTTGCCGACCTTGCCGTAGATGTCGGGCCGCGGAGCCGGGTCGGCGCCGTACAGCGTCACCGAGTCGAAGGCCGTGGACAGGCGCTTGGCGGGCATGCCCTCGCTGACCAGCTTGAAGCGGCGGTTGGTGCGGAAGGCGTCGCCTTCGCCGGCGAACATGCGGGTCGGGTCCTCGCCCTCGCGCTTGAAGGCGAACACGCCGGCGGCGTAGGGGAAGCTGCCGGGCACGTTCTCCAGCATCAGCCACTTCAGCAGCTCGCCATGGCACTCATAGCCCGGCAGCACGACCTTGCGGATCTTGGTGCCGGACAGGCTTTGCGTGACCAGGGCCGTGCGGATCTCCTTGTCGCGGATCTTCACGACGTACTCGTCGCCGGCATAGGCCTTGACCATGTCGGGCCACTGCTGCAGCAGTTGACGAGCGTCGCCGTCGAGCCTGGCCTTGCGCTGCTCGGCCAGATCGCCAAGCGCGGTACGGGCGCCGTTCTTGTCGGGGTTGGCGGCCAGCAGCATCGCGCTGCTGGCTTCCAGCTGCTGGATCTCACGGGCCAGGGCTGCCTGCTTGCGGGCGCGGCCCTTGTAGGCGCGCACGGTGTCGCTGATGTCGGCCAGGTAGCGCACGCGCGCCGCCGGCACGATGGGGGTCTGGTGGGTGCTGTGGCGGGTGTCGACGCGCGGCAGGCGGCCTTCGCCGAATTTGAGGCCCAGCTCGGCCAGGCGCAGCTTGAGCGCCTGATAGAGCGCCGTCACGCCGTCGTCATTGAAGCGGCTGGCCATGGTGCCGAAGACGGGCATGGTGTCCGGCATCACCGTGAAGGCTTCGCGGTTGCGCTGCACCTGCTTGGACACATCGCGCAGGGCGTCGAGCGAGCCCTTGCGGTCGAACTTGTTGATGGCGACGAACTCGGCGAAGTCCAGCATGTCGATCTTCTCGAGCTGGCTGGCGGCGCCGAACTCGGGCGTCATCACGTACATGGGCACATTGACCAGGGGCACGATGGCCGCGTCGCCCTGGCCGATGCCCGAGGTCTCGACGATGACGAGGTCGAAGCCCGCCACCTTGGCCGCGGCGATGACGTCGGGCAGCGCCGGAGAAATCTCGGAGCCGAAGTCGCGCGTCGCGAGCGAGCGCATGAAGACGCGAGCGCCCTGGCCCCAGGGCGAAATCGCATTCATGCGGATGCGGTCGCCCAGCAGGGCGCCACCGCTCTTGCGGCGCGAGGGGTCGATGGAGATCAGGGCCACGCGCAGCGCGTCGCCCTGGTCCAGGCGCAGGCGGCGGATCAGCTCATCGGTCAGGCTGGACTTGCCGGCGCCGCCGGTGCCGGTGATGCCGAGGACCGGCGTCTTGAGGGTCTTGGCCTGGTCACGCAGGGCGTCCACGATGGCCGCGTCGGCCTTGCCGTTCTCCAGCGCCGTCAGCAGCTGGGCGAGGGACCGCCAGGCGGATTCGGAGTGACCCGTGATGGCGGACAGGTTCTGCGGCGCATAGACGCTGAAGTCCTGGTCGGCCTTCATGACCATCTCGCCGATCATCCCTTGCAGGCCCATGCGCTGGCCGTCCTCGGGGCTGAAGATGCGCACGCCGTGCTCGGCCAGTTCGCGGATCTCGGCCGGCACGATGACGCCGCCGCCGCCGCCGAAGACCTGGATGTGCTCGCCGCCGCGCTCCTTCAGCAACTGCACCATGTACTTGAAGTACTCGACATGGCCGCCCTGGTAGGAGCTGATGGCGATGCCCTGAGCATCCTCCTGCAGCGCCGCGGTGACGACTTCGTCCACCGAGCGGTTGTGCCCGAGGTGGATGACCTCGGCGCCCATGCCCTGCAGGATGCGGCGCATGATGTTGATGGCGGCGTCATGCCCGTCGAACAGGCTGGCGGCAGTGACGAAACGGACCTTGTGGGTCGGGCGGTACTCGGCCAGCGCCTTGTAGTCGGCGGCGAGATCGGTCATGGCTGTCTCCTTGCTTGACCGGGATTTTAGGCGGCCAATTGACGTTAACGTCAATTGAGGGGCGGTCTAGGGTTATCCGGCCCCGGCAAATGTGCAGGCTGCCACGATGATGCCCACCTCGCCAGACCCGGCGTTCCACCCACAGTCGCATGAGCACCTCATCGCCCGCCACGCCCCAACTGGGCACCGAACTGACGCTGCGAGGCATCTTTCTCGGCATCGTCATCACCCTGGTCTTCACGGCCGCCAACGTCTATTTCGGCCTCAAGGCCGGCCTGACTTTCGCGACCTCCATTCCGGCCGCCGTCATCTCCATGGCCCTGCTGCGCCGCGCGGCGGGCAATTCCATCGGCGAGACCAATATCGTGCAGACGATTGCCTCGTCGGCCGGCACCCTGTCTTCCATCATCTTCGTGCTGCCCGGCCTGGTCATGATCGGCTGGTGGACGGGCTTCCCGTACTGGATGTCGATGACGCTGTGCGCCCTGGGCGGCATCCTGGGCGTCATGTATTCCATCCCGCTGCGCCGGGCGCTGGTGACGAACTCGCCGCTGCCCTATCCGGAGGGCGTGGCCTGCGCCGAGGTGCTCAAGGTCGGCCATGCCGCCGACGCCGGCGAAGCCAACCGCCAGGGCCTGGCGGCCATCATCGCCGGCACCGTGGTGTCGGCCGGCTTCAGCATCGTCGTCGCCACCCAGCTCTTTGCGGCCAATCTGGCCCAGTATTTCCGCCTGCCCGGTGGTGAGAAGAGCGGTACGACGGGTTATGACCTCAACTTCAGCTTCGCCCTGCTGGCCGTCGGCCACCTGGTCGGCCTGTGGGTGGGTATCGCCATCCTGGTGGGTGCCTGCATCGCCTGGCTGGGCGGCGTGCCCTATCTGACCTCGGGCGTGGACGGCGCGGCCGAGGCCGTGGCCCTGTTCGCCTGGAGCAAGAAGGTGCGCTTCATCGGCGCCGGCTGCATTGCCGTGGCGGCCATCTGGACGCTGATCAAGCTGGCCAAGCCCGTCGTCGCCGGCCTGCATTCGGCCGCCATGTCGGCCCGCGTGCGCAAGGCCGGCAAGGCCGACACCCTGCCGCGCCAGGAACAGGACATCCCCATCGGCACCGTCGGCCTCATCACCCTGGCCTGCATGCTGCCCATAGCCTTCATGCTGTCGAGCTTCGCGAGCTCGGCCGGCCTGGCCGACCAACTCGGCCTGCTCGTTGTCGGCGGTGTCGTCTACGTCGTGCTGATGAGCTTTTTCGTCGCCGCCGTCTGCGGCTACATGGCTGGCCTGATCGGCTCGTCCAACAGCCCGCTGTCGGGCGTCGGCATCCTGGTCGTCATCGGCGTGTCGCTGCTGCTGGCCCTGGTCGTCAAGCCCATGCTGCCGGCCTCCACCGGCCAGGCACTGGTGGCCTTCGCCCTGTTCGTGACGGCCGTCGTGTTCGCGGTGGCCACCATCTCCAACGACAACCTTCAGGACCTGAAGACCGGCCAGCTCGTCGACGCCACGCCCTGGCGCCAGCAGGTGGCGCTGATCATCGGCGTGCTCGCCGGTGCCGTCGTCATCCCGCCGGTGCTGGACCTGCTGAACCAGGCCTACGGCTTTGCCGGTGCGCCGGGTGTCGACGCCAAGAAGGCGCTGGCCGCACCCCAGGCCGCGCTGATCTCGGCCCTGGCCAAGGGCGTCATCCAGGGCGACCTGAACTGGAACCTGATCGGCATCGGCGCGCTGATCGGCGTGGCCTGCATCGTCGTGGACGAGGTCATGAAGCGCTCGTCGGGTGGCAAGGCCCACCTCGCGCCGCTGGCCGTGGGCCTGGGCATCTATCTGCCGATGAACAGCACCCTGATGATCGTCATCGGCGCCGTCGCCGGCTGGTGGTTCGACAAGCGTGCTGCCACCAAGCGCGATCCCGAAGCCACCAAGCAGCTCGGCGTGCTGCTGGCCTCCGGCCTCATCGTCGGCGAGAGCCTGCTGGGCGTCCTGCTGGCCGCCATCGTCGTGTTCAGCGGCAACGGTGCGCCGCTGGCCCTGGTGGGCGACAGCTTCGCCACCGCCGGCCAGGTGCTGGGCCTGCTGGCCTTTGCCGGCATCGGCATCGGCCTGTATCGGTGGCTGCTGAAGAAGCAGGCTTGAGCCTCATGCCTGCGACTCGCAGGTCGCAGGCCTTCGTAGCGCGTCGAACAGGCCGCAGGGCCTGTTCTCGGTCGCTACTCAGTCATCCGAGCCTGCGAAGCCGAACAGCTGCAGCAGGCTGGTGAACAGATTGAAGATCGACACGAACAGGCTGACGGTGGCGAGCACGTAATTCGTCTCGCCGCCGTCCACGATCTGCTTCGTCTCGAACAGGATCAGGCCGGCCGACAACAGGGCGACGACGGCCGAGACCGTCAGCGCGAGTGCCGGGATCTGGAAGAAGATCGCCGCCAGGCCGGCCAGCACCGCCACGATCATGCCAGCGAACAAAAAGCCGCCCATCCACGACAGGTCGCGCTTGGTCGTCGTCGCATAGGCCGACAGGGCCAGGAAGACGGCGCCCGTCGCACCCAGGGCCAGCATGACGGCCTGGCCGCCGGCCGGCAGGGCCAGGGTGCGCGTCAGCAGGGGTCCCAGGGTCCAGCCCATGAAGCCGGTCAGCGCGAACACCAGGCCGACGGCGGCGCCGCGGTTCTTCAGCTTGTGGATGCCGAACAGCAGGCCGAAATAGGCGACCAGCGTCAGGATGATGCCGGGCGCCGGCAGGCTGAAGGCGACGGCGGCGCCCGCGATGGCGGCGCTGAACAGCAGCGTCATGGCCAGCAGGGCATAGGTGTTGCGCAGCACGCGGTGGGCAGTGCTGCGGTCGACGGTGCCGGCATAGAGCATGGCGACGGCAATGGGGCGGGTTTGCATGGCAGACCTCCGGTTGAAAGAACAGGCGCAGGGTAGATAGCCAAAGCATCAAATAAAAGCAGAGAATCACGAAGAATTTCTTCGAGATAACTTGTTGATATGAGCCTCAACTACAGCTACCGTCACCTCTACTACTTCTGGGCCGTCGCCAAGGAGGGTGGGCTGACGCGCGCGGCCGAGAAGCTGGGTCTGTCGGTGCAGACCGTCTCCACCCAGGTGCGCGAGCTGGAGCAGGACCTGGGCGCCGCACTGCTCAAGCCCGCCGGCCGCGGCCTCACGCTGACCGAGGCCGGCCGTGCAGCCCTGGACGTGGCCGACCAGATCTTCTCGCTGGGCGAGACCCTGTCCGAGCGCGTGCGCGAGGCCGTCGACGTACCGACGGTGCGCCTGGCCGTCGGCATCTCGGACGGCTTGCCCAAGCTGGTCGCCCACCGCCTGCTCGCCCCCATCCTCGACACGCCGCAACTGCGCCTGCTCTGCCACGAGGACGAGTTCGACGACCTGCTCGGCGACCTGGCCCTGCATCGTCTCGACGTCGTGCTGGCCGATCGGCCGGCGCCGCCCAACCCCAATCTGCGCGTCTACAGCCATTCCCTGGGCAGCTCACCCATCGCCTGGTATGCCCACCCGCGCTGGGCGGCCGCCGCGGCGCGCGACTTCCCCACCTCGCTGGCCGACGTGCCGCTGCTGCTGCCGACCTCGCATGCCGCGCTGCGCCCGCGCCTGGACCAGTGGCTGACCGAGCACGGCCTGCGCGTGCGCGTGACCGGCGAGTTCGAGGACAGCGCACTGCTGGCCACCTTCGGCAGCGAAGGCCTGGGCGTCTTCCCTGCCGCCACGGCCGTGGACGACGCGCTGACCAGCCGCTACGGCGTCGTCAACGTCGGCCTGGCCGAGGGGCTGGCCGAGCAGTTCTATGCCGTGGGCACGGACAAGAAGATCAGCCACCCCCTCGTGCGCCAGCTGCTGCCGCAGCCGGAACTCAGGCCAACCTGAAGGCGGCCACCGCCTCCGCCAGCCGCTGCGCCTGCTCGCGCATGGACTGGGCGGCGGCTGCGGACTGCTCGACCAGCGCGGCATTCTGCTGGGTCATCTGGTCGAGCTGGGTGACGGCCTGGTTGACCTGCTGGATGCCGTCGCGCTGTTCGCCGGCGGCGGCCGCGATCTCGCCGATGAGGTCGGACACGCGGCTGACGCTGCCCACGATGTCCTGCATGGCCTTGCCGGTCTGCTCGACGAGGGTGGCGCCCTGCTCCACATTGCCCACCGAGGCCCCGATCAGCGTCTTGATCTCCTTGGCCGCCTCGGCGCTGCGCTGCGCCAGCGAGCGCACCTCGCCGGCCACCACGGCGAAGCCGCGGCCCTGCTCGCCGGCACGGGCGGCTTCCACGGCGGCGTTCAGCGCGAGGATGTTGGTCTGGAAGGCGATGCCATCGATGACGCCGATGATGTCGCCGATGCGGCGTGAGCTGTCGGTGATGCCCGCCATGCTCTGGGTCACCTGGGCGACGACGCTGCCGCCGCGTTGCGCCGCCTCGGCGGCCGACACGGCGAGCTGGTTGGCCTGGCGGGCGGTGTCCGCGCTCTGCCCGACGGCGCCGCTCATCTCCTCCATCGAACTTGCCGTTTGCTGCAGGTTGGAGGCCGTCTGCTCGGTGCGGGCGGAGAGGTCCTGGTTGCCCTGGGCGATCTCGCCGGCGGCTGTCGAGATGGATTCGACGGAGGTCCTCACCTGGCCGATGGTGGTGCGCAGGGAATCGACCATGGCCTGCATCTGCCCCATCAGGCTGTCTCCGCGTGCCGAGGACAGGCGCAGGCTGAGGTCGCCGCGCGCCACGTCCTGCATGGCGGCGATGGCCACGCGCGGCTCGCCACCGAGCTGGCCGAGCACGCTGCGCGCGATGGCCAGGCCCATGGCGACGGTGATCAGCAGCACGACGGCGCCGACGCCGATCTCCTTCAGCGCCGCGCGCCACACCAGGGCCTTGACGTCATCCAGGTAGAGGCCCGAGCCGAGCATCCAGTTCCAGCCCGGAACCTGGACGACGTACTGCAGCTTGGGCACCGGGTCCTTGCCCCCGGGCCGCGGGAAATGGGTGTCGACGAAGGCGCGCCCGTTGCTCGAGGCGCGCAGGCCGGACACCATGTCCTGCAAGGTCTTGCGGCCGTTGCCGTCGATGATCTTGTCCATCATGTTCTTGCCCGCCCACTCCGGCTTCATGGGGTGCATGACGCTGACGCCTTCCAGGGTCCAGGCGTAGAAGTATTCGGTCTTGCCGTCGGCCCCACCGAAGCGCGCTGCGCGAATGGCCTCACGCGCCGTGGCCTGCGCGACGTCATCGGGTATCTTGCCGCTGCTGGCCTGCTGCTGGAGGTCCAGCACATGGTTGCTGAGCGATTGCAGGGCCGTCTGCAGGACTTCGCGCCTGCTGGCCATGATGTCGTCATAGGCCTGGACGGTGTTGATGATCACGAGCAGCATCACGCCCACGACGGCCGTGGCCAACAACAGGGCGATGCGACGCTGGAAACTCATCTGGTTCAGCATGTCGTCTCCTCGTTCGGGCGCGGGTTTGTGGTCTTGCTTGCTACAGTTGACGTTTACGTCAATCAATGCGCCCGGCGATCCCGTTTTACTCCGGGGCTGATCGGGCGGACAGGAGACTTTCCCCATGAATCTGCCCGGCCTCAACTTCCAACTCGGCGAAGACATCGACGCGCTGCGCGACGCCGTGCGCGCCTTCGCCGACGAGGAGATCGCTCCCCGCGCGGCCGAGATCGACCGCAGCGATCAGTTCCCCATGGACCTGTGGCGCAAGATGGGCGAGCTGGGCGTGCTGGGCATCACCGTGCCCGAGGAGTACGGCGGCGCCAACATGGGCTATCTGGCCCATATGGTGGCCATGGAAGAGATCAGCCGCGGCAGCGCCTCGGTGGGCCTGAGCTACGGCGCGCACAGCAATCTGTGCGTGAACCAGATCAAGCGCAATGGCAACGACGCGCAGCGCAAGAAATACCTGCCCAAGCTGATCAGCGGCGAGCATGTCGGTGCGCTGGCCATGAGCGAGCCGGGCGCCGGCTCCGACGTCATCAGCATGAAGTTGAAGGCCGAAGACAAGGGCGGCTACTACCTGCTCAACGGCACCAAGATGTGGATCACCAACGGCCCCGATGCCGACACCCTGGTGGTCTATGCCAAGACCGAGCCCGAGCTGGGTGCGCGCGGCGTGACGGCCTTCCTGATCGAGAAGGGGATGCCCGGCTTCAGCATCGCGCAGAAGCTTGACAAGCTGGGCATGCGCGGCTCACACACCGGCGAGCTGGTGTTCAACAACGTCGAGGTGCCGGCCGAGAACGTGCTGGGCGCGCTGAACGGCGGCGCCAAGGTTCTGATGTCCGGCCTGGACTATGAACGCGCCGTGCTGACCGGCGGCCCGCTGGGCATCATGCAGTCGGTCATGGACAACATCGTTCCCTACATCCACGACCGCAAGCAGTTCGGCCAGAGCATCGGCGAGTTCCAGCTCATACAGGGCAAGGTCGCCGACATGTACACGGTGCTGCAGGCCGCGCGCAGCTTTGCCTACACGGTCGCCAAGAACCTCGACATGCTGGGCGCCGAGCATGTGCGCCAGGTGCGCAAGGACTGCGCCTCCGTCATCCTGTGGACGGCCGAGAAGGCGACCTGGATGGCCGGCGAGGGCATCCAGATCTACGGCGGCAACGGCTATATCAACGAGTACCCGCTGGGGCGTCTCTGGCGTGACGCGAAGCTCTACGAGATTGGTGCCGGCACCAGTGAGATTCGCCGAATGCTCATTGGCCGTGAACTGTTTGCGGAAACCATGTGATGCCGATTTGGGCACCAATCCGCGAAGGCTCATGTCCGCGTAGCGGACGTGAAGGCGCGTAGCGCCGGCCGCAGCAAATCGGCGCGCGATGCAAACCAATACTGTGAAACCCCTGCACGTCAACACGCCGCTGCTGCGTGCGGCGCCGGGGCTGTTCGACCATCCCGAGGTCTGGCTCAAGATGGATGCGCTGCAGCCCAGCGGCAGCTTCAAGCTGCGCGGGGTGAGCCGCCTCGTGCAGCAGTCGGCGGCGGACGGCGCCAAGGCGATCGTTTGCGCCTCCGGCGGCAATGCCGGCTTCGCGGCCGCGCATGCGGCCCTGGCCCAGGGCCTGCCCGTCACCATCGTGCTGCCCATGACCAGCAGCGCCGCCGTCGCTCAGCGGCTGGCGGCGCTGGGCGCCGAGGTGCTGCGCCACGGCGCGGTGTGGGATGAGGCGCATGAATTCGCCGTGCGCCTCGCCGCCGAGCGCGGCGCGGCCTATGTGCATCCCTTCGACCACCCGCTGCTGTGGGCCGGTCATTCGACGCTGATCGACGAGGTCGTCGAGGCCGGCGTCGAGTTCGACGCCGTCGTCACGGCGGTGGGCGGTGGCGGGCTGTTCTGCGGCATCGTGGAAGGCCTGCGCCGCCATGGGCTGGATCAGATGCCGGTCATCGCCGCAGAAACTCATGGCGCCGCCAGCCTGAAGGCCAGCCTCGACGCCGGCGAGTTGGTCGCGCTGCCGGCCATCACCTCCATTGCCACGTCCCTGGGTTCGCGCCGCGTGGCGGCCCGGGCCTTGGAGCTGGCGCGCTCGCACCCGACGCTGGCCGTGCAGGTCAGCGATGCCGAGGCTACGGCGGCCTGCCTGCGCTTTGCCGATGCCCAGCGCGTGCTGGTGGAGCCGGCCTGCGGTGCGGCGCTCGCAGCCGTGGACCGTTCCGCCGGCGGTTTCAGGCGGGTTCTCGTCGAAGTCTGCGGCGGCATGGGGGTTTCGCTGGAACTGCTCCGTTCCTGGGCCGCTCCCGCGACAATGCCGGCATGACGACGATGAACGACAACCAAGAACTGCAGGACCTGCTCGACAACAACAAGCGCTGGGCGGCCGAAACCGAAGCGGGCGAGCCGGGCTTCTTCTCGCGCCTGCTCAAGCAGCAGACGCCGCAATACCTGTGGATAGGCTGCGCCGACAGCCGCGTGCCGGCCAACGAATTGGTCGACCTGCTCCCGGGCGAGCTCTTCGTGCACCGCAACGTCGCCAACGTCGTCGTCCACTCCGACCTGAACTGCCTGTCCGTCATGCAGTTCGCCGTGGACCACCTGAAGGTGCGCCACGTCATCGTCGTCGGCCACAGCAACTGCGGCGGCGTGCGTGCCGCGCTCTACGACATGCGTGTCGGCCTGGTGGAGAACTGGATCCGCCACGTGCAGGACGTCCGCCATATGCACAGCGAATGGCTGAACGGCGTGCCCGAGCCCCAGCGCGTGGACGCGCTGTGCGAACTCAACGTGCTGGAGCAGGCCCGCAACGCCTGCCATACGACGGTGGTGCAGGACGCCTGGTCGCGGGGCCAGGAAGTCGTCGTGCACGGCTGGGTCTATGGCCTGCACAACGGCCTGCTGGAAGACCTGCACATCACGGCCGCCAGCGCCGACCAGGTGGACGCCGCCTACCGACGCGCCCTGGCCGCCGTCAAGTCACGCTACGCCACAGCGGCCTGAGTAGAGTCGGGCGGGTGTTTCCCACCCAGCTCACCGACTCCCGTGCCTTCGACATCGCCCAGGCCCTGCTGGGTGGTTTCGACCGCCACTACCAGCTCTTTCGCGCCACCTCGGCCGAGGCCAAGGCGCGCTTCGAGCGCGGCGACTGGGCCGGCCAGCAGCGCGCCCAGGCCCTGCGCATCGAGTTCTACGACACCCGCGTCGTCGAGGCCACGGTGTTGCTGGAGGAGCGCTTCGCGGCTTCGACCCTGCCGATGGAAGTCTGGCAGCAGGTCAAGCTGCATTACATCGGGCTGCTGACCAACCACCGCCAGCCCGAGCTGGCCGAGACCTTCTTCAACTCGGTCTGCACGCGCATCCTGCACCACGCCTACTTCCACAACGATTTCATCTTCGTGCGGCCGGCCATCTCGACCGAGTACATCGAGAACGACGCGCCCGGTGCCCTGCCGACCTACCGCGCCTACTACCCGGCCCAGGACAAGCTGCGCGACACGGTCAGGCGCGTCATCACCAACTTCCAGCTGAACGGCGAGTTCGTCGACCTGGAGCGCGACGTCGACCGCGTGCTGGCCGCGGTGCTGCAACGCCTGGGCGAATTCCGCTGGCGTGCCAACTTCCAGCTGCAGGTGCTGTCCAGCCTGTTCTATCGCAACAAGGGCGCCTACGTCGTCGGCAAGATCATCAACGGCTTCACCGAGACGCCCTTCGCCCTGCCCATCCTGCGCCGGGACGGCGATGGCCGCTTCTACATCGACGCGGCCCTGTTCGGCGAGGACGACCTGCTGGCGCTGTTCAGCTTCGCCCGCGCCTATTTCCTCATCGACATGGAGGTGCCGAGCGCCTATGTGCAGTTCCTGCGCTCCATGATGCCGCGCAAGCCGCGCTCCGAGATCTATTCGGCCCTGGGCCTGCAGAAGCAGGGCAAGAACCTCTTCTACCGCGACTTCCTCTATCACCTGAGGCACAGCAGCGACCGCTTTCGCATCGCGCCCGGCATCAAGGGCATGGTCATGCTGGTGTTCGACCTGCCGAGCTGGCCCTTCGTTTTCAAGGTCATCAAGGACTTCTACCCGCCCGCCAAGGACACGACGCGCGAGCTGATCCAGAGCAAATACCTGCTGGTGAAGAGCCACGACCGCGTCGGGCGCATGGCCGACACGCTGGAGTACACGCGGGTGGCGTTTCCGCGCCAGCGCTTCGACGACGAACTCATCGCCGAGCTCCGGCACTTCTGCGGCAGCCTGCTGGAAGAGAGTGGCGACGACCTGGTGCTCAAGCATGTCTACATCGAGCGCCGCATGGTGCCGCTCAACATCTATCTGCAGGAGGCCACGCCCGAGCAGGTCGAGCGTGTCGTCATCGAGTACGGCAATGCGATCAAGGACCTCGTCGCCGCCAACATCTTCCCCGGCGACATGCTGTGGAAGAACTTCGGCGTGACCCGCCACGGCAAGGTCGTGTTCTACGACTACGACGAGATCGAATACCTGAGCGACTGCAACTTCCGCCGCGTGCCCGAGCCGCGCAACGAGGAGGAAGAGATGTCAGGGGAGGTCTGGTACAGCGTCGCGCCGCGCGACGTCTTCCCCGAGACTTTTGCGCCCTTCCTGCTCGGCAACCCGACGGTGCGTGAAGTGTTCATGCGCCACCACGCGGAGCTGCTGGATGCGGCCTTCTGGCAGGGCCACAAGCAGCGCATCCTGGCGGGGGATGTGCATGACGTGTTTCCCTACGATGCGGTGCGGCGGTTTGCTGCGTGATCTGTCCGGCCAGGTCTACTGCACGGAAAAGTTGAACTCCTGTTCAAAGACATGCTCGCCCGAGCACTCATAGGTTTCGGCCACGGCCTTCCTGACGGCAGCGATGAACCGGCTTTCCGCCTTGAAGTTGGCTGGTGTGAGGACAGGCACGATGTCAAGGATCGTGACGCGCCCGTCTTTGACTTGTGCCACCAATCGCAGGTGCGCGATGCCGACCCAGTTCACTGAGGGAACTTCAGGACTGCCCATGCGAGTGCAAAACGGTTTCTCAAGTTTGTAGGCCCGAACAGGGCGTGGCGGCACGGACTCGACGGATGAGAAATTCAGCACCACCACTTCCGCACCCACCTGATAGATCTGCGGTTGTGGATCAGTAGGGCTCTCGTGCAGGGGTGAGATTCTCGTCACCACTGACGGAACGCTTTCAAAGATGCCAGCGATGCGTTTGCCGTCGGCTCTGATGAGAGTGCCAAAGCCGCGCGGCCGCCCCTTCCTGAATTCGCCGACGAATTCAGCGCCGTTCGCGAAAAGGTAGCGCCCCGAGCCGAAGGGTTGGTTCAGCTCGAAGTGCCCCCGATAGCTGTCGCCATTGCTCCAGCGATAGTCGCCTTCTCCCGACATGAGGTCAGAGACAAAACCGCCGCTGTACTGGTCACCGTTGACAAGCTTCACCGTGCCCGGACCCTCTAGACGCCCGGCCACCCATTGGCCTTCGCGCAGATAGCCGCTGCTGGCATGGAGCGTGCCTTGCCCGTGATAGAGGTCGTTCCTGAACTCGCCCACATAGCGGGCGCCCCAGCGCGACACCCATTCGCCCTGGCCTTCGCGCTTGCCGTTCACGAAGTCGCCCGTGTAGGTGCTCCCGTCCGCATCGGTCTTCACACCCCGGCCCTGCGGCAAGCCGTTGACCAGGTCACCGACGTAGCGGGCGCCCGAGTCCCAGGTGAAGCGGCCAGGCCCGATGGCGATCCCGTCCTTGAGCTGTCCGGTGTAGATGCTCCAGAGAACGCCGTTCCTGGACCAGCGCAGTGTGCCCTCGCCACCGGCCTTGCCTTCCGGGCAGAGTCCCGACCATTGCACGCCGTCGTTGACCCGGGGTTGCGGGTTCGCCACCAGGCAGCCTTCGGCGCTGCGGGTCCACACGACTTCCGCCGGCTCAGCCCGCAGGCCGGGCGCGACCATCAACGGCGTCACCATCGCTAGCGCCAGTCGGCACTGGCGCATCTCCATCCCGTTCATCCACGCCTCCCTGATGTTGTTCGGCCGTTGCCGGCCAGCGCCCGGAATGTAGAACGACGGCGGCGAACCCGACCCTGGGAGGGCGGGTTAGGCTAGGCAGCCATGAGAACAGCTGCCCACGCCTTGCTCGCCCTGTTCCTGGTCTTCATCGCCGCCTGCACAGCCATGCCCAAGCTCTCCGCCCAAGCCATTGCCGATCTCGCCCCCACCGGCCGACTGCGCGCCGTCATCAACCTGGGCAATCCCATCCTCGCCAACCGCGACCCGGTCACCAGCGAGCCCGTCGGTGTGTCCATCGACATGGCGCGCGAACTGGCGCGGCAGCTGGGTGTGCAGGCGGACCTGCTGGTCGTGAAGACGGCCGGCGAGGCGGTGGATGCGCTGGCCACGGGCAAGGTGGACGTGGGCTTCTTCGCCATCGATCCCAGCCGGGCCGCGACGACGGCCTATTCGGCGGCCTATGTGGAGATCGAGGGGGCCTACCTCGTGCGCGAGGATTCGCCGCTGCAGTCCAACGACGAGGTGGACAGGCCCGGCACGCGCGTCGCCGTCGGCGCCCGCAGTGCCTACGACCTCTACCTCAGTCGAGAACTCAAGGCCGCCACCCTCGAGCGCGCGCCTTCATCGCCCGAGGTCGTCAGCTATTTCCTGGCACACGGCCTCGACGTGGCGGCCGGCGTGAGGCAGCAGCTCGAGGCGGACGCGAAGAGCAAGCCGGGACTGCGGCTGCTGCCGGGGCGTTTCATGGTCATCCACCAGGCCATGGGCATGGCCAAGGGCAAGGAGGCCGGGGCGCGTTTCCTGGTGGATTTCGTCGAGCAGGCCAAGGCCTCGGGCTTTGTCGGCCAGGCGCTGGCGCGACATCGCATCGAGGGCGCCGCCGTCGCGCCGCCGGGTTAATTCAGCACGAACTGGAACTCTTGCTCGAACACATGGTTGCCCGGGCAGTCATAGGTCTTTGTGGCGCGCTCGATGCTTGCAACCAGTTCCCTTTGAGCGATGGGATCGACACCCGCGCGCAGCGGAGTCACCTCGATCGCGACCACGCGGCCGTCGCGCACGGTTGCGACCAACTTGTAGAGGGCTTGCCCCTTCCAGTTGACGACGGGCAACTGTGGGCGGGTCATGACGCGGCAGACCATGCCCACGCTGGTGTACTGCCTGAATGCGTCGAGGGACTGGGGCTTGGCATATTGCAGGGTCAGCCGCATCCGCTGCTGAAGCGAATCCTCCGGCGCAACGCCACCGACCTTGAAGAAGGCGCCCGGCGTGGTGGGATTGCCGGACTCGAAGTTACCTTCATAGCCCAGGCCGTCGGCCAACTCCAGCCGCCCGCGGCCTGACGGCTGCCCGTCGCTGAAACCGCCCTCATAGTGGCTGCCGTCGGCAAACCGGTACTCGCCTGCGCCGACCGGCTTGCCGGCAAGGAAGGCGCCTTCATAGCTGTCGCCGCGAGCCCAGACGTAGCGGCCTTGCCCCGAAGGCCAGTTGGTGCGCATGGCGCCGGTATAGCGATCGCCGTTGGCAAACTGGATCCGCCCCGACCCTTCCATGCGCCCGGACTTGCATTCCCCCTCGTACTGGTTGCCGTTGGCCCAACTGAGCTTGCAGGTGCCCTCGAAGCGGCCGGCGACGAATTCGCCGCGATAGCTCGAGCCACTGGGGTTGTCCAAGCTGCCCTGGCCGGCATACAGGCCATCGAGGAAACCGCCCTCGTAGCGGATGCCGCTGGCCGTCGTCAGTACACCTTGGCCCGAGTAGCGACCGGTCTTCATCTCGCCGTCGTAGGTCGAGAACGGTTGGCCGTTTGTCGTGCGGCGCAACTGGCCCCTGCCTTCAGCAAAACCGTCAGGGCAGACGCCACTCCAATCGACGGTCTCTCTTGGGAACGGGTGTGGATTCACTACCTTGCAGCCCCGGGCGTCCGCAATCCACACGCTGGCAGCGCTGTCGGATGCAACAGCGAGGTTAGCCATCGCCCACAGGCCCGCAAGCAATACCGGCTTCAATCTCATCCCTGCAATTCCTCCCTGTTCTTCTGAATGTCAGACGGCCGCGAGCACCGCCCGCGGCCGTCGTCGTGGAGGAACTCTAGCGCCGCCTTGACGTCATTCCGACGTCTGGCCGGCGGGCCCCCCTCAGGCAGAGGTCGGCCTGAACACCCGCACCCGATGCCCGTCCGGATCGGCCGTCACGGCCGTGAATCCGAAGTCCATCGCGGTGGGCGACTGCAGCACCGGCCAGCCCGAGGCTTTCCATGCGGCGACGGCGGCATTCACTTCGGCATCACTGCCGACGGTGATGCCGATCTCGCTGCCACCGCCTCGGTGCAGGCCCGCGGGCTGCACGTCGTGCGCTGCCCAAAGGCCGAGCATGGTCTTGTCGTTGAGCATGAACATCGCGAAGTTGGGGCTCTGCTCGACGGGTTCGCGGCCCAGCAGGGAGCGATAGAAGAGCACGCTCTCGGCGGGGCTGTGCACGTAGAGGATGAGGCAATCGGGTTGCATGGCGGTCTCCGTTGGGTGGTGAATGCGGCCATGTTCGGAGCCCGTCGTGACAGGACATGTCAGCAGCGCGGATTCAAGCGGCTGCCTCCGGCGCCCGCTCGGCGCAGCCGCCGGCCCGACGCCGCATGCCGAGGTCTCGCCCCCGGCCGCTGTCGTGGCCCGGCTCCTGCAGGGCAGCCGCGTGCGCCTGGCAACGCCCGGCGTTGGCGGCGGTGACTGACGCATGGGGTGCCGGGGTGTGCTTGGAGTTGACCCCTTCGCCTACCGCCGCGGCTGCTGAGCCAGCCGCGACAATGCGCGGTTCAGGCTTTCACCACGAACCTCACCATGTCCGAAGCTACCCGCCCCGAACTGCCCGACCACCTCAGCGTCGACCCGCGCAGCCCTCACCACGTCGCCGCCGTCTTCGAGCACGACATCGGCATCCGCTTCAACGGCAAGGAGCGCCAGGACGTCGAGGAATACTGCATCAGCGAAGGCTGGATCAAGGTGCCCGCCGGCAAGACGCTGGACCGCAAGGGCCGGCCGCTGTGCATCAAGCTCAAGGGCGCCGTCGAAGCCTTCTACCGCTGAGACATCAGCACCAGCGCCGCGGCCGCCAGCAGCGCGATCCAGGCCGGATGCCGGCCGCGGTTGCTGAGCAGCACCAGGCCGCCGCTGATCGCCAGCGCCGCGGCGATGGCCGCTTCGATGATGCCGCCCGACAGTGCCTGCATGGCCGGCTGGGCCCGCCACAGCAACACCACAGCCAGCGCCCAGGCCAGCACCGTGACGACATGCCAGCTCGCCCACAGGATGCGGGTCTGGAAGGCCCGCAGCACCGGCTGGCCGCCGTCGGGCACCAGGCCCGTCGTGCGCAGATGGCGGAACAGCAGGCGTTCGCCCAGCCACGAATGCACCAGGCCGATGACGAAGACCAGCGCCGCGGCGCCGACCAGCCAGGGGTTCATGTCGCTGTCCTCGCTTTCAGCCGCAGTGTCAGCCCGCCGTCGGGCCGCAACGTGACCGCCATGCGGGGCTTGGGCACTGCGCCGCCGATCGGGCTCAGTTCGAAGCGCTGCAGCATCAGCGCGGCGATCAAGGTCATCTCCAGCACCGCGAAATGCTGGCCCAGGCAGACCCGCGGCCCGAGGCCGAAAGGGATGTAGGCGCCGCGCGGAATCTCGTCGGGTGCATCGGGCAGGAAGCGCTCGGGCTTGAAGGCCAGCGGCTCGTCCGGCCACCAGCGTGGATCGCGGTGCAGCAGCCAGGGCGTCACGCGCACCAGGGTGCGGGCCGGCAGGCGCACGCCGGCGACGGTGATGTCGCGCGTCAGCCGCCGCGTCAGCAGGCCGGCCACCGGTGGATACAGGCGCATCGCCTCCTTCAGCGTGGCCGACAGGAAGGGCAGGGCGCTCGCCTCGTCCGAGGTCGGCACGCGGCCGGCCAGCACGGCGTCGACCTCGGCGCGGGCCCGGGCCTGCGCCTCGGGATGGGCGGCCAGCAGCCAGCTCCACCACAGCAGGGCCGTCGCGCTGGTCTCATGGCCGGCCTGGAAGCTGACCATGCATTGGTCGTAGACCTCCTGCTCCGACAAGGCCTCGCCGCTGGTCTCGTCGCGCAGGGCCATCAGCATGCCGAGCAGGTCGGTGCGCGGCTCTGTCGCGGCACGCCGCGCCGCGATGCGCTCGGCCAGCAGGCCGTGTATCAACCTGGACGCACGCCGCTTGGCCGCCTTGCCGGGCAGCGGCAGCCAGTCGGGCAGGGTGACGGGCCAGAACATCTCGGCCAGAGCGGTCTCGCTGAGCACCTGCACGGCCTGCGCCGCGGCGGCCGTGTCGTCGCCGATGGGGGCGCTGAACAGGGTGCGCGAGATGACGTCCATGGTCAGGTGGCTGTAGAGCTCGTCCATCGCGACCTCGCCCTCGCGCACCCGGTCGAGTCCCGCCATGGCGGCCTCGGTCATCAGCGCCGCATAGCCGGCCACGCGCCTGGGCGTGAAGGCCGGCATCAGCATGCGACGCTGGCGCTGCCAGGTGCTGCCCTCCGTGACCAGGACGGACTGGCCCATCAGCTCGGCGAACACCTCGGGGCCGCGCGCCCAGCGGATCAGCGCGTCGGCATGGTCGACCATGATGGCGCGCACCAGCTCGGGGTCGAAGACGTCGACGCCGCGCTCGCCGAGGATGCGCTGGGCCACCAGGTCGCCCAGAGGTCGCTGGGCGGAAATCACCGCAAGGTAGTCGCGCCGCATGGCCATCAGCACGGGGAAGCCCCACCAGCGGGTGGGGTGCGAGGGCAGGTCGTTCCAGGTCAGGGCAGTCATGGCCGCATGGTGCGCTTGGACGCCGCGCGGGGTCTTGAACGAATGCGACACTGCTCGCATGCAAGAGGACGCAGGCACCCGGCTCTGGTTGCCGCCGCTGGCCCTGGCCGGCTGCGTGCGTGGCGTCATGCTGCGCGACACGCGTGGCCGCGGCCTGGATGCCGTGCAGCGCGAGAACTACTTCCCCGCCACGCCGCTGGTGCAGTTGTTCTGGTGGGCCGAGGGCAGCAGCGAATGGCTGGCGACACCGGGCTTTTCGGTGCCGCCACCGGAGCGCCGCCACGCGCCCTTCATGTTCGGTGGCCCTTTCACGCTGCCCTCGCACACGCGCAACCCGGGCGAGATCGTGGCCTTCAAGCTGCTGATGCTGCCGGACGCCTTCATCGCACTGACCGGCATCGCGCTGGAGCGCCACGTCAACCAGGTCGTCGATGCCCGCGAGCTGCTGCCGGCCGACTGGCTGGCCTGGGCCGACGCGATGGGGGCGGCCCCCGACGACGAAGCGCGGCTGGGCCTGCTCGAGACCTTCCTGCTGCCGCGCTGGCAAGCCTTGGGCAGCGAGCGCCCCGGCCACCGCTATGCCGCCTGGACCGAGGCCCTGGCCGTGCGCGCCGCCACCAGTGCCGCGGGCCGCAGCTTGCGTCAGCTGGAACGCCGCATCAAGGCCTGGGCGGGCTTGCCGATGCGCGAGCTGCGCGCCGTATCGCGCGCCGAGAACGCTTTCTATGCCGTCGCCGCGGCCGAAGGCGGGGCCGGCGTGAACTGGGCCGACATCGCCGCCGACAACGACTACGCCGACCAGAGTCATCTCTGCCGCGAGACGCGCCGACTGACCGGCTTCAGCCCCGAGGACCTGCGGCGCCGCATCCAGGCCGAAGAGGCTTTCTGGGCCTACCGGCTCTGGCGCTGAGGCAAACTCGTGCGATGCCGCGCCGCCTGCTCGCCCTCACCGCGCTGCTGCTGAGCGCCGCCGCGGCATGGGCCCAGGCGCCGGCCTGTCCCCACCCGTTGCGCATCGGCTTCAGCAATGCCGCGTCGCCACCCGGTCTGCTGGGCTCGGGGCCAGGCTTTCCGGAGCCACCGGGCTGGGAGGTCGTGGCCGTGCGCGAGGCGCTCGAGCGCCTGGGTTGCCGGGCCGAGCTGCTGCGCCTGCCCAACCGCCGCCTGTCGGCATCGCTGGCCCAGGGCAGCGTCGATATCGCCCTGCTCTTCGGCACCACGCCGGAGCGCCTGCGCAGCTTTGCCTTCCCTGTCGATCCCCAGGGCAAGCCGGATCTCGCCTGGGCGCCGGTCTTCGGTCACCTCGCCCTGTTCGGCCGTGCCGGCGAGGCGGCCGACCCGAGCTGGGATGGACAGCGCCTGCCGCCGGGTTGGCGCGTGGGCGTGCTGACCGGCTCGGTGCAGGACACCATCGCACGCGATCGCGGCTGGCCGAGCGAGTCCATCGGCGCGCTCGACGGCGGCCCGGCCATGCTGCAGGCGCGCCGCTTCGACCTGCTGCTGAGCACGCGCGAGGTGTTGACGCCCGAGCAACGCGCCGAGCTCGTGGAGTGGACGCCCGGCGTGGCCAAGCTGCCTTATTTCGCGCCGGCCTCGCCGCAGTTCGCCCAACGCCACCCGGACTGGACGCGCGCCTTCTGGCGCCAGTTCTGCCAGGCCGTGCGGCGACTGGAGCCCGAGGTTCGCCCGGCCGAATGCGGCACGGTGCCGGCCACGGCCTGGCGCTGACCCGCCCGAACCGGGGTCGCGGCGGCAGCGCCGGCTTCCTAAACTCGGGCGCATGTCACGCTGGTTCCGCGGGCTCCTCGGCGCCGCCCTGAGTGGCGGCATGGCCCTGGCCGCGGCCGAGGGCTGCCCCGAACCGCTGCGCATAGGCTTCACGGACCGCGCGGGACCGCCGGGGCTGCTCGGCCAGGGCAGCCAGTTTGCCGATCCGCCGGGCTGGGCCGTCGTCGCCGTCCGCGAGACGCTGCGCCAGCTGGCCTGCAAGGCCGAACTGGTGCGGCTGCCGGGGCGCCGGCTCAGCAGCGCGCTGGCCCAGGGTGATGTGCATTTCGGGCTGTTCTATGGCGCGTCGCCGGAACGGCTGCGCAGCTACAGCTTTCCCCTCGATGCCCAGGGCCGACCCGACGTGGCCTGGGCGCCGGTGTTCGGCCATCTCGCCCTCTATGGCCGCGCTGGCACGACGCCCGATCCGGCCTGGGACGGCGCTCATCTGGCGCAACACTGGCGCGTCGGCGTGCTCGCGGGCTCGGTGCAGGAAGCCCTGGCGAGCGAGCGCGGCTGGGCCACCGAAACCGTGCTGACCTTCGACAACGAGGTGGCCATGCTGCAGGCCCAGCGCTTCGATCTGCTGCTGACTCCTCGTGAGGGGCTGACACCCGAGCATCGCGCCGACCTCGTCGAATGGGCGCCGGTGGTGGCGCGCCAGCCCTATTTCGTGCCGGCCGCACCGGCCTTCGCCCGAAGCCACGCGGCCTGGACGCATGCCTTCTGGACCGAACTCTGCCAGGCGGTGCGTCGCCATGCCCCGGAGGCCCGCCCCGTCGACTGCGGTGTCCCGCCGCCGCCGCCCCGGCACCCCTGAAGGCCCACGCTTCACCCAGGGTTTGCGTAGGTGATTGACGTTAACGTCAATTGATGGCGTCAAAATGGCGCATCTGAATTCGCAACGGAGTCCATCGCCATGTCCGATCCGATCGTCATCGTGTCCGCCGCCCGCACGCCCATCGGTGGCCTGCTGGGTGATTTCGCCGGCCTCGCCGGCTGGGAACTGGGTGCCGTCGCCATCAAGGCGGCCGTCGAGCGCGCCGGCGTGCCGGGCGACTCGGTCGATGAAGTGCTGATGGGCAACTGCCTGATGGCCGGCCAGGGCCAGGCCCCCGCCCGTCAGGCCGTGCGCAAGGCCGGCCTGCCGGATTCGGCCGGCGCCGTCACCCTGAGCAAGATGTGCGGCTCGGGCATGCGCACCATGATGTTCGCCCACGACATGCTGGCGGCCGGCTCGGCCGAGGTCATGGTGGCCGGCGGCATGGAGAGCATGACCAATGCGCCCCATCTGATGTTCGCCCGCAAGGGCATCAAGTACGGCGCCTCGGCCGTCTACGACCACATGGCCCTGGACGGCCTGGAAGACGCCTACGAGCGCGGCAAGGCCATGGGCGTGTTTGCCGAGCAGTGCGTGAGCAAGTACAGCTTCAGCCGCGAGGCCATGGACCAGTACGCCATCACGTCCACCCAGCGCGCCAAGGCCGCCAACGAGAGCGGCGCCTTCGACTGGGAGATGGCCCCGGTCACGCTGAGCGGCGCCAAGGGCGATACCGTCATCAAGTTCGACGAGCAGCCCTTCAAGGCCAAGCTCGACAAGATCCCGTCGCTGAAGCCCGCCTTCAAGAAGGATGGCGCCATCACCGCCGCCACCTCGTCCAGCATCTCCGACGGCGCGGCGGCGCTGGTGCTGATGCGCGAGAGCACCGCCAAGGCCCGCGGCCTGACGCCGGTCGCCCGCATCGTCAGCCACGCCGTGCATGCGCAGGCGCCGGAATGGTTCAGCACCGCCCCCGCGGGCGCCATCCAGAAGGCCCTGGCCAAGGCCGGCTGGCAGGCTGGCCAGGTGGACCTGTGGGAAGTCAACGAAGCCTTCGCCGCCGTCACCATGGCCGCCATGGCCGAGTTCAAGCTGCCCCATGACATCGTCAATGTGAATGGCGGCGCCGTCGCCCTGGGCCACCCCATCGGCGCCAGCGGTGCGCGCATCGTCGTGACCCTGCTGGGCGCGCTGAAGGCCCGCGGCCTCAAGCGCGGCATGGCGGCGCTGTGCATCGGCGGTGGTGAAGCCACGGCGCTGGCTGTCGAGATGCTGTGAGGGATTGGCGGGTGCCGGCAGCGCGGCCGGTGCGGTTCGACGAAACTAGCCGTCTCGGCATCGACTTCCGCACCCGGCCATGCTCGGCACCCACGACCTCCCCCTGTTCGCCGCCACGGTCTTCATCCTGAACGCGACGCCCGGCGTCGACATGGCCTACACGGTGGCCAGCACGCTGCGCGGCGGCTGGCGCCAGGGCGTGGCGGCGGCCATCGGCATCATGGGCGGCTGCGTGTTGCACTCCCTGGCCGCGGCCTTCGGCCTGGCGGCCCTGCTGGCCACGTCGGCCGAGGCCTTCACGGTCGTCAAGCTGGTGGGCGCGGCCTATCTGCTCTATGTGGCCTGGGGCATGGCCAGGGCGGGCTTGAAGCCATCCTCGGCCCCTGCTGAAGTCAGCGCGCCGCCCTCGCTGTGGCGCACGGTGCGCCAGGGCTTCTTCACGAACGCGCTGAATCCCAAGGTGGCGCTGTTCTTCCTGGCCCTGCTGCCGCAGTTCATCGAGGCGGGCGCCCCGAACAAGACCCTCGCCTTCCTCTTCCTCGGCGCCTGGTTCATTGCCCAGGGCCTGCTCTTCCTGCTGGCGCTGATCGTGCTGGTGGCGCCGCTGCGCCGCAGCCGGCCGCGGCCCTGGGTGGGGCGCAGCCTCAACCTCGGCGGCGCCGGCCTCTTTACCGTGCTGGCCGCCAAATTGGCTTTGACCAAACCATGAACGTTCTGATCATTGGCGCTTCGCGCGGCCTGGGCCTGGAGTTCGTCCGCCAGTACCGCGCCGCCGGCGCCCGCATCACGGCCACGGCGCGCGACGAGGCTGCACTCGAACGGCTGCGCGAGCATGGCGCGCTGGCGCTCAAGCTGGACGTGACCGACACGGCCAGCGTCTCCGGCCTCGCCTGGCTGATCGACGGCGAGGCCTTCGACGTCGTCGTCATCAACGCTGGCGTCTACGGCCCCAGCACGGCGGGCCTGGAGACGCCGTCGGCGGACGATTTCGACGCCGTCATGCACGCCAATGTGCTGGGCCCGATGCGGGTGCTGCCGCAGATTGCCGAGGCCCTGGCGCCCGGTGCGCGCGTGGCCATCATCTCGTCCAAGATGGGTTCCATCGGCCTGCGCGCCAGCACGGCCGGCTGGCTTTACCGCGCCTCCAAGGCGGGCGTGAATTCGGTGATGAAGGACGCGTCGCTGGCCCTGGCGGGCAAGGCCACCGTCATCAGCTTCCACCCCGGTTGGGTGCGCACCGACATGGGGGGTGCCGGCGCCGATATCGATGCATCGACCAGCATCGCCGGCATGCGCACCGTGCTGGCCAGCGTGAAGCCGGCGGATACGGGCAGTTTCTTCAACTACGACGGGCAGCGCCTGGACTGGTAGGTCCCCTGTCCGGGTGGCATGCCGCCGCGCCGTCTGAGCTAAGGTCACGGTCCATGGACACGACCTTTGCCGAAGCCGACACGACCGCCCTGATCCGGGTTGGCGAGACCTGCGAACGTCCCATCCGCTTCACGCGGGACGACATCGCCGAATTCGCCCGCCTGACCGGCGACTCCAACCCGCTGCACCATGACGTGCAGGCCGCCCAGCGGGCCCGCCATGGCGAGATCATCGCCAGCGGCCAGCAGACGACGGCGCAGATGATCGGCCTGGTCGCCAGCCACTTCTCGCGCAGCGATGACGGCCAGGGCCGCGAGCTGCTGTGTCTGAACTTCAATTTCGCCTTCAAGGCGCCGGTGTTCGCCGAGCAGGAGCTGCTGCTGCACTGGCGCGTGGCCAGCGTGGAATGGAATGCCACGCTGGGCGGCTGGCTGGCCCATGTCGACGGGCGTGCGACGGTGCGCAACGCCCACCCCTGCGTGGTCGGGCGCGGCACGCTGCTGGTGAAGTCGGCCGGGCACTAGCGTCCCTTCGGCCCGGCGCCACCCACCTCGAAGCTGCCCACCATGACCTTGTCACCGCTGCCCGACAGGCGCAGCACGACGCGCTGGTCCTTCTGCCCGGGGGTGCCGAAGCCGGTGGACAGCCACAGCATCAGCGTCGTGTAGGGCGACACGATCTGCTGGCGGTGGCCGTAGAACTGGGCGCGCACCTCGTAGCGGCCCGGCTTGGCGCGGCGCAGCGAGAACTCCTCGGGACCGTAGCCGCCGGTGAAGTCGCGGCTCATGTGGCCGCCCTGGCGAGTCAGCGTGTTGCCGAAATAGGCCTCCTCGCCGTCAGGGTCGGTCACCCACAGGTCGATGTCGGTGTTGTCGGCGTCCCAGCTCAGCACGGCGCGCAGGTCCAGCGGCAGGTTGCGCAGCAGGCGGCCGTCGATGCGCGAGCGGTCCAGCCTGGGGTGGCGGGCGATGATGGCATTCATCTCGCCGAGGGCGATCAGGTCGATGTCCGCGAAGCGCGAGTCCCAGGGCTGGCTGGCCACGTCCCACAGCAGGTCGACGGCGCGCTGCGACTGGCCCGCGCGCTCCAGCGCCAGCGCGAGGTCGCGCGAGGACTGGGGCTCGTCGGGCGCAAGTTCGCGCACGCGCTCCAGCAGCGGTACGGCGGCCGCCAGCTCGTTGGCCTGCAGCAGGCGGTAGGCCAGGATGCGCAGGATGTGGCGGTTCTCCAGCTCCATCTCGGCCAGGTTGGACAGCACGCGCAGCGCCAGGGAGCGCTGGCCCTTGGCGAAGAAGATCTCGGCGGCGTCGAGGAAGAAGGCCGTGCTGGACACGTAGCCCGGACGCTCGTCCAGGTAGACGGTGTAGCGATCGGCGTCACCGGCCTCGCGCAGGCGGCGGGCATAGGCCGCATTGGGCTCCCAGCGGCGCAGCGCGATACCGACCGGGGCGACCGGGGCGACCGGGCTGTCGGTGGCGCGTTCGCTGAGCTTGCCGGCCGCCATCTCCATGCGTTCGCGCCGGGGCTCGGGGGCGCGCGCCGATGCCAGTGCCGGCGCGGCTGCCGGGGGAAGCATGGAGGCCCGTGCTTCGGCGGCCGGTGACGGTGCGATGGACGCCATTGCCGGCGCGGGCGGGGCGATTGCCGGCGCGGGCGTGACGGTGGTGAAGGCCGGCGGCGGCACGGCGACGGGCGGCATCGGCTTGGGTGCCATGGTGACCTGGGCGGGCTGGGAGGCGAAGGTCTGCGCCCACCAGGCCTGGCGCTCCTTGAAGCGGCGCAGCAGGTCGTCCAGTTGAGCCTCGCGGCCGCGGTTGTTCTCGGTGCGGCGCTGGGCGAGCTGCTGCTGGTAGGCGGCGCGCATGGCGGCCGTGGGCGGCACGATCTCGTAGCGCACGTAGTCGGCCAGGCTGTCCAGCACGATGAGGGAGGTCTCGCTGCTCAGCAGCCTGAACTGCTCGCCGAGCCGGCGGATCTCGGCGCGGTGGCGCTGGCGGTCGGCCTCCAGTTCGGCCACCTGCAATTCGGCCCAGCGTCGCGCGGCGAGCGGCAGCGATTCGTCGCCGCCGCGCGTGTCGGGCACGGGCGCGGTCAGCTCCAGCGTGCGCTGTTGGCGGCTGCCCTGGGCATCGACCAGCGTCAGCTGCAAGCGAGCCTGGGCGGCCGTCAGGCGTGCCGCCAGCACGAGGCGGCCGTTCTCGGGCAGCAGCGACTGCGCCACGACGCGCTCGGCGCCCTGGGCCTGGATGTCGACCAGGCGCAGGCCCGGCCGGGTCAGGGCGGCGAGGGCGGCGGGCGTGTCGGCGCCGTTGAGGTCGATGAAGCGGCCGCCACGGCTTTCGGCCAGGCGGCGCAGGCGCGGCGCGTCCAGGCGGGTGGCGGCGTTGACGGTGAAGAGGGGCGCACCCGCGGCCGGCGCCTGGATGTCGCCGGGCCAGGTCGCCAGGCCGTCGCTGAACAGCAGGGCGATGGTGTCGCTGCCTGCCTGGGTCGGGCCGAAGCCGGCGGCCCAGGCCGCGGGGCTGCTGGCGCCGTCATAGGCCAGGCCTTCCAGCACGCGGCGCAGTGCCGACCAGTCACCGTCCTTCACGTCGAAGAGCCGCGGCGGCTCGGCGACGTCGCGGGCCACCGTCAGCTGCACGCGCAGGGTGCCTGCGGCGCGGAAGAGCGCGTCGAGCAGGGCGAACTCGCGGGCGTGGTCGCGCTGGGCGCCGGAGCCGGAGGCGTCCCAGGCGAGATGGACCTCGCGCGGCAGGCGTGCGGGGCCGGTGGCCGCATCGACCGGCAGTTCGGCATAGGCATAGGCGACGCCGGCGTGCTGCTGCACGCTGATGCTGTCGCCGTCGCTGCCGGTCCAGCTCATGGCCAGGGGCTGGTTGGGCTGCCAGTCGCTGCGCTGCAGCTGCAGGCCGGCTTCGCCACCGCGCTCGAAGTTTTCGGCGCCGGCCAGGGCGCCTGCGGCCTGCGGCCGGGCGTCGCCGCGCACGCTGAACCTGCCCTCGAACTGGGTGATGGGCTGGCCGAAGTCCAGCGGCAGCGCGTACTGGAAGCGGCCCTGCGCGTCGGGACGCAGGGACTCGGCCAGTTGCAGCACGACGCGCCGCTGGCCGTTGGGCGGCAGCGGGTAGACGCGCAGCTTGAAGCTGTTGCCAGCGGTGCGCTCCAGCAGCGCCGGGTCGACGCGCCGACGCGTCACGTCGTCGAAGACCTGGCGGCCCTTGTCCTTGGGCACGGGCACGGCGCTGACCAACTCGCCGTTGATGTCCAGCGCGAAGCCGACGACGCTCTGGCCCTCGGCCAGCGGGAACTCCAGCGTCGCTTCCAGAACCCGCGGGTTGGGGTTGTGCACGACGAGCTCGATGCGCGTCTGTGCCTGTGTGCCGGCGACGATGGCCTGCACGGCCGCCTTGCGGACCTGGATGGGCTGGCCGGCCTGGGGCGCGACGAAGCGCGGCAGCACCGCGGGCGGCAGCAGCTTCTGCGGTGGTGGCGGTGGAGGGGCGAGGGCGAGAGCGGCCGAGGCCGCCAGGGTTAGCAGGGCAAACAGCGAGCGAAGCGTCGTGGCAGATGGCATGGAGGGTCTCCGGACAGGCGGTATCTGCTTCTACGGTCGCGGGCAGCAAACGGGGTGAACGGACAGGCGCCTGCGTCGAAAATAGCGTCATCCCCAACGTTGTCGGAAAGCGCCACCCATGCTCCTCCCCGAAGACCACCTCGCCGTGCAGGACGCCATCCGTGCCTTCGTGCAGGCCGAGATCGCCCCCCATGCCGCGGCCTGGGACAAGAACCACCACTTCCCCGCCGAGCCGCTGAAGGGCCTGGCCGCCCTGGGCTGCTACGGCGTCGCCGTGCCCACCGAATGGGACGGCGCCGGGCTGGACTATCTGGCCCTGGCCGTCATCCTGGAGGAAATTGCCGCGGGTGACGGCGGCACCAGCACCGTGGTCAGCGTCAACAACTGCCCGGTCTGCTCCATCCTGATGGCCTTCGCCAACGACGAGCAGAAGGAGCGCTTCCTCAAGCCCCTGGCGCGCGGTGACATGTTGGGCGCCTTCTGTCTGACCGAGCCCCATGTCGGCTCCGAGGCCGGCGGCCTGCGCACGACGGCCGTGCGTGATGGCGACGACTATGTACTGAACGGCGTCAAGCAGTTCATCACCAGCGGCAAGCAGGGGGACGTCGCCATCGTCATGGCGGTGACCGACAAGGCGGCCGGCAAGAAGGGCATCAGCGCCTTCGTCGTGCCCACCAACACGCCGGGCTACACGGTGGCCCGCATCGAGGAGAAGATGGGTCAGCACAGCAGCGACACGGCCCAGATCCTGTTCGAAAACTGCCGCGTGCCGGCGGCCAATCGCCTCGGCGACGAAGGCCAGGGCCTGAAGATCGCGCTGTCAGGCCTGGAAGGCGGTCGCATCGGCATCGCCTCGCAGGCGGTCGGCATGGCGCGTGCCGCGTTTGAAGCGGCGCTGCGCTACAGCAAGGACCGCGTCACCTTCGGCCAGCCCATCTTCAATCACCAGGCGGTGCAGTTCAAGCTGGCCGAGATGGCGATGCAGATCGAGGCCGCGCGCCAGCTGATCTGGCACGCCGCCAGCCTGAAGGATGCCGGTCGGCCCTGCCTGAAGGAGGCGGCCATGGCCAAGCTCTTCGCCAGCGAGATGGCCGAGAAGGTCTGCTCGGAGGCCATCCAGATCCATGGCGGCTACGGCTATCTCAGCGACTTCCCCGTCGAGCGCATCTACCGCGATGTGCGCGTGACGCAGATCTACGAGGGCACGAGCGAGGTGCAGAAGATCCTGATAGCGCGGGCTCTCGCCCAGGCTTGATCAGGTGATGCGCGCGAACAGCTGCAGGGCCGTGATCTGACTCGCGTTCTCCGGCGCGCGGGAGTGCTGGCAGCTCGGGCGCGCCTTGACGGGGCGCGTCATCAGCGTGACCCGGTCGGCGAAACCTTCGCAGGCCAGGCCCTGGGTCTTGGTGCGGAAGCCGCAATGCCGCCAGAAGGCGAGGGCGCGGGTGTTGGACTCCACGACGGTGATGTACCAGTTCGAGATGTCTTCCCAACGCCGTGCCTGCCGGCTCAGGCGCTCGACGATCTCGCAGCCGATGTGCTTGTGCTGGAATGGCCGCGGCACCAGCAGCAGCATCAGGGCTGCCGAGTCGCGGGACGGTGCGTGCAGGGCGACCTGGGCCAGGCCGATGGCCTTGTCGTGCTCGAAGGCCGCGAAGGTGAGTCGATGCTCGGGCGCGCATTCATCCGGGAAGCGCCGCGACAGCGGGTCGTTCATGTCGCTGGTCGGCAGGCGCCCATAGTTCTCCAGCTCGTAGCTGGGATCGGACAGAAAAAGGCCCGAGGCAATGCCGCGATCGGCATCGACATCGAGATTGAGACGGCGGAGAAACATCAGGGCAAAAGACGGGCCTGCAGAGGTTGTTAGCTTCGCGACTGCAAGTCAACGGAAAGCTTCGCGAACGTAAGCGAAACGTAACGCGTGTTGCTGTATTGGGCGCTCCCTAACTTCACAACGGGTTAGACCGGTTGAGTGGTGAATTTCGGTCCGACGATCCGTTGTGCTTGGAACGTTGTTTTGACTTTCGCCAGGTGCGGTCCACGCTTGTCTGCATCCCACCCTGAACGCGAAAACGTCGCAGGCGCCCAAGTCGTGAAACTTCCACGCGGCGCCGAAGAAGCGCTGGGCTAAATTGATTGGTTACCGACGAGGAGACCGATCTGATGTTTGCCAATCTCTCGATTGCCCAGCGCCTGGCCCTCTACCTGGGCCTGTCCATCGCCTTGCAGGCTTACGTCATCGCCGGCGTGCTCTACGGCATGCCGGCAGGCTGGCTGATCGGCGGCAGCCTGCTGCTGGGCGCCCTCATCGCCTTCGTCTATCTCGATGGCGCCCAGAGCGTGGGTGTGTTCCTGAAGGACTTGCTCAGCAGCGCCCAGCGCATGAGCGAGGGCGACCTGCGAGAGGACATCGTGCTGCGCGGCAACTCCAGCGCTCGGGCGGGCATGTCGGCCCTGGTGCGCCTGCAGGACACGCTGCGCAGCATGATGGGCACGCTGCGCGACGGTGCCGAACAGGTCAACACGGCCTCCAGCGAAATCGCGGCCGGCAACCTCGACCTGTCGCAGCGCACCGAGCAGGGCAGCGCCGACCTGCAGCAGGCCGCCAGTTCCATGCGCCAGATGACCGAGGCTGCACGCCACAGCAGCGAGGCCATGGGCGAGGCCAGCAGCCTGGCCCAGACGACGTCGACCCAGGCCCGCCAGAGCGGCGAGGTGGTGCTGAATGCCGTCACGGCCATGAACGGCGTCAGCCAGAGCAGCCGCAAGATCGCCGACATCATCGGCGTCATCGACGGCATCGCCTTCCAGACCAATATCCTGGCGCTGAATGCCGCGGTGGAGGCCGCGCGGGCCGGCGAGCAGGGCCGCGGCTTTGCCGTCGTGGCCGCCGAAGTGCGCAGCCTGGCGCAGCGCTCGGCCGGCGCCGCCAAGGAGATCAAGTCGCTCATCGGGGCCAGCGTGGAGCAGGTGGACGCCGGCTCGCGCCTCGTCAACGACGCCGGCACGCAGATGCAGGAGGTGGTGGCCAGCGTCGAACGCGTCGCGGCCCTCATCAAGGATGCGACCGAGCTGGCCCGCACCCAGAGCGCCGGGCTGCGCGAGATCGCCGATTCGGTGGACCGGCTCGACCAGTCCATGCAGCAGAACGCGGCGCTGGTGGAAGAGGGCGCGGCGGCGGCCGAGAGCCTGAAGTCGCAGGCCGGCCGGCTCAACGAACTGGTGGGCCGCTTCAGGACGCGCTGATCGAAACGAAGGCGCGCTCGAGAGTCGCGCCCGACGCGGCCAGGGCCCCGCGCTCCGCGGCGTCCATGCCGGGCGCCATCACCTCGACGGCGCCGGCCGCACCGACCTGGGCCGGCAGCGACAGCGCGACACCCCTGAACCCGCAGACGCCTTGCTGGACACGGCTGACCGGCAGCACGCGCCGCTCGTCGCGCACGATGCAGCCGATCAGCTCGGCCGTCACCAGGCCGATGGCATGGTTGGTGGCGCCCTTGCGCTGGATCACCTCGTAGGCGGCGCGTCGCACCCGCTGCCCGAGTTCGGCTTCGTCCTCGGCCCGCCAGCCCGGCCAGTCCCGCAGGGCCAGCCCCCCGACGCGCACGCCCGACCACAGCATGACCGAGGAGTCGCCATGCTCGCCGACGACCTGGGCGTGGATGGACTGCGGCGCCACGCTCAGCCTGCTGGCGAGGCGCTCGCGCAGCCGGGCCGTGTCCAGCAGCGTGCCCGTGCCGATGACACGCCCGGGTGGCAGCCCACTCGCCTGCGCGACGACGCGGGTCAGCACGTCGACCGGGTTGGTCACGACGAGCACGATGCCGCCAAAGCCGGCCAGCATGCGGCCGATGCCGTCCGCGATGCGGGCGTTGTCGCGCAGCAGATCGAGGCGGCTCTCGTCCGGCCTGCCGTTGCGGCCGGCGGCCAGCACGACGATGTCGGCATCCCGCATGCGCTCCAGGGCCACCGCGCTCACCTGGCAGCGCGGGTAGAAGGCGGCGCCGTCGGCCAGGTCCATGGCCTCGCCCTCGGCCACGGCCTCTCGCTGGTCGTGCAGCCAGAGTTCCCCGGCATGCCCGGCCAGCAGCGTCGAGAACGCGACGCTGGTGCCCACCCAGCCGGTGCCGATGATGCCGATGCGTGCCGTCATGGCCGGAGTATTGCCGTTGGCGCGGGGCGCTGTCGATTCGCGCCAGCCTCTCGCCATCCGTCGCAACCCCCTCGGCGAGCGGTGGCCGACGCCCTAGCATCCGCGCCAATTCGATGAGGAGTGCGGCATGCAGGAAGAAGTGCTGGTGGCCCGCGGCCTGCGCAAGGCCTATGGCGACAGAACGGCGGTGCACGAGGTCAGCCTGGCGCTGCGCCCCGGCGAGGTGCTGGGCCTGCTCGGCCCCAACGGTGCCGGCAAGTCGACGACGGTGGGCATGATCTGCGGCCTGACGGTGCCCGACGCCGGTGCCGTGACCCTGTCCGGCGGCGTCAGCCTGGCTTCGGACGAGGCCGGCTACAAGCGCCGCATCGGCCTGGTGCCCCAGGACATCGCGCTCTACGAGGAATTGCCGGCGCGCATGAACGTCGAGCTCTTCGGGGCCCTCTACGGCATGGCGCCGGACCTGCTGAAGCGCCGGACCGACGAGGTGCTGGCCATGGTGGGCCTGAGCGACCGCGCCAAGGACAAGCCGTCGACCTTCTCCGGCGGCATGAAGCGCCGGCTCAACATCGCCAGCGCCCTGGTTCATGACCCCGAGGTCCTGCTGCTTGACGAGCCCACGGCCGGCGTCGACCCGCAGAGCCGCAATGCCATCTTCGACAACCTCGAGATGCTGAAGGCCGCCGGCAAGGCGTTGATCTACACGACCCACTACATGGAAGAAGCCGAGCGCCTGGCCGACCGCATCGTCGTCATCGACCATGGTCGCGTCGTCGCCAGCGGCACCCAGGCGCAGTTGTTCGCCCTGCTGCCGGCCTCACAGACCCTGCGGGTCGAACTCGACGGCGAGCCTGCTGACATCGACTGGACGGCGGCGCTGGCCGGCCTGCCCGGCGTGAGCCGCGTGGGCCAGCGGCTGGAGGCCCGGGTCAGCGATCTGGGCCGCGATACCGGTCCCTTGCTGGCAGCGCTTGCCGAACGCGGCGTCAAGGTGCGTGGCCTGGCTTCGGCCCGCGCCACCCTCGAAGACGTCTTCCTTCAATTGACCGGCCGCGCGCTGCGGGATTGATCATGCAAGCACTGCTCGCCCTCGTCCGTGCGGAAATCAAGCTGCACTTCTCCAACCGCCGCGCCGTGCTGATGAGCATCGTCGCGCCCATCCTCATCGCCGCCTTCTTCGGCAGCCTGTTCGGCGGCAGCAGCAGCAAGATGGCCGGCATCCCGGTCGGCGTCATCGACCAGGACCACAGCCCGCTGTCGCAGCGCATCGTCGCCGCGCTGCAGGCCGAGTCCGCATTGAAGACCACGGTCGGCGACGAAGCCGCGCTGCTGGGTCAGGTGCGTGCCGGCAAGCTGCGCGCCGTCGCCGTGCTGCCCGCGGGCCTGGGCGAGCAGGCCGGCCGTGCGCTGTTTGGGGCCGGTCCCAGACCCGAGATCGCGCTGCACTTCGACCCCTCGCAGGCCAGCGCCCTGGCCGTCGTGCGCGGTTTGCTGGCCCAAACCGTGATGCAGGAGGTCAGCCGCAGCAGCTTCAGTCCCGCGGCTCTCGGCGACATGGAAAAGCAGCTGCGCGGCGCGACCGGCATGCCCGTCGAGCAGCGCGATGCCCTCGTCAAGATGTTCGATGCCATCGGCAAGGTGCAGAGCGGCGACGCCGCAGCTTCGGCAGGCACGCAGGGCGGCCTGTCCATGCCCTACACGACGCGCGAGATCGAGGCCGTGCAGTCCAGCGCCAACGCCGCGCCGGTCGCCTACAACAGCTATGCCCATTCCTTTGCCGGCATGGGCGTGCAGTTCATCCTGATGGCCGGCGTGGACATGGCCCTGGGCCTGTTGATGATGCGCCGCCTGGGGCTGTGGAAGCGGCTGCGCGCCGCGCCGCTGTCGCGGGCCCAGTTGCTGGGCAGCCGCATCGTCGCCAGCGCGCTGATCTCGCTGATCGTCTTTGCCGTCCTCTACGTCGTGGCCATCGCTGCCTTCGGCGTGCGCGTGCTGGGCAGCCCGGCCGGCCTGGTCCTCGTGCTCGTCTGCTTTGCGCTGCTGACCGCCAGCTTCGGCCTGCTGGTGGCGGCTCTGGGCCGCACGCCCGAAGCCACCCGCGGTCTGGCCATCCTGTCCACGCTGCTGATGGTCATGCTTGGCGGTGCCTGGGTGCCGGCCTTCATCTTCCCGGAATGGCTGCAGACCGCCTCGCTGGCCGTGCCGACGCGCTGGGCCATCGATGCGCTGGACGCCATGACCTGGCGCGGCCAGCCCTTCTCCGAGGCGCTGCTGCCCAGCGCCGTCATGCTGGCCTTCACCGCGGCGTTCACGGTGCTGGCGATCTGGCGGTTTCGCTGGGAGGAGTGAGGATCAGCCTTCGACGCTCTGCACCCGGCTGGCGCGCCAACTGGCAATCAGTTCGCGCGCCAGGCCCGGCAGTTCGCCGCGGCCGACGCGCTTGGCGAAGCCGAAGCGCTCGCCAGCATAGATGCGGTCATAGGCCAGTCGCGACACATGGGCCGGCCAGCCCTGGGCGGCCATCAGCGCCGAGAAGCGCTCCAGCTGCTGCAGTTCGGCCTGCACGGGCCGGTCCTCGGGCGTCCAGCGCTCGTCCATGACCAGGCGCATCGATCCTTCCACCACGCTCAGGCGGCGTGGCCCGAAGCTGGGCAGGGGGAGGGGACGGCGATGGCGGCGCGACATGGCCGCAAAGATAGGGCGGCCACCGAAACGGCCGCGTCGAAAAACACCGCTTCTGCCTGTCCAGAGGCCAGCCACCGCGGCGCAGCCCGCAAAGATGTGGGCTTGGTCACGTTCAGAGGATGACCTTCACCCAGCGATCCAGCCGCGGCGCCATGCGCCAGCCGTCCTCGCCCAGCCAATCGGCGGAGACCAGCACATGGTGGGCGCGGCCGATCAGCTTCTCGCGCGGCACGGTGCCGATGAAGCGCGAGTCCTCGCTGTTGTCGCGGTTGTCGCCGAGCAGGAAGTACTGGCCCGCCGGCACCGTGATCTCGGCGAAGTCGCGCCGGGCGCGCACGGTCGGCAGCAGTTGCACCGTATGTTCCCGGCCGCTCAGGTTCTCGGTCGCCCGCACGGCGTCGACGACCCAGCCCGGCGCCACCGTCTCGCCGTGGGCGCGGCGTTCGGTGTAGGCCAGCGGCTGGCCGTTCAGGATCACGACGTCGTCGCGCAGGGCGATGCGATCGCCGGGCAGGCCGACGATGCGCTTGATGAGGCGGGTGCCGCCGGCCGGCGAGCTCAGCGTGACGACGTCGCCGCGCCGTGGTTCGCCCAGCGGCAGCAGCACGACGTCGGTCAGCGGCAGCTTGAGGTCGTAGGCCAGCCGGTTGACGAGGACGACGTCGCCTTCCAGCAGCGTCGGCCGCATCGAGCCCGAGGGGATGGGATTCCAGTCGGCCACCGCCGTGCGGAACAGGGCGAAGCTGAGCAGGAAGAGGATGAAGCCGCGGTTGTCGCGGAGGGTGCGTCGGATGTCCATGACCGCCATGCTCCGGCAGGTCCATTGGCCGGAGCCGGTCGAGCCGGCGAATGGCGGGTCGGCGCGGGCGAATGGCGCCGGCGCCGCATGAACGGCGGCCGCGCTACAAAGCTGGCACGCGCTTCGAATCCGGGGCCGCCTGCCGAAGCTGCCGCCGCACCGAGCGGCGCCGAGACGTGCGGGCCGGTCGGGTGCGATGCCGCACGCCCCAGCGAGCTTTTCAGGCCGGTGGATCCTTGGAGCGTGTGCGCGAGACGGCCATCATGATGCCGACGCCGGCAACGATCAGGCAGGCGATGGCCACATAGGTGGCTGCCAGCCCGGCGGTGATCAGGGCCCAGGCGACGCCGCCGAGCAGCACGGCCAGACCGATGATGTAGAGCAGGAAAGACATGGAACCTCCTGTCGCGGTGGAGCACCTGCTCCTTGCCGTCGATTCACTCTAGTGGGGGCGCCAGGGCGCGCCGGTCGGACGCGATTCAAGCCGGCCGTAGGCTGCTTCCTACCGGCATTGCGGGCCTGCGCTGGCCCCGTGTGGCGCGCACCCGACCTAAGCTCGAGGCCTGATCCGTTCACCTCCCAAGCCAGGAGTCGGCCGTGCAGTTGTCTCATCGCTCCACCCCCGCCCAGGCGGCCGGTCTGCTGGCCTGGCTGGGCCTCGTCTTCGTCGCCGCGGCACTCGGCGCTGTGGCGGCCAGCGAGGCGCCCATGTTCTATGGCGAACTCGCCAAGCCCGGCTGGGCGCCACCGGCCTCGGTCTTCGGGCCCGTGTGGTCGCTGCTCTATCTGCTGATGGCCGTCGCCGCCTGGCTGGTCTGGCGCGAGCCAGCCGACGAGCAGCGCACGCTGGCACTGGGGCTGTTCATGGCGCAGCTGTTGGCCAACGCCCTCTGGTCGTGGCTGTTCTTCGGCTGGCACCAGGGCGCGCTGGCCTTCGCCGACGTGCTGTTGCTGCTCGGCCTGGTGGTCGCAACCGCGGCTGCGTTCTGGCGCATTCGCCGCGCGGCGGGGGCGCTGCTGCTGCCCTATGCGGCCTGGGTCAGTTTTGCCTCGGCTCTGACCTGGACGGTCTGGCAGGGCAATCCGGCCCTGCTCTAGGGGGCGGCCGTCACGACGCGGTTGCGCCCGGTCTCTTTGGCGCGGTAGAGGGCATCGTCCGCGCGGCGGATGACGGCCCGCAGGTCCAGGTCGGCCGGGCCGAATTCCGACACGCCGATGCTGACGGTCACGCGAATGCCCGAGCCGGTGGCCGCAACGCGCGTGGCGACGCGCTGGGCCAGTTGTTCGGCATCCTGCAAGTGGGTGCGTGGCAGCAGCACGCAGAACTCCTCGCCGCCCCAGCGGCCGACGAGGTCGTCGCTGCGCAGTGCGGCACGCAGGCTGGCCGACACCGCCTGCAGCACCTGGTCGCCCTGGGCATGGCCGTGCTGGTCGTTGATGGCCTTGAAGTGGTCCACGTCCACCATCAGCAGCGCATAGCCGGCCTTGCCCTGCAGGGCGCCGGTGTGCTCGGCCTCGAGCTGCTGCAGCAGGCCGCGGCGGTTCAGGGCGCCGGTCAGCTCGTCGGTCTTGGCCTGCTGACCCAGCAGGTGCAACACACGTCCCAGCACCAGGCGGATATGGGCCAGGTTGATGAGGCCGCCGACGAAGAGCACCAGGATGGCCAGCGGGATGTTGGCGTGGCCCGGCGCGTCGATGGAGATCTTGGTCGTCGAGCCCGCCAGCACGGCCTGCACGCCGCGCACCAGCAGGGCCGCGGCCAGCAGGCTGTAGCCCGCGGCGGCCACCGGCGCGAAGACGGGCGTGGCGGCGCGGCCGCGCCGCCACATCAGGCCGACGCTGGCCAGCATCATGGTGGCGCAGCCGAAGCAGACGACGGCCACGCGCACGCCGTGGCCGTTGTCCATCAGGAAGCTGGCCGCGATGATGCCGGCCGCGGCGGCCAGGCCGAGGGCATAGGGCCACAGCGGCAACCGGCGGCCCCAATGCAAGGCCAGGCCGCGGTGCTCGAACATGGAGGCCGCCACGATCAGCAGGTCGGCCAGATTGCGCGGCGCGCTGCCGCTCTCCAGCGGCGGCACGAACAGCATCAGCCCCATCGCCAGCAGCAGCCAGAACAGCGCGAAATGCCCCTCGGCCGCATGCCAGCGCCGCGCCATGCGGGCCGTCATGGCCCAGACCAGCGCGTGCACGGAGAACTGCACGGCGACGAGCGCGATCAGCAGCGGTTGCGCGGTCAATCAGGGCTCCGGCGGGGCGGGTGGAAAGCTGCGGAGTGTGGAACATTCCGCTGACGCCTTCCCTACCGCCCCGGCTTCAGCCCCCGTTTCGAAGGCTGGAGGGCAGTTCGGCGAAGTCCTCGCTTCGCGAAGCCGTGCTCGGCGAAGAACAGCATGCGCACGTCCGCCGTCCGGTCCAGGAAGGCGGTGTTGCGCATATGGGCGTTGGCGTCCATGTCGCCCCAGCCGGCTCAGGCCTGGTTCTTCAGGCCGAGGACTTCGATGGGCTCGATGTTCAGCGGCGTGACGAAGAGCTCGGGCCCCTTGGCCATCAGGGCCTGGGCGATGGGCCCGCTGAGGTGGCGCTGGCGGCCGGCCTCGTCGTGGAAGGCATCGAAGACGCCGAAGGTGGTGGGCGACAGCTTCAGCGCGAACCAGATCGGCGTGGTCGGCTCGTCGCCGGCCATGGCGAGGGCGGCGTGCAGGAAGGCTTCGGCTTCGGCGGCCTTGCCGGGCAGGGCTTCGAGGCGGACGAACAGGGCGAGGGTGATCATGGTGAATTCCTTCAGGGGTTGATGTCGTGGAATCGACGCTGCGCACTCTAGGCAGGCGCTCCCTCTGGAGCTATCGTCGTGAACGACAACTTTGATATCGTTCGCGCCATCATGAAATTGGCTGTCCTGGCCCTCGGCGGCGTCTTCGACACCGGCCTGGCCGCCGTGCTCGACACGCTGGCCACCGCCAACGAACTGGCCGCCGCCCAGGGCTGGCCGGCGCCGCCTTTCGAGGTGCGTGTCATCGGCCTGCGCCGCCGCGTGCAGACGGCGCTGGGCCTGCAGGTGCCGGTCCAGGCCGCTGACGACGCGCCGGCCGACTGGCTGGTGCTGCCCGCCATCGGGGCCAAGATGCCGCCGGCCCTGGTTGCGGCCCTGGCCACGCGCGAGGTGCGCGATGCGGCCGTCCACCTGCGCGAGCGCCACGCCGCCGGCACGCGCATCGCGGCGGCCTGCATTGGCGGCTTCGTGCTGGCCGAGTCGGGCCTGCTCGACGGCCATGAGGCCACCGTGTCCTGGTGGCTGGGCCCGCTGTTTCGCGAGCGCTATCCCCAGGTGCGCCTGGACGAGTCGCGCATGCTGGTCGCCTCGGGCGACTTCATCACCACCGGTGCGGCCATCGCCCACATGGACCTGGCGCTGTGGCTGGTGCGCCAGGCCAGCCCCGAACTGGCGGCCGTCACGGCTCGCTACCTCATCGTCGACCCGCGCCCCTCGCAGGCGCCTTACGTCATCCCCGACCACCTCGCCCACAGCGACCCGCTGGTGGCCCGCTTCGAGCGCTGGGCACGCGAGCACCTGGCGGAAGGCTTTCTGCTGGACACCGCGGCGGCCGCGCTGGCCACCAGCCCGCGCACGCTGCAGCGCCGGCTCGAAGCCGTGCTCGGCAAGTCGCCGCTGGCCTATGTGCAGGATCTGCGCGTGCAGCGCGCCGTGCATCTGCTGCAGACCAGCCGCAGCGATGTCGAAACCATTGCCGCCGAGGTCGGGTATGCGGACGCGGTGACGCTGCGGGCGCTGCTGAGACGGAAGTTGGGGCGCGGTGTGCGCGAGCTCAGGGCCAGGGCCTAGCGAGAATGCGCACATGACCGTTCAAGCTCCCAGCGTCCACATCAAGGACACCGGCACCGCCAAGGGCCGTGGCGCCTATGCATCGCGCGCCCATGCCCGCGGCGAGACCGTCGAGTCCTGCCCCGTGGTGCTGTTCACAGGCAGCTATGCCTCCGTGCCCAACGAGGTCCGCAAGCTGCTCTTCAACTGGGGTGTGCTGGCCGGCACCGATGCGGCGCATTGCCTGGCCCTGGGTTATGGCAGCCTCTACAACCACGAGAACCCGGCCAATATGCGCTACGAGGCCGATGCCGAGTTGCGCGTGCTGCGCTTCATTGCCATCCGCGACATCGCCGCCGGCGAGGAGCTGACGGTCAACTACAACGCCGTCGGCGGCGGGCATGAGTCCGACGAGAACACCTGGTTCACCGGCATGGGCGTCGAGGTCTACAACGGCTGAGGCGGCGCATGCGGCTGCTCCAGCCTTCCGACTACCAGGCTACGGCCGGCGCGGTCTTCGCCAAGGTGGCCGAGGAAGTCGCGCGCCTGTTGCCCGCCGCGCGCATCGAGCATGTCGGCGCTTCTTCCATTCCCGGCGCCGTCTCCAAGGGCGACCTGGACATCTGCGTGCTGGTCGCGGCGCAGGACCATGCCCAGGCCGTCCGCACGCTCGAAGCCGCTGGCCATGTGGCCAAGGCCGACACCTTGCGCACGCCCGAGCTGTGCATGCTGGAATCGCCGCGCCAGGACTGGGATGTCGCTCTGCAGGTGGTTGCCCAGGGCTCGGAGTTCGAGTTCTTCATGCGCTTTCGCGACGCGCTGAGGGCGGACCCGCGCCTGGTGGAGCAGTACAACCGGATCAAGCTCGAGCATGCGTCCCTGGGGCCCCAGCGCTATCGCGACGCGAAGGCCCGCTTCATCGCGGCCGTCCTGGGTTAGCGCGCCGACTTCGCCGCCGGTGCGTCCTGCGCCACCCACCTCAGCGCCGCCTCCAGCACGCCGCGCCCGGCCTGGGCCTGCGGGTGGTTGACCATCGCCACCAGGACCCAGCGCCGGCCCGACGGTGCGTCGACGATGCCCGCCAGCGCGACCACGTCACGCAATGAACCGGTCTTCAGATGCGCCCGCCCGACCGCGGCGCCGAAACGCCCGGGCTGGCGCGACAGCGTGCCATCCAGCCCCGCCACCGGCAGCGAGGCCAGCAGTTCGGGCATCCAGGGCTGGCCCCAGGCCCAGCGCAGCAGCACGCCCAGCTGAGCCGGGCTGATGCGTGTCTCACGCGCCAGGCCCGAGCCGTTGACGACGCGGGTCGGCGGCAGCGTGCCGGCATGCGTGTCCAGCCAGGCCTGCAGCCAGGTCGCCGCCGTGTCCGGTGAAGGCGCGGGTACGCCGGCCGCGCGCGCCGTGCTGAGCAGCACCTGCTGGGCCATCAGATTGCTGCTGAACTTGTTCATGTCGCGCAGCACCTCGGCCAGCGTCGGGCCGGACCAGACCAGCGTCGGCGCGACGGCGGGCGCCGGCGCATCGACGAGGGTCTCGCCACGCCAGGCGATGCCGGCCTCGCGCAGCATCAGGGCCAGCAGACGCGCGGCATAGGTGGCGGGATCGGGGTCGGCCAGCGTCCAGGTCTGCTCGCCGCAGGCCGCCGGATAGCTGCCGGCGAAGCGCGGGCGCTGGCCGGGCGCCCACTGCAGCTTCAGCCCGCCGCGCCAGTCGCCGCAGGGGCCGGCGGTGACGGGCACGGCGGTTGGCGGGTCCAGGGGCGGATCGGCGCTGATGCGTGCCTGCGCGCCGTCGATGCGGATGGCGTAGCTGACCGCCTTGGCGTTCAGCAGCAGGGCTTCGGGCTGGGCGTTGCCGACGCGCCAGGGTTCGTTGTCGAAGTCGCCCGGCTCGGCGCTGCCGGGCGCGAAGGCGCTGCGGTCCAGGCGCAGCGGGCCGCGCAGTTCCCTGATCCCGAGTTCATTGCCCAGGCGCTTCAGACCGGTCCAGAGCCGCTCCGTGCCCAGGCGCGGGTCGCCGCTGCCCTGGATGGCCAGGCCGCCGTCCTCGGTCAGCCAGACCGGCGTCTGCCATTGCCAGGCCGGGCCCAGGGAGTCCAGGGCGGCCATGCTGGTGACCAGCTTGGTCAGCGAGGCGGGGTTGAGCGGCAGGTCGGCCTGCCAGGCCACGCGGGGGCGGGCCTCGTCCAGCGCCTGCACGAACAGGCCGAGGGCCGTCGGCGGCAGCTGGGCCTGGCGCAACGCGACCTGGACGGACAGGGGCAGGGGCTCGGCCGCCTGCCCCCCCACGATCCATCCCGCCAACAGCAGTCCGACGATCCGTTTGCGCATGACCCGAAAGTTACACTGGACTCATGCCCTCTCTCCTGGCCCTGGACAGCTCGACCGACACGATGGCCCTGGCCCTCGTGGCCCAGGGGCAGACCCGGGTTTTCGAGGCCCAGGGGGGCGCCCAGGCGTCCGCGCGCATGCTGCCCGAAGTCAAGGCCCTGCTGGCTGGCGCGGGCGTCGCCATGGCCGATCTCGACGCCATCGCCTTCGGCCAGGGCCCGGGCGCCTTCACCGGCCTGCGCACCGCCTGCGCCGTCGCCCAGGGCCTGGCCTTCGGCCTGGACAAGCCGGTGCTGGCCATCGACAGCCTGATGCTGGTGGCCGAGGACGCGCACGCCCAGGGCGCCGGCGACGACATCTGGGTGGCCATGGATGCCCGCATCGGCGAGATCTACGCAGCCCGCTATGGCCGGATCGGCGGGGCCTGGCACGTGGTCGAGGCGCCGGCCCTCTACAAGCCGGAGGCCCTGGCCGCCCACTGGGGCGAGCCTGCCGCCGTCGCCGGCACGGCCCTGAACGAATACGCCGAGGCCCTGGGCAGCTTTCCTCATGCCTGGCCGCAGGCCCGCTCGCGCGCCCAGGCCCTGGGCGCCCTGGCCCTGGCGGCCTGGCAGCGCGGCGAAACGCGCGACGCGGCCGAGGCCCTGCCGGTCTATGTGCGCGACAAGGTCGCGCTGACGACGGCCGAGCGGGAACAAAAAGCGTGAACGCCGTCGTCCAGCCCAGCGTGCCCCCCTTCGAGGCGGCGACCATGCGGGTCCCCGACCTGACCGAGGTCATCGCCATCGAGCGCCAGGCCTATCCGGTGCCGTGGTCGCACGGCAATTTCGTCGATTCGCTGGCCGCCGGCTACCCGGCCGAGGTGCTGCGCGGGCTGCGCGCCGAACTGCTGGGCTATTGGGTCGCCATGCCGGGCGTGGACGAGCTGCATCTGCTCAACATCACCGTCACGCCGGCCTGGCAGGCGCGCGGTCTGGCCGTCGCCATGCTGGACCGCATCGTGGCCGAATGCCAGCGCCGCGGCCTGACCCAGCTGTGGCTGGAGGTGCGCCTCAGCAACGAGCGCGCCCGCGAGGTCTACCGGCGCTACGGCTTCGTCGAAGTCGGCCGCCGCCGCGCCTATTACCCGGTGCAAGAGGGACCGCGCGAGGACGCGATCCTGATGAGCCTGTCGGTGCCGGCATGACCTGGGATGAACGTCAACGGGCCATGCTGGCCGAGATGGGGTATCGGCTGCCGGCAACGACCGCCGCGGTCGCAGCGGTGGCGGATGTCGAAGAGGCAGAGCCCGAGCCCATCGTCGTCGCCACGCCACCGCCGGCGATCCTGCGCGTCGCGGCGGCGCCCGCCGCACCGTCCAGCTTCTCGGCGCTTGATTTGCCCGCCCTGCGAGACGCCGTCGCCTCCTGCCGTGCCTGCGGCCTCTGCGAGCAGCGCCGCAACGCCGTCTTCGGCAGCGGTGCCCTGCAGCAGGCGCAATGGCTGGTGGTCACCGACCCGCCGGACGAGGCCGACGACGCCAGTGGCGAGGCCTTGAGTGCCGACGCCGGCCGCCTGCTGGACCGCATGCTGGCCGCCGCCGGCCAGCGCCGCGGCGCCGACGGCGCGACCGCCTTTGTGACGCCCATCGTCAAATGCCGTCCGCCGCGCGGCCGGCCGCCCCAGCCGGCCGAGCTCGACGCCTGCGAGGCCGTGCTGGCCCGCCAGGTCGAGCTGCTGAAGCCCCGCGTCGTGCTCGCCATGGGCCTGCAGGCGGCGCGCCGGCTGACCGGCTCGACCGAGCCCCTGGGCCGGCTGCGGGGGCGGACTCATGCGTGGCGCGATCTGCCGGTGGTGGTCACCTACCATCCGGCCTATCTGCTGCGCTCGCCGGCGGACAAGGCCGGCGCCTGGGACGATCTGTGTCTGGCCCTGAGCCTGGTGAGACGTTCATGAGCTCGCCCAAGGAACTCGACCTCGAACGCCAGGCCCTGGACGCCGCGCGCTTTCGCATGCTGGCCGACCATGTGCCCGCCTGGATCGCCCTGTACGGCGCCGAAGACCATCGCTGCCTGTTCGCCAACCGTGGTTATGCCGAAGCCTTCAAGCTGACGCAGGACTCCATCATCGGCAAGCACTTCAGCGAGATCATCGGCGCCGAGGCCTATGAGAACGTGCGGGTGTCGGTCGACCAGCTGGTGCGCGACCTCAAGCCCGTCGTCTACGAGCGCGAGCTAATCCAGCCCGATGGCCAGGTGGCCTATCTGGAGATCCACCTGATCCCGCAGTTCGACAGCCGTGGCACGTTGCTGGGCAGCTGGGTGCTGGTCTACGACATCAGCCGCCACCGCATCGCCGAGCACAAGCTGCGCGAGTCCGAGGCGCGACTGGACAAGTTCATGCAGGCGACGTTGGAGGGCATCCTCTTCCATCGCGACGGCATCATGACCGACGTGAACCAGCCGCTGTGCGAGATGACGGGCTGGCCCGCCGAGGCCCTGATCGGCCAGCATGTGCTGTCCTATGTGGCGGACGACGAACTGCCCAAGGTCCGCGAGGTCATGCTGCAGGCCCAGGAGCTGCGCTACGAGACGGTCATCAAGCACCGCGACGGCACGCGAATCCCGGTCGAGCTCATCATGCGCACCATGGAGCGCGATGGCGAGAAGCTGCGCATGGCCGTCGTGCGCGACATCAGCGACCGCCTCGCCAACGAAGCCCGCATCCAGCACCTCGCCCACCACGATGTGCTGACCGGCCTGCTCAACCGGGCCGCCTTCATGGACCGCATGGCGCTGGTGATGCGCCGCGCCGAGCGCAGGGGCGAGATGCTGGGCCTGCTCTTCATCGACCTGGACAACTTCAAGCGCGTCAACGACTCCCTGGGTCATCTCGAAGGCGACAAGGTGCTGACGACGGTGTCCGAGCGCATCGTGGGTGCGCTGCGCGGCAGTGACCTGGTGGGGCGCTTCGGCGGCGACGAGTTCGTCGTGCTGCTCAGCGATTTGCAGAGTCGCGCCGACATCGTCGTCGTGCTGGAGGCCCTGCTGTCGGTCGTCGAGGTGCCCGTCAAGGCCGACGGCCGCGCGCTGTCGGTCACGCCCTCCATCGGCGTGGCCGTGTACCCCGACGACGGTCGCCAGGCGGACGAGCTCATCCAGCACGCCGACACGGCCATGTACCTGGCCAAGGCGCGCGGCCGCGCCAACTTCCAGTTCTTCAACGCGGCCCTGGCCGAGACGGCCTATGCCGACCTCGTGCTCGAGGACGAACTCGCCCAGGGCCTGACGCGCAACGAGTTCGAGCTCTTCTTCCAGCCCCAGGTCGAGGCGACGACGGGCCAGCTGTCGGGTGCCGAGGCGCTGCTGCGCTGGCGCCACCCGCAGCGCGGCCTGCTGGCGCCGGACGCCTTCATCTTCGTCGCCGAGCGCCATCGCCTGATGCTCAACCTGGGCGAATGGGTGCTGCGCGAAGCCGCCGCCACGGCGCGGCGCTGGCGCGAAAAGGGCCTGACCCAGGGCCATGGCCCGATGCGAATCGCCGTCAACCTGTCGCGCATGCAGTTCCATCTCGATGGCTTTGCCGACACCGTCAAGCGCGTGCTGAAGGAGTCCCACGCCGAAGGTCAGTGGCTGGAGCTGGAGCTGACCGAGCGCATGCTGATCGACGACATCGAGCATGCGCCGGCGACGCTGGCTCAATTGCGGTCGCTGGGCCTGACCGTGTCGGTCGACGACTTCGGCACCGGCTACACCTCGCTGGCCCACCTGACCGAGCTGCCGCTGGACAAGCTCAAGATCGACCAGGGCTTCGTCGCCCGCCTGCCCGACGACGTCGGCGCCCAGGCCATCACGCGGGCCATCGTGCAGATGGCCGTCGGCCTCGGGCTGACCGTCACGGCCGAAGGCGTGCGCAGCGCCGCGCAGTGGCAGCTGCTGGCCGGCTGGGGCTGCCAGCAGTTCCAGGGCGAGCTGGTCGGCGCGCCCATGCCGGCGGGCGAGTTCGAGGCTTGGGTGAAAGCCCGGTGAAGCTCGTTGACAAGATCCATGCAGTGATCGCCGGCAACGGCGGCTGGCTGCCCTTCGACCGCTTCATGGCCATGGCCCTGTACGAGCCCGGCTTGGGCTACTACAGCGGCGGCCGGCGCAAGTTCGGCCAGATGCCCGGCGAGGGCTCGGATTTCGTCACCGCGCCCGAGATGTCGCCGCTGTTCGGCCGCACGCTCGCGCGCCAGCTGGCCCAGGCCATGGACGCCAGCGGTTGTCGCGATGTCGTCGAGTTCGGTGCCGGTTCGGGGGCGCTGGCGGCCCAGCTGATCGCCGAGCTGGATGCCCTCGGCGCCGGCCTGGCGCGCTACCGCATCGTCGAGCTGTCGGCCGAGCTGCGCGAGCGCCAGCGCGAGCGCCTGGCCCATTGGGCCGAACGCGTCGACTGGCTGGACGCGCTGCCTGCAGAGCTGGAGGCCGTCGTCGTCGGCAACGAGGTGCTGGACGCCATGCCGGTGCAGCTCATCGCCTTCGACGGCCAGGTCTGGCGCGAACGTGGCGTCGTCAGCAAGGACGAGGGCTTCGCCTTCGCGGACCGCGACAGCATGTTGCGCCCGCCCCTGGACACCGGCTTCGTGCCCGGCACCGTCACCGAGATCCATCCCCAGGGCGAGGCCTTCATCGCGACGCTGGCCCGCACGCTCAAGCGCGGCGCGGCCTTCTTCATCGACTACGGCTTTCCGGAAGGCGAGTACTACCACCCGCAGCGCCGCGGCGGCACGCTAATGTGCCACCAGGGCCATCTGGCCGACGCCGATCCGCTGGTGGCGGTGGGCGACAAGGACATCACGGCCCACGTCAACTTCACCGGCGTCGCCCTGGCCGGCCAGGACGCCGGCCTCGTGGTGCTGGGCTACACCAGCCAGGCCAACTTTCTGCTCAACTGCGGTATCGCCGATCTGCTGGCTGGCACGAGTCTGGGTGAGCGCGCCATGGCCCACCGGCTGCTGGCCGAGCACGAGATGGGCGAGTTGTTCAAGGTGATCGGCTTCGCGCCGCTGAGTGCGCCCTTCGACGCGCTGGGTTTCGAACGCGGAGACCGCTCGCACAAGCTCTGAGACCGGGCCGAGGACAGCGCCTGCGCGCTGTTCGACGCCTGACGAAGGACTTGCCGCATGCAAGCGGCAAGGCATGAAAGGGGTCTGTGATGAAGGCCTGGCCGTTTTTCGGAATGCTTCTGCTGCTGTGCGCGCCGGCGCTGGCGCAGGACGTCAACGTCGGCCGCAGCCTCGCGGCCACCTGCGCCAACTGCCACGGCACCCAGGGGCGGCCCAAAGGCAGTCTGATGCCACCGCTGGCCGGCATGAAGGCCGACCTGATGCTGGAGCTGCTGGCCGACTACCGCAGCGGTCGCCAGGCCGGTACGGTGATGCCGCAGATCGTCAAGGGCTACACCGAGGAGCAGTTGCGCCTCGTGGCGGCCTACTTTGCCGCGCAGGCCAGGCCATGATCGCGCGGCGCGACCTCATCGCCGCGGGCGGCCTCGCGCTGGCGGGCTGCGCGAGCGCGCCTCCCGGCGCCCGGCTGGGCCGCGTCGTCGTCGTGGGTGGCGGCTTTGGCGGCGCGACGGCGGCCCGCTATCTGAAGCTCTGGGGCGGTGCGGCCGTCGACGTGACGCTGGTGGAGCGCAACGAGGGCTTCATCTCCTGCCCGATGTCCAACCTCGTCATCGCCGGCGCGCGCGACCCCCTCAGCATCGCCCATGGCTACGCGGCGCTGGAGGCCGAGGGCGTGAAGCGTCTGCGTGCCGAGGTCGTCGGCATCGACGTCGCCGCGAAGACCCTCCGCCTGGCGGATCGAAGCACGCTGGCCTGGGACCGGCTGGTGCTGGCGCCGGGCATCGACTTCATGCTTGACGGCGTGCCCGGCCTCGCCGCGGCGCTGGACAGCGGCCGCGCCGTGCACGCCTGGAAGGCCGGTGCCCAGACCCTGGCCCTGCGTCGCCAGCTCGAGGCCCTGCCCGATGGCGGCGTCGTGCTGATGAGCATCCCTAAGTCACCCTACCGCTGCCCGCCCGGGCCTTACGAGCGGGCCTGCCTGATCGCTGCCTACCTGAAGCGCGCCAAGCCGCGCGCCAAGCTGCTGGTGCTGGACGCCAATCCCGAGGTGCAGAGCAAGAAGGCGCTGTTCGAGCGCGCCTTCGCCCAGCATCACGCCGGCGTGCTGGAGTACCGGCCCAATGCCGAGCTCAAGGAGGTGCTGGCCGACGGCACGGCGCGCTTCGAGTTCGAGGATGTCAGGGCCGATGTGCTCAACCTGATCCCGCCGCAGCGCGCCGGCGGCCTGGCGCGCGAGTTCGCCAACGTCAACGGGCGCTGGGTCGGCATCGACTGGCTGAGCATGCAGGCACAGATGGCGCCGGGCGTGCATGTCGTCGGCGATGCGATCTTCTCTGCGCCCGGCATGCCCAAGTCCGGCCATCTGGCCAACCAGCAGGCCAAGCTGGCGGCGGCGGCCGTGCTGCAGCTGCTGCAGGGCGAGGCGCTGAATCCGGCGCCGGTGGTGATGAACACCTGCTACAGCTTCGTCACGCCGCTGGAGGCCATGCATGTCGCCTCCGTCCACCAATACGACGCGGCGGAGAAGACGATGAAGGCGGTGCCGGGCGCCAGCGGCGTGTCACCTGCCGCCAGCGCCGCCGAAGGCCGCCTCGCGCTCGACTGGGCCGAGAACATCTGGGCCGACAGCCTGGCCTTGCGCTAGGGCAGCAGGCCGCCCAGGCTGCCCAGCGACAGCGCGCCGCTGCCGTGCAGTGCGGCCAGGGCGGCCCAGGCCGCGCGCACTGGCGGGGCGTCGTCGCGGCCCGCGGCCTGGCGCGCGGCCAGCCACTGGCTGACCAGATCCAGCGGATGGCCGGCCGCCAGCCCGGCCGGTCGCGCGGCGCGGGCCTGGGCCAGCATCTGGGCAGCACCGGCCGACCCCTGCAGCACGGCGGTCATGGCCGGATCGAGATGGGCGGCCCACATCTGCACGGCGCCGATGTCGGGCGTGGCCTTCAGCTGGGCGAGGCGCTGGGCCAGCAGGTCGGCACTGCGCGGCAGGTCGCCGCGGGCGCGGGCCAGCCGGCCTTCCAGCTTGGCCAGCCGGTTGCCGGGGCTGACGAGGGCGGCGGAGATGGGCTGCTCGCGCAGGCGCTGCAGGGCCTCGGCGGCGAGAGGGCTGTCGCCGGCCGCCAGGCCCGCCTCGGCCAGGCCCAGCAGCGTGCGGCCGCGGCGGTTGCCGGAAGGCGCGGCGCCGGCCTCGGCCAGCAGGGCCTGGGCGGCGCCCACGTCCAGCCGGCCCTGGCGGGCCTGGGCCGTCAGCAACTCGGCGCGATAGACCAGCAGCGTCGCCGGCGCCAGCCCGTCCTCCCGGGCGCTGTCCAGCAGGCGTTGCCGGGTGCGCAGCTCGTCGCCGTGGCGGCCCTGCAATTGCTCGGTCAGGGCCACGCTGCTGAGGGTTTGCAGCGTCAGGTCGTTGCCGGGGCCCAGGACGCGGCGGATGTCGACCAGCAGCGGCTCGGTGCGCTCGGCGATGCCGTCGAACTCGGCGGTCTCGCCCATCAGCACGATCTCGGCGCGGCGCAGGACCAGCAGCAGCAAAGACAGCCGCGGATCGCTGCTTGACCACAGCGGCCGCGTCTGGCGCGTCACGGCCAGGGCCTCGGGCAGGCGCCCCTGGCGCTGGCGCAGCACGCTGAGGTTCTGCAGCAGGTCGGCCTGCTCGAGCTCGTCGCCGGGGTGCAGCTTCTCGGTCAGCACCCGCACGCGCTCCAGCGCCCGGTCGGCCTCGGCCAGGCGCTTGCTGTGCATGTAGTCGGCCGCGAGGCTGAACTGCTGCAGGCGCACCTCCTCGCTGTCGGGGCCGAAATGACGCGCCAGCATCGGCGTCATCGGCTCCAGCAATTCGATGGCGGCGTCGTGGTTGCCGATGATCTGCTGCACCTGGCCGAGGCTGAGGCGGGCCTGCAGCACGGCGGGGTCGTCCTCGTGATGGCGCTGGCGCGCCAGCGCCAGCCACTGCTCGCCCAGCGGCAGCGCATGGTCGAAACGGTTCAGCGCCACATAGGTGCGCGACAACACTTCCAGCAAGCGCTGCCGGGTGGCGGGATCGTCCGCGAATTGATCGAGGCGGTCGCGGCTGTCGTCCAGCAGCTCGAGCACCGACGGAATGCGGCCCTCGTGCGGACGGCTGCCTTCGGACAGCAGCCGGGTGACGAAGCGCGTGACGCTGTCGCTGCGCTGGCGTTCGGCCTCGGCTTCGCGCCATTGCCAGCGGCTGGCGGCGATGCCGGCCGTCAAGCTGGCCAGCAGCAGGGCGCCCAGGCCGGCCAGCAGGGCATGGCGGCGCAGCAGCAGGGCGGTGTGGTGGCGCCAGCTGCGGCGCTGGCGGGCTGCGACGGGACGCAGGCTCTGCCAGCGGCGCAGGTCCTCGATGAAGGCATGCACGCCCACATAGCGCTCGGCGGGCGCCTTGTTCATGGCCTTGGCGGCGATGGCTTCGAGGTCGCCGCGGGCGCGGCGCGCGTCTCGCGGACGGCCGGGGCCGGCCTCGTCGTCGGGGAGGTCGAGCAGTGCGGCGAAGCGCGGCGGCGGCCGGTGCAGCACGGCATGCTCGATGGCGGCGCGGCCGTCGTCACGCGCCCCGAAGGGCAGCCGGCCGGTCAGCAGCTCGAACAGCATGACGCCGAGGGCGAAGACGTCGACGGCCGTGCCGGTGGCGTCGTCCTGGATGAGCTCGGGCGCGGCATAGGCCGGCGTCAGGCCGGCGCGCGCGTCGCCGACCTCCTGGCCGGGTGAGGTCGCGAGGCCGAAGTCCAGCAGCTTGGTCGCGCCCTCCGGCGTGACCATCACATTGCCGGGCTTGAGGTCACGGTGCACGACGAGGCGCGCATGGGCGTATTCGACCGCCTCGGCCACGCGCAGCAGCAGGGCGACGCGGTCGGCCACCGTCGGGCACTGGGCCCGCGCATGCTCGGCCAGCGGCCGGCCTTCGACCAGTTCCAGCACCAGATAGGCATGTGGCGGCTGCAGGCCGGCGTCGAGCAGGGCGGCGATGCCCGTGTGCGTGAGCCGGCCCAGGGCCGCGCGCTCGCGCATGAAGCGCCGCGCGACGGCCGGCGTGGCGCTGTCGCCGTGCAGCAGCTTGATGGCGGCGCGCGCCTGGTAGAGGCCGTCGTCGCGCTCGGCCTCCCAGACCTCGCCGAGACCGCCGCTGCCGATGCGCCGCCACAGCACCCAGGCACCCAGCCGGTGGCCGGCCAGGGTCGCAGCGTCGCCCGCCTCAGCCTGCATGGCGACGCGCGGGCGCGCTCACCAGCTGCCGGTGTTGGGCATGGAGGCCCAGGGCTCGGCCGGTGCCAGCGCGGGGCCGTGCTGCAGCAGTTCGACGGAGACGCCGTCGGGCGAGCGGACGAAGGCCATGCGGCCGTCACGCGGCGGGCGGCTGATGAGGACGCCATGGTCCATCAGCTTCTGGCAGGCCGCGTAGATGTCGTCCACCGCATAGGCCAGGTGGCCGAAGTTGCGGCCGCCGCCGTAGCCCTTCTCGTCCCAGTTCCAGGTCAGCTCGACCTGGGCGGCATCGTCGCCCGGTGCGGCCAGGAAGACGAGGGTGAAACGGCCGGCCTCGTGCTCGCTGCGGCGCAGCTCGCGCAGGCCGAGGGCGTCGCAGTAGAACTTCAGCGAGGCGTCGAGATCGCTGACGCGAACCATGGTGTGCAGGTATTTCATGGCCCGTGATTGTTCGTCAAAGCGATGACCGTGTTTCGGCATGGGCCTTCATCGCGGCCAGGCCGGCTTCGATCATGCCGGTGACGGCCGGTGCCATGGCGTGCGGCAGCAGGTCGGCGATCCAGACGAAGCGGCAGCGGCCGTCGCCTTCGTCGAAGACCTGGGCCGAGGCGTTGTGGTGCATCAGGCGCCCGCCCGCGGCCGACCAGACGAGGCGGCGCGTGGCGTCGTCGATGGTGATGATGACCTCGCGCACCTCGATGCCGTTGGCGAAGCGGATCCGGCGGGCACTTTCTCCTTCGACGCTGCCGTCCATCTCGCAGTGGGTGACGAAGCCCGGCGCGAGGCGGGTGTGCAGGGCGCCGACGTCGCGCATGGCCTCCCAGAGGGTGGCGGCGGAGGCGTTGATGGTGATGTCGCGCTGGATGGAGGCCATGGCCGTCTCCTGAAGTGATGGCCCATGGTGGCGGCGCGGCCGGCGGGGTGCCGGCCGCATTCGGACATCTCCAACCGTCGCGTCGGCGTCAGTAGTCGAGCCACTCCATGGGCGAGACGAGATTGCTGCCGCGGATGCGCTCCAGGGTGCCCGTGATGACGTCGATGTTGTTGTCGAAGCTGCCGTGGCTGGCATCGATCTGGTCGCCCGCCTTGGTCGTGCGGACCTTGGGCGTCATCACGCGGTTGAGCAGGTCGCCGGCCGGCCAGAGCTTGAGCCAGGCCGTGATGTCGGCATTGGGCGGGCCGGCCCACTGGTCTTCGCTCCAGGCCGGGTCGGCCGCGCACAGCGCGCGCTCCATGCCGAGCAGGGGCTGCTTGCGCACGTCGTCCAGCGCCCGCGACACGAGGTAGAGCAGGGACTTGCCATAGATGTCGCGCTCGGCGCTGGGCAGGCCGTCGTTGCGCTCGTTGGCATCGGTCAGCACGTGCAGGCGCAGGGTGTCCATGGACAGCACGCCGGCCTGGGCTGCAGCGCCGTAGTGCTGCACGGCGAAGCCGCTGGAGCAGGCCGCGGCATAGAGCTCGCAGCTGGCGGCCTGCACGGGGTTGGCACCGCCCAGGCGGCCGAGCAGGTGGCCGATGAGGATGGAGCCGGCCGAATGGCCGACGAGGTGGACCTCCAGCGTCTTGCCGCCCTTGGCCAGCGCGTCGCGCAGTTCGCGCAGCATGCGCGCCGCCAGGTCCAGCACATGGTCGGTCGTCGCACCGCCCTCGGCGTTCTCGCGCATCTCGCTCCAGATGCCGCGGGCGAACTGGCGGCCGACGGCCTCGATGGCGCGATCCTTGGCCTCGGCCGCGGCGTCACGCAGGCGGTCCAGCATGCCCGCGCTGAGCTCGCTGGTGTCGACCACGCGGTGCTTGAGGTCCTCCAGCATGTCCTTCAGCGTCTCGCCGGGGCCGGTCTTCCACGTGAAGAACAGCGGGTAGATGCCATTGGCCAGGAAGTAGGGCGCCAGCACGCGGATGCGCTGGATGGAATTGAGCTCGTTGTTCAGGCCGCCGTGGGCATAGATGGCCAGCTTGACGGTCTTGTCCGTGCCCGCCTTGAACCAGGCGGCGGGGCGCTCGACGACGATCTCGCGCGCCAGGCCCTCGCGGTCGCTGCGGTTGCGGGTGAAGTCGGTGGCCATCAGCTGGCCGTCGTTGCCGGAGACCAGGGTGTGGGTGTAGGCCTCGTCGGTGCGCAGCGGCTGGTAGGGTTTGTGGGCGAAGACATGGTTGATGGGCCAGGGGTCGTCGCGCGGGTTGTCGTCGACGCGCAGCGTGGCGCCGACGTCGGACAGGCCGCGCCCCGCCATGGCGCGAAAGCCGCCCGCCGCGGCGCGGCCGGCCTTGCCGCCCCGGCTGCCCTTGGCCGCCGGCGCGGTGATGGTCCTGATGTCCGACAGGTCCTGGGGCACGCCCAGGGCCACGGCCCAGGCGTCGGTGCCGTTGGTGATCCAGTCCTCGTAGCTGAGGATGGCGAAGCCGCTGGCGCCCCAATCCGTGTCCCAGCTGTTCTGCACGACGAAGCCGCGCTCGTTGAAGCCCACCAGCGCGAAGGCATGGGAGCCGGTCTTCTTCGCCTGGCGCTGGATGCGCGGCAGTTGGTCGTGGCGGGTCGGGGCGGGCGTGGCGTCGAGGGTCCAGCCGTCGTGCACATCGGCCGACACATAGATGGCGCCGATCTCGTAGATGGCGGCCTGCATGTCGACGATGCTCTTCTTGTCGACGCGGTAGTAGACGCCCAGCGGCCGCGTCGTCGCGTCCTCGTCCCAGCCGGCGCCGGGACGCTCGAAGACGCCGTTGCCCTTCTTGTCGATGGGATAGGGCCAAAGGTCGGCAGCGCACACGCCATGCTTGTGCCAGCCCTTCAGCGCGCCGCGACAGGACGAGCCCTCGTAGTCCTGGCCGGGCCATTCGTCGTACAGCCGCGCCAGCTCGTAGAACATGCGCGGGCTGACCAGATCGGGCATGCGGCTGCGCGGGCTGTCGAGATGGCGCAGCCAGTAGAGATAGTTGGTGACGCAGGCCAGGCCGAAGCCCGTGCAGGCGCCTTCGTTGCCCTGGTTGAGGATGCGGCCGGCCTTCACGTAGGCGGGCAGCAGGCGCTTCAGGTCGGCGTCCAGGGGCCAGCGCGGTGGCAGGGAGCGCAGCGGCGAGCGGTAGATCAGGTCGCGCAGGTCCAGGCGGTCCGGTCGGGCGTCGAGCTTCGGGCTGGGCGCGGCGTCGACGGTCGCCTTCTTGGTGGTGGCGGGCTTGCGGGTTTTTGTGGCCATGGCGGTCTCCTCGGATGACCGGCGATCATGGCCGCGGGTCATCGGCTCCACAAGCCCGCGTGGCAGACTGATCCCCATGTTTAAGGTCTGCATCGTCGGCCTGGGGGCCATCGGCGGCTGGATGGCCGCGCATCTGCAGCGCGTCGACGGGTTGGCCGTCTGTGCCCTGGCCCGTGGCGACACCCTGGCGGCGGTGCGTGAGCGGGGCCTGCGGCTGGACAGCGGCGACGAAAGCTGGCGGGCGCCGTTGCGGGTCAGCGACGACGCGGCCGAGCTGGGCCAGCAAGACCTGGTCATCCTGGCGGTCAAGGGGCCGGCGATTGCCGGCGTCGCGGCGCAAGTCGCCCGGCTCTGCGGGCCCGACACACGGGTGCTGACGGCGCTGAATGGTCTGCCCTGGTGGTTCGCGGCCGGGCTGCCGGTGGCGGGGCTGACACTGAGGAGCGTCGATCCCGACGGACGCATCGGCACCCTCATCCCGCCGCAACGCGTCATCGGTTGCGTCGTCCATGCCAGCTGCTTTGCCGAGGCCCCCGGCCATATCCGCCACGTGATGGGCAAGGGCTTGCTGATCGGCGAGGCCACGGGCGGCGCGAGCGCGGCCGTCGATGCGCTCGCGACGCTGCTCGGCAACGCCGGCTTCGAGGCCAGGGCCGTCGAGAGCATCCAGCGCGACGCCTGGTACAAGCTCTGGGGCAATATGACGACCAACCCGGTCTCGGCCCTGACGCGCGCGACGACCGATCGCATCCTGGCCGACGACCTGGTGCGCGAGTTCACGACGGCCATCATGGGGGAGGCCGCTGCGGTCGGCGAGCGCATGGGCTGCCCCATCTCGCAGACGCCGCAGGACCGCCACGCCATCACGCGCTCGCTCGGTGTCTTCAAGACTTCGATGCTGCAGGACATCGAGGCCGGCCGCGCCATCGAGGTCGACGCCCTGTTGGCTGCGCCCAGGGAGCTTGCGCAGCAGCTCGGAGTGGCGACGCCGATGCTGGATGCGCTGCTGGGGTTGACGAGGTTGATGGACAGCTGCCGAAGTCCGGGCTGATCCACAAAGTTGTGGACGCCGCGCCAGCCCGAGACTGGCATGGTGCGCAACAAGAAATTCGTTGGGGAGGGGAGCATGGAAAGCGTCCGATCGTCCGTTGTTGCCGCGTGTCGTCGTTGGCAACCCCGTCACGTGCTGGGATGTGTGGCGGTCCTGGTGGCCTGCGGGTCGGCCATGGCGGAGGCGCCGGTGCCGGATGTCGAGGCTTTGCGAAAGACCTTCGTAAAGGCGAACGGACAGTTGACCGCCGTCAGTGCGGCCCTGGACATGGCGAAGAAGAACTTCAAGTCCAGTGAGCAGGCCTTCGATGCGGCTGCTCTGGCCGTCGAGCCGGACGCCGCAGATCTTGCAAGCAAGGCAGAGGCGCTTCGCCAAGCCAACCGTGAGATCGCCTTGCTTGAAGTCAGGGCGAACATCACGCAGGCGCTGACGAATGACGCACGTCAGGCGCTGTACGACGCATTGACTGAGAAGCCTGCCACTCGCAAGGAGCGCCGCAGCCAGATCGCCAAGGCCCAGACGAACTCCCCCGCCGGCGAACGCATGCGCCTGAGCAAGGAAGAAGAAAAGCTGGTGTCGGACGCGGCCGGAGCATCGGGAGCCGTGAGCCAGATCCAGGCCCAGTCTGGAGAAGCTGTTGAACTGATGAAGGATGGAAGCACACGGGCGCTGGATATGGCCCTGGCGCAGTTGAAGGCCTCGGAGGGGAAGCCCGAAGACAACGTGAATGCCTTGATGGCCCTGAAGGACGCCACGGCGGGCCGTCTTGCGGCGCTGCGTGCCGAGCAGCAAGGCGACGGTACGCCGGCGCTGGGCCTCGCCGTGACCGATCAGGTGTCGGATTTCGTGGCTTGCAAGCTGGACAGCAGCAGGCGCGATTGCACCGACCTGTCGTCCACCGGCAGAGAGCTTGTGGCGGAACTCAACCGGCGCAGCGAACGCTCGGTCGCGGAGCGGGACGCGTCCAAGCTCGCCAAATTCAACGTACAGGCGCGCGAGCTGAGTGCCGATCCTGGGCAACAGCGCGCGGCCGTTGCCTATTTGAGGTTGATCGATCGCAATCCCAACGCGGGCTGGAGTTTTGGCGGCGAGGCCGCCACGCTCACCGCGGGCGGAGACGGGGCCACTGCGTCGATGCGGTTCAGCTTGAAGCGCTTCGACAGAACGCTGGAGAACGACACGACGCTCACGCTGTCGGCACCGCTGGCCGACGAAGGGCGGACCCACGTGCTTTCGAGCGCCAGCGCCGACCGGCCGAAGGAGACGGCGGCCCGCGTGGAGACCGTGCTGATGCGCAATCTCGATCCGAGCACGAATATGCTGGGCAACTACAACCAGTTCGGCGTCTTCGCGCAGCTCAGTCGTCAGCGCTTCGATGTCGCGGACAAGGCCGACCTGAAGGCTGATGCCCATCGCGACTCGCGCACCGCCTTTGCGTTCGGGATCAGCAATATGTTTGGATTCAGCGCTGCGTCGGAAGAGGATGCAGTGAACGCTGTGCACCGGGTGGGTTTCGAAGTGCGGCGCGGCTACAAGGGCGGCGCGGAAAGCACGCGCTGCCCCACCCAGCCCGAGCCGGGCGAGACCACGTTGAGCTGCGTGGCGGGCTTCTTCGACCCCGTCGAGGTCGAGTGGAAACGCACCCTCAACTATCGTTACCGAAAGGAGTTCGGCAGCGTCGTGGCCATCGCCCCGGCCTTCTCGTATGAGCACACGACAAAAACCAAAACGTACGACCTGCCGGTGTACCTGGTGCAGGGAAGTGGGGATGACAAGGGGAAGTTCACCGCGGGTATCGCCTACCGGTACGTGAGCACGCCGGGCAAGGACGCGACCAAGGGTTGGGAGCTCTTCGTCAGCTCGCCGTTGTCGCTGTTCGGCCCCTGACCCTTGCCCACCGCTCGTGGTCGCGCCAGCGCCCGGCGATCTTCAGATACTTGGGCGAGTAGCCTTCGAGCTGAAAGCCGCAGCGCCTGGCCAGCGCGATCGATGCGGCATTGCCCGGCTGGATATTGGCCTCGACGCGATGCAGGCCCAGGTCCTTGAAGGCGTGCTTGACCACGGCGTTCAGCCCTTGCGTCATCAGCCCGCGGCCCTCGAAGCCGGCGAAGGCGTAGTAGCCGAGGTAGCCGCTGCAGAAGCTGCCCTTGATGACGTTGGTGAGGTTGATGGCGCCGGCCAGTTCGCCCTCCATCACGACGACAAAGCCGTGATGGGCGGCGCCATCGAAGCGGGCGAGGTGGCGCGCGAAGGCCTCGGCGTCACAAGGCGGCTGCACCCAGGGGCGATGCAGCTTGCGGCTGGCGCGGGCCGCGGCGGTGAAGGCTGCTGCGTCCGCAGGGGTGATGTTGCGGATCATCTGCCCAGCGGCGCGATGCCCAGCCATGCCGCATGCGCCCAGAAGGCGAAGAGGGCCCACAGCGCGAAGCCGACGACGACGGTGGCCAGGGTGCCCACCACGCTCGGCGCCGCGATGACGGGCGCCGGCCGCCGGCGCGCGGCACGGAAGACGAGGATGGACCAGACCAGGAAGCTGCCGAACAGCATCACGTCGGCCAGGGTGTTGTTGGCGATCAGGTGGGCGAAGGCCCATGTCTTGACCGACAGCGTCATCGGATGCTGAAGCTTGGCCTTGAAGTGATTGCGCGGCACATAGGCCGCGGCCATCAGGATGGCGGCGACCAGCATCAGCGCCGCGGCGGCGTGGTTCATGCCCGGGATGCGCGGCCACAGCACGACGGGGGTCATGCGGGCCTGCGAGAAGCCCCACAGGATGAGGCCGAAGCCGATCAGCGACACGACCGTGTAGCGGACCTTCCAGCCCGTCTCGCCCATGCGCGCCATCTGGCCGCTGCGCCAGTTGGGCGCCAGCGCGCGGGTCAGGTGGATGCCGAGGAAGAGGGCGAGGCCGATTGCCAACCAGGTCATCGTGGTCTCCGTGAGGGTGTTCAGGTCTGTCGGTCGACGCGCAGCGCCAGCACCACCGAGCTGTTGGTGCGCAGCACGCCGTCGATCTCACCGATCTCGTCGAGCAGGGCGTCGAGCCGGGCCGTAGTGTCGGCGCGCAGCAGCGCCATGTAGTCGAACTCACCACTGACGGAGGCGAGCTGGCGCAGCTCGGGCAGTTCTGATAAGCGCTTCACCACCTCGCGCCCGGCCTTGGGGCTGACGGTGATGCCGACAAAGGCCTGCACGCTGCGGCCGGCCTCGTCACCCCCCAGGCGCGCCGTGTAGCCCACGATGCGGCCACTCGCCTCCAGCCGCGCCAGCCGCGCGACGACGGTGGTGCGCGCCACGCCCAGCTTGCGCGCCAGCGTCGCCGTGCTCTCACGCGCATTGGCCTGCAGCAGCAGGATCAGGCGGCGGTCGAGGTCGTCCGCAGCGACGCCCGGGTTTACCCTTGAATCATCCATATCGACGAATCATCGCGATGAATCGTCGAATTTGCAATCCGTTTCGTCGGAGTGGTGCTTTCTTTCGTCAGCGCTCCTGCCTAGAGTGCGGCCCATTCAACCCATACCTACACGGAGCACCCCATGAAGATCGCCCTGCTCGGCGCCGGCCACATCGGCCAGACCATCGCCCGCCTGCTGCACGCCACCGGCGATTACCAGGTCACCGTGCTGGACAAGAACCCCGGCTATCTGAAGGTGCTGGCCGCCGAGGGCATCGCCACGGCCGAGGTCGACAGCGACAACCGCGGCGCCCTGGCCGCCCAGCTGCGCGGCAAGGACGCCGTCGTCAACGCGCTGCCCTACCACCTGGCCATCACCGCCGCCGAGCTGGCCCTGGAGTGCGGCTGCCACTACTTCGACCTGACCGAAGACGTTGCCGCCACCAAGGCCATCATGAAGATGGCCGAAGGCGCCAAGACAGCCTTCATGCCGCAGTGCGGCCTGGCCCCGGGCTTCATCGGCATCGTCGCCCACCACCTGGCCAGCGGCTTCGACTCGGTGCGCGACGTGCAGATGCGCGTCGGCGCCCTGCCGGCCTTCCCGACCAATGCGCTGAAGTACAACCTGACCTGGTCGGTCGACGGCCTCATCAACGAGTACTGCCACCCCTGCGAAGCCGTCCACGAAGGCGAGACCATTTCCGCCCTGCCGCTGGAAGGCCTGGAGCACTTCAGCCTGGACGGCACCGAGTACGAGGCCTTCAACACCTCCGGCGGCCTCGGCACGCTGTGCGAGACCTGGGCGGGCAAGGTGCGCAACCTCGACTACAAGACCGTGCGCTACCCCGGCCACCGCGACCTGATGCAGTTCCTGCTGGGCGACCTGGGCCTGAAGGGCGACCAGAACCTGCTGAAGGACATCATGCGCAAGAGCATGCCCGCCACCATGCAGGACGTGGTGCTGGTGTTCGTGACCGTGTCCGGCCAGAAGAACGGCGTGCTGCTGCAGGAAGTCTTCGCCCGCAAGATCTTCGCCACGCGTGATGGTGCCCAGCCTTTGAGCGCCATCCAGATCACGACCGCCGCCGGCATCTGCGCTGCCGTCGACCTGTTCCGCGAAGGCAAGCTGCCGCAGAAGGGCTTCATCCGCCAGGAAGAAGTCAAGCTGCCCGACTTCCTGGCCAACCGCTTCGGTTCGGCCTACCAACAAAGCCGTCAAGTCGAGTCCATTTCCTGATCGCGGGACAATGTTCGTCATGAAGCAACAGACCCTTTCCCTCCTCGACGCCCTGGGCGTCCACTTGGCCGGCGCTGGCGACCTGACCGTGCGCTCGCCCATCGATGGCGGCGTGCTGACCCAGCTGCCCACGGCCAGCGCAGCCGACATGAAGGCGGCCGTCGGCCGCGCGGCCGAGGCCTTCAAGGCCTGGCGCGTCGTGCCGGCCCCCAAGCGTGGCGAACTGATCCGCCTGTTCGGTGAAGAGCTGCGCGCGCATAAATCCCAATTGGCCCAGCTCGTCTCGATCGAAGCCGGCAAGGTCACCAGCGAAGGCCTGGGTGAAGTCCAGGAAATGATCGACATCTGCGAGTTCGCCGTCGGTCTGTCGCGCCAACTGCATGGCCTGACCATCGCCAGCGAGCGCCCGGGCCATCGCATGATGGAACAGTGGCTGCCGCTGGGCGTCGTCGGCATCATCTCGGCCTTCAACTTCCCGGTTGCCGTCTGGGCCTGGAACTCGGCCCTGGCCCTGGTCGCCGGCGACACCTGCGTGTGGAAGCCGTCCGAGAAGACGCCGCTGACGGCCCTGGCCACGCAAGCCCTGTTCGAGCGCGCGCTGAAGGCTTATCGCGCCGCCGGCCACGCCGCGCCCGACGGCCTGTCCGAGCTGATCATCGGCCGCGCCGATGTCGGCGAAGCCATGGTCGACGACGTCCGCGTCGCTCTCGTCTCCGCCACCGGTTCGACCCGCATGGGCCGCGCCGTCGGTCCGCGCGTGGCGGCCCGTTTCGGCCGCTCGCTGCTGGAGCTGGGTGGCAACAACGCCATCATCGTGACGCCCAGCGCCGACCTGGAACTGGCCGTGCGCGGCATCCTGTTCGGCGCCTACGGCACGGCCGGCCAGCGCTGCACGACGACGCGCCGCGTCATCGCCCACGAGAGCATCCATGACGCCCTGGTCGAGCGCCTGGACCGCGCCCGCGCCCAGCTGCCCATCGGCTCGCCGGTGGAGCAGGGCACCTTGATCGGTCCGCTGATCGACGCCCAGTCCTTCGATGCGATGCAGTTCGCACTGAACGCGGCTCGCGAGCAGGGCGGCCAAGTCAGCGGTGGCGAGCGCGCCTTGGCCGATCGCTTCCCCGAGGCCTTTTACGCCGTGCCGGCTTTGGTGCGCATGCCTTCGCAGACCGAAGTGGTCTGCCACGAGACCTTTGCGCCCATCCTGTACACGCTGAAGTACAAGACGCTGGAAGAGGCCATCGAGCTGCAGAACGGCGTGCCGCAAGGCCTGTCGAGCGCCATCTTCACGACCGACATCCGCGAGGCCGAGCGCTTCATGAGTGCTTCGGGCAGCGACTGCGGTATTGCCAATGTCAACATCGGCACGTCCGGTGCGGAGATCGGTGGCGCCTTCGGTGGCGAGAAGGAAACCGGCGGCGGCCGCGAGAGCGGCTCGGATGCCTGGAAGGCGTATATGCGCCGCACCACCAACACCGTGAACTATTCGAGTGAGTTGCCTCTTGCTCAGGGAGTGAAGTTCGACGTCTGATCGAACTCGTCAGAGGGGGCTGAGAACTAGGCTATAGTCCGGCCTCCCTGAAAGCCCAGGTGGCGGAATTGGTAGACGCACTAGTTTCAGGTACTAGCGGGTAACTCCGTGGAGGTTCGAGTCCTCTCCTGGGCACCAAACGAAGAAGGCCAGCACGCAAGTGCTGGCCTTCGCCGTTTGGGGACCAGGAAGCGATGTCCAGTGGACATCGCGCGAGGACTCGAAGGGTTCGGAGCTGCGCTCCGAACCGGGGTCGCGGCACGTGACCGAGTCCCCGCTGATGGGGCCTCGATGGCCCCTTCAGCGCGCGGCGGCGGAAAACCAGCGTTCTTCAAACTCCCGCGCCGGCACCCCCTTCCCAAACCACCACCCCTGCCCCCAGTCGCACCCCATGTCTCTCAACATGTGAGCCTGCGCCTCGGTCTCCACCCCCTCCGCCACCACCTCCATCCCCAGCTCATGCGCCATCGTCACGATGGCCCGGCACAGCGCCAGCGCCTTGCCGCCTTGCTCGAGGCCCGCCACGAAGCTGCGGTCGATCTTCACGGTGTCGATCTCGTGGTGCTGCAGATAGCTGAGTGACGAATACCCCGTACCGAAGTCGTCCAGCGAGATGGACAGCCCGGCGTCACGCAGGGCTCGCAACCGCTCCGCCACCGCCTCGTCGCGCTCCAGCAGCAGCCCTTCGGTGATTTCGACAGCCAGCGCATCGCCCGCCAGCCCCAGGCCGCGCAGATGCAGCACCCAGTCCGGCTGCACGCGATGGCTGCGCTCGCCGAGGAACTGCACCGGCGACTTGTTGATGCTGATCTGGAACCCATCATGCCCCGCAGCCCGCCAGGCCTGGACCTGCGCCGCGGCTTCGCGGAACACCCAGTCGCCGATGTCGACGATGAAGCCGCTGGTCTCGGCGATGGGGATGAACTGGGCCGGGCTGACGTCGCCCAGCGTCGGGTGCTTCCAGCGCAGCAGGGCCTCAGCCTTGCGCGGCGGCGCGGCGGTATCGCGCAGCGACAGGATGGGTTGGTAGACCAGGCTGAACTGCGCCAGCCGCAGCGCCTCGCGCAGCTCCGCGGCCAGTCGGGCACGGCGCTGTGCGGCCTCATGCAAGGCCGGCGTGAACAGGCTCATGCGGTTGCGGCCCGCGCCCTTGGCCTCGTAGAGCGCGAGGTCGGCATGCTTGAACAGGGCCTCGATCTCGACGCCGTCGCGCGGTGCCAGGCTGACGCCGATGCTGGCCGACACATAGACCCGTTCGCCCGCCACCTCGAAGGCTTCCGACAGCGTTTCCAGCAAAAGGTGGCCGACGCGCTGCGCCTCGGGCGCGGCCTGGGCCGTTGCGAGCAGCACGGTGAATTCATCGCCCCCCATGCGCGCCACCACGCCGCCCGGCGGCATATGGTCCTGCAGCCTTCCCGCGACCTGGACCAGCAGGGCATCGCCGACGTCATGCCCCAGCGAATCGTTGATCTCCTTGAAGTGATCCAGGTCGACGAACATGACGGCCAGCTCGTCGCCGCGCATGCTGCGCAAAGCCAGTGCACGCTCGATGCGTTCGCGCAGCGAGCGGCGGTTGGGCAGGCCGGTCAGGGTGTCGACGCGGGCCTGCTGCCAGACGACGGCTTCCTGGCGCTTGCGGTCGGTGATGTCGGTATGCGTGCCCACCATGCGCAGCGGCTTGCCGTTGGCGTCGCGTGCGATGACCATGCCGCGGCTCAGGATCCATTTCCAGCTGCCGTCGCGCGCCAGCACGCGGTGCTCGTTGCGATACAGCGGCGTGCGGCCGGCGAAGTGATCGTCGCGGTCCTTGTCCATCTGTGCGAGGTCGTCCGGGTGGGTGCGCGCATCGAAGGCCTCGGGCGTCGCATCGACGTCGCCGGGGTCAAAGCCGTAGAGGCGCAGATAGCGCTCCGAAAAATATTCGGCACCCGCCTGCACATGCCAGTCCCAGACGCCGTCGCCGCTGCATTCCAGAGCCAGCTTCCAGATCTCGTCCGATTCGCGCAGCCTTGTCTCGATGGCGCGCCGCGCGCTGATGTCGGTGTGCGTGCCCAGCCACAGCGGCGAGTCCGGCAGGCGCTGGGCCTGGGCCCACACCCAATTCGAGCCGACCCGGTATTCCATGTCGAAGCGGCCGCCGGCCTGGGCCGCCGCCCAGCGTTCGCTGAAGGCGGCGCGGTCTTCTTCGTGCAGCCAGTCGGTCAGCGGCGTCGGCAGGGCGGGGCGGTTCAGCACTTCGGCCAGGCGCGCATTCATCCACAGCAATCGACCCTGGGCATCGGCCTTCCACACCTGTTGGGGCAGGGCGTCGAGCAAAGAGGAATAGTGCACGTGGGCTGGCATCGGCGATGGATACGGGACTCTGCTGGACTGTATGCCTCCCGCAATGCGCCACAATCGCGCCCGCCCGAGTCGTTCGGGCGCGTTTTTGGACGAGACCCCCCGCATGAACAAGACCGATCTGATCGAACACCTGGCCGCCAAGCACGAGCTGAGCAAGGCCGAAGCCGGCCGCGTCCTCGAGACCCTGCTGGACGCCATCGTCACCACCGTCAAAAAGGGTGGTGCCGTGTCGATCCCGGGCTTCGGCTCCTTCAAGCAGCACGCACGTGCCGCCCGCAATGGCGTGAACCCCAGCACCGGCGCGAAGATCAAGATCGCCGCCGCCAAGCTGCCCAAGTTCGCTCCGGGCGCTGGCTTCAAGGCTGCCGTCGATCCCAAGGCCGCTGCCAAGAAGGCTGCTGCCAAGCCCGCCGCCAAGCCGGCCGCCAAGGCCAAGAAGAAGTAAGCAGAGCAACTGACATGGAACCCGTCTCGGACGGTTTTCGGGCCGAGCGCTGGGCCGCTCCCGAGCCGGCCCGCGCTGGCGATGTGCTTGCCGGTCAACCCGGCAAGCATCGCCGTCCCCGCGGGGGACCGGCCAAGGTACTCCTTGGACGAGGGGCTCCATGACTTCACGCGGCGGTAGCCCCACCATCGTCGACGTCGCCCGCGAAGCGGGCGTGTCGATCAAGACCGTCTCGCGTGTGCTCAACCATGAGCCCGGCGTGCATGAAAGCACCCGGGATCAGGTGCTCAAGGTGGTGGAGGCGCTGCGCTACCGGCCCAAGCAGTCGGCGCGCAGCCTCGCAGGCGGACGATCCTTCCTGATCGGCCTGCTCTATTACGACCCCAGCGCGATCTTCGTCGGCAGCGTCCAGCAGGGCGCCACGCTGCGTTGCCGCGAGCTGGGCTATCACCTCGTTGTCGAGTCACTTCACAACGACGCGCCCGACCTGCGCCAGCAGATCGACCGCATGGTGCTGGCGCTGCGGCCGGACGGCATGATCCTGACGCCGCCGCTGTGCGACAACCCCGAGGTGCTCGCCGCCCTGCGCGAGAGCGGCACCCCCTGCGTGCTGATGTCGCCCGAGCGCGACCTGCGCGGCGTGCCTTCTGTGCGCATGGACGACGTGCACGCGGCCGAGGAGATCACGAATCTGCTGCTCAGCCTCGGCCACCAGCGCATCGCCTTCATCAAGGGGCCGCCGGACCAGTCGGCCAGCGGCCTGCGCTACCAGGGCTTCGTCAATGCGCTGCGTGCGCATGGCCTGGAGCCCGACCCCGAGCTGATCCAGCCCGGCGCCTTCACCTTCGAGAGCGGCCGCGACGCCGCCCACCAGTTGCTCAGCCGCCGCCAGCGCCCGACCGCCGTCTTCGCCAGCAACGACGACATGGCCCTGGGCGTGCTCGCCGCGGCCCAGCGTCTGGGCCTGGCCGTGCCCAACGAGCTGTCGGTCGCCGGCTTCGACGATTCGCCGACCGCCGCCCTGGTCTGGCCGCCGCTGACCACGGTGCGCCAGCCGGTCGCCGAGATGGCGCGCACCGCCGTCGAGATGCTGGTCTCGGTCCAGCGGCCCGACATGGCCACCCCCGCCGACGAAGCCGAGCTGCACAAGGTGCTGCCGCACGAGCTCGTCGTTCGCGACTCCACCCGCGCCCGCTGATTCCCTGCCGACCGCGCTGCGCCGCAGCATCTGGTGTCGCCGACATTTGAATTGACAGCGTTGTCAATTGTCGGGCAAGATGGCCGCATTGGGTCGGCAGAGCAGTGCACCGGCACCAAGGTTCGAGCCCTTGAAAGCGGCTCGGCGCGGGTCGCCGCCGGCCTGCAATTCCGCCACCCGTCCTGCCGCCCCCCGGCCTGTTCCCCTGCCATGAATCTCCTCGCTACCGCTGGCACTGATCCCGCTGCCCTCGCCCAATCCTTTCCGGCCGACTTCCTCTGGGGCGTGGCCACCAGCGCCGCCCAGATCGAGGGCGCCGCCTTCGAGGACGGCAAGGGCGCGTCGATCTGGGATCATTTCTGTCGCCAGCCGGGCCGCATCAAGGACAACTCCAACATCGACGTCGCCTGCGACCACTACCACCGCTTCCGCGACGACGTGGCCCTGATGAAGGGCCTGGGCCTGGACTGCTACCGCTTCAGTTTTTCCTGGCCGCGCGTGCAGCCGCTGGGGCAGGGCGCCTGGAACGAGGCCGGCTTCGCCTTCTACGACCGCCTCATCGACGCCCTGCTCGAAGCCGGCATCCAGCCCCACGCCACCCTCTATCACTGGGACCTGCCCCAGGCCCTGGACGAGAGCATCGGCGGCTGGCTGTCGCGCGACGTCGTGGCCCGCTTTGCCGACTACGCCGCCGAGGTGGCGCGCCGCTTCGGCAGCCGCCTGGCCAGCATCGCCACCCACAACGAGCCCTGGTGCACGGCGACCCTGGGCTACGAGACCGCCCAGTTCGCACCCGGCCACACCAGCCGCGCCGAGAGCCTGCAGGTCGCCCACCACCTGATGCTGTCCCATGGCGATGCGATCAAAGCCATGCGGGCCGTCACCAAGACCCGGCTGGGCGTCGTCCTCAACCACACGCCGTCCTTCCCGGCCACGCCCAACGAGGCCGACCGCCGCGCCGCCCGCATCGACGACGGGCTGAACGTGCGCTGGTATATGGACCCGATCTTCCGCGGCGCCTACCCGGCCGATGCGCTGGAGTACGTCGGTGCCGATGCGCCCGAGATCGAGTCCGGCGACCTGGACCGCATCCGCCAGCCGCTGGATTTCCTCGGCATCAATTTCTATACACGCAGCCTGTTCGGCGCCGACGGCAAGACCGTCCCGGGTCCCGGCAAGCGCGGATTCACCGACATGGGCTGGGAGATCGTGCCCGAGGTCTTCGCCCAGCACCTGGTGCGCCTGGCCCGCGAGTACAACCCGCCGCCGATGTTCATCACCGAGAACGGCATGGCCAATGCCGACCGCATCGTCGACGGCCCTCAGCCCCATGTGCCCGACGTCGAGCGCGTCGCCTACCTGTCAGCCCATCTGCAGGCCCTGGCCACCGCCATGAGCCTGGGCGCGGACGTGCGCGGCTATTTCTACTGGAGCCTGCTCGACAACTTCGAATGGAACTCAGGCTACGACAAGCGCTTCGGCCTGGTCCACGTCGACTACGCGAGCCAGCAGCGCCTGCTCAAGGACAGCGCGCACTGGTATCGCGACTTCATCGCCCAGCACCACCGGCATCGCTAGACCTGTCGCGCACGAGTCGGTGCAGCGTCAAGCAGGTCGCCGAACAGGCATTCCTCCGCGTTTAACCCGACAAAGCTGCGGGAAATCGGTCACGTTCAGGCGCTAAGCTCCGACTTGCGCCGCTCCCGGGATTTTTCCCAGTGAGCAGCAGGCGCAATCGGCCGATTTGACGTATAGCAGGAGACCGGCTCGAGGACTCTGGCGTTTCCGCTGGAGCTTGGGCCGAGTCGAGGGTGCCCGGCGCACGGGTTTTGAGCGAATGCAGGACAGAACAAGCGATCCACTGATCGATGTCAGCCAGTTGACCGTCGGGATGTTCATTCATCTGGATCTCGGCTGGATGTCGCATCCCTTCCCGTTGTCCAGCTTCAAGATCGCCTCCAGCGATCAACTGCTGATCCTGCGCCGCCTCGGCCTGACCCAGGTGCGCTGGAGCCCGGCCAAGAGCGACCTGTCCCTGCAGTCGCCCGAGGGCGAAGCCGGCGTGGGTGGCGCCGACGCCGCGGCCTCTGCAGACGCCTCGGCGCCGCAGCATCCCAGCCCCGAAGATCTGGCGCGCGAAGCGCACCGTCGCGCCCTCGCCGCCCAGCAGGAGGCCCTGCGCCTGTGCGAGGAGCAATACGGCGAGGCGGCCGAGGGCTTTCGCATCGTGATGGACCAGGTCCAGTCCGATCCCCACGCCGCCCGCGCCCAGGCCGAAGCCCTGACCGCCGCCCTGCTCGACAAGATGCTGGTCGAGGGTGATCTCAATATGCGATTGCTCAACGAAGCCGCCGGCGACCGCAGCACTGCCCATGCGCTGAACGTCTGCATCATCGCCCTGCTGCTCGGCCGTGCCTTCGGCCTGGGCCGCGACGAGATGATGGATCTCGGCGTCGGTTCGCTGCTGCACGACGTCGGCAAGCTCGAGATCGCCGCCCGCCTGCGCCACCGCGACGAGAGCTTCACGGCCGCCGAGACCCAGGCCTACCAGCAGCACGTGGTCAAGGGCGTGGCCATCGCCCAGACCATGGGCCTGGCGCCCGGCCCGCTGCTCATCGTCGCCCAGCATCACGAACATGCCGACGGCAGCGGCTTCCCGCAGAAGATCAACATGGACCGCATGAGCACCGGCGCGCGCATCGTCGCCCTGGTGAACCGCTTCGACGGGCTGTGCAACCCGCTGATCACCTCCAAGGCGATGACGCCCCACGAGGCCTTGTCGCTGATGTTCGCCCAGGGCCGCAACCGCTTCGACGCGACCATGCTGAACGCCTTCATCCGCATGATGGGCGTCTACCCGCCGGGCTCCACCGTGCAGCTGACCGACGACCGCTATGCCTTGGTCGTCTCCGTCAACTCGGCACGGCCGCTCAAGCCCCGCGTCATGGTCCATGACGTCAAGGTGGCCAAGGAAGAGGCCCTCATCCTCAATCTGGAAGAGATGCCCGACCTGGGCATCCGCCGCAGCCTCAAGCCCCAGTTCCTGCCGCGCGCCTCCCTCGACTACCTGAGCCCGCGAGCGCGCATCGCCTACTTCTTCGACGCCGTGAGTACCGGACCAGGGGAGTTGGCCGCGTGAACCCCGGCAGCGAGGCCAACCCAGCCTTGCCCCGCGTCTCGGAGACGCCGTCCGTGATCGGCGCAATGCTGGAAGGCCTGCCCGAACCGGCCTGGCTGGTGGATGGTGAAAGCCTGACGGTCAGCGCCGTCAACCGTGCTGCGCTGCGCCTGCTCGGCCTCAAGCCGGAGCGGGCTCTTGGTCAGCCGCCGGCCGCCCTGTGCGGGTCGCTGGAGGACGAAGCCTTCTGGCAGGGCGCGGCCCGCGACCCCTTTGCCCGCATCCGCTCCGACACGGTGCTGACCCACAGCGACGGTCAGCCGCGCTGGGTCAGCCGCAGCATCAGCCCGGTCCACACGCCCGAGGGCGGCCGCTACTGGCTGGTGCTGCTGCACGACCAGACGCGCCGCCGCCGTGCCGAAGCCGAGCGCGAGACCCTGCTCGCCGAACTGCGCGCCACGCTGGAATCCACTGCCGATGGCATCCTCGTCGTCGACCTGGCCGGCCGCGTGCGCAGCTTCAACCGCCGCTTCGCCAAGCTCTGGGGCCTGGCCGGCGGCCTGCTGCACGAACCCGGCGACGCCGGCCTGTGGCTGAGCCTGCAGCGTGTCATGCGCGACGGCGAGCAATACCGCTTGCGCATCGAGGCGCTGCTGGACGCGCCGCTGATGCGCTCCAGCGACATGCTGCGCCTGGCCGACGGCCGCGTGCTGGAGCAGGTCTCGCTGCCGCAGATGAGCCGCGGCGAGCCCATCGGCCGCGTCTTCTCCTTCCGTGACCTCAGCGAGAAGCTGGCTGCCCACCAGCGCATCGAGGAGCTCGGACGCTCCGACGCACTGACCGGTGCGCCCAACCGCCGCGCCCTGGCCGACCGCATCGTGCAGCAGATGGCCGCCGTCGACACCGGCGAGCCGCCGCCCGCCTTCGCGCTGTTGCACCTCGACCTGGACCGCTTCAAGCAGATCAACGACACCCTCGGCCATAGCTATGGCGACCGCGTGCTGCGCGAGGTCGTCGAGCGCCTGCGCGGCGCCGTCGGCGAGAACGACACGCTGGCCCGCCTGGGGGGCGACGAGTTCGCGCTGCTCGTCGACGGGGCCCAACTGCTCGAGGCCGAAGCCGCCGCCCGCCATCTGCAGCAATTGCTGGCCCAGCCCTTCAGCTTCGACACGCTGAGCTTCACCGTCACCGCCAGCTGCGGCATCGCCCTTTATCCAGGCGACGGCGGCACACCCGATGAGCTGATGGCCAGCGCCGAACGCGCCATGCACTGGGTCAAGGAGAGCGGCCGCGCGGGTTTTCGCTTCCACGTGCCGCGCAAGGAAGTCGACCTGCTGTCGCGCATGCGCCTGGACCATGACATGCGCCAGGCCCTCGCCGAGGGGCGCTTTCGCCTGCACTACCAGCCGCAGGTCGAGCTGGGCAGTGACCGCGTCATCGGCGCCGAGGCCCTGATCCGCTGGCGCGACCCGCAGCGCGGCGACATCTCGCCGGCCGAATTCATCCCGCTGGCCGAGGAGAGCGGCTTCGTCGTCGCCATCGGCGAATGGGTGCTGCGCGAGGCCGTCGGCCAGGCGGCCTACTGGCTGAGCCGCGGGCTGCGCATGCCGGTGGCCGTCAACGTGTCGGCCCTGCAGTTCCAGCAGGCCCATTTCGTCGAGACGGTGGCCGAAACCCTGCGCGAGGCCATGCTGCCGGCCAGTCTGCTCGAGCTGGAGTTGACCGAAGGCGTGCTGCTCGGCGACGCCGAGGAGGCCCTCAAGCGCATGCGCTCGCTGGCGGCCCTGGGGGTGACCCTGTCCATCGACGACTTCGGTACCGGCTATTCGTCGCTGGGCTATCTGAAGCGCTTCCCCATCCAGCGCCTGAAGATCGACCGCAGCTTCGTGCAGGGACTGCCCAACGATGCCAGCGACGTCGGCATCGCCAATGCCATCGTGCAGATGGGCCGGGCCCTGGGCCTGCAGGTCATCGCCGAGGGCGTCGAGACCGAGGCCCAGCGCGACTTCCTGGCCCAGGCCGGCTGCCATGAATTCCAGGGCTATCTGTTCGCCAAGCCGCTGCGGCCCGATGAGTTCGAGCAGCGCGTGCGCCCGCGCCGCCACGTCGTCGACTCGCCGGTCTCCGGCTGGTTGGGCCTGGCGAGCGGTTGAGACAGCGCGGCGCACAATGGCGCCATGCTCTACCGCTTCAAATCCAAGGCGGGTGCCGACGTCATCATGATGGCCGACTCGGCCGATGCCGTGCTGCGCCTGATGGGCCGTGAGCCGGCCCCCCAAGGCATCCTCGAACTGGCCCAGCTGCCCGGCCTGATCCAGGCGCTGGAAGCCGGCGTGGCGGCCGACGAGGCGCAATTCCAGCGCGGCGTCGACGAAGCCAAGGCCGCCGGCCAGGCTGCGCCGCGGCGCCAGGGTGTGTCGCTGCGCCAGCGGGCCTGGCCTCTGCACGAACTGATGCAGCGCAGCATGAAAGAGAAGACCGACGTGGTCTGGGGTGTCTAGTGCTGGAACAAGCCACCCGTGTCATCCTGATCCGCCACGGCGAGACCGCCTGGAATCGCGCCACCCGCATCCAGGGCCATACCGACATTCCCCTGAGCGCCCTGGGCCTGGCCCAGGCCGAGCGCCTGGCCGAGGCGTTGGCCGATGAACCGCTGGCGGCGCTCTATTCCAGTGACCTCAGTCGTGCCCGCCAGACCGCCGAGGCGGTTGGCCGCGCCCGCAACCTGGCCATCCAGCTGGATGCCGGCCTGCGCGAACGGGCTTTCGGGCGCTTCGAGGGCCTGAGTTGGGAAGAGATTGATCAGGGTTATCCCGAGGATGCGGCCCGTTGGCGGCGCCGCGAGCCCGACTTTCCCGTCGGCGGCGGGGAGAGCCTGAACGTCTTCAGCGCGCGCTGCCTCGCTGCGGCCCGGCGTGCCGCGGCGGCCCACCCCGGGCAGAGCATCGCCCTGGTTGCCCACGGAGGCGTGCTGGACTGCCTTTACCGGGCGGCCACCCAGGTTGCCCTGGACGCGCCGCGCAGCTGGCAGCTGGGCAATGCCACCATCAACCGGCTGCTGGCGACGCCCGGGGGCTTCACGCTGGTGGGCTGGAACGACGACCACCATCTGGCCGGGCTCAGCGCCGACGACATCGCGGCTTAGGCCGGCGCTGCCGCATTTCAATGTCCCTAGGGCCACTGTTGCATCCACGCGTCGCTGGGCTCGGGTGTGGCAAAAGCCGCTCCTATACTGGCCGTCACTTGTCCTTCTAGGCAGGGCTCAAGGCCCCGCCCAACCTTTCTGCAAAGGCAAACGATGAAGAAGATTGCACTCGTCGCCGCTCTGGCCGCTACCGCCGCCGCTCCGGCTTTCGCACAAAGCGTCACCCTGTGGGGCCGCCTCAACACCTCCGTCGAAAGCCAGAAGTTCGGCTCCCAAGACCGCAAGATCGTTGTGCAAAACAACTCTTCGCGCCTGGGCTTCAAGGGTAGCGAAGACCTCGGCGGTGGCCTGAAGGCTTCCTTCTCGCTGGAACACGGCCTGAACAGCGACACCGGCGCTGCCACCGGCGGCACCACTTTCTGGAACCGCGCTTCGTGGGTCCAACTGGAAGGCAGCTTCGGCGGCATCCGTCTGGGCAAGTGGTTCCCGGGCTCGTACTTCGCCACCGCTGACTACGTGTCCATGCACAACCATGACACGGGTACCTCGGCTGACGCGCTGTACGCCACCCAGTTCTACACGAACAACAAGGTGTCGTACTTCACCCCGACCGTGAGCGGCCTGTCCGCCGAGCTGTCGGTGGCCGCTGGTGAGAACACCACGACCCGCGCCGAAGACATCGCCGTGAACTACGACATGGGCCCCGCCCACGCCGGTTTCGGCTACGAGAAGAAGGGCGACTTCAGCCAGTTCGCCATCCGTGGTCTGTATGAGTTCGGCCCCGTGGTCGTTGGCGGTTACGTCCAGCGCGCCGAGAACACCTTCGGCGCCGCCGGCAAGAAGAACTGGAACACGTTCCGCGTGTCCGGCATGTACGTCATGGGCCAGTCCGAGTTCCACCTGAACTTTGGTTCGGCTGACAAGATCCTGGGCGACGACGGCGCCAAGCAGCTGACGGTTGGCTACAACTACAACCTGAGCAAGCGCACCAAGGTTTACGGTTTCTGGACCAAGGTCGACAACCAGGCCAAGGGCACCTACCAGACCGGCGTCGCCGGCCAGGACTTCAGCTCGCTGGCTGCTGGTATCCGCCACAACTTCTGATCCTTCGGGACCAGGAACAAAAAAGCGCCCTGCGGGGCGCTTTTTTCATTCTCCGAACAGATCGGGAGAGGCTTTGCCACCCGGTGGCGCGAGCCCCAGGTGGCGATAGGCCGCCAGCGTGGCGACGCGTCCGCGCGGCGTGCGCTGCAGGAAGCCCTGCTGGATCAGGTAGGGCTCGATGACGTCCTCGATGGTGCCGGCCTCCTCGCCGATGGCGGCGGCCACGTTCTCCAGGCCGACCGGCCCGCCGTCGAAGCGGTGCACGACGGCCTCCAGCAGCTTGCGGTCCATCAGGTCGAAGCCCTGGGGGTCGACGTCCAGCATGGCCAGCGCCTTGTCGGCGATGCCGGCGACGATGCGGCCGTCACCCTTGACCTCGGCATAGTCGCGCACGCGGCGCAGCAGGCGGTTGGCGATGCGCGGCGTGCCGCGCGAGCGGCGGGCAATCTCCAGCGCACCGTCGGCATCGATAGGCGCGCCCAGCAGGCCGGCCGAGCGCGTCACGATGCGCTGCAGCTCGGCTGGTGTGTAGAACTCCAGCCGCGCGACGATGCCGAAGCGGTCGCGCAGGGGGTTGGTCAGCATGCCGGCGCGCGTCGTGGCGCCCACCAGCGTGAAGGGCTGCAGGTCCAGCTTGATGGAGCGGGCCGCCGGGCCCTCGCCGATCATGATGTCGATCTGGTAGTCCTCCAACGCCGGATAGAGGATTTCCTCGACGACGGGGCTGAGGCGGTGGATCTCGTCGATGAAGAGGACGTCGTTCTTCTCGAGATTGGTCAGGATGGCGGCCAGGTCCTTGGGCTTTTCCAGCACCGGGCCGGAGGTCTGGCGCAGATTGACGCCCAGTTCGGCCGCGATGATGTGGGACAGCGTCGTCTTCCCCAGGCCCGGCGGGCCGAACAGCAGCACGTGGTCCAGCGCTTCTTTGCGCTTGCGGGCGGCGCCGATGAAGATCTCCAGCTGCTCGCGCGCCTTGGCCTGGCCGACATAGTCGTCGAGCAGCTTGGGGCGCAGTGCGCGCTCCAGCGCCTCTTCACGGCTGGATTCGGGCGCGGCGCCGACGATGCGCGGCGCCGGGGCGAAGTCGTCCGTTTGAATGCTCATGAAAGCTTCTTCAGCGCGAGCTTGATGCCGTCGCTGACGCCGACATCAGGCGGCAGCGCCTTCAGCGACGCGGCCGCATCCTTCTCGCTATAGCCCAGGGCGACCAGGGCCTGCAGGATGTCGGCCTGCGCGTCGTTGGCGACCGTTGCTGGCAGCGCCAGGTCGGCGCCGAGCTTGCCCTTCAGTTCCAGCAGCAGACGCTCGGCGGTCTTCTTGCCGATGCCGGGCACCTTGGTCAGCCGGCCGGCTTCCTGGCGCGACACGGCCTGGGCCAACTCGGGCACGGACAGGCCCGACAGCAGGCCCAGGGCCATCTTCGGACCGATGCCGCTGATCTTGATGAGCATGCGGAAGGTGGCGCGCTCCTCGTGGGTGAGGAAGCCGAACAGCTGGTGCGCGTCTTCGCGCACGGTCAGGTGGGTGAGCAGTACCGCGCGCTCGCCCAGGTTGCCGAGGTTGAAGAAGGTGCTCATGGGCACATCCACCTCGTAACCCACGCCCGCCACGTCGATGACGACCTGCGGGGGCGATTTCTCGGCGATGACGCCGCTGAGTCTTCCAATCATCGGCCCATTATCCGGGCCACGCTAAGTCAGTTGAGGACGGAGCTGCGCGCTACGCGCACAGGTCCATCCCCAAGTCATCAGTTCCTGCCGAACAACCCGAGGCGCTGCGCTTCCAGCGCGGCTTCGGCACGCGAGCTCACATTGAGCTTGCGGTAGATCTGCTTCACATAGTCGGCGATGGTGTGGCGGCTCAGGCCGAGTTGCACGCCGATCTCCGGCAGCGTGTAGCCCTTGGCCACGCGCAGCAGCACTTCGGTCTCGCGGTCGGTCAGCGACACCTCGTGCAGCAGGGCTTGCGAGCTGGGCTTGGCCTGGGCGGCGAAATAGGCGATGACCTTGCGGGCGATGGACGGCGACAGCGGCGGCTCGCCCTGGCTCATGCGCTGCAGCTGCTCGACCAGCAGTTCGCGCGACTGCTCCTTCAGCAGATAGCCGAAGGCGCCGGCCTGCAGGGCGGGGAAGAGGTGCTCGTCGTCGTCATGGATGGTGACGATGACCGACTGCACCTCGGGCTGCTTCTCGCGCAGCGCGGCGATGACCTCGACGCCCGAGCCGTCGGGCAGGCCCAGGTCCAGCAGGGCCAGCGTGAAGCGCTGACCACTGACCAGGGCGAGGGCATCCTGGACGCGCGAGCATTCGGTGATCTGGGCGTTGGCGAACACCTGCTTGACCAGGGCCTTGAGCCAGGCGCGGATCTCCGGGATGTCTTCGAGCAGCAGGATGTGGTTCATGGCGTAGCCTCGGAAATCTAGGGCGAAATCACAGCGGGATGGTCAGGCGGATCACAGTACCCCAGCCAGGGCCGGATTCCACCAGGCATTGGCCATGCATCTGCTTGGCGCGTGATTTCATGCTCGCCATGCCGTGGCCTCTGTCCAACCTTCCGTCCAGTTCGGACGGAATGCCCTGGCCGTTGTCCTGGATGGTCAGGATGAAGTCGCCGTCCTGAACGGCGCTCGAAATGGTCGCATGGGTGGCGCCGCTGTGCTTGATGATGTTGGACACCGATTCGCGCAGGATGCGCGTCGTCTGCACATAGGAACGGGCCTGGAAGGTGTGCTCGATCTCGTCGGCCGGCGACTTCCATTCGGCCAGGATATTGGCCTGGCCGAGGCGCATCACGACCTCCGCCCGCCAGTCGCCCAGCGCGTCGATGAGGTGGACCGGCTTGCCGGTCAGGCCGCGCACCGACAGGCGCATCTCTTCCAGCGCCTCGCGGGCCAGCGTCGAGATGCGGTCGGATTCGCTGGTGTGCACGATGGTCAGCAGCTTGGCGCCGAGGTCGTCGTGCAGGTCGGCCGCGATGCGCTTGCGCTCGCGTTCGGTGACCTGCTCGAGCTTCTGCTCGGCCAGTTGGCTGTGGCTGCGCTCGACCTCGGCGATGCGCTCGTTCATGCGCTGCTCCAGCGCCGCGATGCGCCGCTCGGCATCCACCCGTGCATGCGCGACGCTGTTCACCAGTTGCAGGCCCAGGCCCAGCATCAGCACCGGCAGCATCAGGTTCAGCCAGGGGGCGGCCGTCAGCCACATGGTTTCGCTGGTGGCCGCCAGCAGCCTTTCGGCGACCAGGGCCAGCATGGTGGGCAGCAACAGGGCGGCCATCAGCACGAACTCGCGCGACGTCGCCTCGTCGGCCCCCGTCTTCAGCCGCTCGCGACGCAGCCACAGCGCCCAGCCCATGGCGGCGACCAGCTCCAGGCTCAGCACGGCCTGCCAGATCGAACCGAGGACGCCGAGCTGGCCGCCCGTCAGCAGCAGGCTGGCCGGCACCACCAGGCACTGGATCAGCAGCGCGTGGTCGATCCAGCTGCGCTTCCAGTTCATCTGCCGCAGCAGGTATTGCACGCCGCACAGCACCAGCAGCGTCAGCAGCAGCGGTCGCAGGCCCGCCGCGCTGGGGGCGGCGGCCGCGCGCAGCACGACCCAGCTCAGCATCATGCCGATGAGGAAGCTCGCCGGCCGCTCGCGGTGGTGCAGGCTCGAGACGAGGCCTACGACGGTGGCCATCAGGGCCAGCATGGCGGCGACCCAGCCGCGCAGCGTGGCCGTCCAGTCCGGGCCGGCGAATGCCTGGGCCTGGGCGGCGGCCGGGCAGAGCAGGGCGGCGGACAGCAGCAGAGCAAGGGGCAGGCGCCGGGCCCTGGCGGGCTTCGGCGCGATCGTTGACGTCATGGGGCGGCATTGTGCGTGAGCGCCTGCTGTCCGCAGGCCGGGAATGCACCAGCGGCCCGTCGCTTCGCCCGACAGGCGCGACAATCCGCGTCCCCTTTTCGTTCCAAGCCACCGTGATCCTGCGCTTCACCCTCGAACCGGTCGACAACACGCGCCTGGCCCGTGTCTGCGGCAGCCTGGACGCTCATCTGCGCGAGATCGAGGCGGCCTTCGGCGTGAAGATCACGCGTCGCGATGGCGAGTTCCGCGTCAACGGCGCCAAGACGGCCGCCGAGCGCGTCCAGGGCCTGCTCGAGTCCCTGTACGAGCGCGCCCGGCGCCCGCTGTCGGCCGAAACCCTGCAGCTGGCCCTGGTCGAGGCCCAGGCGCCGGTGGACAAGCCTGCGCCGCAACCTGGCGAAGACGGCCCGCCGGTGCTGCGCACCCGCCGTGCCGACCTGTCGGCCCGCACGCCGCGCCAGCACCAGTATCTGCAGCAGATCCTGTCCCACGACATCACCTTCGGCCTGGGGCCGGCCGGCACCGGCAAGACCTTCCTGGCCGTCGCCTGCGCCGTCGACGCGCTGGAGCGCTCCACCGTGCAGCGCATCATCCTGACGCGCCCGGCCGTGGAAGCCGGTGAGCGCCTGGGCTTCCTGCCTGGCGACCTGACGCAGAAGGTCGATCCGTATCTGCGGCCGCTCTATGACGCCCTCTACGACCTGCTCGGCTTCGACCGCGTGACCAAGGCCTTCGAGAAGGGGCAGCTGGAGGTCGCGCCGCTGGCTTTCATGCGCGGGCGCACGCTGAACCATGCCTTCGTCATCCTCGACGAGGCCCAGAACACCACGCCCGAGCAGATGAAGATGTTCCTGACCCGCATCGGCTTCGGCAGCCGCTGCGTCGTCACCGGCGACACCAGCCAGATCGACCTGCCGCGCGGCACGCAGTCCGGTCTCATCGATGCCGAGCATGTGCTGGCCCGGGTCAAGGGCATTGCGATGACGCGCTTCACCAGCACCGACGTCGTGCGCCACCCGCTGGTGGCCCGCATCGTCGAGGCCTACGAAGCGCGCGCCAAGCGCGAGGGACGTGAAGCATGAGCATGAAGCCCGATCTGAGTCTGTCGCTGCAATTCGCCGATCCGCGCCACCGCGCCCTGCTGCCGCGCCACAAGGTGCAGCGCTTCATCCGCGCCGCGCTGGAGCTGCCGGGCGAGATCGCCGTGCGCATCGTCGATGCCGAGGAGGGGCGCGCGCTGAACCGCGACTTCCGCGGCAAGGACTACGCCACCAATGTGCTGACCTTCGACTACGCCCACGAGCCCGTCGTCGGTGCCGACCTCGTCATCTGCGCCGAGATCGTCGAGAAGGAAGCCGCCGAGATGGGCATCCCGCTGCTCGACCACTATGCCCACATGCTGGTGCACGGCACCCTGCACGCCCAGGGCTACGACCACGAGGAAGACGACGAGGCCGAGTGCATGGAAGCGCGGGAGACGGAAATCATGGCCGGCCTGGGCTTTGCTGACCCCTACCGGCGCTGAGCCTAGCGGCTGCTGCTCAGATAGCGCTTGCGGCGGAACAGGAACCACAGCCCCAGCGCCACGGCCACCATCAGCAGGGCTGCGTCCCAGAAACCGTTGGCGTTCTTGATCAGCGGCATCCACTCGAAGTTCATGCCGAAGATGCCGGTGATGAGGTTCAGCGGCAGGAAGATGGCCGTCAGCACCGTCAGCGTGCGCATGATGCCGTTGGTGCGATGACCCAGGGCGCTGAAATGCATCTGCACGGCCGACTCGGCCGAAGACTCGAGCCGGCGCACATGCGTCAGCACCCGCTCCACATGCTCCAGCACGTCGCGTGAGCGCACCCGCAGCAGCTCGCGCTCGCGCGTGACCTGCGGGTCGCCGTCGGCCGGCCATTCGTCCAGCGCGTCTATCCATTCCTGGATGGCGGCGCGCTGGTCTTCGCAGGTGTCTTCCAGGCGGTGCAGGGCGTCGCGGCTTTCCAGCAGCAGCGGCCAGTCGTCGAACTCGCTGCTCTGGTCCAGCAGCACGCGCTGCAGGGTGCCGAGCTGGCGGGTCAGCAGGCGGCGCAGCTCCAGATAGCTGTCCACCATGTGGTTGACCATGCGCAGCATCAGGTCGGCCGGGCTGGCCGGCAGGCGGGCGCTGCCGCGGGCCGGGGCCTTGTCGCGGCCTTCGATCAGCCGGTCCAGCTTCTGGGCGAAAAACTCGCGCACCTGGCAGTCGGTCGGGTGCACGGTGACCAGCACGCGGTCGAAGACGGCGAAGCCGACCGGACTGGTGTCGATGGCGCGCAGGGCTCGCTGCGCCGAGGCCAGCGTGCCGTGCTCGTCGTCGACGAAGAGATCCTGGCTGCCCGGCGCCGCGGCAAGGCGGCGGAACACCAGCATGTCGTACCAGGACGTGTAGTCGAAGTGCGAGGGCAGCTGGTTGTTGATCAGGTCGGAGACATGCAGGTCGACGATATTGCCGCAGCCCCAGCGCACCAGGGCCTGCTGCGCCGCCGCCTCGCCCACTTCGAACTCGCGGCGGCCATAGCCCAGCCACAGAAAGCCGCGCTCCGGCAGCGTCTCGGGCAGCGCCGGGAGTTCGCGAAAGCTGTCGGTCTCGATGTGGAAGACCCGCACCGGTTCAACCCTTCTTCAGCAGCCGCGCGGCATCCAGCGCGAAATACGTCAGCACGCCGTCCGCGCCGGCGCGCTTGAAGGCCAGCAGCGACTCCATCATGACGGCGTCGTGATCCAGCCAGCCATTGGCCGCGGCGGCCTTGACCATGGCGTATTCGCCGCTGACCTGGTAGGCGAAGGTCGGCACGCGGAACTCGTCCTTGACGCGGCGCACGATGTCCAGATAAGGCATGCCGGGCTTGACCATGACCATGTCGGCGCCCTCGGCCAGGTCCAGGGCCACTTCGCGCAGGGCTTCGTCGCTGTTGCCGGGGTCCATCTGGTAGGTCTTCTTGTCTGCCTTGCCAAGGTTGGCAGCCGAGCCCACCGCGTCGCGGAAGGGGCCGTAGAAGCTGCTCGCGTATTTGGCGCTGTAGGCCATGATGCGCGTGTGAATATGGCTCTCGGTTTCAAGAGCCTGACGGATGGCGCCGATGCGGCCGTCCATCATGTCGCTGGGCGCCACGATGTCGACGCCGGCGTCGGCCTGCACGACGGCCTGTTTCGCGAGGATCTCGACCGTCGTGTCGTTGATGATGTAACCGGTCTCGTCGATGACGCCGTCCTGGCCGTGGCTGGTGAAGGGGTCCAGGGCCACGTCGGTCAGCACGCCGAGCTGCGGGAAATGCTTCTTCAGCGCCTGCACGGCGCGCGGCACCAGGCCGTCGGGGTTCAGCGCCTCGGCGCCGTCGGGCGTTTTCAACTCGGCGGCGATGACCGGGAACAGGGCGATGACCGGCACGCCGAGTTCGACGCACTGCTCGGCCGTGCGCAGCAGGTGATCGAGGCTCTGGCGCGACACGCCGGGCATGGAGGCGACGGCGTCCAGGCGGTTCTCGCCTTCGTGGATGAAGACCGGCAGGATGAGGTCGTTGGCGCTCAGCGAATGCTCGCGCACCAGGGCGCGGGTGAAGGCGTCGCGACGCAGGCGGCGCGGGCGCGCCGCGGGGAAGGCGGGGGGGGTAAAAGCGGAGCGGGACACGTCGAATCCTCAGGCTGCGGGGGGTGCGGCCCGGCGCGTGATGGTTGACACATCCCGACGTCATTTATTGCTGACGTCACCGCTCAAGCGCGCTAAACTGGTTCGCGAATGATAGCCGCAAGGTGGTCGTTCCCTGCTTTTCCTCCCTGAGCAGGAGCCTTAGCGTGATGACAGCGATAAGGCTTTCTCGGCCCCGGTCTTGAACCGGGGCTTTTTTTCATCTGTACGAAAGCGCTGTGCCGCTTCGCGACCCAGCCTGCGCTGTCGCGCAGCGCACCTTGCGGCGCGGTTTTCGTCCATCTGCAAGCCCGCATGCTGAACGCAGCGGGCTTGACTGCCTCCTCTCAGGCTGGCTGCCCATAATGCTTGCATGCTCTGGGTCAAAGCCTTCCATATCGTCTTCGTCGCCGCCTGGTTTGCCGGCCTGTTCTATCTGCCGCGCATCTTCGTCAACCTGGCCATGGTGCCGGCCGACAGCCACGCCGAGCGCGAGCGCCTGCTGCTGATGGCGCACAAGCTGCACCGCTTCAGCAGCATCCTGATGGGCGTGGCCCTGTTGCTGGGCGTCTGGGTCTGGCTGGGTTTCGGCGCCAGCCGCTTTGCCGGCAGCCACTGGCTGCACGCCAAGCTGCTGCTGGTCGTCGGCGTCATCGGCTACCACCACATGAACCGCCGCCTGCTGCGCAGCTTCGAGGCGCTGTCCAACAAGCGCAGCCACCGCTGGTTTCGCGTCTACAACGAGACCTCTGTACTGCTCTTCGCCGCCATCGTCGTGCTGGTGACGGTCAAGCCGTTCTGACGAGCTCAGTCGTGCGCCGCCGCCAAAGTTCCGCGACCTGGCTGCTGCTGGCCCATATCGGCCTGGTCATCTACGCCAGCCTCTACCCCTTCTGGCCCTGGCGCTGGCCGCCGGGCATGGGCCTGCCCTGGCTGTTCAGCCTGCCCTGGCCGGGGCGCTTCTGGGCCTTCGACGTCGAGGCGAATCTGATCGGCTACATCCCGCTGGGCCTGCTCGGCTTCGCCGCGGCCATGCGCTCCGGCTGGGGCCTGCGCGGCGGCCTGCTGCTGGGGCTGCTGCCGGGGCCGCTGCTGTCCTTCACCATGGAGTCGCTGCAGTTCTTCGTGCCGGGCCGCGTGCCGTCGCTGTCGGACCTGGCGTTGAACTCGGCGGGCAGCACCCTGGGCGCCGCCCTGGGCCTGGTGCTCAGTGGCCTCGGGGGCCTGGAGCGCTGGGAGGATGTGCGCGACCACTGGTTCGGCGCCAGCAGCGCACCGGCCCTGGCCCTGCTGGCGCTGTGGCCGCTGGCCCTGCTCTACCCGACGCCGCTGCCTTTCGGCATCGGCCAGTGGCTGCCCTGGTGGCGGGAGATGCTGCTGGACGCCCTCGCTGGCACGCCCTGGGCGCTGAACTGGGGCGATGCCGTCACCATCGAGCAGGAGCTGCCCCCGGGCCTGGAGGCGCTGGCGATTGCGCTGGGCCTGCTGGCGCCGGTGCTGCTGATGATCACGGTCGCGCGGCCGGGGCTGCGTCGCCTGGCCCTGGCCGGTGGTGCCGTGCTGCTGGGCCTGCTGGGTACGGCGACGTCGACGGCGATGGCCTTCGGGCCCGACCATGCCTGGGCCTGGCTCAGCGAGGCCACGCGGCCCGGTGTGGGCCTGGGCGTCGTGCTCGGCCTGCTGGCCTGCCTGCTGCCGTCGCGTGTCGCGGCGGCCCTGGGCTTGTTCGCCTTGTGCGCGCTGATCGGCCTCATCAGCCTGGCCCCCAGCGATCCCTATCTGGCCTTGAACATGCAGGCCTGGGAGCAGGGACGCTTCGTCAACCTCTACGGGCTGACGCGCTGGGTCGCCTGGACGTGGCCTTTCGTTGCACTCCTCTGGCTGACGGCGCGGCTGGTGCAGAAACCCCAGTGAGACAATCTCCGGCGATGAGTTACTACGAGCGCCACGTCTTCTTCTGCCTGAACCAGCGCACCAATGGCGAGGCCAGTTGTGCCGACCATGACGCACAAGGCGCCTTCGACCACTGCAAGTCCCGCGTCAAGCAGCTCGGCCTGGCCGGCAAGGGTGGCGTGCGGATCAACAAGGCAGGTTGTCTGGACCGCTGCGCCGGCGGGCCGGTCGCCGTCGTCTACCCGGAAGCCGTCTGGTATTCCTGGGTCGACAAGAGCGACATCGACGAGATCGTCGAGAGCCATCTGCGCGATGGCCAGGTCGTCGAACGCCTGTTGCTGCCGGATTCCGTCGGCCGATGAATTCCCAGACCGAAAAACGCCTGGTCGCCGGTCCGGCCGGCCAGATCGAAGTGGCCATCGACCTGCCACCCGAGGGGGCTGCACCCGTCGGTACCGCCTTGATCTGCCATCCCAACCCGACCCAGGGCGGGACCATGGACAACAAGGTCGTTCAGACCCTGGCGCGCGCCTTCGTCCACCTCGGCTGGCGCGCCGTGCGCTTCAACTTCCGCGGCATCGGCAAGTCCGAGGGCGGCTGGGACGAAGGCCGCGGCGAAGTCGATGACGCGCTGGCCGTGCTGGATGCCGTGCGCACGCCCGGTGAGGCCCTGGTCCTGTCGGGTTTTTCCTTTGGCGGCTATGTGGCCTCGCGGGCCGCCCAGCGCCTGACGGAGCCGGCCCGGCGCCTTGTCCTCGTCGGCCCTGCCACCAGCCGTTTCGACACCGCCCCCGTGCCGGCCGACACCGTGGTCATCCATGGCGAGGTCGACGACGTGGTGCCCCTTTCGGCCGTGCTCGACTGGGCACGTCCGCAGAGCCTGCCGGTCATCGTCGTGCCCGGCGTCGGCCATTTCTTCCATGGGCAGCTGCCGCTGCTCAAGTCGCTGGTGGTGCGTGCCTTCGACCCCACAAAGGTCTGAGGGCTGCGCCTGAACCCGTTCCGATGAAAAGACTGCTTGCGTCCCTCCTTGCCGCGCTCTCGCTGACTGCCCAGGCCCAGGCGCCCCAGCCGCCCGAACTCGCGGCGCGCAACTATGTGCTGATCGACCTGACCACGCACAAGACCCTGGCCGAGCGCGATGCCGACACGGCCCAGGACCCGGCCTCGCTGACCAAGCTGATGACGGCCTACGTTGTCTTCAACGCGCTGCGTGACAAGAAGCTGACGCTGGAGCAGACCCTGCCGGTGTCCAAGCGCGCCTGGGACGAGCGCAAGGGCGACCCCTCGCTGATGTTCATCGACACGACGATGACGCCCAAGGTCGACGAGCTGCTGCACGGTTTGATCATCCAGAGCGGCAACGACGCCGCCGTGGCGCTGGCCGAAGGTGCGGCCGGCTCGGTCGAGAACTTCGTGCAGCTGATGAACCGCCAGGCCCAGGCCTGGGGCCTGAAGAACACCGAGTTCAGGAACGTGACCGGCATGACCGAGCCCGGCCACAAGAGCAGCGCCCGTGACATCGCGACCGTGGCGGCTCACATCATCGCGGACTTCCCCGAGTACTACGGCTACTACGCGCAGCGCGACTACACATTCAACAAGATCCGCCAGGACAACCGCAACCTGCTGCTGCGCCGCGACCCGACGGTGGACGGCATGAAGACCGGCTTCACCGAGACGGCCGGCTACTGCCTGGTGGCCAGCGCCAACCGCGACTTCCCCAACGGCAAGCGCCGCCTGCTGGCCGTCGTCATGGGCACGGCCTCCAAGGAAGCCCGTGCCAGCGAAAGCCAGAAGCTGCTGAACTGGGGCTACACGGCCTATGACGCGGTCAAGATCTTCGACGCCGGCAAGGCGATTGCCACCGTGGCAGTCTGGAAGGGCGAGGCCAAGGAAGCCAGGCTGGGTGCTGCCGATGCCATCTATGTCGCCGTGCCGCACGGCGATGCCACCAAGCTGCAGACCCAGGTCGAGCGCACCGAGCCGCTGGTGGCGCCGCTGAACAAGGGCCAGCGCGTTGGCACCCTGCGCGTGACGACCGCGGCCGGCGCGCCCGTGGCCGAAGTGCCGCTGATCGTGCAGGAAGCCGTGCCCGGCGCTGGTCTGCTCGGCCGCGCCTGGGATTCCCTGCGCCTGTGGATCAAGTGAGGTCGCCACGATGAACCTGCCACCCGACATCCCGCCCGAACAGTCGCTGATCGAATACCCCTCGCAGTTCCCCATCAAGGTGATGGGCGCGCATGTGGAGGGCTTCGTCGAGGCCGTTGCCCACGTGGCGCGTCAATTCGATCCGGGCTTCGACGCTTCGACAATCGAGCAGCGCCCGAGCAAGGGCGGCAACTATCTGGGCCTGACCATCACCATCACGGCCACCAGCCGCGAGCAGCTCGACGAGATCTACCGAACGCTGACCACGCATCCGATGGTCAAGGTCGTGCTCTGATCAGCTTGACGCTTCAGCGTCCTGCATCGCCTTGAGCTTGGCTTTGGCGGCGTCATCGCCGTTCTTGGCCGCCACGTCGTACCAGTAGCGCGCCAGGCGCGCGTCGGCCTCAACGCCCGACCCCGTCTCGAACATCGAGGCGACGATGTACTGGGCGCCGACGTCGCCCGCCTTGGCGGCCTCCAGATACCAGCGATGCGCCTGGGCCAGATCCTGGGCACGGCCGCGGCCGAGGAAGTAGCAGGTCGCGGTGGCCAGGGCGCCATCGCCGCTGCCGTGCTCCGCGGCACGCTCGAACCAGCCGCAGGCCGCCCTGGGATCGAGCTTGCCGTGGCGGCCCTGCTCGATCATTTCGCCCAGCGCGTTCTCGGCCAGCGCCGATTGCTGCGCCGCCGCGCGCTGCAGCAACTGCCAGGCCCTGGCGTCGCTGGCGGCGGGCAGCTCGCGGCGCAGATTCATCATGGCCAGGTTGAACTGGCCCAGGGCCTCGCCGCGTTTGGCGGATTCGGCGAAGCCCTTGGCTGCGGCCTTCAGGTCGCCCTCGTCGTAGGCCGTCAGCGCGTCGGACAGGGAGGTGGCCTGCGCCAGCGAGGCAGAAAGCAGCAGGGCAGCAATGAGTGGAGTCTTCATCGGGTCGAGTCGGCTTGGGTCAGCGAAGGCTTACAGCGCCTGCCTATGATGCCCGCATGATCGTCAAGACTCTGGGGCGGGTGGAATACCTGCCCACGCTGGAGGCCATGCGGGCCTTCACGGCGGCACGCGATGTCAACACGCCTGACGAGCTCTGGCTGTGTGAGCACCCGCCCACTTTCACGCAAGGCCTGGCCGGCAAGCCCGAGCACCTGCTGCTGCCGGGCGACATCCCCGTCGTCGCCACCGAGCGCGGTGGCCAGGTGACCTACCACGGCCCCGGCCAGATCACGGCCTACCCGCTGGTGGACCTGCGGCGCCTGGGCATCTTCGTCAAGGAATACGTCTTCCGCCTGGAGACGGCCCTGATCCAGACCCTGGACAGCTATGGGGTGACCGGCCTGCGCGTCGGCGGCGCGCCGGGCATCTATGTGCGGCCAGCCGATCCCGGCAGCCATGCCGCCCTGGCCGGCCCGGCCGATCCGACCAACGCCTTCAAGGGCTTGGCCAAGGTCGCCGCCCTCGGCATCAAGGTCAGCCGGCACTGCACCTATCACGGCCTCGCGCTGAACGTCGCGATGGACCTGGAACCCTTCCAGCGCATCAACCCGTGCGGATACGAAGGGCTGGAAACCACGTCTCTCGATAAACTCGGGGTTTTCACCGACTGGCCGACCGCGGCCGGCCGGCTCGCCGAGCGACTCTCGGCCCAATTGCAGCCTTGACGGCCCGACCATGTCCGACACGACGACCTACGACCCGACGATCAAGCAAAAAGCCGAGGCCAAGACCTCGCGCATTCCCATCAAGATCGTGCCGGCCGAGGTGCTGAAGAAGCCCGACTGGATCCGCGTCAAGGCCGGTTCGCCGACCACCCGCTTCTACGAGATCAAGCAGATCCTGCGCGAGCACAAGCTGCACACCGTCTGTGAGGAAGCCAGCTGCCCCAACATCGGCGAATGCTTTGGCAAGGGCACGGCCACCTTCATGATCATGGGCGACAAGTGCACCCGCCGCTGCCCCTTCTGCGACGTCGGCCACGGCCGGCCCGATCCGCTGGACGCCGACGAGCCGCTGAACCTGGCCAAGACGATCGCCGCGCTGAAGCTCAAATACGTCGTCATCACCAGCGTCGATCGCGACGACCTGAAGGACGGTGGCGCCGGTCACTTTGCCGAGTGCATCACCAAGGTCCGCGAGCTCAGCCCGTCGACGCAGATCGAGGTGCTGGTGCCCGACTTCCGCGGCCGCGCCGACCGCGCGCTCGACATCCTGAAGGCCGCGCCGCCGGACGTGATGAACCACAACCTCGAGACCGCGCCGCGCCTGTACAAGGAAGCGCGCCCGGGCTCCGACTACGAGTTCAGCCTCAACCTGCTGAAGCGCTTCAAGGAAGAGGTGCCCGGCGTGCCGACCAAGAGCGGCATCATGGTCGGCCTGGGCGAGACCGACGAGGAAATCCTGCAGGTCATGCGCGACATGCGCGCGCACAACATCGACATGCTGACCATCGGCCAGTACCTCGCGCCGTCCGGCCACCATCTGCCGGTGCGCCGCTATGTGCACCCCGACACCTTCAAGATGTTCGAGGCCGAGGCCTACAAGATGGGCTTCACCCACGCCGCCGTCGGCGCCATGGTGCGCAGCAGCTATCACGCGGACCAGCAGGCCCATGGCGTGCTGAATCCGACCGCAGTCTGATCAGGACGGGCGCTGCGGCCGCGGCTGCGGCGCCATCGGCGGCGGCTCGGGCGAATCGTTCAAGCGCAGGAACTTGAAGCCCGCCAGCTGCGGCTTGTTCTGCCCGGCCTGGCGCGCATCGCGTTCGGCCATGCGGGCGATGAAGCCCTGCAGCGTCTCCTCGCGCACCTGCGGTTCGGCCGAGTGCAGCAGATGGCGGGAACCATCCGCGCCGGTGACGATGAGGCCGACATGCGAGGCCCAGGACTCGCCGCCGCGGCTGGAGATCACGTTGACGAAATCGCCGTCCTGCAACTGCGCCTCGATGGCCGCGACATCCTGCTTGGCGATGTAGACATCGTCGAAGTTCTGGACCGGGACATCGCGCCGGACCTTGAATTGCTTCTTCAGGAAGGCCTGGCGGTCGATGCGCTGGCGGTAGGCCTGGGTGGGTGCGCCCAGCGTGGCGCTGACGTCGGTCACCAGCCAGCGGTTGGCGAGATTCCAGTCGGCCTCGGTGTAGTGGTTGCGCGTGGCCACGCCGATGACCCCGTCGCGGTAGCGGATGCGCTGCAGCACCCAGAAGAACTCCTCCCAGGACGCGCTCAGCGCCATTGCATAGGTGTGCTCGGCGAAGACGACGCAGTCGCTCTTGCTGAGGTCGAACAGCGGCTGGGCGTCGTAGTGCTCGTAGGGGAACTCGCCAAGCAGGAAGAGCTCGTAGGGCTGGCCGATGTTCTTGCGCGCCAGGGCCGTGATGCGCCGGCGCAGATTCGGCTGGTCGAGCTGTTCGAAGGCCAGGAAGCGATCGACCTCGGCGGGCTGCATCTTGTAGAGCGGCTTGTTGAGCAGGTCGGCCAGCTCGGCGGGGCTCAGTCCTGCCTTGCTCGCGTTCGCCAACTGAGCGGCTGTGGGCTCGAGGCGCGGCGGTTCGGCCGGCGGGGGCGGCTGATGGGCGCAGGCCGCAAGCAGCAGCGAAAGAGCGAGGGGGCCGAGCGTCTTGTGCATAGACCCAGTGTCAGCCAAGCCTCGCCGCGGCGGGCATGACACATCGTCGAGCACCCATAACGGGCGCTCTGCAGCCTCAGGTTTCGGCCAGCAACTGCTCGATGAGGCCGTGCAGGGCGGCGAAGTCGGGTTCGCCGACAAAGCGCTTGACGATCTCGCCGTGCTTGTTGATGAGGAAGGTTGTCGGCGTCATCTGCACCGAGCCAAAGGCCTGGGCGACCGTGCCGGTGTTGTCGATGGCCACGCCGAAGGGCAGCTTGCGCGTCTCGGCGTATTTGGCGACGAAGGCCGGCGGGTCGTAGCTCATGGCCACGGCCACCGTGTCCAGGCCACGGGCCTTGAACTTGTCGTGGGTAGCGACGATCTGTGGCATTTCCTTCACGCAGGTGGCGCAGCTGGTGGCCCAGAAGTTCACCAGCATTACCTTGCCATTCCAGTCGCGCGAACTGGCCTTCTGGCCATTCAGCAGCACGTAGTCGACGGCCGGCGCCTGGTCGCGGGCGCAGCCCGTCAGCGCGGCGGCGCAAATCAGGGCGGTAGCGAGAGCTCGGCGGGACAGCATGAGCAGGATTCTAGAGAACCCGTCAAATCCTCTTTGCCAACTCGAACATCAGCAGCGAGGGCAGGGCGTCCGGCAGGTGGCGGCGCGAGATGCGGGCCACGCCGTCGCCGGTGGCGGTGGACAGCTGGGTGCGGTGCTCGCCGTCGAACATCTCGACGAAGGCGAAGTCCGGCGCGTCGCGCATGACGCCGGCGATGAGCTGCAGCAGGGGCTCGCTCATCTGGGCGGCGTCGAACAGCATGGCATGGGGCAGGCCTTCGCGGCAGAACTGCTCGGCCTCCGCCACGCTGCCGACCACGTCGACCAGCATGCCCATATGCCGTACGGCGGCCTGGGCCTCGGCGCGCATGTCGCGATGAGCCGACACGATCAGCAACTGGCAGCCCGCCAGCGGTCGGGAGTTGCCCGCCATGCGTTCGGCTTCGGCTTCCAGCTTGGCGTGGGTGCTGTCCGGCGGCGGCGCCTCGTCGGGCGCCAACTGAGTGAATTCCAGCGTCAGCAAGGTGATGCCGGCCTCCTGCTCGCGCAGCGGCAGCACGCCCAGGGTGATGGCGGTCTGCTCCAGCAGGCGCCAGGCGAGGGAGTCCAGCCCCGGTGTCGGCGCATGTGCGTCGGCGTCGTCGGCCAACAGCTCCAGCGAACGGTGGGCGAAGCGGCAGCTCAGCCGGGCCTTGACCGGCCAGGGCGTCAGGTCCAGGCGCAGGTCGACCGAGGAATGCGTGTTGGCCAGCGCCCAGTCCATCAGCGCGTTCAGCAGGCCGAAGAGCAGGGCGCCATCGGCCCAGATCTCGACCGGCTTCAGCGACTGGCGCACCTGCACGCCGCGGGCCTGGGTCTCGCGGCTGCGCTGAGCCAGCACGCTGCGCAGCATCTGCGTGAGGTGCTGGCGCTCGCGGTTCAGGCGCAGGCGGCCGGAGGCCAGGCGGGACAACTGCTGGCCCAGCATGCCGGCCGTGCGGGCGTCTTCCACGCTGCGGCGCAGCAGGCGCAGGCCGCGGCGGTCGATCTGGCCGGTGGTGGCGAGGTTCTGGATCTGCTCCAGCGCTGCGCTCAGCGGCCCGGCAATCTCGGCGCCCAATTGCTGGACGATGTCGGCCCACTGCACCGGCGTCGGCTCAGGCGTGACATCGTTTGCGGCATTGACTGGCGCTGATGAAGGCGGTGTGGACATGACCCCGTGGCTGCGGATCCGAGGCGGATGGTTCTAGGTTGTTGGCCCGTCTCGGTGCGTGGTCGCATGCTGGGCATAGGGCGCTCCGGCCTCCATCCCGCGACCCGGGGGAAACCCTTGGTTCGGGGGTGGGTTAGCCCTCACGAGATCACGCCGGCCGCACGCCAGTTCGTGATTTCCTCCTCACTACAGCCGGCTTCTCGCAGCAACTCATCGCTGTGTTGCCCCAACAGCGGCGGTGCGTGGCGATAGGCCACCGGCGTGGCCGACAGCTTCATGGGGCTGGCGATGAGGCGCAGGTCGGGTGTCAGGGGATGGGGCATGGGCACCACGGCGCCGCGAGCTTGCGCCTGCGGGTCGGCCAGCGCCTCCCCAATAGAGTTGATCGAGCCGCAGGGCACCTTGGCGGCTTCCAGGGCCGCCAGCCAGTCGTTGCGCGGGCGCTGGCGGATGGCTTCCTCCAGCTGGGGCACCAGGAGGGCGCGATTGCGCACCCGTTCCGAGTTGGTCGCGAAGCGCGGGTCGGCGGCCCAGTCCGGCCGGCCGGCGATGTCGCAGAACTTGGCGAACTGGCGGTCGTTGCCGACGGCCAGGATCAGATAGCCGTCGCTGGCCTCGAAGACCTGGTAGGGCACGATGTTCTGGTGGGCGTTGCCCATGCGACCCGGTGCCTTGCCGCTGCAGAGGTAGTTGCTGCCCAGGTTGGCCAGCATGGCGAGCTGGGTGTCCAGCAGGGCCATGTCGATGAGCTGGCCCTGGCCGGTGGCGTCGCGGTGGCGCAGGGCGGCCAGGATGGCGACGGTGGCATACATGCCGGTGAAAAGGTCCGAGACCGCCACGCCGACCTTCTGCGGGCCGCCGCCGGGCAGGTCGTCGCGCTCGCCGGTCACGCTCATCAACCCACCCATGCCCTGCACGGCGTAGTCGTAGCCGGCGCGCTCGGCATAGGGGCCGGTCTGGCCGAAGCCGGTGATGGAGCAGATGACCAGGCCGGGATGCTCGGCCAGCAGGCTCTGGGCGTCCAGGCCGTAGCGGGCCAGGTCGCCGACCTTGAAGTTCTCGACCAGCACGTCCACCTGGCCGGCCAGCTTGCGCACGATGGCCTGGCCCTCTGGCGTGGCGAGATCGACGGCCAGGGAGCGCTTGTTGCGGTTGGCGCCGAGGAAGTAGGCGGCTTCGGTCGTGTCCTGGCCGTCGGCGTCCTTCAGATAGGGCGGGCCCCAGGCGCGGGTGTCGTCGCCGCTGCCGGGACGTTCGATCTTGATGACATCGGCGCCGAGGTCGGCCAGGGTCTGGGTGCACCAGGGGCCGGCCAGGACGCGGGAGAGGTCCAGCACCCGAACGCCGGTAAGCGCCTGTGGGGCCGGGGAAGAGGGGCTTTTCTGCATCGCGGAATTGTCGCGGGGCCACTGTCGATAATTCGCCCATGCCCTGCCGACCGACCGCCGGATTTGCCCTAATGCTGACGCTGCTGGCGGCCTGCCAGCCGACGCTGAACTGGCGCGAGGCCCGCCCGACCGGCTCGGGCGCCGTGGCGCTTTTCCCCTGCAAGCCCGAGGTCGACCAGCGCCAGGGCATGGGCCTGGCCCAATGCGAGGCGGCGGGCAAGCGCTTCGCGCTGTCCTGGGCCGACCTGCCCGACCCTACCCAATTGAGCCCGGCCCTGAAAGCCATGCCGCAGGCGCTGGCGACCAAGCTGAGCCAGCCGCTGCCGCCGGGCCAGGCCCTGCAGGTGCCGGGCATGACGCCGCTGCCCGAAGCTGCCGAGTACCGCTTGGCCGCCGCGGCGGGCGTCACCCATGTCGCCGTGTTTGCCCACGGAGGGCGGGTCTATCAGGCCGTCATGACGGCCGCGCAAGACGACAAGGCCGCCTGGGAGAACTTCCGCGCCGGGCTGGCCCTCGAGGCCGCCCGCTAACATGCCGACATGCCCAACCTGCTTGTGATCGCCCACGCGCCGCTGGCCTCCGCCCTGCGTCAAGTGGCCGAGCACACCTTCCCCGACTGCGCGCCGACGCTGACGGTGCTGGACGTCGACACCGGCATGTGTGCCGATGACGTCGAGACTGCCGCCCGCGCGCTGATGGACAAGGCCGACCAGCCCGAGTGGCTGGTGCTGACCGACGTCTTTGGCGCCACGCCCAGCAACGGCGCCCAGCGCCTGGCGGGGGAGCAGGTGCTGGTGCTCAGCGGTGTCAGCGTGCCCATGTTGTGGCGCACGCTCTGCTACGCCGGCCAGAAGCCGCTGGCGGAACTGGCACGGCGCGCCATGCAGGGCGCCATCACCGGCATCGTCGCCACGCCTCCCTTGCCCCCCGACGAATGATCAAGTCCACCCTCACCATCAGCAACAAGCTGGGTCTTCACGCACGCGCCTCGGCCAAGCTGACCAAGCTGGCCGGCAGCTTCAAGTGCGAGGTCTATATGAGCCGCAACGGGCGGCGTGTGAACGCCAAGAGCATCATGGGCGTCATGATGCTGGCCGCTGGTATCGGCGCGACTGTCGAACTGGAGACCGACGGCGAGGACGAACAGGCCGCCCAGGACCAGATCACCGCCCTCGTCAACGACAAGTTCGGCGAAGGTCAGTAATCAGGCGCCGGCCAGGCGGCGAAAGCGCGACGGCAGATCGGCCGTGCGCAGCAGCAGTGGCAGGTCGGCTGTGTTGAAGTCGGGGTCCCAGGCGGGCTCGCCCATCAGCTTGGCGCCGCAGCGCAGATAGCCGCGGATCAGTGCGGGCGCCTCGACGACGAGATCCTGGCGCAGATGGGCGATGGGCAGCGGCAGGCGCGGGCGCACCTGGCAGTCGATCGGCGCGAGGTGCTGCGCTGCAATCTGCTTCCACAGGCTGGCCGCGAAGTGGCCGCCGTCGCGCATGCTGACGCTGGCGCAGCCGATGACGGTGTCCAGGCCATTGCGGGCCATGAATTCGGCCAGCGCACCCCATAGCGCAATGATGGCGCCGCCGCTGCGGTGGTCGGCATGCACGCAGGAGCGGCCGATCTCAGCCACGCGGGAGCGCAGGCTGCGCAGGCGGGTCAGATCGAACTCGGTGTCGCTGTAGAGGCCGCCGGCGCGCTTGGCAGCGGCAGGGGTCAGCACGCGGTAGGTGCCGATGACGGGGCCGGGTTCGCCGTCCTCACCTTCGGTGCGCACCAGCAGGTGTTCGCAATAGGCGTCGAAGAGGTCGACGTCCAGGCCGACCGGAGCGCCCTTGGGCGTAGGCAGGCGGGCGCCCATCTCGACGGCGAAGACCTGGTAGCGCAACGCCTGGGCTTCGCGCACCTCTGCTTCGCTGCGCGCCCAGCTCACGCTGAGACGGGTGGACGACGCCGAGCGCTCCGGGCGCTTCAGGGTGGGGGCATGCGACAGCGCATGCGAGATGATCAGACTGCTGTTCATGGACCGCCATGCTGGGCCGGCGGTTTGACGGGCCGGTGAAGCCCCTATGAAAAAACCATGACGCGGACGGCTCTCGGCTCAGGCTACATTGGGGATTGATCTGCGGAGGGTGCTGATGAGTTTCCAGGTGTTCGGCATTGCGGTCTCGCGCGGCGTCGCCATCGGGCGGGCCGTGCTGGTCGCCTCCAGTCGCGTCGACGTGGCCCACTACTTTGTGGCGCCCGGTGAGGTTGAGGCCGAGATTGCACGCTTGCTGCGCGCACGCGACGCGGTCGTGCTGGAGCTGGAGACGCTGAGGGACGAGTTGCCCGAGGACGCACCGCATGAACTGGCCGCGCTGCTCGATGTGCACCTGATGCTGCTGCACGACGAGGCCCTGACCGGCAGCGCCAGCCAATGGATCGTGGACCGGCACTACAACGCCGAATGGGCCCTGTCTGCCCAGCTCGAAGTGCTGGCCCGCCAGTTCGACGAGATGGAGGACGACTATCTGCGCGAGCGCAAGGCGGACCTGGAGCAAGTCGTCGAACGCGTGCTGCGCGCGCTGGCCGAGGAGCAGGGGGACGCGCCGACGCCGGTCACGCCGCGCGACTTCGCCGGCGAGGACCCGCTGCTGTTGGTGGCCGCCGACATCGCGCCGGCCGACATGATCCAGTTCAAGCGCAGCGTCTTCCGCGGCTTCATCACCGATATTGGCGGCAAGACCTCGCACACCGCCATCGTTGCGCGCAGCATGGACATCCCGGCGGTGGTCGGCACCCGGGAAGCCTCGCGCCTCATCATGCAGGACGATTGGGTCATCATCGATGGCGACGCGGGCACCGTCATCGTCAACCCGTCACCCATCGTGCTGGAGGAATACCGCTTCCGCCAGCGCCAGAGCGAGTTGGAGCGTGCGCGTTTGGCCCGGCTGCGCCATACGCCGGCCGTCACGCTGGATGGCGAGCATATTGAACTGCACGCCAATATCGAGATGCCGGCTGATGCCGAAGCGGCTGTCGCGTCCGGCGCGACGGGTGTCGGCCTGTTCCGCAGCGAGTTCCTCTTCATGAACCGCGACGGCGAGCTGCCGAGCGAGGAGGAGCAGTTCGTCGCCTACAAGGCTGCGGTCGAGGCGATGAAGGGGATGCCGGTCACCATCCGCACCGTCGACGTCGGTGCTGACAAGCCGCTGGACCGCTTGACCGTCAACGAGTTGCGTCATGAGCACGTGCTCAACCCCGCCATGGGCCTGCGCGCCATCCGCTGGAGCCTGGCCGAGCCCAGCATGTTCCGTCAGCAGCTGCGCGCCATCTATAGAGCCAGCGCCCACGGCAAGGTCAGGTTGCTGATTCCCATGGTGGCGCACCTCAGCGAGGTCAAGGCCATCCTGGAGATGGTCAGGAAGGTCCAGCAGCAGCTGACGGACGCAGGGCATGCGTACACGCGCGTCGAGCTGGGCGTCATGATCGAGATCCCCGCAGCCGCCGTGATGCTGCCGCTGCTGCTGCGCCATGTCGATTTCGTCTCCATCGGCACCAATGACCTGATCCAGTACACCCTGGCCATCGACCGCGCCGATGAGGCTGTCGCCCATCTCTACGATCCCTGGCACCCGGCGGTGCTGCAGTTGATCAGCCAATCCATTGCCCAAGCGCGCGCAGCGGGCAAGGGCGTCAGCGTCTGTGGCGAGATGGCGGGGGATCCGGTCTTCACGGAGCTGTTGCTGGCGATGGGTCTGCGCAGCTTCTCCATGCATCCCTCACAGATCCCTGCCGTCAAGCAGCGCATCCTGCGTGCCGATGTGCAGCGCTTGGCCGCTGCTCTGCCGAACATCTTGGAGAGTGACGATCCGCAAGGGGCTGCCGAGAAGGAGCTGATTGGTGCTCGAGGCACGACGGCCGTTCACTGAGCAACAGGAGCTGGCGCCGCGCGAGCCGCATATATAGATGCGGCGGCCGACTGGGGCTGAGTCGGGCGCGGCGGTTGATCAAGCGCCGCGTCGCAATGCAGACATCGCCGCGGGTGCGCTCTTCTTGCAGTTGCCTCATTGCCGAGCATGAGCTCGGGGAACTGCGGCAGCCAGCAGCGCTCACCACTGAAGACATCAAATCTCCGCAAACCTTGCGAACCCCAAAAAACCTGTGCTACAGTCGTGGGCTTCGCTGATCACAACGCAGCGCTTGTCGGGAACGGCAGCTAGCGGCGGGTGATTGGAGGAGGGTCGGATTGAGGCTTCGGTTTTGATCGGATGGCGAGCTTGAGAGAGTCGCCGAGTGCTTGAGGGGTTCTGAAAAGAATTTTTGAAAAGTGCTTGACGACACTGCGAAAGCAGATCAAAATCTCGCCTCTTTGCTGCTGACGAACAAAACGCGAAAGCGAGTTGATCGGAGGTTTGCAAAGAAAGCCAAGTTGGCTGAGTATTGCGAAAAGAAATTTTCAAAAATACTTGACGACGAAGCAAAAAGCAGATTAGA